>JBEDDI010000007.1:0-58321 GCA_041176265.1 Actinomycetota bacterium
CCCTTATTTAAGGCAATTTATCGCCATATTTCGCTGGGAGGTGGCTCAAATAAGGGCTTGTTTGAGCGGGATGTCTCAACCGTCTAGCAACCCCATCCCAAGCACCCTGGTAATCGTCCATTGGAATCTTCACAGGTGTGCGAAGCACGACGTTGACCGACTCATCGTCCGTCGCCCTGCCAAGGTGACGCTGGAACTCTCGCAACACCGCCATCGTCACATGCCTTGAAAAGTGCACGTCGATGTTTCCTGCCTGGATCTTCACGACTAGCCCCAGCCCCATGAGGCGATTCATCCACCGACCGGCGGTGTCGGTGGAAACATTCGCGGCCGCAGCAACCATTTCGCGCGTGAAAATAATCTGGTCCAGAATGCAGTCCAGCAATGCGCCTTGCCGAGTTCGAGGGATGATGCGGTTTTCGCTAAACACGCGTTCAATCTGCCTCCGAGCCACTAGCAGCTCAAGCCAGAGGTCATTACCCTGCATAGCCAGTTGATTCTCGCGGGCCTTACGTGAGAAAGCGGTGTATGTCAGGCGATGCGTCGCGTAGACGAGTCGTCCCGGCAATGCCCACATTGCCAATAGTTCCATTGGCGTTCGTGAACGTGAGCTGGCGTTGCCATTGGCAGCGAAAACGAGGAGACGCACGAGCTCACTACAGCGCTGAAAATTCTGTTCGAGCACGAAGTTGATTGGTTGGCGATCTCTGGGTTCTTCTTGCATGCAACGAGTCTGGGCAATGGGGCTCGGGCTAAATGGCCCGCCTTCAGAGATGTGGAAAAGGCCGCAGATATGGGCTTGTTTTGACCGGACCCATCGAATTTAGGGAGAAAAATCGCCTTAAATCGCTCCGTATCCCTAGCGCGGACGAGTTGCGAGATTTATGCAGGTCTGTTAGCTACAGGGCAGCGAGCAATTGCTCCGCCAGCACCAGGATGCGGTGTGCGTCAGCCAGCGACGCCGAGCGACGAGCCGAGATCGGCAGGGCCTCCGTTCCTCCAGCGGCCAAGGCGAAGAGCTCGCGCGACTGGCCGAGGAAACCAGGCTTGAAGTCGAGGTCGTCCTGCGAGAGCGAGAAGGCAGCGCCGCGAGTTGGCACGTAGTGACGCAGAGGCACCTCGGGAGTCGGATCGATGACCTGCACCCCGATGAACTCGTTGAAGAACTCAATCGGCTTGAGCGACGCCGACTTGCCCGGGGTGTGAATGTCAACGAAATAGCCGCTCGGCGAACCGAAGGTGATGATCGTCGTGCCAACCGCACCCGATGCCGAGTTGAACGAGACGGCGCGCGAAACCAGCCCGGATTCGTTCTGCACGCCAGAGACGCCTGCAATCGCGAGCTCGCCGAAAAGGTGCTGCAGCAGATCTAACACGTGCACCGAGTTAGCCAAGAGGATTCCGCGCTTGCGGTCGTCGGCCATAGCCGAATCCCAAGAAGCCTCTGGAATTGAGGCGTGGAAGGTGGCGTTGGCGATGCCTTGCGCACCTAGGAAGGCTGCCGCGGCTGCCGTCGACGAGTAGTGGCGACGGTTGTAACCAACGAGAACGCGATCGAGTTCCGACTGGGTGCGATAGAGCAGACCAGCGAGGTCTGCCGAGGCATACGAAATTGGCTTCTCGACCAGGATTGGCAGCTCGGTTTGCTCGAGGGCAGCATTGAGGATCTCGGTGGTAACCGAGGTCTCGGGGGCGATCAGTAGGGCGTCGAGGCCGGGTACGGAAAGCACATCCTGCCAAGAATCGGCGAGCGCAGCCCCGTATCGATCGGCGAGCGCAGCCGAACGCTCCGAGCCCGGACGAGTGCCGATGACGGCGATCTCAAACCCGGCGGCCTTGAGGGCATCCAAGTGAAACGGCACGATGCTGCCAGAGCCGATGACGCCCAAGCGCTTGGTCGGTTGAGTGGCGCTGCCACCGGTCACTAGCTGATGCTCCAGTGCTTATTGATGTCGACCAGCTTCTCGTCAACCGGCAGAGTCAAACGCTGACCAAGCTCAGATGCGTGAAGGGCCGCCAACAGGTCCTCGGCGGTGCGCGAACCGACGACATCGATGTGCTCGGCCGAGGTTGCTGCCTTGACGACGCCGTCGTACAGGGCAGTCATGCCGCTGCGACCATCCTCGGTCAGCCAAAGGTTGCCGCGGAACACCTCGTTCTGGGCGTAACCGGTGCGGGTTACCGCTGGGTACTGCGCGATCTCTTCGGGGTTGCGCAAACGAAGGGCAAACTCGCCCGTCGGCAGCATCTCACCTTCGGCGTCGCGCCAATAGAACCGAACGTTCTCGGTGACAGCAGAGTCGTTGAGGAAGACGCAGTTGAAGCGTCGCCCGCCCGAGTAGTTGTAGTTCACGGAACCCTCATAGAAAGCCAGTGACTCGTGGCGCGGGTTGATGTTCTGCGTCGCAAGGTCTGCGGTGACCGACTCTGGATCGCTGCCAAACAGGCAGCTAGCCAGGTCGAGGTAGTGAATACCGTTGGTCGCGATGCAGCGAGCACCACCGGTGACGGTTACTCCAACTAGCTCGCCCAGCTGGTGTTCCGCAGCAACGCGAAGGATTCCGGCAGGCAGCCCGCTGAAACGACGGGTGAGGTTGATCCATAGCTTTCCGCCGGCACGCTCGACCTCGGTCAAAATGCCGCGTGCATCGGCGATCGAGTCGGCGAGCGGCTTTTCGACTACAAAGTTCTTCTGACCGGCGGCCTGCAACGCGCGAGTGGTTGGCACGTGGTCTGGCCCCCAGTTGGCGATAGTCGCCACGTCGTAGGGTGCATACTCGAGCACCTCATCGAGCGACGTCGAAACGGTCACATGGGCGGCCCAGCCAACGGCCTCACGCACTCGCTCGGCCTCGTCCTTTGCCCACGCCAAAGCTTCCTCATTGATGTCGACAACCGCTACCGAGTAGAACTTGGGCAGGATTTCTTGCAGGTGCTTCTTGCCGATTGAACCGCAGCCAACGAGCAGAGCGGTCAGGTGGTTTGGGGCTTCGGCAACGGTTGTGTTCATGCGGCAAGTTTATCCGCAGGGTGGTTTCAGACGGATGTTCGCAATTGCGCACATTGTTCGGTTAGCCCCGCTTACACCTGCCAATCTAGACATATGCCGCTGCAGCGCCGAGTTCTTATCGTCGAGGACGAGCCACTGATTCGCAATTTGGTTGCGAACCAGCTTTCGCTCGCTGGCTTCGATGTGCAAACCGCCGAGAACGCGGCCGAAGCCCGCAAGAAAGCCGACCTGGTGAGCCCAGACGTGGCGATCCTCGATGTTGAACTTGGCTACGGACCGACCGGTTTCGACCTCGCGGCAATCCTGCGCAGGCAAGACCCTGGAATCGCTCTGGTGTTCCTCACTCACCTTCCCGAGCCCCGCCTGATCGGTCTAGACAACCGAATCATCCCAAAGAACGCCGCCTACCTTGTAAAAGACAAGATCAGCGACCCGAACATTCTCATTGAGGCAATAGAGGCTTCGTTGCGCGAGCGCGTTGGCGACCACCTGCGCGACGACCGCAAGAGCACGAGCCGCTTTAGCCGAATCAGCCGATCACAGATCGAGGTTTTGCATCTGCTGGCCACCGGGCTTTCAAATCAGCAGATCGCCGATCGCCGCGGAACCACCGTGCGCGCTGTAGAGAATCTGATCAGGCGCGCATTCGACGCAGCAGAAATCACAGGCGACAGCCAACAGCACCTTCGTGTTACCGCAGCCCGCGAATACCTCAAGGCCATCGGCCAACTAAGACAAATCGACTAGCGCTAAACCACCGACCATGACCGCGAGTAATCCACTGGGAACGAATCTTGGGCAGCGCGTTAATCACTGGTTCGGCACCCGCGAGGTTTGGAACATTCGCCTCGCTGTTTACGCCGGCTTCTTCTTTGCCGCAGCAAACATCTCTTACGACTCCCTGCGCCTCAGCAGCTTTGACCCGAGTTGGTTGCCAATTTGGATCGGCACATACTTGGAATGGCTTGCGCTGAGTGCACTGATGGTTGCACTTGCTCCACGGCGACTTTGGTCGAGCACTCGTCGAGGAGTAATCACGAACCTCTTGATTGCGGGTATCGCAGGCGCCGTCAAGAACACGAGCGTGTACTGGTGGGCGGTTGCGGTTGGACTTGAGACATCGGAGTATGACGCGCTGATTCGCCTTTTCGGTGGTGCTGTGCTGAGCGCAGGGATCCTGGCGTCGTGGGTTGGCATGAGCGCCAGCCGCTTAGGCCACCTAAGCCTGATGAACGAACTCCGCCGCAAGCAGAAGGAGCTCTTGGGCTACCGCGAGAAGGTAAGCCAGCAGGTGAGCCGAGCTCAACTCGAACTGATTTCTCAAACAAAACAGACGCTGCTGCCGAAACTCGATTGGCTCGAAGCTCGTCTGGTCGGCGACACCGATGTCCAGTCGGTGGTTATTGAGTTGCAGAACATCATCGAGGTTGACGTTCGGCCATTGAGCCGAGCCTTCGAGCTAGAGGCGCAGCAGCTGGCGAGCTCACCGCAGCCCGACGAGGCCGGCGTGCGCCGACGCAGCGGTTTGCCGAAGCAATTCAGGATTAGAGAAAACCTGCCAAGCCTACCCGTGCTGTTGCTAGCTCTGCCGCTTTCCGCGATTACCGCATACATGCTGATAGACCGGGCTCAGGTGGCCTGGGTGACGGTGAGCTCGCTGCATACTGTTCTCGCCGGGCTGATCTGGCGGATCTTCTCACCACAGAATCGGAAGGTTGGGCGGCGCTTTGGTCTGCTGATATTTTCCGTTGCGAGCGCCAGCATCCTGGCGCCGCAAGCCATCCTTCTTGCCCTAACTTTGGACACACACGATTCGACCGTTTCATTGATGATCTGGACAGTCGTAGCGCAGACGTTGCTCGGCTTTTGGCTAAGCGCCTATCTGCGCATTATCGATGAGGCACGGGTCGACCTCGAGGATCAGATGGCCCAGATAAACGAGAAACTGAGCCACGAATTGGCCGTGTTCAACCAGGCACTTTGGCTGCAGAAGCGCCGCTGGAGCTACCTGCTACACGGCACCGTCCAAGCTACTCTCACCGCGGCAATCGCCCGACTCAGCTCACTAACAAACAGCCCACTGGATGGAGCAATTCGCGACACCGAGGCGGGCATGATTCGCCAGCTCGTGCGCCAAGACCTCCGCAATATCGCAAACGCCATCACGAACCCGCCAAGGCCCGAACTCGACCTCATGCACGAGCTCAGGCAACTGCAGCAGACCTGGAGCGGGGTGCTTGATGTCAGCTTTACCGTCAGCGATCGCGCGGCTCGTGCAATCGACAAGAACCTGAACATGCGCTTGGCCCTCAATGAGATTTGCCGCGAGGCTGCGACCAACGCCTATAGGCACGGACGTGCCAACATTCTCAAGATCGTCATCGATCGCCCCCTCGACCACGAACTCACCTTGGACATCACCAACAACGGCGAGCACGTTACCGGCTCGGCGAAGGGGCTTGGGCTGCAGATGCTGGACGCCCTGACAATCGAATGGCACTGGGACGAACGCAAAACAACCGCGCTCACAACGATGTCAGCGCGGTTGCCTTTGGCTTTGAGCTAGGGCTACTTCTTCTTGCCCTTGGCCTTGCCGGCCTTCTTTGCCTTCTTTTTGAGCACGACGGCCTGGCCTACGATCACGTTCTTGCCGTTGAAAGTCGAGGTTGGCGAGCCGTAAAGCTCGTAACCGTTCTCGAGGTGGCGAACCACCTTGTCGCAGAACTCGCTGTCGTCGATGCCGGTGAGCATCTTGTATGGCTTGGTGTAGTTCGGTGCAACGGCAGCAGCGGCCGGAGCGGCTGATGCGGCAGGGCGACGAACCGGGGCCTTAGCGGCCGGCTTCGCGGCGGTTGCGCGTGCAGTGGTAGTGGCAGCTGGCTTGCGAGCCGCTGGCTTCTTTGCAGGTGTAGTCATGCCTAAAGTTTGGCATCAGCCCCAGGGCATTGCCGATGTTAGAAGGTTAATTCTCTTGTTACCGGGTTAATTTCCAGAGCTTGAATTCTGTCGCCGTACCGTTCTGCAAGCACCTCGAAGTCACCGAAAGGGCTGTGTGGTTGACCTTTGCCTGCCGCATAGCTCAACATCGGGGCCACGAGGCCAGAGGCGAGTATGTCGGCGAGCTGCAGGAGGATGTGCGAATCGCTGTGGCCGAAGAATGGCGGTTCAACCAGTTGCGGGAGGGAATTTATCGGGTCGAGCATTTGATCAAAGACGTACGCGACCGTAGGTGCGTTCTTGGCATGCGTCCTAGAGTCCAAAACCGCAAGAAACCGCGTTGATTTGCGCCCTGCATAGGAATTGATGGTCGTTAGCAACTCGGTTACAGACTCGGCATAAAGATTGCGCGATAACTTCGACGAGCCTTTTAGACGGAAAGCAACCGCAACCTTCACGCCGTGCAGTTCCAGCAACTTCATAAAGGCATCCAAGAAAGCAATGGCAAGCCTCCTACTGCCTCGCTTGTCCGTTCGAAGAGCGCGACGGAGGTACCTGCCTTTTCGCTCGGAACGGACAAGATCGGAAGCTGCCAGTTTTGAGCGATCCCTCGTCGGAACAAGGCGGCGTTTCAGGTCGAGAAAGTCCTTTTGAAGGGCCGCCACTCGAGACTCGTCGACGATCACGGCAGTGAGCGCGAAAACAAGCAAGTCCTCTGAGCCCTGCAATGGCTGCTCATCACCCGATTCATCGAAATATGCCAGCTGAATTGCAGGGTGCTTAAACATCTACAGCCACCCGAGGGTGGCTGTAGGATTCGCCGCCAAGTAGGCGACATTTTTGGTACAAAACAAGTATCGGCCGCGGTTCATAAAAATACAATAGGCACTCCATTGGACAACAAGTGTCCAGCGGCCAATCTGTGGATAACTCGTTAGGCGGCCAGGAGCCACCTCGACCACGCGGGAGAAGCCCACCGACCGAGCAGCTGCCGGTCGCGCGCCAACACCCAGACGATCGCCATGAGCGCCGGAGCCGCGAGACCGTTGAGCACCGCAGCCAAGAAGAGGAACGTCATCGGTGGGATTCCGATCAGGTTGAGCAGCACGGCAACCACCACCGATCCCACGATGACCAGGTAAAACGCCTTGGCCTCGCGCGGCTTGAGCTCGAGCGATTCGCGCCAACCCATAGTTTCGGCGAGCGCATAGGCGGTTGAACCGGCGAGCACGGGAATCGACAGCAGCCCGACGCCGAGAATGCCCAGCAGGAACAGCAGCCCGGCGAAGTCACCCGCGATGGGCTTGAGCGCGGCAGCCGCATCCTCTGCTGAAGCAATGTTGGTTATTCCCGCGTTATGCAGGGTCGCGCCGGTGGTGACCATGATGGCAAACATGATGAAGACACCCGTCAGCATTCCCGCGAACACGTCGCCGCGCATGGCGCGAATGTGCGCGTGGCCGACGTCGCTGCGATGGTGCAACTGCTCCATTACCTTGCGCTCCTCGACCTCCTCGGCTGCCTGCCAAAAGAACAGGTAGGGCGAGATCGTGGTGCCGGCAAGGGCAATCATCATCGCCAAAGAGTCGCGATTGAAATCGATGTGCGGGCTGAGCGTTGCCCACGTGACAGCCGCCCAGTCGACCTTCGCCACGAACAAAACCGCGACATATGCCAATAGCGACAAGCACAACCAGCGCAGCACGCGCGCATAGCGGTGATAGGGCACCAAAACCTCGGCCACGGCGATAGCAGCCGCGAACAGAATCACGCCCAAGACCTGGTCGATCGGCACGAGCAACCTCAGTGCGGCTGACATCGAGGCCAGGTCGGCGGCGATGTTGACCGTGTTAGCAACGGCAACCAAGACCACGGATAGCACCAGAACCCAGCGCGGCATGCGCTTCTTGATGATGGCAGCCAAGCCCTGCCCGGTCACCAATGCGACACGGGCGCAGGCTTCCTGAACCGCATAAGCGAATGGCAGCAGCCAGACGGTCGCCCAAAGGAATCCGAAGCCGGCCGAAGCGCCGGCCTGCGAATAGGTACCGATGCCCGACGGGTCGTCGTCGGCGGCTCCGGTCACAATGCCCGGTCCTAAACGATTGAAGTAACCACGGGATGTGATTAGCGAACGACCAGGATGATGCTGCACACGCTTTGGCGTGGGCGGCGCATCCTTGGGTTCGGTCATGGCCTAAAACAGCCTCGGTGCGCCAGAGTCAAGACCGCGCATCTCGTCGTAGTCGAGCACTAGGCAAACGATGCCGCGATCTTCGGCCAGCGTGCGTGCCTGCGGCTTGATTTCTTGAGCGGCAAAGATTCCTCGCACGGGTGCGAGCAGCGGGTCGCGATTGAGCAACTCAAGGTAGCGGGTCAGCTGTTCGACGCCGTCGATCTCGCCGCGTCGTTTCAGCTCAATCGCTACGGTGCCGCCCTCGGCGTGCCCCGCCAGAATGTCTACCGGTCCAATAGCCGTCATGTATTCGCGGCGAATCAGGTTGAGCCCATCGCCGGCCAGGTGCAGTTGCTCGGCCAGCAGCTCTTGCAGGTGAGCCTCAACGCCGTCCTTGATCAAGCCTGGGTCGTCGCCCAGGTCGTGTGCCAGCTCAGCCATAATCTCGTGGATCGAAATCATGAGCACGTCGTCAGACTTCTTCTGCTGCACGCGCCACACCTCGGTTACGCCAAATTCGGCCGCCTCTTCAGAGGGCTCCTCAACCACGATCGAGCACGGCGGGTTCATCCAGTTCAGAGGCTTGTATGAACCCGAATCAGAGTGCACCAGAATCGATCCATCGTTCTTCAATACCAGTAGGCGAGTCGCCAAGGGTAGGTGCGATGACAGTCGCCCAGCGTAGTCGACCGAGCACTTTGCAATAACCAGACGCACTACTTGCCCTGCGCCTTCAAGCCAGCCTCAAGTTTCTCGACGCGCACGAGCAGGTGGTCTAGAGCGGCGTCCTGTGCGCCAAGGTGAGACTGAATCTCCTTGGCCTCTTCGAGAATCGCTCCGGCGTCTTCATAGGTCGCTATCGCGCGCTGGTCGGATGCCTTGGCCTGAATGTTTTGACCAACGATGATGATCGGCAGCAACACGAGCTGCAGGAACGTCTGGGCCACCCACGACACCATGACGATCGTGTTGCCCGAACCAATGGCTGCCGGCAGGCTGACCAGCGACAAGCCAAAGAACGCGTATGCGGCCCACATCGTGCCGACCGAGCGAGTGACAGCTAGCCCGATGCGTTCATTGAGCGAAAGCCCCTTGCTTGGGTGTGCCTTGCTGTGCGCAACGGCCGGCCCCTTGGCGCGGCGGGCCTCCACGTGAGGGTGCTGTTTGTATTCGTAGTTGGCCATGCGAATAGCCTACGCAAAAGGCCACCCGCAAATAGAAAGAACCCCCGGGGCCGAAGCCCCGAGGGTTCTTTGTTACTAGTTTCCTAGCCGTGGAAGGTTACTTACTTCGAAACCTTAACCGAGATGGTGTCCACGATCACGCCGCCGATGACGAGCTTGATCGAGTGCGAACCCTTCTTCATGTTGAACTGGAGGTTGAGCTCCGAGTCACCAGGCTGGATGATGTTGTAACGACGGACGCCGTCCAGGTAAACAGCTACGCGCTTACCCTTTGCGAACGACCAGGTAACCGAAGCACGCTTGCCGTTGAGAACATCGATGTAACCGTCGGTCATGCCGAAGGTAACAGTCTTTGCAACAGCGGTGACGTCGGTCGAGGTGTTCGAGTCGCGGTCCGAGAAGGTAACAACTGCATCGCCAAGGTCGTTGACGCCAGCCGACAGCTTGACGGTAGCCTTACCGTTTGCGTCGGTGGTGATGTTCGCCGAAGCAGCACCGTTTACGAGTGCAACACCCGAAACAGTAGCGGTTGCGTCGAAGTCAGCAACTGGGTTGCCCCACTTGTCGGTGACAGTTACGGTTGCGTCGATCGCGCGGCCCGACTGAGCAGCAGCGGTAACTGCAACAGCGAAGGCGGTGGCGGTCGACTCAGCAGCAGCAGCCGAGACGAATACAACATCAACGGTTGCCGAAACGGTGCCGTTGGTGATGGTTACGGTCTTGGTGCCAACAGTGTTCGAAGCAACGTAAACAACTGCTGCGCCTGCCTGAGCAACCTTGGTTGCCTTGTCAGCTGCAACGGCTGCGCCGTCGATCGAGAGGTACAGGCCAGCGCCCGATACGGTCAGAGCCTCGCCGGCGTTCGAGCCGGTCAGGGTGATCTTTGCGTAGGTGGTGTTCGAAGCAGGAGCAACGTAGCCAGTGGCTGCGGTGTCGCTCTGAACAACCTGGGTGATGGTCTGCTTGTAGTTGCTGGTTGCGTTGTAAGCAGCACCTGCGACCTCGGCTACTGCAGGAGCAGTCGAGAACGAGTAGGCAGCTGCGCGAACCTGAACGGTGTTCGAGACACCAGTAGCGGTGCCTGCGGTCCAGGTCAGGTTCTGTGCGTTGTCTACGCTGCTGGTCTGGATGACCGACGAAACTGCAACAGCAGCGGTCGAGTCGGTTGCTGGGGTAACCGAGAAGGTTGCCTTACCTGCAACAACTGGAACGTACTGGGTCGAGCCAGCAGTTGCGTTGGTTGCAGTAACCGAAAGACGCTGGTTGGTGAGTGCCGAAAGAACGCCGAACTGGTCCTTGACCGAGTAGGTCAGGGTAGCTGCGGTGTTCTTGTTGGTTGCAACGATGACCGAACCGTTGTCGTCCGAGACGGTGTAGGTGGCGTTGGTCTGAGTGGTCGCAACCGAAGCAGTCAGGTTCTGAGCTGCGAAGGTTGGGGTCAGGGTGTCGCCAGCTGCAAGGCCGGTGCTCGAGATGTTCAACGAAGCAACACCGTTAGCGTCGGTGGTCAGTGCGAAGGTCGCAGCGGCCAGGTCAGCGTTGGCGGTGTACTTGGTGCCGTTTACGGTTACCGAGATCTCGGTCAGCGACGAAGTAGCTGCACGAAGAGCGGTAGCGAAGGTACCTGCAACCGAACCGGTTACTGCAACGCCAGCCTTGACGGCTGGGGTCGAAGCGGTGTCCTTGGTTACAACCGAAGCGGTGAACGAACCGTTGGTGCGAACAACGCCACCGGTGGTAGCTGCAACGGTGGTAGCAGAGGTAGCGAGTGCGTCGTTACCCTTTACCAGGTTTGCAACAAGACCAGTCGAGGTGTTGATGGTACGTGCCGAAGCGGTTGCGGTAGCAGCGGTGCCAAGAGCAACTGAGCTGTAGGTGTTGGTTGGGGTTGCGGTGTAGGTGTTGGTTGCGTAAACAGCCTGAGCCGAAACGACGTCACCCGAAACCAGAGCCGAAACCGACTTGGTGAACTTGCTGGTCGACGAGCTCCAGGTTGCAGCAGCGTACGAACCGCTGTTGACCTTGACCTCTAGACCGAGCGACGAGTTGGTCGAACCGGTTGCAACACCGTAAGCACCCGAAGCGTTGATCTGCTCAACGTTCAGGTCGCCCCATGCAACAGTTGCGGTAGCGGTGGTGTCACCGGTAGCAGCAGCTGCAACGGTAACGGTTGGGGTTACGTCAGCGACCTTCTTGAAGGTAACGGTGCGAACGGTGTTCCACTCGCCAGCCGAAAGAGCGCCGTCGTTGTTTGCGTCAACGAACGCGGTGACCTCTACCGAAGTAGTTGCCGATGCGGTGGTCGACTTTAGACCCAGGTAGTTAACGCTGGTAGCACTTGCGCTGCCAGTTGCACCCGAAACAGTGGTGGTGCTGACTGCAACCGAGGTAGCAGGAGCGGTAACCGCTGCAACGCCTACGCCGTACGAAACGGTCGAGTTAGCGTCGGTCTTGATCTGGTAAAGCAGCTGAGCGTAGCTCGATGGAGTGAAGCCTGGAGCAAAGGTGGTCTTCAGGTTGAAGACGGTGCCCTCAAGCGTGTTGTACGAGGTACCAGCCGATGGAGCAACGTTGAGCTCACCAGCCGCCGACGCAGGAGCACCTGCGATAGCGGTCGAAGCGAGAGCAACCAGTGCACCAAACGCGAGGCCCTTGCGAGTCACGATGTTGGTCATGATTTCCTTTTTCTTTCTTGGTTTACCCGTAGATCCGGCCGGATCTGCGGGTTACGACCCCATACTTTCAACCAACCAAGCAGGACAAAAACACGGGTCGTATAAAGGGTATCGGCGGGATAACCGTTTTATTACGGTCATTTGGGCAAAAAGTTAAAGTATTTCTTGAGAGTTTTCTGTGAACGAAAACCGGGGGCGCAAGGCCCGTGGCGCTTGGGCCTAGTACTCGGCGCCGATGGCGATGCTGGTGGCGATCACCTTGTCGCTGACGTCCTTCACCGTGATGGTGATGTGAACGAACTGGGTATTGAGCAACGAGCCGGTGATGACGTGGTTCTGACCGTCGATCAGCTGCTTGATTGCAGCCACATATGTATAGGTGGCGTTGCCGTTGACGAACGTGCGGTCGAGGGTGCCGTTAGGCAGGAACACCAGGTACTGCTCGCCGCCCACCACGAGAGTGGCCTTGACGTTGCTGACCGAAGCCGGGTCGGCGGCCTTGAAGTCGAGGGTGGCCGAGACGTTGTTGTCGGCGTGTAGGTAAAGGCTCTGCACGCCAGGCTCGGCAACCGTGCTGTTGCTTGCACGAGTAAAGAAGGCGTCGGTTGGGCCCGAGGTAATTGCAGCCAGGTCGCCGGTGGTAATGGTCGCGACGCGGCCTAGGTCTTGGTCGCCAACCGGTTCGATGACGTTGACGGCCGAGTTGATGACCGGCTTGGTGCTGTTGACCACGGTGCTTGCCGTGCCAGGGTCGACGACCGGAGTGGTCGGGTTCTCTGGGTTGGTCGGCTGCTCGGTGTTGCCGTTGCTACTCGAGCTAGGTGCCTCGGCAACAGTCTTAGGTGTGGTCGCACCGCGGTTGAAGTTGAGGAAACCGCCGACAGCGATGGCCAGGAACACGACGAAGATCATTGCCTGAGCGCCGACCTTCTTGGCGTCGGCAGCTGCCTTGCGGGCGGCAACCGAAAGGATTGCCTGAACCGACATGCCTTCGGTGTTGACGTCGTCGCCGAGCAGCGCCTTCTTGAAGGCGGCGCGGGCGCGGTGAACCAGCTGAAGGGTCGCGTTCTCGCTGAGGCCGACCTGTGCGGCGATCTCGCGGGTCGACTTCTCTTCATACATGCTGGCGATCAGAACCTCGCGGTGACGCGGGTTGAGCTTGCTGAGGGCCAGGCGCACGATAGCGGCGTCCTCGGCGTGCTCGAGCTCGCTGCCGACCTCTGGGTCGTTGCTCTCAGGCTCGGCCACGTCGTCGATCGAGTTGACGTATGCGCGGTTCGAAGCACGCATCACGTCGATGCAGAGGTTCTTGACCTTCCACTTGAGGAAGCGCAGAACGCCCAGCTCGCTGTCGAGCTCGGGCAGGGTCACCATGAGATAGAGGAACGCATCCTGAACGATCTCGTCAACCTGGGTTTGGTTGCGAATCCACTTGCGGGCGTGACGCTCGAGGTGTGGGCGGTAGCGAGTGTAGATGCTGGCAAAGTCGGCGGCCGACCATTCCTTTAGCACGGCGCGCTTCTCGCTGCTGGCCACCTGGAGCTCGGTCTCGCCGAACTCTTCGTCGCTCTGCTCGTCTAGCAATGCCTCGAGCTCCTCGACACTTGGCACGCCGTTGGCCGGCAGCTCGATGCTCGAGGTAGGGGTAGCGTCAGCCGCGCCGATGGCGCGAAGGTGACGCTTGCGTGGCATTTATACCCCTGTTTTGCTCGTGTGTTTTGCTCTTGAGTTGCGGGTGTGCAACTCGTGAAAAACTTTGCCTGCCAATCAGACTTGGCTTGGTTTCAAGTCTGGCAGACATATGGGTATACGGCTAGGGCGCCGGTTTATTACGGTCGCGCGCTATTTGACGGCGAGCGTCATCGGAGCCGAGTACTTGATGCCCTTGGCGCTGGCCTTGAGCCAGGTGCCCGACTTGCCCGCGCTGAGGGTATAGCCAACACCCTTGGCCGAGCTAGGCAGCGAGAGGGCAACGCCACTCGACTTGCCGAGTGCGCACTTGGCAAAGACGGGGTCGACCAGAACGTCGATCGTGCCGGCGTGCTGCGCACCCGATGGGTCGTTGAGCACACCGTTGATGGTGTTCTTGAATGCGCCGCCGTCCTTGGCAGGCACGAAGCCGTCGCTGGCGATTGCGTCGGTCGCAAACAGACCGCGGATGCCCGCGGTCGAACCGCACTTGGCATTGGCCAGGCCGTTTGCGACCAGGTCGGAATCCCAGTTGTTGAACTGCCAGAAGGTTCGGGTGGCGGTGGCCTTGTTCTTGACCAGTGCGCGAGCCGCGGTGATTGCGGTTACGCCCGAGAAGACCTTGGTCTGCTTGGCCTGTGGCTTGCGAATGCCCAGCGCGGTTGGAACCGACGATGGGTCGAGTGCAACCTCGAGCTGCTGAATGCTGACCGGGTTGCCGGTAACGGTTAGGTCGACACCCGAGGCGATCTTTTTGGCGACGAGCTCAGGCGCGGTGAGGCGTGCGCCCAAGAACGAGTACTTGGTCGCAGGCATACGCACGGTCACGCTGACGCGGGTGTTGGCCGCGAAGTCTTCGATCTGACCGCAGAAGTTGTCTTCGAGGAACACGCAGTCGGCCTGTGGGTAGTCGTTGATCTGCCCGGCGCTGATCGATGGGCCCACGAATCCGCCGCGCTTCTCGGTGTATGGCACAACGGCCACCGAGTACTCGCTTGCGCTGACCTTGCCGGCAGCGATGTCGACGTTCACCGATGCGGTGACGGCATAGGTGGATGCACCACCCGCGTGCGCGACCGCACCCGTGTAGAGGGTGGTTGCCCCACCGTTAGGGATGCTCGCTGCATTGGCAGCTGCGACGCCGACGGTCGGTGCCTTGATCTGGCGGATCACGGTTGCTGGCGATGATGCGGCGGTCTTGCCCTGGGCAAAGACCGAGACGTTTGCGATGCAGAGGGTGTCGGTCGCCGAGGTGCAGACGCCGAGCACGTAGGTGCCGCTGAGCTTGTGCGTTGCGGCGCAGCTGCCCTCGCCGATCACCTGGCAGATCGAGTCGTTAGCGTTCTCGTCATAGATGAGCGAGTAGGTCTGAGGGTTGGCTGAGTCCTCTGCGCTGCTGGCCATGAACTTGCCGTCGGTCAGGGTCTGACCCGAGGTTGGGCTCCAGGCCTTGGCGGCGGCTGGGGTTGCTGCGGTCAGAGCCAACAGAACGGATGCGGCGAGCGCTGCGAACTTAACGAACTTGTTTGCGGTCATGCTTTCAAGGCTATGGTTTGCGGCGGGCAAAGGTGGGCAACCCGCGGCGGTTGTCGCGGCGAACTAGCCGTAACTTTCAGACTTCTAAGAGGTTTAACAAGTTCGGGCCGGTTAATCATGCGCGTTTCTGGCAGAATTGACTTGCGCTTGAAACCAAGCCTTGCGCAAGAAACCGTTTCGAGACTAAACGAATTCGTAGCCTCGGGGCGGTTTTGCCTTTAACGGGACTTCTGGCATGGCCAGCCCGCAGTTTCACACAAGCGCGGTGCCCGCGGGAGCAAACCCCGCCATTCTCTAGTTGAATCAATCCATGGCCATTCGCGTCGCATTCGTGCTGTTCTATGTCGAGGCGTGGGATTCGCTCGCCGCGACCCACGAATTGCTGACGCGCGACAATCGCTTTGAGGTGCTGGTCGTAGCCGTGCCCAAGCGCCTGACCGGCGATGCCGGCTTCGACGACGCGAGCGATGCCAGCGAGTTCTTGACAGCAGCCGGCGTTGAGCACGAGACCTGGGCGTATGCCGACGACGGCAGCCAGGCGGCGCGCGACCTGCGCGAGTGGCGGCCGGACTACGTGTTCATGAACTACCCGTGGCAGCGCAACTATCAACGCGAGCTGCGCCCCGACGCACTGGTGCGATTCACGCGCATCGCGTACGTTCCTTATTTCTCGCTCTCGCTCGTCAAGGAACCGGATGGCCAAGGCGGATTCATCGACGGGCTAGCTCCCCACTACTTCACGCAGCGCATGCACCAACTGGCATCGCTGGTGTTCGTGCAGTCGGCCGATGTTCGGGCGGCATTTGCCGTGACCGAGCGCGGCACGACAGGGGTCGTCGCGGTTGGTTCGCCAAAGCTCGACGCACTGGTCGCCAGCGTCGGCACCTCGCAGCGCGGGCCTCGCTTGGTCTTTGCCCCGCACCACAGCTATTCGCCACACTGGCTGAACTTCGGCACGTTCGTGCAGAGCAAGCGCTCGCTGCTCGACGCGGCCCGCCGACGCCCCGACGTGGAGTTCGTGTTGCGTGCCCACCCTTTCATGTGGGGAACGCTGATCGACCGCGACGTGATGTCGGCTGCGGATCTGCAAGCTTGGCGAGCCGAATGGGATGCCCTGCCAAACACGATCGACGGTGCCGACTGGTCCCTGGCCGAGGTCTTCGACTGCGACGTTTTGGTCTCAGACGGCATCAGCTTCTTGGCGGAATACCCATTGGCGACGGGTCGCCGCGGTTTGTTCATCGAACGCGATGACCATTGGCCGTTCACCGACCTGGGCGAACTGGCGGCAGCGGCCAATGTGCGGATTGGTTTGGAAGAGCTTGAGGTGCGCCTCGAGTCGGCGCTCGACGAGCTGCTGGCCGAGAACACCGGCAGACAGCTGGGAGTCGGGGCCGAATCGGCGCAGGCTGTGCGCGCCTTGGCTCAGGCGGCCATGCCGCACCCGGGCCAGGCGGCCAACCGAATCGTGGAGGCACTGCTCTCGCACTGGGCGATGAAACCGGGGCTCGTGGATGCGGCTGCGTTCAGCGAGGTTCCTTGGGAGCTACAGGCAGGGCGCGAACCTCAGGACTAGCGCGCCTTGCGACTAGCATCAGCCGGGCACACGCAGGTTTTTAGATGACGCCGGCGAGCTTGAGCGTGACGGCGAGCATCACAACGCCACCTACGCGGTAAATCCACTTGTACTTGGGGTTCTTGATCGGGCGGTCGTCGTCTTCGTTGACTCCGTGGCGCCCAAAGCTCTGCAGCACCTGAATCAGCAGCAACGGAATCGGCAGGATCGCGAACGACCAAGCGGCCAGGTCGCGAGATGCACCGACCACGGAACCCACGACGGCCGAGGTCAGCATGGCGACGAGCAGAGTGAATGCCAGGCCAGGCACGCCGGTCGGCATGAGCTTCCAGATCAGTGGCGAGTTCGGGAAGCGGTCTGAGAACCAGCCCAGCGCAACCGGGATTACGAACAGCAGCGAACCTACGACGATGTGCCAGCTAAAGCCCATGATGGCGTTCGACATGAACAGGAACAGGCCGAAGCGAATCGAGATAGCGATGAGCTTCTGAACCGAACCAGGCTCTGGGATTTCGGTTGGGTTGATTCGGTCGAGGCGGGCAGGCCACAGGCGAGCCACGATTTCTTCGACGACGATTCGAATCGCGATCGCGACACCGAGACCCACGGCGAAGTCGCTGACGTGGTTGGCGACCGAAAGCGTCAGGCCGGCAAGGGCTGGCAGAGACGAGACCATCGAGGTGGCGGTCCAACCGGCGAAGAACGTAATGACCGCGAGGTCAACCAGGCGCTCCCACCACGCGAACTCGTCGCGAGCCGCGTTCTTGCGCAGCGTGCGGAAACCACTGGAGATAAGTGCCGGACCGAAGCCGACCACGATGATGCCGAGCATCAACTGAATCTGGTTCTGGCCCGAGATCCCCGAGGTAAACAGCATGCCGATGATGAACACCGCGATGCCCACGAAGCCCGCGAACGCATCGAAGATTCCGATGATTGCCATCGCGAGGAAGATCTGCCATGGCGGCGGCAGGAACTGTCCGTCGTTAGCGACGACCGAGATCACACCCAAGACCGCGGCGGCGAACGAAGGCAGCGCAGCGAGCGAACCGAATAGTGCTCGCAGGTATGAACCGTCGTTGATGATCTTGCTGGCCAGCGGCGAGAACGGCGCAACAGCGATGGTCGCGTCATGCGTGAGCCCGTCGAGCCAGGTCATCCACCTGCTGCGGTAGAGGGCCAGCTTGTCGCCCCAGCCCTTCTCGGTGTCGGTGAACGCGGCTGCCGAAGCGTCGAGCTCGGCGATGTCGCCGCCGCCCTCGCCCGAACTGCTGCCGCCACTGCTACCCGAAGAGTTTGAGCCGCTCGATGAGCCACCGGTCGAACCGCCTGCCGAACCGGCAGCGCCACCTGCGGCGGCTCCAGCTGCAGCACCTGCGGCTGCGGCTGCACCAGCGGCGGCCGCAATACCGGCCACGACGGTTCCCACGGTGGCAACGGTGTCGGCGACCGCTGCTACCGAGGCTGGGTTGGCCATCGGATCAAAAGGTACTGGCGGCGCGCTGTCGTCTCCGGTTGCACCGATGGCCGGGTTGGCAACGGGCTCGCCAGGTGCATAGGTAGGAATGGTGACTGTGCCCAGGTCGGCGATGACCGCACCAGGGTCGGTGGCTGCGGCAGGAGCAACGGTCGGATTGATCGTTGGCTCGGCCGACGCGCTAGGTTCGGCCGTTGGTTCGACGCTTGCCGAAGCAGTTGGAGTCGGCGTAACAGACGGAGTTGCGGTCGCGGTTGGGGTGCGAGTCGCGCGCGGCGAGCTAGTTGCCGAAGCCGATGCGGTCGGACGCGGTGTTGGACGCGTGGTCGCGGTGGCCGTTGGGCTCGGGGTCGCCGTGACGGTAGGAGTTGGGGTCGCCGTAGGAGTTGCGGTAGGCACGACGGCTGGCGGCACGTAAGGCGCAGCGACAGGAACCGCGGTACCCGTGACGGTTACCGCGAGCGTGAACTTTTGGCCCGCGAGGGTTGCCAGGTCGCTGTCTGAGATTGCCGCCTTGCGAAGCAGCGCATCCAGCTGGTTTGTCTTGCCGGCGAGGTCGTTTGTGCCGACCGATAGGAACTTGAGCGATGCCGTGCGAAGGCTAGCGGTGAAGACCTGAGAGCCGGTTGGCACAACAAAAATGCGCACCTCGTACTGGCCCGGGTTGGCAAATGCAAGGCCCGCGGTTTCAACCGAGAAGGATCCGTTGAAGGACTGGCGACCGAGGTAGGCCCAGCCACCATTGACCTTGAGGTAGCCGACTGCCTCGCTGGTAGCGGCAGTGCCTGGGGCAACCGTCAGGGTCACCTTGAGTTCGTTACCGACCGCAATCGTCTGCGCACTTACGGCCGCAACCGGATCGGCAGGACCGTAAGCAGAGAAGTCGGCAACCACGCTCACCGTCGGGGCGTTGGCCGGCGGGGCGACAATTGCTGCGTTGAGCAAGATCTGGCTGGCCGTTGGGGTTACCTGACCAAGCACAGAAGTCGGCGCGACTGCAACCAACTGAGTCGGTACGGTTCCCGGCGTGGTGTTGACGACGGCAGGCGGAACAAGCTGCGTTGCCGAGGCGCTGGTCAGCGCGGCGAGCGGCGAGGCGTTGGTCGCTGCATCCAGGGCAGCTCCGGCTGCTAGCTCGAGCCCAAAGGTTCCATCGGCACAGCCCGAGATCTCGACCGTAAAGTTGCGAACGTCGCCAGCCGGGTTCGCGGCCGGAGCGCCGATCACGCAACCCGTTGAGGTCGACCCGGTTGCGATCGCGAAGTCTGATGCGCTCAGGCCCGTTACGTCTTCGTCAAACACGACGTCGTAGGTGTGGGTGTCGGTGAACAGCGAGTTCGGACGCAGTGTGATCGTCGCGGCGGCCGGAGTGATGTCGTGGCGGATGGCTGCGGTGCTAAAGCCACCCACGGTCGACGGCCACAGGGCAGCGTCGGTGTCTAGCACTGCGTTCTGGCGCACCTTGAGCACAACGTCGCCAGTCGAGCAGTTCGAAAGCGTGATCGTGTACGACGAAGCACTAGCCGCGGTGATCGCCTTGCCGCAACCAGTCGCGCCGGTCACCGTGAGGTCGGCGGTGTCGAATCCGGTCACTGCACGCGTGAAGTCGAGGCGGTAGGTGAGGTTTTGGTTGGTGATTTGTGGTGGCGTGATTACGAAGCTGCCGCCGAGCGAAGGCAGGGTGACGATGGTTGGTGTCTGTGCGATCGATGCCATGCCGAAGTTGGAAGGGCTGGCATTGCCGGCAGCATCGAACACCGAGCCGTCGGCCAGACCGATGCTCACGTCGCCCGATGAGGTTGCAAGAACTTCAAGTTCGTAGCGAGTGCTGCTGATGGTGGTGAGCACGAGCGGGTCGATCGCTGCCGAACCCGACTGAGCAAAGTCGTTCGCGGTCAGGCCTGTGACTGGCTCGTTGAATTCAACCAGGTAGGTAATCACGCCGGTGCTGGTGGCCACGGTCGAGGGGGTTAGCGTGACATCGGCTGCGATGCGGTCGATCGAGATCAGCGGGCTGACGTGCGAGTTGGCGTTGGCCACACCCGAGTTGCCGGCGAGGTCGGTGACCGTGCCGTTCTTTAGCGACAACTGAGTCGAAGATGTGTTGGCACAACCCGTGATCGCGACCGAGTAGGTGGTCGGGCCGCCGCTCAGCGCACCTAGCTGGCAGCCGCTACCCGTGAGCGTGAAGTGGGTCGTGTTCGAGGCAAGACCATTCACGGGTTCGCTGAACACGATTGTGTATGTGACCGTGGACGCGTTGGTGAGACTCGCTGTTGCTGTGGTTAGCGAAACGAGGGTCGGCGCCGTGCGGTCGACCGAGCTTGTGGTCGATGCGGGGAGCGCGGCCGTGCGCACGTTGCCGGCAAGGTCGGTGCCGATCGAGTTGGCAAGAGTGAGCTGCGCCGTCGAGCCATCTGCGCAACCGGCCAGATCGACCGTGTACGACGTGGTCGACTCGGCTACGAAGTTCTGGGCCACGCAGTCGGTGCCGCTTGCGGTGAATGCCGCGAGGCTAAGGCCGGTGACGGGCTCACTGAACAGCACGCGGTAGGTCAGCGGGTTCGCGTTGGTGTTTGCCGATGGCACTAGCGCCCAACTTGCAGTTGGTGCCGTTCTGTCGATGACAACTGCGCCAGAGGTGTTGGCTGCCAAAGCGGCGTTGTAATTGCCGGCGGCATCTCGAATGATTCCGGTCTTCAGGCTGAGCTGAAGCGTGGTGCCCGTGGCACAAGAGCCGACCGTAATCGTGTAGACAGTTGAGCTGCTCTTGGCGATTGCGGTAACCGCACAGCCACTGCCACTAACGGTGAATGACGATGCAATCGGGTCGGCGAATAGCGCCTCTGAAACGGTCAGCGTGAAAACCTGAGTCGCCGAGTTGGTCGGTGTTGCCGGGGCAACGAAGCTGAGTACCGAAGGCGCGGTGATGTCTGGAATTGTGACCGTGGTGGAGCCACTGCCGCCAAGAGCGGTCTGCGCATTGAACGCGGTGTCCGTCATGCTGAAGGTCGACGCCCGAGACAAGCTGGCAACGGCAGACGCACCCTCGGCTACCGTCGAGATGGCATAGATGCCACAGACCGTCGACGAGTTCTGCGTGATGGTGATGGCAGAGATGTTGGTGAAGTTCAGGTCGACACCATTGACTGTCGACAGTGACGAGCAATCGATGGCCTTGTTGCCAGTGATGCTGAACGATAGCGAGTTGGTTGTTGCCGTTGCCGAACCGGCGGCTAGGGTCAGCGTTGGAGGAACGCCATCGATGACAATCGCCGAGGTCGCGCGCAGCAGGTCGGTGCCCGGGTCGCCAATCGTGGCGGCGCCGTACTCAATCTGGTATCCGGTCACGGCGTAGTTGCCGGTGTTGGTGTTGTTGTTCAGGTCATCCCAGGTTCCGGTGGTCAACATGCTGACCCACTCGGATGACGAGTTCGGCTCGCCCGCTGCCCAGTTGGCATAGCCCGAGTTGAAGGCGCTGCCCGGGTTGCCGCTCCAAAACTGTGTGCCGCTCTCGGGGCCGTTGGCCCACTTGAAGACGCCATCGACCTGGTCGCGTGCACCGAGCCAACCGCCTCGTCCGTTTGCTACTCCGGCAACGAATTCCTGCTCGGCGGCGCTCGTGATTGTTGTCACGTAGCCCTGAATGCCCTGGAACTTGCGCGAAACGGCGTCGGTAATCGCCTCGGCACCGGTCGTGAAGCTAGCACCTGCGATGAAATCGTAGAAGTGACGGGTGTCGTAACTGAAGTTGGCGCTCGGCTTGAGGATGACCTCGAAACTTCGGGTGCTGGTGTTGGCAGCGCCATTCGCGTTCGAGATGCGAACGGCTCGAATAGCTGCCTGCCACTGCGCCAGGGTCGGCTGAGCACCAGAGTAGGTGAGCGATAGCACGCCGCTAGAAGAGCTTGCCGACTGGATGGTTCCATAGGTCGTTGCGTCGGCGTTGGTGAAGGTGAGGGTGTCACCGGTGACGTAGGTCGAGTTGCTCTGCTGGAGGACCGTGAGGCGAACGCCGACCAGCGAAGATCCACCGCGGTCATAAATGACTGCCGCGGGAGCAACCGCGTTCGGTGCGCCACCGAAGTTGTTGAGTGAGCCGAGCGCAATACCGGGTTGGAGCGCCAGCGTGCTCGTCGCCGTGCTGCTCGCCGCGGCAAGTTCGTTGCCAGCCAAGTCGACGATTCCGGTGTTCTGCAGCTGCGCGCCCACGCCGCCAGATATCGCAGCCGCGTTGCTCAGGTTGAACGTGTAGTTGCTTGTCGAGTTTACGGTGACCGTTTTGCCCCATGTACCCGCTGAGCCCGAGTCGCCCGAGAGTGTGAGGTTGTTGGCGACCACTCCGGTGACCGCCTCGCTGAAAACGGCATTGATCGATGGCGAGGTGGTCGTGTACGACGCTGCTGCGAATGCAAACGAGTTGAGTGTCGGTGCAGTGCGGTCGATGTTGACCGTGAGCGATTGCGAACCGTTGCCCGCGTAGCCCGAGGCATCGGTCACGTTCGCCGCATCTAGTGTCACCGTGAGCGGGCCATCAATAGCAGATGTGTTCTCGAGTCGAAGTGTCCAAGGCCCTGCGCCCGAGCCCGTGAGCGTTCGAGTCCATGTTCCCGAAAGGCCCGAGCTGCCAGAGATGACAGCGTCGGTGGCTATGAAGTTTGAAACCGGAATTGTGAAGTTGAAGACAAAGTCAACCGCGGTCTGGTTGGTGAAAGTGTTGCTCGTCGTTGGGGTCGTAAGCGACGAGATACTCGGACCACCGATGTGGGTGATCGTGATCGATCCAGCACCGGCGTTCGCACCTTGGGTGTGTGAAACTCCGCTGAAGTATGAGGCGTTCGTGAACGATGAACCACCACCGCCGCCACCGCCATCGGCGCAGCAGGAGTCGTAGTCGCCGCCACCGCCACCACCACCAAAGTAGCCACCGCCACCGCCGCCACCGCCGGCAGCGGAACCGTTGCCACCCGTGCCGCCGACGTACTGACTGCCGGCCGCACCTGGGAACCCGCCAAATGCCGCACCGCCGCTGCCGCCAGAGACCTGCGATCCTCCAGCTCCACCAGCGGCCTGGCCGTTTCCGCCGGCACCGCCAGTCAAACCGCCACCGAGACCGCCAGAGCCACCTGACCAGCCACCTGCGCCGCCGCCGCCGCCCGCGATTGCGATGCGCGTTCCATTAGAAAGACGTATGTCGCTGGCACCGCCACCGGAACCCTCGTCTGAGTGACCGTAGCCCGCTTGGCCTCCACCGTTGTAACCGCCAGCGGCGTTTGCGCCTTGAGAGCCCGCCCCGCCTACCACGAGGGTGTACGTTGCTCCCCCGGTCACGGTCATGGTCGCGGTTACACGACCGCCGTTCCCGCCATATTTTCCGCCCTGGGCGCCGTTCAACACGACAGTCGCCGAGGTCAAGCCAGAGGGTGCGGTCCAGGTTTGAGTGCCACCTGTGTAGCTAAAAGTCTTCGTGCAGTTTGGGGCCGAGTACGTCCAGCCGGTTGGGCAGGTGTCGGCGAGAGCCGGCTTGGCGTCGAAAAGGGCTCCCGCAAACGACAGCGCTAACAGCAGTGCGGCAACTAGCCAAGCACTGGTGAATCGGCGCGGAAGGTTCAGCAATCGGCACTCTCTGATCGGCGGGGTGCGTTTCCCCTTGAAAAGTCTAAAAAACCAACAACCAAAAATTGGGTGAATGTGTGGCTAACCACACTTTTTGGCGATGCGCGGGGAGTCGAGCTAAACCCGACTTCCAGGCTCTGGATGCCCTACTTGGTCGGGCTTGGCGATGGCCCGGCAGCGGCGACGACAGTAATCGCGCCCTCCGGTGCGGCCGGCTTGAGCTCAACCCAAGTGTTGCCAGGAGCCAAAGTGATAGCGGCACCGGCTCCGTCGGTCAGGATTATGCGACCGGTTTGAGATGACTTCTGCCACTTGGCCTCAACCTGCTTGCCGCCAGTGAACACCCACGCGTCCCCCGAGGCAACCATGATCGTCTTTGGCACGTTGCCGTACTTGTGATCGAGGTATGACCGGTCGATCTTGACGTCGAGCACCACGATGTTGGTGGCACGCACTTGTTCGCCGGTGGCCTTATCAATGTGTGACTTGCCGTCCTGTGTGCGAACCCAAGCACCGACCTCACCGGCCATTGCCTTGGTGTTTGCCGACCAGGTCCAGAGCGCGGTTGCGTCTGGATAGGCAACCTTCACAGAGGTGACCAAACTTACGGCAGAGCCAGAGCCGGCAACCGCGGTGGCGGAGGCCAGATCAGGAGCGAAGTCCCACATCACCTGAGGGGCGGCAAGGTCTGTGTGAAGCGCAGCTAGCTTGGCTGCGTTCACGATTACGTTGTGCGGAGCGATGCGATTCTTGGAGCGGCTGAAAGTGCCGTTGCCCTGTTCGCTGGTTTCGGATGCATTGAAGACGTTGGTCGCGCGCATCGCGTTGACGAACGCCTGCTGACCGCCCGAGTAGCAGACGATGCCGCCGAAAGGGCTGATGATGTCAGGGTCCATTGGGCGAATCGAACGAACCGGGCCGACGGCATCCGGCTTTGTGCTGTGCCAGATGGCAACCAATCGGGTGAGGCCGCCCTCAACCATTTCGTCGAACACGACGTCGGTCGAATTGAGGCCCTGCTGCGGGCGGGCGTCGTAAGAGTTGTCGATCTTGCAGGCTACCGATGGGCTGGCCAGCGCAAGCGCCTCGGCCGAACCTTCGACATAGCGCATGCCGGTTAGCGGTGCCGAGACGTACTTGACGTCGGGAGTCGCAGGTAGGTCGCTGGCGTTGTTGGCGGGTGAGCCCGAGCAGCCGGTAGTGGCCAGAAGTGCGCCAGCCGCTGCGATGGCGAGGAGTGATCTGACGATTGCCTTGCTGTTGCCGATGGCGCCCATGAAATTCATGGTTGAAGTTTAAACAGTTATGCCCGCCGGTTGGCGGGCATAACTGTCACTAAGGAGAGTGAATCTGAAGATCCGCTTCAGATTTGAGCTGCACCGGCAACATTCCGGTGCAAAACACTAAGGGGTTGCAGTTGGAGCTGGGGTCGGAGCCAGGGTTGGCTTGACCGGCTTGACCGGCTTCTCAGGCTTGCTTGGTTTGACGACCTCTGGCTTGACTGGCTTTGCAGGCAGTGGGCCGATTGCTGCGAGGTTGGCATCCATGGTTGCCTTTGCGCTTGCAACCGTTGCTGCGAAAGCCTGGCGAGCAGCGGTCTTGCCGGCTGCATCGGTTGCGGCTGCGAGAGCGGCGTTGAGGGTGGTCTTAGCCGCTGCGGTTGCCTGCGAAAACGCAGTGCGAACAGCCTTGATCGCTGCGATCTGGGTCGCGTTAGCGGTTGCCCATTCCTTCATAGCGGTCTGGTATGCCGACATGGCTGCCTGGAAGTCCTTCTTGGCTGCCTGGTAGGCGGTCTTGTCTGCAACGAACTTCTGCTGAGCCACCTTGAACGCTGCTACGGCATCGCGGTACGACTTGAGAGCCG
The DNA here is from genome assembly GCA_041176265.1 of Actinomycetota bacterium. GTDB lineage: Bacteria > Actinomycetota > Actinomycetes > Actinomycetales > Microbacteriaceae > Rhodoluna. The sequence continues at coordinate 25,744 of JBEDDI010000007.1, forward strand.
CGCGCTCGGCCTTGGTCAGCTTCAGTGGTGCTGGGGTTGCCTGGGTGGTTGCGGTTGGCTCTGGAGTTGCCTCGGTAGCGAAACCGGTCGATACGCCGCTAAGCGCTAGTCCTGCAGAGAGGATCACCGCTGCTGCGGTCTTGCTTGCCTTGCTGAACATTTGAACTCACTTTGTTCGAGGAGTCTCAGACGGTTGTCTGAGGAAAAACTTTTCGATTCGAACCTCGAGTGGAAAGGGTCTCGAGATCCGGATCTGCTTTGACCTAAGTCGCTGCACAACTATTGAACGACGGGCGTTTTGTGATTTGCCTGTGAAATCCAATTGGCAATCTTGGGAGCCGAAAACATCGCGTTCGGCTGAATAGGCTTTTGACATGGCTCCACGAATTTTGGTTGTAGACGACGAACCAGGCATGCGCGATATGCTGACCGACGCCCTCGCCCTGTCGGGGCACGAGGCCACCACGGCTGTGGATGGATTCGAGGCGCTCAAGCTAGTTCGCGCCGAGCGGTTTGATCTGATCATTAGCGACGTAAATATGCCGCGTATGTCTGGCTTCGAATTGCTGCAAGACCTTCGTGAGCACGGCGACCAAACCCCTGTGATTCTGCTGACCGCTCGCGGAGACCGCACCGATGTCACCACCGGCCTAAAGTTTGGAGCCGACGACTACGTGACCAAGCCCTTCGGACTCGAGGAGCTGACACTGCGAGTTGCCGCAATTCTGCGTCGCACGGGTGGCACCGTTGACGATTCGGGCATTCACGAATGCGGCCCGATTCGCATCGACGAAGACCGTCACGAGGTGACTATGGATGGCGTTGCCGTTGACCTATCGCCGACCGAGTTCCGCCTGCTTCTAGAGCTGGTCGAACGCCAGGGCAAGGTAGTCACCAAGAACCACCTGCTCGACCGAGTCTGGGGCATGGGCTTTGCGACCGGCGCTACCGTCGTGGACACGTACATTTCTTATCTGCGCCGCAAGCTGCACACCGAATCGTGGCAGGGCATCAAGACCGTGCGCGGCATCGGTTTTCAGATCGAGCCTTAACAGGCGCCCCGCATGAAGCTGCAAACCAAACTCACGCTGGCCTCGGCCGGTGTGATCAGCTCGCTCGGCCTGATCCTGGGTGGCATCGCTGTGGCTTCGAACGAGGCTGTTGCATTGGCCGGACTCGACCGCGTGGTCGATCAAGGTGCCGCCAAAATAACCAACGAAAAGAGCGACAAGATTGCCGCCGCATTCTTGGTGGCTAGCGAGGCGGGCGAGACGCTCGAGGTTGGCTACATCGACCCGAGCGGGCAGCTGAGCAACCTGAGCACGGGCGCCGATGTCGTGCCAACGCGTCCGACCACGGCACTGCTCGAGAGCGCGACCGAGTCGGCTATCAGCGTCACGAACGAATCGGCCAACTATCGGATGCGCGCAGTGCAACTTAGCGATGGCGACTGGGTGGTGCTTGCGGTTTCGCTCGAGTCAGTTGAGGCCGGCCGGGCATCCAGCATCGCCGCTCTCGGCGCGGCAACGCTCGGAGCCGTGCTGCTTGGCGCCTTGGCAATTGCCCTAATCACACGTCGCGAGACGCGCAAGATTGCGAGGCTCACGGCCGAGGCGGAGCGCATCGCGAGCGGCGACCTCGACCACGACCTAGCGCCCGAGGTTGGCGCTAGCGAGGTGGACCAGTTGTCGCGCGCGCTAGGCGAAATGGTCGACAGCCTGCAGCAGGCTGTTACTGCAGAGCGTGCCGCGCAGGAGCGCATGCAGGAATTCTTGGGCGATGCCTCGCACGAGCTGCGCACCCCACTGACCGTGGTTCGCGGCTACCTCGAGATGATCAGCAAGCCTGGCCTGCCAGCCGAGGCGGTCGACCGAGCACACGAGCGCATGAGCTCGGAGATCCAGCGCATGGAGCGCCTGATTCGAGACCTGCTGCAAATTGCCGAGCTATCTGAGGCCACGTCGGCCATGGCCCTCATCGACGAGGTTGACCTGAGTGAGGTTGTCGAAACGGCAACCGACGATCTGCGAATGCTTCAGCCAAATCGTGAGGTTACGGCCGAGGTCGAGGTAGGCCTGCGCGTAGCCGGCCGCGAAGACCTGCTGCGTCAGTTGCTCGCCAACCTTTTTGGCAACATCGCCCGCCACACGCTCGGCGAGGATCGAGTCCGCGTGACTCTGGCGGCCGACGGAACTTGGGCTCAACTCGACATCGAAGATGCGGGACCAGGCCTGCCGGACGAGGCATACGACAAAGGCATGGACGCGTTCAAACGCTTTGACCCATCGCGCTCGCGTGAAAACGGCGGCAGCGGTTTGGGCATGAGCATCATTCAGGGAATCGTGCGCACGCTGGGCGGAACCATGCGCCTCAGCAAGAGCGAACTCGGCGGATTGCACACGAGCATTCGTCTGCCCCTCGTCGACTAGCGCGGTCTGAAGAACGAGCTCGAAGCCGCTACTTAGGCGCAGACGTCGGCGATGGTCAGGGTCTTGCCCGAGAGGTTTCGGCCAAGCTGTTCGAGCAGTGGGCGATTCGATGCGACCGAAAGCATCTGCCAGTTGCCACCCACAAGAATTGGGCTACGCAGTTGGGTTCCGGTGACCGTCTTGCAGGACTGCAGGTTGAGCAGTTCGAGTTCGTTCTGGTCTGCGGCCAAGGTCAGCACCACATCGGCCTCAGAGCCTCGACGGCACGAGATAGACGAAAACTCCACCGATGTTCCTGAGAATTCGATGGCTTTGATGACGCTGGCATCACAGGAAAAACCCATTGGCTTCATTGCCGCAACGAACGACGGCTCGTCGATCAGCGACACCTGCTGGTTTGGATCCGAGGTGGGTTTGTTCGTTGGTGCTTCAGTATTCAGGGGTGCGATGCTTGGCGCTGGAGATGCGTTCGCTGCCGTGTCGGCAGTGTCGGCGGAGCAACCGCTCAGCAGCAGCGATGACGATACGAGCGCGACGACAGCCAGATACTTACCAAGAGAACGCATAAAACCAGCCTAAACGAGGGTGCGGGCCAAGTGCTCGGTCGGTTTGTGGTTTGCCGATTAGGCCTGCTCGGCCAGCAGCTCGCGAACGAGCGGAATTACCTGCGTGCCGTAGAGCTCGATCGACTTGAGCAGCTTGGAGTGCTGCATCGGGCCTGTCGCGTACTTCAGGTCGAAGCGCTCTGCGCCGACCGAAGTGATGGCGTGCACGATCTTGCGCGCCACGGTCTCAGGCGAGCCGACATAGAGCGAACCGTGTTCGACCTCCTGCAGGTAGTGGCCCTTGGTGGTCGGACCCCAGCCGCGCTCGCGACCGAGTCGGCCGTACATCTCTTGGTAGTGCGGCCACTGGTCCTCGATGGCCTGTTCGTCGGTTTCGGCGATGTGGCCCGGCGAGTGAATCGAGATCGGCAACTGCGGCTTGTGCAATTGGTCGAGGGCGTCGCGGTACAGGTTGGCGAACGGAGCGAATCGAGCAGGGTCGCCGCCGATAATTGCAAGCGCCATCGGCACGCCGAGGCGAGCCGCGCGAACGACCGACTCTGGGCTACCGCCGACGCCGACGCGCAGTTTGATGTCTTGTTCGGTCTTCGGCCAGACATCCTGGTTGCTGAGCGATGCACGGGTGGTGCCGCTCCAGGTGACCGGCTGCGATTCGAGAAGCTGAACCAGTAGTTCGAGCTTCTCTTCGAATAGTGCCGCGTAGTCGGACAGGTTGTAGCCAAACAGCGGGAAGGATTCAGTGAACGAACCGCGACCGGCGGTGATTTCGGCTCGGCCGTTCGAGAGTGCCTGCAGGGTTGCGAAGCGCTGGTAAACGCGCACTGGGTCATCGCTCGATAGCACGGTTACGCCGGTGCCGAGGATGATGTTCTTGGTTACGGTCGCCATGCCGGCAAGAACGGTGTCTGGCGCGCTGATCGCGAAGTCTGGGCGGTGGTGCTCGCCGACGTTGATGGCGTAGATGCCGAGTTCGTCGGCCAGCTTGGCTTCTTCGACAACGTTGCGGATAACCTGTGCGTCGCTCAGGCGATTGCCATTGTCGTCAACCGTCACGTCTCCAAAGGTGTCGAGACCGAACTTGATTTTGTCGAGATTCACTGTGCTCACGAAGCCAGATTAGGTCGGTAGCGTTATTTAGTCAAGTGGGGCTTTACTTTTATTTCGCCGGGTCGTCGGAGACTAGAGCGTTTCGGCCGAAACCAGCTCAAACCAGGCCACGTACCTATGGGTGTTTACGTGAATCGGGGTGCAGGTTGTGAGCGTGAGCAAAGAGCCGCTGGAGTGCATCTCGGTCAACCCCATCGGGTCCGGTGCAATCACACCGATCGCACTTGGCTCGACAACTTTGCTCTGCAAGAACCGGTATGTGTAGCGCGAGCTAGCGGTCTCGACAATAGCTAGGTCGCCCGCTACCAACTTGTCGATGTTGCGAAACGGGCCACCCGAACCAGCGCGGTGCGCCGCTAGTGCGAAGTTACCGACCTGACCTGGAAGCGCGGTCTTGGTGTAGTGGCCGACACCATACGGGGTAAGAACTTTATTGACACTAGTGCCCTCGTAAACCACGCGCTTCCAGTCTGAGCCAAACCGAGGAATGCTCAACTTAGCTACCGCAGTCGGTTCAGGTATCGCATCTGCTGAACTGGATTCGCTAGTGTCGCCCACGGCAATTACGTTCGGGTCTTCCAGCCGCACCGACTGCGCGGCAGCCTGCTGATTGGCGGCTTGATCGGCGTCGCTAACCGCCTGCGATTGCAAGTAAACGACTGGGATTGTCAGGCCCGCAGCGATAAGCGCGAGCCCGACAACCAGACGAGTGCGACGGCTCAGGCGCGAGCCTTGCGAGGCAGAGCGACCCATGCGCCGAGTAGCAACAGCAGTGCAGAGAAGGCAAACACAGGCAGTGCCTCATCTCCCGTCTCTGCCAGTGCGGCCTTGACTGCGATAGGAGTTTCAACTTCGTTGCCGGTGGTCGACTGAGCGCTGTAGTTCTTCGAACGAGCGATGCTGAAGTTGGCTACGAAACCGTTTGTGATGTCGGTCGCGGTCACTGCGTAGTCGGCGACGCAGGTGATGGTCTCGCCCGGGTTGAGCTTGGCCACCGGTAGTGCCGGGGTGCACGACTTGATCTTTACGGCTGGGTTGTCGAGGATGACGTCCTCGAGCGAGATGTTGCCGTCGTTGACGATGGTGATCTCATAGGTGATCTTGTCGCCAGGCTTCTTTGGGTCGCCATCGATCTTCTTTTGCTTTACACCGAGTGAGTCGGTCTGCTCGAGAGGAACGACAACCTCGTTCGAGGTTTTGGCCAGTGAATTGCCGTTCGACTTGGCTGCAGCGTCGCGAACAATCTTGCCCGCGTTCATGTCCTCCTGGGTCACGACGTGGGTCACCTCACACTCGAGCGATGCACCAATGGCAAGCGCGTTGGCGTTAGGTGGGCAGACCAGGGTGTTGCCGTCGATGTCCTCAATCTTGAGGTCGTTCAGGTTCACGTTTCCGGTGTTGGTCACGACGACCCTGTAGACGACCGAGTCGCCAACCTTCTTAGGTGCGTTGCCCTTTAGCGACTTGGTGATGCCCAGGTTTGGGTTGGCGGTGTTTTGCTGGGGTGCCGGGTTCTGAGCCGGTGGGGTTACAACCGTTGTCACCTGGTTCGAGTTGACGTTGGCGATCGGGCCAGTGGTGGTGCTTGCAACTGCGGTGTTCAAGACCTGGCCAGCGGTAACTTCACCGGCGGTTACGACGTGCGATGCCGAACAGGTGATGGTGGCGCTAGGCGCAAGCGTCGCAACCGGAAGCGCCGGGGTGCACGAACCGATGGTTGCGTTCGCGTCGGTAACGTTCACTGCCGATAGCGCGAGCGAGCCGGTGTTGGTAACAACGATCGAGTAGGTGACGGTGTCGCCAGCCGCGGTTGGAGCGGTAGAGGTGGTGTCGGTCTTGACTACCGACATCGAAGCAATCAGCGGGGTAGTCACCGTGTTCGAACCGCGGTTCTGGGTGACGCTGTTGTAGGTAAACGAGCCGGCTGCCGTGTTCGTGACCGAGCCGGCTAGCACATCGGCGTTGGTGACAACGTGCGTAGCCGAGCAGGTGATGGTTGCGTTTACGGCGAGGGTCGCAACCGGCAGCGATGGACTGCACGAACCCAGGGTCGCGTTCGCGTCAGTCAGTCCGACGTTCGTAATCGCAACCGCACCGTTGTTGGTTGCAACGATCGAGTAGGTGATGGTCTGACCAACCGCGGTCGGAGCGCCCGAGGTTTGAGTCTTGACGATGCTTAGGTTCGGCGCGGTGCCAACCACAGCGGTTGCCTGTGCTGTCAGGGTCGCGTGGTTTCCAGAAGTGGTAGTCGCAATGTTGGTATAGGTGCCATCAGTTGCGTAGTTGACGGTGCGCGTTCCGGTCGCAACAGTGCCACCACCTGGCAACGAGGCGATGGTCAGAGGCGAACCGGTCGACGAGCTTGTAACCGAGTTGTAAGTGTAGGTCAGCGTGACGTAGTAGTCGTCGCTGGTGTTGCCCGGCGTCGCGTTGTCGTCGAGCAGGCGCACGTTGGTTGCTGGCTGGGTACCACTGTTGGTAACCGAGTAGCAGTACATGACGCTGGCTGGCGAGCTGACGAACGAACGAGTCGAGACGGTGGTCGTGCAGTCGGTTCCGTTCGATGAGATTTCCTTCGACATGGTGAGCATCGGTGCCGATGCACCGGCGATGTCGCCAACGCCACGGAAGTTCACGGTCTGGTTTCCGGCGCTAACTGCTTCGGTTGCCGAGCCATTCGTTGCGGTTGCCGAGATGAGGCTGGCCTGCATGTTGCCTGTAGGGCTCATGCCGGCCTTACACATGATTTTGGCGTCGCTGCGCACGATTGTCGTGCTCGCCGGTGCCAGGTCGGTCACCGTGAAGGTGATGCGGTTGGTTGAGCCAGAAGTAAAGAATGCGCCGTTCTGCACTTGACTTGCGTTGGTGACGCTCGCCGTGGTTGTCATGCCCGAGCCAGCTGGCGCAAAGCCGCCATCGGATCCGCTGGTGCCTGTGCCGGTGCCGGGCGCAGCAATCACGCCCGAGTTGATCTTGAGGTGCGAAGCTGTGATGTCCGGCTGAAGGCCGACACCCGATTGCCCTGTCGCGTCGGTGGTGTAGTCAAGCACGACGATGGTGTCGTACTTTCCGTTGCCCTTCGCGACCATGGTTGGCGAGCCAGAAAGGGTCAGCTCGAAGACGAACGACGCGTAATCGCCGCACTTGTAGTTGGTGCCGAGGAGTTCGCCCTTTGAGTAGGTGACGCTGCCGTCGTTGAAGGCACCACCACCGGTGGTGTGGTCGTATGAGGTGTGGACAGGAGCCTTGAAGGTGATCGAGTTCACTACCGCAGTAGCCGCGCTAGCGCTCGGGGCAAGGGCGACGATACCCATTGCCGCCAAGCCAACGGAAGCCAGACCACTAATGGCCTTGGCGGCAGTCTTGAAAACCTTCGAGCGCATTGCTTCCTTCTCTCTGTTCTTCGCATAAGTTTAGAAATGAGACCTTCGAAAAAGCACACAAATGTGGGGCTATCCGCATAAAGCATGCAAAAAGTAGGTGTTCTTTATCGGATTTAGGGTTCTACAGTCTCTCGTTGCGCGTAGGTTGACCATTGAGCGAAAGCGGTAATAGATGAACTCTTTGAGAATCGGCTTTAGAGCAGCGATCGGCCTGGCCATGCTGGGCAGCATCGCATGGCAAATTACCGACCGAGTCGCCAACAACGTTTTTCGCCCCGGCGAGTACTTCACCTACTTCACGATTGACACCAGCATTGCTGCCGGCATGCTCATGCTCGTGGCCGCGGTGTTCGCGATTCGCAAGGACCTTGGAGGCCTCGAGCCGCGATGGTTAGCACTGGCTCGCGTGAGCTTGCTCACCTCGGACGTCATCGTAGGGGTGGTCTACAACGCGCTACTTCGTGACCTGCCACCGGTGGCCGCCGACGTCGGTTACGACTGGCCGACCGCGCCAAACGAAATGTTGCACGTCTGGGCGCCTATCTTGCTGACCATCGAATGGCTGGTTTTCACCAAGCACAAGGCCCTGCGCTGGAACGCCGCCTTCTGGGCATGGGCATTCCCGTTCGCATGGTTGGTGTTTACCATCGCGCGTGGCGCGGTCACCGGCTGGTGGCCATATTTCTTTATTGACCCAACCGATGAGGGCGGTGTGCCGGGCATGTTGGCTTACATCTTCGGCATCATGGCGTTCATGTTCGTTGTGGCCAGCCTGCTCCTGCCTGCTCAACTTTTGAGCCGGCGCATTCTGAACCGCGGCTAGCGCTAGCGCCAGCTATTCGGCTGCGGCGAGCTGACCGCAGGCTCCATCGATTTCTTTGCCACGGGTGTCGCGCAAGGTGGTTGGAATGCCAGCGGACTCTAGGCGCGAGATCCAAACGCGGGTGGTTTCAGGTAGCGAGGCCGTCCATACCGAACCCGGCGTCGGGTTCAACGGAATCGGGTTGACGTGAACCCAACCCTTGCCGCGAGCATTCAGCTTCTCGGCCAGCAGGTCGGCACGCCAGGCGTGATCGTTCATGTCTTTGATTAGTGCGTACTCAATCGACACGCGGCGTCCGGTCTTTTCAAAGTATGAGCGAGCGGCATCGAGCGCCTCGTCGACCTTCCAGCGCGAGTTCACCGGGATGAGTTCGTCGCGCAGCTCGTCGTCTGGAGCGTGCAGCGAGAGTGCGAAAGTCAGTGGCAGGTCTTCCTCGGCCAGCTTGTGAATAGCCGGCACTAGACCAACGGTCGAGACTGTGATGTTGCGGGCAGACATGCCCAGGCCTTCCGGCTGTGGGGCAACCATCGTGCGAACGGCCTGCATCAGGCGGTTGTAGTTCGCGAGCGGCTCACCCATGCCCATAAACACGATGTTGTTGACGCGCTCCGGGTTCTCTGGGTCGCCGCCCTTGCGGCCGCCAAGCTCGCCACGAGCGATTGCCGCATTGGCGCGCACGACCTGCTCGACAATCTCGGCTGCCGACATGTTTCGGGTCAGACCGGCTTGGCCAGTGGCGCAGAACGGGCAGTTCATTCCGCAACCGGCCTGCGACGAGACGCAGAGCGTGATGCGGCCCGGGTAGCGCATGAGCACCGACTCAACCGTTGCGCCATCGAACAATCGCCACAAGAACTTGATGGTGTCGCCCTTGTCGGTCTGAAGGCGACGAACCTCGGTGATTAGGTTCGGGAGCATGCCGGCGGCCAATTGCTCGCGAATGTTCGCCGGCAGGTCGGTCATCTCGGCCGGGTCGCTCGTGTAGTGCGTGAAGTAGTGGGTCGCCAGCTGCTTGGCTCGGAAGCCCGGTAGGCCGAGCTCCTTCAGGCGCGCGACGCGCTCGTCGGGCGTGAGGTCGGCGAGGTGCACAGGCGGTTGCTTGCCCTTGGGTTCGGCAAACTGCAGCAACGGACGACCCTTGTCGTCTAGCTGTTGCTTCCAGCCCTCTGTTGTGGGGCGCACCTGGCGTTGTTCAGTCACCTGACAAGTCTAGATTGGCGGTGAAGTTTCTAACTTTCGGGTGTCGAATTGTCGCGCAGGCGACCAAAATGTAAACGCTTACATCGATTTGGGCTAACCTATTTCGAGGTTCAAAGAAGGGCACAACATGTCGGGTACCAGCATCCTTGTCTACGCGGAGCGCGTCGGCGGAAACCTTGGCGAGATCGAGAAGCTGCTGAAGAGCGAGCTGGCCGACTTCGACGGCATCCACGTGCTGCCGTTCTTTCACCCTTACGACGGAGACGACGCCGGCTTTGACCCGATCGACCACAAGATTGTCGACCCTCGCCTAGGTGACTGGACCGACTTTAAGCGCATCAGCGAGACCCACGAGCTAACCGCAGACCTCATCGTCAACCACGCTTCATACCTCTCGCCAGAATTCATTGACTGGCAGGAAAAGGGCGACGCCAGCGAATACGCGGGCATGTTCCTGACCTTCGACACCGTGTTCCCTAACGGAGGCAGCGAAGAGGGAATCACCTCGTTCTACCGTCCACGCCCTGGCATGCCGTTCACCGCATACGAGGTTGCCGGCAAGCGCCGCTTGGTCTGGACCACCTTCATGCCTTCGCAGGTTGACATCGACATCAAGCACGAGAAAGGTCAGGATTACCTGAAGGCCGTTCTCGAGGCCCTGAAGTCGGGTGGAGTAAAGGTCGTTCGCCTCGACGCTGTCGGCTATGCCGTCAAGACGCCTGGCACCGACTCGTTCATGACCCCAGAGACCCTGGAGTTCGTGAAGGAGATCACCGACCTAATTCACTCGTACGACATGCGCGTGCTGGTTGAGGTTCACGCGCACTACACCCAGCAGCTAGACATCGCCCCGCTGGTCGACCTCATCTACGACTTCCAGACCGCTCCGCTGCTTCTGCACTCATACTTCACCGGCACCGTGGACCGACTCGACAAGTGGTTCCAGATTCGCCCGAACAACTGCCTCAACGTGCTCGACACCCACGACGGCTACGGCGTCATCGATGGCGGCCCAATCAACGGACGCCCGGGCCTGATCACCCAGGACGAAATGGCCAACATCTTTGCCGTGGCCGAAAAGAACACCGAGGGTCACTCGGCCATCGCATCGGTGATTCCTCAGTGGTTCACGCTGCCTCACCAGATCAACGCGACCCTGCCAAACATCGTCGCCAACGACACCGCATACTTCGGTATGCGTGCCGTGCAGTTCTTCTTGCCTGGCGAGCCACAGGTTTACTACGTCGGCCTGTTCAACGGCATGGACGACCGCGAGCTCTTCGCTCGCTCGGGCCAGGGCCGCGACACCAATCGTCACAACTACACCGTGGCCGAGATTCAGGATGCCCTGCAGCAGCCGGTGACCCGCGCAATCGTGGCACTCGCTCGCCTGCGCAAGCACAACGCCTTCGAGGGTTCGTTCTCGTGGGCAGTGCTCGGCAACGACCGCATTGAGCTGCGCTGGGACAACGACAACGAGTTCGTCTCGCTCGAGATCACTACTTCGGTTGACGCCCCTGCGATCTGCATCAAGGTCTCATCGGCTTCTGGCGTGCGCGAGTTCTGCTCGGTCGAGGAATTCGCGGCTTACTAGGCCTTATCTTCGGTCTCGCCAGTCGAGGCGCCGGCGTGTGGGCTACTGCGCCTCTTGTTCGCGCAACTTTTGGTGAACCTGGCTCATGTCGACGTTGCGCACGGCCTCAATTAACTGTTCTAGAGCCGGCGCGGGCAATGCGCCCGGTTGGCTGAAAATCAGCACGTTTTCGCGGAACACCATGAGGGTAGGAATCGAAGTAATCGCGAGCATGCCAGCCAACTGCTGCTCGAGCTCGGTGTCAACCTTCGCGAACTTGATGTCGGGGTGCTGCTCGGAAGCCTTTTCAAAGACGGGCGCGAACTGGCGGCACGGACCACACCAGGCCGCCCAAAAATCGACGAAAAGAATAGCGTTCTGTTCGATGGCGGTCTCAAAGGTATCTAGTGTGAGGTCGATAGTTGACATAGAATGAGTGTATACCCCCAGGGGTATCTTCATTGGGGCTAGAGCTAGCGGGACAGAACCGAACTAGTGCAAGCGACCAATCAAAGGCAGCAGCCGGCCCACCTTTTGGGCATAGCTCCGATAGTCGGCAAACTTCTGCATCAATAGCCGCTCCTCGAACCGAGACTTGACCATGAACAGCACTAGCAGAGCAGCCACTAGCCCAGCAGTCGCAAACGAGCGCACCGACAGGGCCTGCCCAGTTGCTGCCATCAGAATGCCGGAGTAGATCGGGTGCCTAACGAGCGAATAGATGCCGGTCGTCTTGAGCGTGGCTTTCTCAAGGGGCTGCGGATGCGCCGTCAGCGAGCGCCCAAGGGCTATAAGGCCGAGGCCGAGCACGGCAATGCCGGCAACCTGCAACAGCGCTGCCGCACCAAGCAAAGCCTTGCTGCTTTGCCAATTGGCCGGTTGGTCCCAGATGAAGATCGCCCCGAGGAGAGCGAATTGAATCGCTACCAGCAGATAGCCGCGAGCTCTAACAGCCATAGCCCCATTCTCGTCGAGACTCGCAGCAAAGGACTAAAACAATGTCATTCGGGCTAAAAGTGTCAGGTTATTCCGTGCCCGTCTTCAACGAACGAGAGGTGCGCGGGGCCGCTGGAATTCTGTTTGCCGCTGGTCTTGCGGCCTTCATGGTTGCAGCCACAACCGGCCAGCAGCGCCCACTCCAAGCGTTCGCGATGGCCTTCATGCTGGACATGTCAGTTCGCCTGTTTATTTCTCCCCGATACTCGCCGACGCTGGCCATCGCCCGACTTGTCGTGCGCAAACATAAACCCGAGTACGTCGGCGCCCAACAAAAGAAGTACGCGTGGGGTCTAGGTCTGGGCATGGCCATGATTTCGTGCTTCAGCCTTGGTCTGTTCGGTGCGCCGCTGGCTCTAGTGCTCGTCATGTGCAGCGTGTGCTTGGTGTTCCTATTTCTAGAAGCGGCATTTGGGATTTGCGTCGGCTGCCATCTTCAGCGGCTGTTCAGTAAGGTTGAGCCGCAGTACTGCCCAGGTGGAGTGTGCGAACGCTAGGCAGCCTAACGGGCATCATCGAGGCGGCTTAAGAACCGCATCGAAAAGATTGCGAAGACCACGCCGAACCCGCCCAACACCCAGAACGGTGCACGCAGGTCGAACGTGGCAATCCAGCCGCCAACCAGCGAGCCGATCGGCATCATGCCCCAAACCAGGGTGCGCCTCGCGCCGTGAACGCGTCCGAATAGTTCGTTCGGAATGAGCTCGTGATAAGTCGACATGAGCAACACATTCCAGATCGAGATCAGGTAGTTATTGATCATTCCGAGCACTAGGAAGCTGAAAATCTCGGCCGAGAATCCGGTCAAGAACGTGCACAGAATCGAACCCAGAATCGACGCGGCGAGCACACCGCTGCGGCCAAACTTGGCCGACCAGTAAGGCGCTTGCAGGCCACCGAAGACGCCCGTGATGCCTTGAACGGCGAACAGCACGCCGAAGAGCGCCTCGGGCACGTGCTGCACCTTGAGCAGGAACAGCACCATGGTCGAGGTCGAGGCGGCGAAAGCGAAACCGATGGTCGTGGTGATCAGCACCAGTCGCCAAATGGTCTTGTGGCCGACCAGGAACTTGAGGCCCACCTTGATGTCGGCGACGAAGCCAGAGCGCTCCTTGGTTGCATCGCCGGCCGGGCGACGGTAGGCGTTGCGGATGGTGGCCGGCACGAGCAGCAGCAGGGCGGCCGAGACCAAGTAGGCGGCACTGTTGAAGGCGAATGGAAGCCAAATCGCCACTGCATAGAGCGCGCCACCGAGCGGGGCACCCACGAAGCTCTGAAGCACGGTATTGGCAACCGACATGCGTGAATTGCCGCGCTCGATGTGGTCTTTGGCCAGCACCTGCGGCATCAGCGATTGCGTCGCGGTGTCGCTAAATACCTCGGTAGTACCGATGATCATCGCGGCTACATACAGCCACCAGATGGTCATGCTGCCGTCGACAACCGACCACGACAGAGCGGCCGCGGTAACGAGGCGAATCGAGCCGGCGATGGCCAGGGTGAGGCGGCGATCGAGTCGGTCGATTAGGCCACCAATCGGGATTCCGAACAGCAGCCACGGCAACATTACTGTGGCCGCGAGACCCGATATGAGAACGGGGTCCTGAGTGAGCCCGGCCGCCAGCAGCGGAGCCGCGGTGGCAAGCACGCCGTCGGCGACATGGCTGGTGAGAGTTGCACCCCAAAGGCGGTTGAACGGTGCGCCTAGTTCAACGAACCTGGTCTTGGCCGCCAGCATCCTCGATGGCGACTCGGTGGCTGAGTTCATCGGTTAGCGCTGAACCCAGACCGTGGCGTTTGCCGGCAACTTGCCGTCGCTCACATCGGCCGACGCCAACAAGACCTGACCCTTCGGCAGCTTGACCGGCTTCGTGCCGAAGTTGGTCATGACCGTCCAGCCGTTCGGGCGCACGAAGTGCAACACGTTCGGGTTGAGCCAGTGCTTGACCCACGTGAGCTTCTCGTCGGTTAGCAGCTGACGACGCAGACGCAGTGCGGCGCGGTAGAGCTCGAGGGTCGAACCCTTGACGCCGTCCTGTGCCTCAACCGACCACTCGCCAAACCAGTCCGGCTGAGGTAGGTGAGCGCCGCCTGGACCGAAGCCGAACGACGAACCCGACTTGCTCCACGGCATCGGCACGCGGCAGCCGTCGCGACTGATCGAGCCCTCGTTGCGGAACCACTGTGGGTCTTGCATCTGCTCGCTAGGAATGTTGAGCGGCTCCTGCAGGCCGAGCTCCTCGCCCTGGTAAAGGTAGGTCGAACCAGGCAGGCCGAGCACGAGCATGCTCGCGGCACGAGCGCGGGCCAAGCCGAGCTCTTTGTTGATGTGCTGCTCGCGGTCGTGCGAACGGAACCACTTTGGCAGGTTGGCCAGCGCCGATTCCGGCAAGCCGAAACGGGTGGCGTGACGAATCACGTCGTGGTTCGAGAACACCCAGGTGGTCGACGAACCGGTTTCGTCGGCGGCCTTCAGCTGGTAGTCGATGGTGTCGTGGAACTTCTTGGCGCTCCACGGAGTGCCGAGCAGGTCGAACGCGAACGACTGGCCGAGGCCTTCGGTCGAGGCGTAGCGAGCGCGGCGGTTGGCGTGCACCCAAGCCTCGGCGACAGCCACGCGTGGCGGCTCGTAATGGTTGAAAACCTTACGCCAAGACGCATAGATCTCGTGCACTTCGTCGCGATCGAACAGGTCGTCGGTGCCGTCGTTCTTCATCACCGAGACGTCGTAAGACTGACGTTCTGGCAGGTGGCCGTTCTTGAGGTCCTTGACCAGCGCGTGAGCGACATCGATGCGGTAGCCGTCGACGCCGCGGTCTGACCAGAACTTGATGGTCTTCAAGAAGTCATCGCGAACCTCCTGGTTGTCCCAGTTGAAGTCCGGCTGCTCCTTGGCGAACAGGTGCATGTACCACTGGCCAGGCGTGCCATCTGGCTCAGTGATGCGCGTCCAGGCGGTCGGGCCGAAGTGGCTGACGAGCTCCGACGGACGGATCTCGCCGTTTTCGCCCTTGCCGTCACGGAAGATGTAGCGGTCGCGCTCTGGCGAACCGGGTGCGGCCTTGAGGGCAGCCTGGAACCATTCGTGCTGATCGCTCGAGTGGTTCGGCACGATGTCAACAAAGATGCGAATGCCGGCCTTGTGCAGCTCTTCGAGCATGACGTCGAACTCGGCAAGCGTGCCGATGCGCGGGTCGATGTCGCGGTAGTCGGCAACGTCGTAGCCGCCGTCGGCCAACTCAGAGGGGTAGAACGGGCTGAGCCATACTGCGTCGACGCCTAGTTCTTTGAGGTATGGCACCTTCGAGGTGATGCCCTTGAGGTCGCCGATGCCGTCGCCATTTTGGTCGGCATAACTGCGTGGATAAATCTGATAGACGACGGCCTGTCGCCACCAGTCTGCGGAACCCTTGAGGAACGTGTATTCGGCCATCCATCAAGGTTAATGCACCGGACGCGAAATCCCCCCGGTCGAAACCGAGGGGACTTCAGGCCTTGCGAGCTGCGGGTTACTTGACCGAACCGGCGGTGAGACCGCGCACGAAGTAGCGCTGCAGCGAGAAGAACACGGTCAACGGCACAAGCACCGAGACCAGCGAACCGGCCATAACGATCTGCCAGCCTTCGCCGTGCTGACCGAGCATGCTCAGAATCTGGTAGGTCATAACTGGCTTATCGCCGACGAACAGATAGGCGATGAAATAGTCGTTCCAAACCCAGAGGAACTGGAAGATCGCGAACGAAGCCAGCGCCGGCACCGACATCGGGATGATGAGACGCCAGAAGATCTGGAAGTGGGTTGCACCGTCGATACGGGCAGCCTCAATCAGAGCAGAAGGCAGGGTCATCATGTAGTTGCGCAGGATGTACACGGCTAGAGGCATAGCGAAGGCGGCGTGCACGATCCAGCCGGCAGGGTAGTTGCCGCTGAGCTTGAGGTCGCCGTACTCGTTGCCAGGGATGGTTAGCAAGAACGCATCGATGGCGCCGAACATTTTCACGACGGCAACGATTACTGCCTGCAGCGGCACGATCATCAGAGCGATGATTAGCGCGAACCAGCCCTCTTTGAACTTGAAGTTCAAGAAGGTAAAACCGTATGCGGCGAACGCAGCAAAGGTGATCGGCAGAATGGTCGACGGCACCGCGATGCCGAGGGTGTTCATGAACGCGTCAGCAAGGTTCCACTGCTCAGAGAACAGCACGCTGTCGAATGCATCCAACGACCACTCGGTGTTGAAAGGGTCGATCAGTGCAGTCCACCAGCCGCTTTCAACCGATGCGGTCTTGGTGCGGAAAGCGGTAACCAGCAAACCGGCCGTTGGCATCAGCCAGATCGCCACGACCACCAGCATTACGAGGGTGGTGCCAATCTTGGCTGCCTTTAGGCGACCGACAAATGACGAGGATGACTTCTTCATCGGATTTCCTCCTGCTTGCGGTAGCTGCGAATCTGGTAAATCATGATCGGAATAATCGCGATCATCAGCAGCACGACGATGGCCGATGCCTTACCAGTGTTCAGGTAGATGAAGTACTGAAGGAAGAAGTCGACACCGAGAACGTTGGTGTGGAAGTTTCCGCCGGTCATGCCCCAGATGACGTCGAAGATCTTCATCGAGCTGATTAGAACGGTGATGAATACCGAAATCACGGTGCCCCAAATCTGTGGCAGTACGACACGGAAGAAGGCCTGCGCACCGGTGGCGCCATCGATTGCCGCCGCCTCAATGGTCTCCTCCGGCACTGCCTTGACGGCTGCCGAGAGCAGAGTCATGGCGAAGCCTGCGTTTGCCCAGATAACGATGACCATGAGCATCAGGCTGTTTAGTGCGAAGGTGTCGGTCTGAATCCAGTTGACCGGGGTCAGGCCTACGGCCTTGATTAGAGCGTTGAGAGTACCGATCTGGGTCTCGCCAGCATCCCACTGGTAGTTGAGCTTCCAAATCGACGATGCCGCAACGAACGAGATCGCCATAGGCATGAAGATGATCGACTTGAAGATCTGCTCGCGCGCCTTGCCGAGCTTGTCGGTGAGGGTCGCAATAAACAGACCGAGGATGATGGTGACCGCCGGCACAACTGCCACCCAGAGCAAGTTGTTGCGAACGGTGTATAGGAAGTTAGGGTCCTCGAACAGCTTGAAGTAATTGCCTAGACCAATCCAGTCCGTCGGCTCGTCGTCGACAAACTTGAAGAAGCTGTAGATCACCGTCTGAATGGTTGGGCCAACCAGGAGACCGCCAACGAGCAGGAGCACGACACCGATAAAGGCGTATGGCTCAACCGCATTGCGGAACTTCTGGCTTGGAATTAGGGCAACAAGTTTGTTGAGCAGCCAGTAAAGGCCGAAGGTGGCCAGAGGGCCAAACAGGATTGCGAGAATCGACGACAGAATCGGGTTCTGCATCACCTGACCAATGGCCAGGAAGAGATCAGTCATAGCGGTGGCTCTCTTTTGGTGGTTCGGGCGGAGCCTTGGCGGCATCCGCTTGGAGCTTGAAGCGGCGGTGCTGTTGGTGCTGGTGGAACGAGTATAGGTCGCTTAGATAACCGACCGATAAGGCAGTGGCGGAAGAAGCTAGGCTCCTTCCGCCACCGTCTTAGTTATCGATAACCCGAGGGTTATTGACTACTGGTTGTAGCTGTCTGCGATCAGCTTGAACGCCTGGTCCATGGTGATCTTGCCAGCGAACCAGTTGGTCAGCTCTGACCACTCGGTCTTGTTGACCTGTGGTGGAGCCTGGTCCGAACCATCGAAGCCGAAGCCGGTTGCCTTCGAGAACATGGTGGTGTACTTCTTCGACAGTGGGTCGGCGAAGTAAGCAGGGTTGAAGGTCTTGTGAGGCGAGAGGAAGCCCGACGCCTTAGCTGCGTAACCCTTGGTAGCGAACTTGTCGCTCATGATGTACGAAGCAACCTTTGCAACTGCTGGGTTGTTGCGGAATACAGCGGCAGTGTCGCCACCACCGAGGAGGTTAGCGGTGCCTGGGTAAGCGAATACGCCAACGTGTGCGTAGTTCTTAGCCTTGAGCTCTGCCTGGATGTTGTCTGGGAAGAAGCCAGTGATGAACGAGCCCTGCTTGAGCATTGCACAAGCGCCCTCAGCCTTGGTGTCCTTGAACAGACCCTGGGTTGCAGCGAGACCGAAGAAACGGCTAGCTACACCAGCGCCACCACCCTGGGTGTTGCCTTCTGCAAGAAGGGTGTCCTTCAGCAGGTTACCGGCCTTGACGATGCGAGCGTCGGTCCACTTGACCTTGCCCTGCCACCACTGGTTGTAAACCGATACACCAGCGGTCTTGAGGACGAGCTCTTCCATCCAGTCGGTCAGCGACCAACCGGTTGCGCCACCCGACTCGGTACCCGAGCACCATGGGTAAGCCTTGCCCGAAGCCTTGATGGTGTTCTGCAGAGCGGTCAGCTGTGCCTGAGTGGTAGGAACGGTCCAGCCGTTTGCCTTGAAGACTGCAGGGTTGTAGAACACGATCGACTTGAGGTTTGCCGAAACTGGCAGACCGTAAGTGGTCGAGCCCGACTTGCCCAGAAGCTCGAAGCCTGGAACGAGGGTCTTCTTGATCGAAGCGAAAGTCTTCTCGCCGAGAACCTTGTTCAGAGGAACAAGCTTGCTCTTCTGAGCAAGAAGGCCACCTGGCTGAGGCCAGAGAGCGATGTCAGGAGCCTGACCTGCCTTGATCTTGGTGGTGATGTCGGTGTCGAACGATGCGAGCGAGGTGACCTTGACCTTGATGCCCGAGCTAGCTGGGAACGCAATGTTCAGCTCGTCCTGGAATGCTGCGGTGTCGCCGGCCGAGTAGCCAACGTTGATAGTGACGGTGCGGGTTGCGGCCTGAGCCGAAACACCCATACCGAGGCTTGCTGCTGCGAGTGCTGCGGTTGCAGCCACTGCGGCGTAGCGAGTGCCCTTCTTCATATGAGTTTTTCCTTTCCATGGAAACGCTTGGACGGATCTTCCGAAAGCGCTTACAGAAAAGATTACGCGGTCATAAGTGGGGTTAATCGGCTAAATGATTACGAAAAGGCAACTTTTGTAACCGCTTACAGAAATTCACGGAACTTATGCCGATTTGGGCTGTTTCTAAACCCATGAGCCCATTGGTGAAGTCATGACGGCAGAGATCGTTGCCGGCCTGCCGCTGCGAAGGACAGCTGCCGGTGACGCAGCCCTCTGCCTGGTAACCGGCGCAACTGGCTACATTGGTGGGCGATTGATCACGGAGCTTCTAGATGCCGGCTATCGCGTCAGGGTGCTAGCCCGCAACGCTAGTCGGCTCACGCAGCACAGTTGGTTTGCGTCGGTCGAGGTGATCGAAGGCGATGCCGAGTCTGAAACGGCGCTCAAAGAGGCCCTAGCCGGCGTCGACGTGGCCTACTACCTGATCCACTCGATGATGTTGAAGAGTGGCTTCGAGGATTCGGAGTCTAGACTCGCTGCGCTATTCGGCAGGGTGGCCAAGGAACAAGAAGTTCACCGCTTGGTATACCTGGGCGGCATCGTCACGGGCCAACACGAGCTCTCACCTCACATGCAAGCTAGAACCGACACTGGACGCCTGCTTCGCGAATCGGGCGTGGGCACGATTGAACTGCGCGCGGGCGTAGTGATTGGTTCGGGGTCGGCTTCGTTCGAGATGCTGCGCTACCTGACAGAGCGGCTTCCGATTATGACAGTGCCCAAGTGGGTGAAGAATCGCATCCAGCCAATCGCTGTTCGCGACGTGCTTCGCTACCTGGTCGGTGCGGCATCGCTGCCGGATGAGGTCGATGGCGTGTTCGACATTGGCGGGCCCGACGTGTTTTCATACGGCGAGATGATGCAACGTTATGCCAGCGCCGCTGGGTTGCGAAGAAGAATCATCATCCCCGTTCCGGTCTTGACGCCTCGGCTTTCGAGCGGCTGGGTTGGTCTGGTAACCCCCGTTCCCTTCCGTTTAGCTAAGCGACTCGTCGAGAGCCTCAAGCACGAGGTAGTCGCCAGCCCCTCGAGCATAAACGAGCTCATCCCGTCGGCGGTCGGTGGCTTGACCTCTTTCGATCGTGCGGTGAAGTTGGCGCTAACCAAGGTGAAGAACGCCTCGGTCGAGACGCGGTGGTCTGACGCCAGCCTGCCCGGTGCGCCGAGCGAACCCCTGCCGACCGACCCTGACTGGGCCGGCGGATCGCTGTATAAAGACGTGCGAGTCATGCGCGGGCCAGCAAGCATCAGCGAAGTTTGGCAGCGCATCGAATCGATCGGTGGCGACAACGGCTATTCGACCGCTAGTTGGGCCTGGGAATTGCGTGGCCTGATCGACCGGCTCATCGGCGGCGTTGGGTTGCGCCGTGGCCGCCGCGATCCGGTCAGGCTGGTCGTTGGTGACGCGGTGGACTTTTGGCGGGTCGAGGAACTTGAGCACGAACGCGTGCTTCGCTTACGCGCCGAGATGAAGATGCCCGGGCTTGCCTGGCTGGAGTTCAGAATCGAGGCGGATTCGGTGACCGGCCAAACCGTTTTGGTGCAGACCGCTACTTATGCGCCAAAGGGTCTCTTGGGCCACCTGTACTGGTGGGCCGTTGCCCCTATGCACGGACTGGTCTTTCCTTCTATGGCCAAGACAGCCCTCGGACCTGGCGCGCGCAGGGGGTAACTCGACTTAGCCGAAGTCTTCGGCACGAAGCAGCTGGGTTTCGGTTCCCAGCGCCGACAAGATTCTGGCGACGACCGCATCCGGATTCATGCCCAGGGACATCGATGGCGCTTCGCCAAAGAGTGGGCGGTCGGCCAAGCCCGTCTCGGTGTGGCCCGGTTGAGCGTCGAGGACCGAGATGCCGTCGCGTCGCCATTCCTGGCGCACTCCGTTTAGCCAACTCGCAAGCGCCGCCTTCGATGCGCTGTATGCCGACATCCCTGGGAAACTGCGTGCGGCCACGACACCGGTGATTGCGATCAGCTTGGCCCCCTGTTTGAGTGCCGTCTTGGCTTCGGTGATTAGCTGAACGACACCGAGGCAATTGATTCGCATCAGCCGTTCGGCATTCTGAACCGATGTGGATGTAGCCAAGCCAAAGCCAACCCTGCCGCTCGCCACGACGATCAGGTCGAGTTGTTCGGCAGCAGCTAGGTAGCTGCTGAGTGTCTTGACCGAGGTTGGGTTTTCGAGATCTAGCAGGAGTCGAAGTGCGGCAACGTTCGGGATTCGCTGCGCGGATTCGTCGCTCGAAGCCGTGGCCAGCACTCGATAACCGTCACGAGACAGGGCCTCGACGAAACGCGAGCCGAATGCGCCCGACCCACCGACAACCAGGGCGGTCTTGGGCGGCGCGCTAGGCACGTTCTCGATTAGCGGTCTTGGCTGCGCGGCGCTTGAATGCGGCACGGATCGTTCCAACGGCAAGGACTACGACGCCAAAAGCCGTGAAACCCCAGAACCCGGCAACGTGCTGTGCGGCTGCCTGCTCGCAGGTGATGAAAGTGCCCGACTGCCTGCCTTCGCATACGGCAGGATCGATGTAGCCGATCAAAGATGCCAGGCCGAGCACCAATGAAATGGTTGCCAGCATCGCGAGTGTGTTGTTCTTCATGCTCTTCCTCCCACGAGACAAAACACTCGGGGCGGGGCACTAATTCCTGCTAGTCCGTTTCGCTACTTTTGCGCGACGAAGCGGATCTCGACCTTGCGGTCGCCCGCCTGCGGGTTGGTGCGGCTGGCTGCGCCATAGCCCAGGTAACCGAGCTTGGTGGTGACACCTAGCTTCGCTAGTGCCTTGGCCACAGCCTTAGCCCGAGCTGCGGCCAGCACGCGGTCGCTCGCCTTGACCGAACCGCTGTACTTGACGAAGCCGGTGATCAAAACGAAACCGCGCTTGCCGGCGAGCACCTTCGCCGCGGCGGCAATCTGCTTGCGGTCGGCCGCATCCAGAATCGCCGAGTCGGCGCTGAAGCGGATCGGGGTCACCACAGTTACGCCGGCCAGAACAGGGGTGCCGGTGACCTGGTTGACCGAGACCACGGCGGTGACTGAAGGAACCGCGACGATTACCGGCGGCGTCTGCAGCACGCTCGGGATCACGATTGATGCGCTAGCGCTGGCGGCGCCGGTGCCGATCGAGTTGACTGCAACGACCGTGAACTTGTATGCCTGGCCCGCGACAGCGCCGGCGATAACACAGCTCGTAGCGGCGGTGGCACAACCCAGCCCGCTCGATGAGCTGACGACGTAACCGCTGACCTGCTCGCCGCCATCGCTGAGCGGGGCGCCCCAGCTGAGGGTGATGGTCGTGCCCGAATAGCCGACGCGGAGCGAGAGCGGAGCCGATGGAGCCTTCTTTGGCGGCACGACAACAGGTGGTGCCACGTATGGGCTGGTGGTTGCTGCGATAGCCGTCGCGGCGATGCTGGTGCCGACCGCGTTGGTCGCAGTGAGCGAGGCCGAGTAGTTAGTGCCCTGCGTGAGGTTGCTGATTGTGCAAGTAAGGGTGGTGGTTGTGCAGGTAGAGCCGTCGTTGAGGGTGATGGTGTAAGCGGTGATCGCCGAGCCACCATCTGTCAGCGGAGCCACCCAGCTGAACGCGATCGAGTTGTTAGCGCCTACCGAAGTCAGGGTGCGCGGTGCCGAGGCCACAGTCTGAATGACATAGATGCCAGGGTCGCTGGTCAGCTCGACGGTTACGGTGCCGTCGGCTACCGCGGTGCCCAGCAGAGTGGCGACGCCATCCTGGATGCTGTAGACCAGCGCGCCGGCCTTGATCGACGAGTTGGTGATCGTTAGCGAGACTGCCTTGCCGGTGTTGGTGTTTGGCACGGTGCCGTCGGTGGCGAGCCAGCTGACCGCGACCGAGAGCAGGTAGGTGTTGGTGCCACTGATCAGAGACTGGGCGTATGAGGTGTCGGCGATGAGGTCGATCGCAACGATGGTGCCGGTTGGCAGTGCGCCAGCTGGCAGGTTCACCAGCACGCTGCTCGATGTGTTCGAACCGGCGAAGTTGGTGCCGACCGAAGGCTGAGCGGTGAGCGTACCGATGCGGGTGAGGTTGCCCGGTGCGATGCCGTAGAGCGAAGACTGAACCCAGTGTGCGTAGAGCGTTGTGCTCGCGGTTGGAGTGAAGGTGGAGCCGGCATTGCCGATTAGCGTGCCACCGGTCGCAGCGGTGTACCAGCCGACGAAGACAAAGTGGCTGCGGGTCGGTGCGGTAAGCGTGATGCTCGCACTGTTCGCTACCGCCGAAGAAGTGAGCGCGCCAACGCCGTGGTTCTCATCGAAGTTGATCGTGAAGTTGCCGCTAGCCCACAGCGCATACAGGGTCGTGTTCTGAGTTGGGACGAACGGTGACGTAAGGGCCGTGCCTGATGGGGTAAGTGACCAGCCCGCGAAGGTGTAGCCGTCGCGAACCTGGTTGGTGATGCCCGGCAGAGCGAAGCCGACCGCGCCGACGGTGTAGCTGCGGTTGGCGATCGAACTGCCCGAGCCGCCGTTCCAGTCATAGATAACCGTGTAGACGTGAGGAACCCAAACTGCGGTGAAGGCGATGTTGCTGAGGCCAACCGTGTACTGAGCGCCTGCGCCGAGGGTCTGCGTTCCGTCGTTCCAGCCGCCGAAGTCGTAACCGGTTCGGCCGATCGCCGCGGCGAGCGCGAAGGTGTCGCCATAGTGCAAGGCCGCCTGCGTTGGTGGGGTTGTGGAGGCTCCGTTAGCGGCGTACGTGATTGTGTAATCGTTGGCCTGCCAGTTCGCATAAAGAAGGTAGCTGCCGATCGAAACGGTGAACGCCGATGCTGCGGCGATCGCGGTTCCCGACTGGTCGACCCAGCCGAGGAAGGTGTAGCCGGCGCGGGTCGGCGCGGCGTGTGCGGTGATCGACTGCTGGTCGGTGCAGAGGTTGCCGGCGAGGAGACACTCGGTGTCGACGGCTGTGGTACCGGCGGCAGCGGTTCCGCCACCGAAGCTGTAGCGAACGCCGAATACCTGGACCCACTGGGCGGTGAGGGTGACCGGGGTGACACCAAGCAGGTAGAGCTCGCCAGCGCGGTAAATCGAGCTGCCATCCGACCAGCCGACGAAGACGTGAGAGTTGCCGCCGATGGTGACGGTGTTGTCGATGCCGTTGCTCAGCGTGATGCGCGTGCCGTAGTTGCCAGAGGTGTTCGACGGGAATGCGACAAAGCTCGATGCCGAAGCGGCCCCCTTGTCGTATGTCACGGCGATGACCATGATGGTCCACTGCGCGTACAGGATCACGTTCGACGTAGTCGTGTAGGTGCCGGCGATCACAGTGCCGCTTGGGCTTGTTGCCCAGCCCGCGAAGGTGTAGCCGGTCTTTGCCAGCGTGCCGACGCCTGGCAGAGTGACCGCGGTCGAAGCGGTGGTGTAGCTATCGCTGGTGACTGGCGAGCCGCTGCGAGCAGCGCTTCCGGTTGCACCGTTGTTGTTGTAATCGATCGTGTAAGTGTTGGCCAACCAGATGGCGTAAACCACAACGCTCTGCGCGCCCATCGTGACGCCATCGCCCGAGTTGTATGTGAAGCCGCTGCCGTTGGCCGCGGTGTTCCAGCCGCCAAAGCTGTACCCCGTGCGAGTCAAGGATCCGGTGTTAGAACGGATCGTGATGGTCTGACCGATGTTGTAAACCGTCGAGTCCACGGGAACCGCACCCGCGTTGGCACCGTTCGCGAAATAGGTGATGCCGTAGTTGTTGGCGGTCCAGACGGCGTAGAGGGTGGTGTCGGCGATGAAGGCAACCGACTGCGCATCGGCGTGGGTCACGGTTCCACCTGAACTGGTGCTCCAGCCCATAAAGGTGTAGCCGGTTCGGGTGAAGTTGTTGGCCAACAAGGTGGCACCCGACGGGTTTGTGATGCTTTGGCTGCGAGTGGTCGAGGTTCCGTAATTGCTGTCGAGCGTCACGGTCACGGCCGAGATAACGAAGCTTTGGCTAACCTGTGCCGCCGCCGCGTAGAAAGTGTTGCCTGCCTGGTTGGCGTTTAGCGTGCAGGTGCCGAGCGAGAGCAGCGTAACCGTGCCGCTCGAAACCGTGCAGACGCTGTTGGTCGCCGAGGTGATGGCGACGGCCAAACCAGAGGACGCGCTGCCACTGGCGACGAAGGTTCCGCTGGTGACGGTCTTGCCGACAATCGAGCCGAATGAGATGACGTTGTTGCCGAGGCCAATCGTCATGGTGAAGGTCGCGGTGGTGCCAGCCAGGCTGGTGTCGGTCGGTACGAATGTTCCAGTGATGGTGGCGGTGCCCGGCTTGAGCAGGTTGAGAGTGGCCCCGCTCACCGCGGCAACGGTGGCATCGCTAGAGCCATAGGTCCAGATTCCGGCGACGGCACCCTGGATCGCGTTCGAGGTGACCGCCGGTGGGGTCATCGCGTGGGTCGCGTTCGGGGTATAGGTGACCGTGACGTTCGCCCATGAGCCAGCGGTGCTACCGGCGCTGGCGATCACGAGCGTTTGTGTTTGAGCAGCCGGAGTCACGTAGTTTGGCGAGACACCACTGGCCGTTGCGGTGATGACACAGTTGCCCGCCGCAATAATCGTGATGATGCCGGTCGCCGAGCCGACCGAACAGGCCGCACTCGAAGTCGAATAAGCGATTGTGCCCGACGAGAGGCTGGCGCTAACCTGACGCGTTTGGCCGGTTTCGCCATAGGTCAATCCCGTCGGTGCCGCCGCAAAGACGATGGCGTTGGCGGCCTGAGAAACGTTGAAGGTCTTGGTGACTGCGGTCGCTGCAGAGTAGCCCGTGTCGCCAGCTTGGTTGGCGGTCACCGAACACGATCCGGCTCCGGCGATCGTGAGCGTAGAACCGCTAACCGAACAGACGGCCGAGTTGCCGGTGGTGTAGGTCACGGCCAAGCCACTGGTCGCGGTTGCGGTCAGCGCGATGGTGGATGCGCCATACGTGACTGTGCCCAAGGTCTGAGTCCAGTTGATCGAGTTGCCACCCGAAGTTACGGTGAGAACCATGGTCACAGTGCCGCTCGTGTAGTTCGAGGTCGCAGAAGTGAACGTGCCGGTGATGGTTGTGGTTCCCGCCTTGAGCAGGCTTAGCGTTGCTCCGCTTTGAACCGAGGCAACGGTGGAGTCGCTAGACGCATACGACCAGGTGCCGGTGTTGCCACTCGTGATCGTCGGTGGGGTTAGCGTGTAGGTTGCACCGGTGGAATACGCTGTCGATGCGGATGCCCAAGTGAACGTCGATGTTGCCGCCGAAACGGTGAGCGAGCCCGTTGAGTAGGTAATCGCATAGTTCGAAGCAACAAAGGTGCCGCCGGTCGCGGCGCTGGGGGTGAGGGTGTAAGAACCAATGTTCTCGCTTGAAGCCGCGCCACCGGATGCCGTGATAGTGACCGAGCCGATGGTCTGGCTGCCGACGAGACCGCTCGACGTAAACGCCGATGATCCGCTGCCATAAGTCTTCGTGGTCCCGTAGGTTTTGGTGTCGTTATTAGCAGTAACCGTCAGCGCCTTGGTGGCCACATTGAAACTCTGTTGCACTTGCGTGGCGGCGTAGTAGGTAGCGTTGCCGGCCTGGTTTGCGTTCAGGGTGCAGGTGCCGGCGGCAATCATCGTCACGGTGAAACTCGAAACGGTACACACAGCGGTGGTCGCAGAGGTCAAGGCGACGGTCAACCCTGAAGTAGCGGTTGGCGAAACCGTGAAGGCTGCGTCGCCGTAAGTCTTGTCGGTGATGCTGTTGAAAGTGATGGACTGCGCCGTTTGGACCGTCATGGTAGCTGCGGACGTGTAGGTGAAGCCGCTCGGCAGGATTGACCCGGTCGTTCCAGTCTGTGTGACCTTGGCACGGTACTTATAGCCGGAGTTTGCGGTGCTTGATTGGGTGGCCGTGGTGTAGCTGGCGCCGGTCGCACCCGAGATGTTCGCCCAAGTGGTACCGCTGTCGGTCGACTGCTGCCATTGGTAGGCGATGCTTGCCGTGGTCAAGTGGCTCGACTTGGTAGCTGCAGCAGTAAAGGTGGCCGTGCTGCCAGTTGAAATCGTCGTTGAAGTTGGTGATGTCGATACGGTTGGGCCTGGCATGTAGCGGATGTAGACGTAGCCAGAACCACCGGCACCGGCACTGCTGCCACAGTCGGCACCACCACCACCGCGGTTGGCTGCGGCAGTGCAACTTGCGCTGCCGCCCGCGTACGAGTCGGATGTTCCATAAACGTTGTTGTTGCGGCCGGCGCCACCGCCACCGTAACGGAGTCCGGTGAGGCTCGAAACCTTGCCCGTGCCAGCATTCATGCCAGCTGCTGCGGCACCGGCACCACCACCACCACCTGCTGCGCAAAGCGAGGCACCGGTGCAGTTGCCTGTGGTGTCATAAGTAGGGGCACCGCCGGAAGTTCCCGAACCGTTGACTCCATTAATCAGGTTGTTGCCCGAGTTTCCGCCGAGGTTGGAGCTGTAGATCGTGCCCGTTTGCGGCGAGTAGCCGCCATATGCGCGAACGCCTACAGAGCCGACGACGACGAGACTGGTGCCACCCGTGCCACCCTGGGTGCTGGTGTCACAGTTGCCCGAGGCCGTGCCACCCGCGCCAACGCCAATGGTCGCACTTGCGCCCGGCGTCACTGGCTGGTTGAAGACCTCTGCGAAACCGCCACCGCCACCGCCCTGACCCCAAACGTAGGCGCACTTGCCGCGGGTTCCACCTCCACCGCCACCGACAGTCAAAATGTCGATGCTGTAGGTGTCGGCCGGGATAGTCCAGGTCCCGCTAGCAACAACCGTGGTGAAATCGGCATAGCAGTAACCATCGGTGGCACAGGCGGTGTTGTTGGGGGTGACTGCTGCCGCTTCGGCCTTAATCGGGAGCAGATTAACTCCCAAGATGGCGGTCGTGAGCACGGCAAACGAGGCGACGATTCGTCGCCATCCTCTTGCCAAAATAAACTCCACGCCACTCCATTCGATGCAATTTTGGGTGCAAAAAGCCAGCCCCAAAATCAAGGAAGTTTAAGGCTATCCCAGATACGGGATCAGTGAAGTGGGGCGCTAGGGTTTCGCACTGAACGAGTACGTGACGACGTCCTTGGCTGACGCGAAACGTGGCACGGCTACGGTCGTAATCGATACGCGCACACCCGGCAGAACCTTGGCAATCGCTGTGGCGACAGCCTTGGCCCGTGCTCGGGCAGTGGCTCGATCTGCAGCGGTTGGCTTCGCGGCAACCAGCCAAGCGGCCACAGTCACCTCGCCGACGACCTTTGATCCGGCAATCGAAGCGCGAATTGCCGAGATGTCCGAAGGAGTCAAACGGGTGCTTCCCGCGTCGAAGACAACCTCGTCTTCCTTGTAAACCGGCAAGCTAACAACTGGCTTTGGCGCAGCCACGCTGTAGAGGTCGGCCAACTGCAGCGAACGGGACGCGCCTTGGATTAGCAACGAGCCCTTGCCCGGGGTAGCACCGGTGATTGTCACCTCGATAGAGCCTGCACTCTGCGAAGTTAGTACGGCGATGCCGTTAGAGGCCTGGACCTTCAGCGGCAAGTTCATCTTGTCGCCGGCAATCGTGATCACGATCGGCTTGCCTTCCTCGGCAACCGGTGCGACCTTGACCTGCTGCACTTCTGGGTAGTCCTTAGGAGGAACAGCGGGACTCCACTGTGCGTAGAGCGTGAAGTCGGCATTGGCTGCTGGCGAGTATGGAGCCTGGATTGGGTCTCCGCCCGTCGCGGCAAGGAACCAGCCACGGAAGACAAAACCAGCCTTGGTCGGAGCCGCTGGAAGAGCGAGAGTTCCGCCCGAGCCATACGTCCTCGTGGCTACCGCACTGCCACCCTGTGTGTCGAAGGTGGCGTAGTAGGCCACCTGCGCTGAACCTCCCGTCACGGTGAAGGCAGAAGGGTTGTAGCTTGCAGTGCCACGCAAGTCTAGAGACGAAGCGGTGATCGTTGCCGAGCCGCCCTGAGTAACAGACGTCGATGCGGTGAAAGTGATCGGGGCATTGGTGGCCGTCATAGCAGCGTTCACCGTGATCGCTCCACCGTAGACGGCGATTGGGCCACCCGAGGTAACTGGAGCATTGAAGTTGACGGCGGCGGTGTTTCCTGGTGCGCCAATCGAAAGGTTCTGGGTGCCACTCGCGTTGATGGTGCCAGTAGTGTAGGTCGCCGTAAACGATGAACCAGAGTTGGCCGTAATAGCTGCGTTCTGAGCTGCGACGGTCAGAGTCGTGGCGAAAACCAGCTCATCTGCCTGAATGGTGAAGTCACCCTGGGTGGTCGCGTTGATTGCTCCGCCCATGTAGATGCCGGTGTAGCCAGCGAGTGCTCCGTTAGTGCGGTCTAGAAGCGAAATGTCGCCAGTGACCGACGTGAATGTGCCGACACCGCCAATTGCCACTCCTCGCGCATTTGTTGGAGAAGCCGGGTTTCCGCGGCCTTCAACAACGATGGCGCCGCTTGCCGTGGTCATATTGACCGTGCCGAGCTCAACACCCCAAGCGTTGTTGTGATTGATCAGGCTACCGTCGCCATAAACATTGATGGTTCCCGAACCGCTGGTCTGCAAGGTCGGGGTCAAGCCGCCAGAACCGCTGATGCGGAGCGAGCGAACCGAAACGCCCGTTCCAAGGGCCTGGCTGCCACCGCGAAGGCTAATGTTTCCACCGGCAGCGTTCAAAGAGTAGTTATAAACCGCTGTTCCCGTGAGTGCTGGCGTACCACCGGGGCAGAGAGTCGAAGGCAGGTCTGCGTTCTGGGCCGACGTAACGCCGGTGATTGGGTTTGCGCCGCCACCGATGATGATGTTTCCGCCGTTGGTGTTGACATATCCCATGCCGCAGTTCGAATCCCAGCCCAGGCGAACATGGCCGGTCAAATTTGCGTCGCTGTCGGCGTTGAAGACGATGTCGCCACCAAGCGTCTGCAGGGTCTGCGCACCAGCGACGATGATGTTGCCGGTCGACTTGAAGGTAAGGTCGCTAGCCGCGGGGGAGTTGATGCCGGCGTTGACGAGAATCTTGTCGCCGTTTAGAACCAGATCCCCCAGAGCGAGCTTGGCAACGACGTCCGAAGCGTTGATGGATACGCTGGCCTGGGGAGTGATCTCACCATTCGCAAAAGTCCAGTTGGAGTTCTCGGCAGCGCCACCGGTCGAGACGATCGTTACCGTGTAGTTGGTAACCGCCTGTGCTGGCTGGGCAATGAGGCTGGGAGATACAACAACGGCAAGCGCCGTAGCAAGCGCTGCGGCTTTGTGCTTCGATTGCGCAAAGTTCACTTTAGATACCTTTCGGGGCTGCGATTAAGCCTAATAAAAGAGGCTAGAAGAATCACAAAGCTGAGGACTAGGGGGCTGCTGTGACAGTGACCGTTGCGCGACGTTTGTCAGCGCCAACTCCAATAGCTGGTCCCACCTTGACAGTAATTCGAGTCGAGGGGGCGAGGCTGCGGATTGCGGCTGCAACAGAGTTAGCTCGAGCCAGTGCGAGACGCTTGTCGGCAGCCGTCAACCTCTTGCTCGAGGTAAACCCGACCACTTCAACCGAGACGACCTCACTCAAATTGAGCAAGCCCGATCGCACCGCAGCCTTGGCCGAAGGTGCAAGCTGCGCAGTGTTCCCAGCGAAATAAGCAGAAAATGTCGAAACCTTTGGTGTCAGCACGGCCGGTGTCGAAGCCTTATCGAAGATTCGGAATGAATCCATCACTCTCAGCGAACGTGCCGAATTGCTCAGCAGAACCCAGCCCTTGCCGACCTCGGCACCCGTGATTTGGATTACCAACTCGTATGTCGATGAGTCGAGGATTGAAGCCGTGCCCGATGAAGAGCTGACTGCCGAAACTTCGTGCAAATCGTAACCGCGCAGTATGACGACTGCAGCAGATCCGAAGATCGACGCGGGGGCGGAGATGCTGGTGACCACGGGGTAGCGAACGTCACTGGCAGGCGTGCTCTGCTGGACGTTGTTTTGTTGCACGACTGCCGACCACTGGGCGTAAAGGGTGATGGCAGAAGTGGCAGCCGGAGAATAAGGCGATGACAGAGCCGAGCCTCCCGAAGCAGCAGCAAACCAACCGTCGAAGTTATAACCCAACTTGGTCGGCGCAGCTGGGAGGGTCATTGAGCCGCCGGTGCTAAATGAAGACGACGCCACCGCCGAACCGCCCTGGCTGTCGAACGTTACGACATTGGTGTTGGCTGACCACTGCGCATACAGGGTTACGCTGCTTGCGAATGGGTACGAAGCTTGGTCGGCAAATGTCGTTCCTGAGCCATTAGCGGCCGTGTTCCAGCCCGCAAATGCGTATCCGTTTCGCGAGTACGAGTTCGCCGTCAGGGCCGATGCAGACGATCCGGTTTGGGTGGCCATTGAGCCCGAACCACCATTCGAGTCAAAGACTACGGCTTGGGCGTTGGCGGCCCATTGGGCATACAGCGTTACGGCAGCTGTTACTCCAGGACTGTATGGCGACGAGAGCGATGCTCCGCCCGAAGACGCGGTGTACCAGCCCGTGAACGCAAAGCCTGCTCGAGTCGGGCCTGACGGCAGAGTCAAGGATCCACCGGTTGTGAAAGACGACGCACTGACAGCCGAACCACCTTGGCTATCGAAGGTGACGCTGTAGGAGTTTGCCGTCCACTGCGCATACAGCGTCGCATTGGTCGCGAATGCATAGCTAGCCGAGTTGGCATATGGCGTGCCAGATCCATTGGCCGCCGTGTTCCAACCAGCAAAGGTGTAGCCGGTACGAGTGAAAGCATTAGGGGTCAGGCTGGCAGATGCCGACGAAACCTGAGCAGCCATCGAACCAGATCCGCCGTTGGCGTCGAAGCTAACGGTGTAAGTGGTTGGTGGCGTTATCGATTGCAGCATGAGTCCCGAGCCTGCACCGGTATACCTGTAAATCTGCGTGGCCGATTGTCCGACGCTGTTAGAAACGTACAGGTCTGAACCCAGCATTTCCCAAAGTTCCAACGTGGCGGCCGTGCCTTGGAACTTTGCCAGCGAAGTGCCAGCGGCCAAGTCGTATTGATTTGCCGTGATGTTCAGATAACCGGCTGGGTCATAGTGCATGCCGGCATTCTGCGAGGTCGCGATGGCAGGACCAACGGTCTTCGTGACCCAATCGTCTGTGGTGCTGTACTTGTTCACGGTTCCACAAGCGTTGAGGAGCATCTCGGTGTTTGACATCAAGGCGATTGCACACGGGGTGCCAGATACCGAGAAGAGTCTCTCGAAGCTGAAGACTGAACCTGAAATTCGCGTGAACCGCAACACGTATTGGTACGTGTTTGTGTCACCCAGGTTGCCTCGCGTCATGTAGATGCGGCCATCTTGGGCAACCTCTAGCGACTCATAGAAAGACCACCAGCCGTTAGCATCTGTGCGACTGTAACCAAGGTCACCGGTGGCTGTGGCCGAGACTGGGTTGAATGCAGCGACTGTGCCCGACGTTGCGACCGTGTAAGTGAAGCTCGTAGCTGATCCGACGTTGATTGCGAAGGTTCCATCATATGGAGCTCCCACGCCCGCGATAGTCACGT
>JBEDDI010000008.1:0-52693 GCA_041176265.1 Actinomycetota bacterium
CGCGTGCGCGGCACGAATCGAGGACGCGGTAGCTGAGCTTCGCGCTCTGGAGGCCAGGGTCGACGCGACCTGGTTGCCGTGACCGACGACCGTTCCGGTCTGACCATACGCGGCGGCGGGTCGATCCGCGTCTCGCGCAGCGAACTCGATCGGGTTCGCTCGCAGGTCGAACTTGCGCAGAGCTCGCTGCATAACGAGCTTGGGCCGCTGGCCAACCTTGGTTCGGGAGCGATCCTGCTTGCGATCGAGCTGCCCGGAATCCTGCAACGGCTCGATGCAATCAAGAACGGATGCCTGCTGGCTAGCGAGCAGTATTTCGGTGGCGAGCACGCGATCGCGAGTCGCATCAACGCAATCGAACGCGTCGACGTTCCGGCGCTCGCCGGTCGCGCGCTTGGTTCGGCAAATCGCTTAGGCCTGTTGCGCGAGGGCAAAATCGAAATATCTCGAACCGGCTTCGCCGGTGGTATCAGCGCCCCGCACAGCGTGGTCGAACTGGCACTGCGGCTGCAACGAACCTCGGCCGACGGCGATGCCGGCGATCAGGCCGAGTTCCGCATCGAGAGATTCGGCCACAGAGTGATTGTCTACATTCCCGGCACCAAGGAGTGGTCGGTTAAGGCGGGTGAGAACCCGCTCGACGTCACCTCGAATGTGCACGCGATGGCCGATTCGGCGCAGGTCGCCGCGAGCGAACGAGCCGTCTTGGCCGCGATGCGCTCGGCGAGGGTCGGAGCCGGCGACGAGGTTTTACTGGTCGGCCACTCTCAAGGGGGAATCATCGCTGCGAACATCGCAGCCGACCAACACGCGTTCAAAGTTTCCGGCATCGTCACGTTCGGTGCGCCGATTGCGGCGGCCGACATCGCGCCCAGCACCAACGTGATTGCCCTTGAACACACCAACGATCCCGTGCCGATGCTTGACGGCGGGCCCAACGCGATTCGCGAAAACTGGCTCACGGTTCGCGAACGCTTCAATCTGGATGCAGGGCAAAGCCCGGTCGCCGTGCACGACCTCGCCGGCTACGTCGAGACCGCTGGGCGGTTCGACGCATCCCGTTCCGTGCGCGCTAGTGAAGCTCTCGAGTTCATACGAGAGTTCGCCGGTCGCAGGGCTGGCCGCACCGAGTGGTATTCGGCCAGAAGGTTGGCCGGTTGATGTCGCCTTAGAAGATGCGGACTAGGCGGAGCACCCAGCTGGCAACCATCGACGAGATGCTGATCACGATCGCGCCGAGCATCGCCCAACCGAGCGAGTCGATGCCGAGGCCGGTCTGAGTGAAGCCGTCGATGGTTAGAGTCTGCTCACCCAGCAGGCTCGATAGCCATGCAACAAAAAGCAACAGAGCGCCGTTGATCACGAACGAGATCAAGCCGAAGGTCAGAAGGTAAATCGGGAAGGCCAGAACCTTGATCACCGGGGTGATGAATGTGGTGACCATGCCGAAAATCGCACCAATCATGAGGTACGACAGCATGAGCTGCCAGCCGGCGTCGCCGAAGTAGGAGTTGAAGTGGATTCCAGGAACAATCGAAGCCGCCACCCAGAGGCCAACCGCGTTGATTGCCGAGCCGATCAGAAAACGAATCATGAGTTGATTGTGCCACGGGCAAAGTAGATTAGATGCGTGACTGCTCAAGACGCTAACGTGCCTATGGTGCAACTTCTCTCGCCTGACGGCGAGTACAGCGTCGCGCCGCAATACGCCGAGTACGCCAAGCTCGTTCAAGAGCTAAACGAGGCAGACTTCCTCAAGTTCTACCGCGACATGGCACGCATCCGCCGGTTCGACTTCGAGGCCAACGCGCTTCAGCGCCAAGGCCAGCTCGGCCTCTGGATTCCTGCGGTTGGCCAAGAGGCCGCGCAGATCGGTTCGGGTTACGCGGTCGGCCACAACGACCACATCTTCCCTAGCTACCGCGAGCACGGCGTCGCCATTACCCACGGAATCGACCTCATGTCGATCCTCAAGATGCTTCGCGGCGTCAACCACGGTGGCTGGAACCCAGACGAGACGCGCTTCCACCTTTACGCAATCGTGCTCGGCACCCAGACACTGCACGCCACCGGCTACGCCATGGGCGTCAAGTTCGACGGCAAGGTGGGCACGGGCACACCTGACGACCAGGCAGTAATCACATACGTTGGCGACGGTGCCACCGCCGAGGGCGAGGTCAGCGAGGCCATGCTGTTCGCCGCCAATAACCAGGCTCCGCTCGTCTTCTTCGTGCAGAACAACCAGTGGGCGATCTCGTCACCGACTCACACGCAGACCAAGGTGCCGCTGTTCCAGCGCGGCGCGGGCTTTGGCGTGCCAGGCATCCGTGTCGATGGCAACGACGTTCTGGCTTGCTACGCGGTCACCAAGAAGCACATGGACGAAGCCCGCGGCGGCTCCGGCCCGTTCCTAATCGAGGCTTTGACCTACCGCATCGGTGCGCACACCTCTAGCGACGACCCAACCAAGTACCGCTCTAACGAAGAGGTGGAGTACTGGAAGGCGCGCGACCCGCTGACCCGCCTCGAGAAGTTCCTCCGCCGTCAAGGCATCGGCCAGGACTTCTTCGACGAGGTCGAGCAGGCCGGCGAAAAGCTGAGCGAAGAGATTCGTTCGGCAACCTTCGCTCTGGCCAACCCGCCGTTCCAGAACATGTTCAACTACGTCTACAGCGAGCAGCACCCGCTGATCGAAGAGCAGTTGGCTTGGCTCGAGGCATACGAATCTTCCTTCGGCGACCAGGCGCACCTCGGTGGCGCCGACCCTAGCCAGATTCCGAACATCGGGAGCGTGCACTAATGGCTAACTTTGCAGAGATGACGATCGCCAAGGCGATCAATGCTGGCCTGCGTAAGGCCATGACCGAGAACGACAAGATTCTGATGTTCGGCGAAGACATCGCCGAGCTCGGCGGCGTGTTCCGCGTGACCGAGGGTCTGCACAAGGAATTCGGCCAGGACCGCGTCTTCAACTCGCCTATCGCCGAGGCCGGCATCGTCGGCACCGCTATCGGTCTGGCCATGCGCGGCTACCGTCCGGTGGTCGAGATTCAGTTCGATGGCTTTATCTTCCCTGCCTTCAACCAGATCACCACGCAGCTGGCCAAGATGCAGAACCGCAGCGAGGGTGCTACCACGATGCCGGTCGTCATCCGTGTTCCTTACGGTGGCGGCATCGGCGCGGTCGAGCACCACAGCGAGAGCCCAGAGGCGTACTTTGCTCACACCGCAGGTCTGCGCGTGATCAGTCCGTCGAACCCGAACGATGCCTACTGGATGATTCAGCAGGCCATCGCCTCGACCGACCCGGTCATGTTCTTCGAACCTAAGCGTCGCTACTGGCAGAAGGGCCCGGTCAACCTGGACGAGCCACCTGCCGGCATGCACACCGCGCGAGTTCTTCGCGAGGGCAGCGATGTCACCATCGCCACTTATGGCCCGATGGTCACCACCGCAATGCAGGCAGCCGAGATCGCAGCCGAGGAGGGTCGCAGCCTCGAGGTAATCGACCTGCGCTCGATGAGCCCAATCGACTTTTCGACCATCGTGGCATCGGTAAAGAAGACGGGTCGCCTAGTCGTTGCATCAGAGGCGAGCAACTTCGTTTCGGTCGCCAGCGAGGTTGCTGCCCGCGTGCACGAACTCGCGTTCTACCACCTCGAAGCTCCGGTGCTTCGCGTCGGTGGTTTCGACGTTCCGTATCCAGCCGCAAAGCTTGAAGAGGTGTTCCTGCCTGACGCAGACCGAATCCTCGAAGCTGTCGACCGTTCGCTCGCCTACTAAACGAGAGGCTGCACCATGACTCAGCTCGCATACTTCAACCTTCCAGACGTTGGCGAAGGCCTCACCGAGGCCGAGATCGTCTCGTGGAAGGTAAAGGTCGGCGACCAGGTTTCGGTCAACCAGATCATCGTCGAGATCGAGACCGCCAAGTCTCTCGTTGAGCTTCCTTGCCCGTTTGCGGGCACCGTAGCCGAGCTGATGGCGGCCGAGGGCGAGACCGTCGAGGTTGGCAAGCCGATCATCGCCTGTGCAGTCATGGATGGCGCAACCGGCGCTGTGCAGACCACCTCGATTCCTGTGATCGATCCGGCCGCTGCAGCCGCTGCGGCAACCGCGCACGAGGCCGCGGCCGAAGCCGCCGCTCAGTCGGTCGCCGCCGAGGAAGGCTCGAAGCCTTTCCCAGCAAAGAACCCGACTCTCGTCGGCTATGGCGTAAACGATGCGGCCGGTGCCTCGCGCCGCCAGCGTCACGTATCGGCCGCGGCTCTTTCGGCATCGACCGCTGCCACCACCGCTCTTCCAGTTGTCGCTAACCCAGCGACCGGCCTACTGAACACCGCAGCGCTCGTCGCCGAGGATTCGGTCATCGCCAAGCCACCGGTGCGCAAGCTGGCCCGCGACCTCGGCGTCGACCTGACCAAGGTTGCAGCCACCGGCACCGCCGGCGAGGTCACTCGCGAAGACGTCGTGAACGCGGCCAACCAGGCCTCGGTTTTCCGCAACCTCAGCACCCCTGCGGCTCCTAGCGAGCGCGAGGAGCGCATCCCGGTTAAAGGCGTGCGCAAGGCCACCGCTGCGGCAATGGTGCAGTCGGCATTCACCGCCCCACACGTCAGCATCTTTGTCGACGTCGATGCGACCCGCACGATGGAATACGTCAAGCGCCTGAAGGCATCCACCGACTTTGCCGGCGTCAAGGTGACCCCGCTGCTGATCATGGCCAAGGCGATGATGTGGGCTGTGCGCCGCAACCCGACCGTCAACTCGACCTGGACCGACGAAGAGATCATCGTTCACAACTACGTGAACTTCGGCATCGCTGCGGCGACTCCGCGCGGTCTTATCGTGCCTAACATCAAGGACGCCGACAAAATGTCGATGCTCGAGCTCGCCCAGGCGATCGAGCAGCTGGCGATGACAGCTCGCGAGGGCAAGACCCAGATCGCCGACATGTCGAACGGCACCATCACGCTCACCAACATCGGTGTCTTTGGTGTCGACACCGGAACCCCGATCTTGAACCCGGGCGAGGTTGGCATTGTTGCCCTCGGCTCGATTCGCCCGAAGCCTTGGGTAGTCAACAACGAGATCGTCGTTCGCCAGATCACGACCATCGGCGCGACCTTCGACCACCGCGTTGTCGACGGCGACGTCGCTTCGCGATTTGTGCAGGATGTAGCTTCGGTTATCGAGGAGCCTGCGCTACTTTTGGACTAACAGCCGACCGGTTGTTTGTTTTTCGACCTTCGGGTCGAGTGACTTGGGGGACTCAATGAACGCACCCAAATCGAAGTTGTCGCTTAGCTTTTGGCTGGCGCTTGCCGCGTTGGTAGTTGGCGCTTGGCCACTTTTTCAGAACCTGACGGAAATCTTGAGGAATCCAGGCCTTGTGTCGGATTCCTTTAGGTATTTTGACTTCACGCCCACGAGCTTCAGTTACTTGCAATACACGCTCCTGCCGTTCACCGAACCAGTCTTGATGATCGCTGCAGTATTGATCAACGCCTTTGCCACTAGTCGAGTTCTTCGCGCTCTACCGGGTTTCGCCTTAGCCTTGGGCGTTGTCACATTCTTCATTGTCAACGCGATTGCTTTCGGTCTTTTGCAGAGCTCTGGAACCGTCTGGGAATGGACTTTCGGCAGTGCCCCTGCCAGTTATCTATACGGATTAGCCATTCTGCTATCGGTGGCGGCGGCGATTGCCTCGCTGCTGAACAAGCCCGCGGCCAGCAGCACTGTTGGCCCAGCAGCGGCTTCAGGTCGTCAGCCAGTAGCCTTTGACACCGCAACCGGGCAGCCGATCTACGGCTACGACACCAGCACCGGCGCACCAATCTACTAAACGAACTACGCTCTTGGGCTTTGGTTCCTGCCTCAAGACTGTTATTGACAACGATTATCAATAGCGTTTAGCCTTGGCACGTGATCAGCATTGCAAGAAAGGCGCTCGCGGCGCTAACCGCGACGACCCTCGCGCTCGCGCTGAGCGGTTGCGCGCAGGGCGCGTCCACCAATGACGGCCTGATTCACGTCGTTTCGGCGACGAAGGTTTGGGCGAGCATCGCGCAGGCAATTGGCGGCGACCGAGTTGCGGCCGAACCGCTGATCGACAACGCCAACCAAGATCCGCACTCGTTCGAGGCGTCGACCCGCGACCAACTAATGGTCAACAAGGCCGACCTGATCATTGTCAACGGCGGTGGCTATGACGCATTCCTCGAGACAATGGCCGCAGGCGATGCGGCTAACGGTCGATTGATAAACATTGCCAGCCTGGTCGCCATGAATTCGGGATCAGACAACGAACACTTCTGGTTCTCGAACAAGGCCGTTCTCACGGCGGCGGACGCCATCCGCGATTCTCTCGTCGAGATTGAACCCGCTTCTCAGGCCGCATTTGACGCGGGCCACGATGAGTTTGTATCCGACCTAAAGTTGCTCGGTGAGCAGATGATTGGAATCTCGGACATCAAACCAGACGCGCAGGTTCTAGCCACCGAGCCGCTGCTCGACTACCTGATCGCCGAGCTCGGTTTCACCGACAAGACACCGGAGGCCTTCAAGGAGGCCATCGAAGAAGAGACGGATGCGCCCCTCGCCTCAATCGCCGAGCTCGAAAAGCTGTTGAAGTCGGGCAGCATCAAAGTGCTGTTCGTGAACGCGCAGACGGCTAGCGCCCAGGTGGACGCGCTGGTCAAGGTTGCCCAGGCCAACAACGTGCCTGTGGTCAGCGTGAGCGAGTTTCAGACCGAGGCCGACCAGAGCTACATCAACTTCAAGAGCAACGTGCTGCTAGACATCGAAACGGCACTGACCACTGGCGAGAGTTCGGCGGGCGACTTTGACTAAGCCGGTGCTGACCATCAGCAACGCGAGCATGGCCTTCGGCGATCGCGTTCTTTGGAGCCACCTCAACCTGGAGGTTCAGCCGCACGAGTTCATCGCCGTGATTGGCTCGAACGGCTCGGGCAAGTCGACGCTACTGAAGGCCATCCTCGGCCAACAACCACTGACCGAGGGCAGCATTCGGGTGCTCGGCCGCTCGGTGCGAAGCAAGCGCGCCCAACGCGGCAGCCGACGCATCGGCTACATTCCACAGAACCGCGCGATGGATTCCGGCCTGCGCCTGCGCGGCCGCGACCTGCTGCACTTTGGCCTGGACGGCCACGAGTTTGGCCTGCCACACCTGCCGTTCTCGAGGCACTCGCGTCAGCACAAGAAACGCGTTGCGCAGATGATCGAGGCTATCGGCGCGAGCGAATTTGCCAGCAAGCCCGTCGGCACGCTGAGCGGCGGCGAGCTACAGCGACTGCGAGTGGGTCAGGCCGTGATTGGCGAACCCCGCCTGATCCTTGCCGACGAACCGCTGAGCGCGCTCGACCCACAGCAGCAGAAGACCATCGCCGAACTGCTGAACCGCGAACGTCGCGAACACGAGGCCGCGGTGCTGTTCGTGACCCACGACGTTAACCCGGTGCTCGACATGGTCGACCGCGTGCTCTACCTAGCGAACGGCAAGTTCAGAATCGGAACCCCAGACGAGGTGCTGCGCAGCGAGGTTCTGAGCGAGCTGTATGGCACTCCTATTGACGTGGTCCGCAACCAGGGTCGCATCGTGGTGCTCGGCACCCACGAGCACGACCACCACCCCGATGAGGAGTGGCACTAATGGTTCTCTTTGACTTCACCGATTACGCAGAGCTCCTACCGCTCATCACCAACTCGCTTATTGCAGGTGGACTGCTCGCTGTCGTGGGCGGACTAATCGGCATCTTCGTGAATAACCGCGACATGTCCTTCGCAGTGCACGGAATCAGCGAACTGAGCTTCGCGGGTGCAGCCATCGCACTGCTGTTCGGCGTCGACGTGGTGTTCGGCTCGCTGCTCGGTTCGCTCGTGGCCGCCGGCATCATCGGCTGGCTCGGTGCTCGTGCCCGCGAACGCAACTCGATCGTGGCCGTCCTAATGCCGGCCGGCCTCGGTCTCGGAATCCTCGCGCTCTCGCTTTATGAAGGCCGCGCAGCCAACAAGTTCGGCCTGCTCACCGGTCAGATCGTCGCGGTCAACGACCCGCAGCTCGTCTGGCTGGCCAGCATCAGCCTGGTCGTCATCGTCACTCTGCTGCTGATTTGGCGCCCGCTCAATTTCGCAAGCCTCGACCCAGAGGTCGCCGCCGCCCGCGGAGTACCTACTCGCGCACTGTCGTTCCTCTTTATGTTGCTGCTCGGCCTGTCGGTGGCCGCCAGTGTTCAGGTGGTCGGCGCACTGCTCGTGCTCAGCCTGCTGGTCACGCCGGCCGCATCGGCACTCAAGCTCACTTCGTCGCCAGTCTTGGTTCCCTTGCTGGCTGTCGCATTCGCGCTCGTTGCCGTGCTCGGCGGCATCCTGTTGGCCGTTGGCGCCAGCCTGCCGATCAGCCCTTACGTGACCACCATCTCGTTCCTCATCTACGGCATCGCGCGAGGCATCGCCGCAATCCGCGAACGAGGGGCGGTCGCCGCGTGACCAACGTTCCCGCCAAGCGCAACACCAGACAAAAGGATGCGGTTCGCCACGCGCTCTCCGAAGCCACCGGCTTCGTCAGCGCGCAGCAGTTGCACCTCGTGCTGCGCAACCACGGCTCAACTATCGGTCTGGCCACCGTCTATCGCGCGCTCGCCGACCTGGCCGAGGCTGGCGAGGCCGACTCGCTGCAGGGAGCCAGCGGCGAATCGCTGTATCGCGCCTGCACCACCGACCATCACCATCACCTGATCTGTCGGGTCTGCGGGCTCACCCTCGAGATCGAGGCACACCGAGTCGAAACCTGGGCAGACGAGGTTGCGGCAGCCCACGGATTTAGCTCGCCGAGCCACACCATCGACATTTTTGGCGTATGTGCGGCGTGTCGGTCGTGATTTTGAAGTCGAGACTTGCTTAACAACCGCCCGCTCGCCTAAACTTGAGCAGTTGCCTGTCTTGCGACATTGTGCAACCACGTTTTGATCAAGCCATTGACCAAGGTTCAAAAGAACCGGTCGTTCTGGCTTGCCCCTAATAAGGAGAAGAAATGGCAGCGTATTGCCAGGTGACTGAGACCGGCCCACAGTTTGGCCACCACGTCTCGCACGCCCAGAACAAGACCAAGCGTCGCTTCAACCCAAACATCCAGAAGAAGACCTACTTCGTCCCTTCGCTGAAGCGCAACGTAACCCTGAACCTTTCGGCACGCGGCATCAAGGTAATTGACGCTCGCGGCATCGAGGCTGTAGTTGCTTCGCTGCTTGCTCGTGGCGAGAAGATCTAAGGAGCAGCTAAATGGCTAAGAAGGACAAGGACATCCGTCCGATCATCAAGCTGAAGTCGACTGCCGGCACTGGTTTCACTTACGTGACCAAGAAGAACCGCCGCAACGACCCAGACCGTCTAGTTCTGAAGAAGTACGACCCAGTTGTACGTCAGCACGTCGAATTCCGCGAGGAGCGTTAAGAATGGCTAAGAAGAGCAAGATCGCAAAGAACGAGCAGCGCAAGGTTGTCGTTGAGCGTTACGCAGCAAAGCGTCTTGAGCTGAAGAAGGCTCTCGTCGACCCAAACAGCACTCCTGAGCAGGTAGAGGCAGCACGCCTCGGCCTACAGAAGCTGCCTCGCAACGCATCGCCAGTGCGCGTTCGCTCGCGTGACGCGATCGACGGTCGCCCACGTGGTGTTCTCACCAAGTTCGGTGTTTCGCGTGTTCGCTTCCGCGACATGGCTCACCGTGGCGAGCTGCCAGGCATCACCAAGTCGAGCTGGTAAGCAAAGCTTTATGAGGACCCCGCCCAAGTGGCGGGGTTTTCTTTTGCCCGGATTTACTCCGACGAATAAACGACACAATTTGGATCGGTCTTGACATCAGCCCGATATCCGCGTCGTGGCGCGGAATGCGCATACCGGGGTTGATTCTGTGCGGTTTACCGTAGTTAACCGGCCCGAAAGGGCTAGTTTGGGGTCGATCGCCGAGTTGCAAATCGGGTAAACGGGGCGGAATCCCAATAAAAATAAGGAAACAACTGTTACGTGACACGCCGAAGAATGAGAACTACACCGTTGTTATTCGTTGTAGTTTGTACTCGACACCACGTCAAACCACTAGACGTCCAGGAGGACATATGTCATCGCTAAACAAGAGCGAGCTCGTAGCAGCAGTTGCTGCTGCAACTGGTGAGTCGCAGGCAGCTGTTAACCGCGTTGTTGACTCGCTGTTCGAGACCATCGCAAAGACCGTTGGCAAGGGTGGCAAGGTTACCATCCCTGGCTGGCTCTCAGTCGAGAAGGGTCACCGTGCAGCTCGCACCGGCCGCAACCCTCAGACCGGCGCAACCATCCAGATCGCAGCAGCAAACACCGTTAAGGTTTCGGCTGGCTCGAAGCTGAAGGCTGCAGTCAAGTAAGTTTTCTTACAACACCCGTTAGGGCGCTGACTTAGGTCAGCGCCCTTTCGCATTAACCGGGGGATGCCCCGCCCGCCGAATAAGAGTCGGTGCTTGACCTAGGCTTAACCAGTGAGTTTTTCTTGGGGTCGCAAGGCGGCGGTGGTTGCGCTGGTCGCATCCTTCGCGGTTTTGGGCACCCTGCTGGGCTTGGGAATCGGTCATGCGGCCGACCCGCTGACCCTCGCCGATCCGGGGCCGGTCGTGCGCTGGGGCCTGCCAATAGCCAAGTCGCTGTTTAACATCTCGCTCGGCACTGCCCTGGGCGCCAGCATCTTCGCAGCATTCGCGGTTCCAGACCGCTCGAAGGAACTGGCGGGCAGCCTGAACCTGATCGCGTTCGCCGCCGGCAGCTGGGCCGTCTCGGGTCTCGCCACCTTGTTCCTGACCTACTCGAACGTCACCGGCACCGCCGTGGCCTTCACAGATGCATTCGGGCAGGGCCTGTGGCTCTTCATGACCCAGATCGAGCTGGGGCAGTTCCTCAGCCTCAACCTGCTTGCCGCGGCAGCGATGACTATCGCTGCGCTGATGGTGCGAAGCCTCAGTTGGATGGTGGCGCTAGTCGCGATCGGTTTTGTCGGACTCGTGCCGATCGCTCTGACTGGTCACGCCGCCGGAACCGCAAACCACGCGATGGCCGTCAACTCTATGGGCTTGCATCTGGTCGGCGTCTCGATGTGGGTGGGTGGTCTGATTGCCGTGCTCACCCAGCGCAAGTCGCCGATTGCCGCCGGCCTGACCGCGCGCTATTCGACCCTGGCCCTCGTTTCATTCGGTCTGGTAGCCGTTTCGGGAATCGCCTCGGCCTGGATTCGCCTGGGCGACG
Organism: Actinomycetota bacterium; assembly: GCA_041176265.1. Lineage (GTDB taxonomy): Bacteria > Actinomycetota > Actinomycetes > Actinomycetales > Microbacteriaceae > Rhodoluna. The sequence continues at coordinate 11,283 of JBEDDI010000008.1, forward strand.
CGGCCAACCTGTTCACCGACTACGGGCTCCTGCTGACACTCAAGACCATCGGCCTCGTGCTGCTCGGCGGCCTCGGCGCCGCATACCGAATTCGTCGCAAGGGTAAGTCGATCGACCTACGGCTCGTGTTGGTCGAGCTCGCCATCATGGCTGCTACCGCCGGCCTTGCCGCAGCCCTGGCCCGAACGGCACCACCGGGCGAGGAGGCCGTGCTCAACCCGACCCCGGCACAGATTTTGACTGGCGAACCACTGCCGCCCGAGCTGACCGCCGAACGGTGGCTGACCGCATTCCGCATCGACCTGCTGTGGCTCGTCATCGCAGTCTTCGCCGCCGGTGCATACCTGTATGGCGTTCGCCGCTTGCGTCAGCGCGGCGACACGTGGCCGCTTGGTCGCACGCTCAGCTGGCTGGCAGGTTGGCTTGTGCTGGTCTGGGTTACGTCGGGGCCAATCAACGCCTACCAGGAGTACCTGTTTAGCGCGCACATGATCGGCCATATGATCCTGGCCATGCTGATTCCGGTGATGCTCGTGCCGGGTGCGCCAATCACGCTGATCTCGCGTGCCGCCGCGAAGCGCCACGATCACAGTCGCGGATTGCGCGAATGGGCTCTCTGGGCGGTACACACCAAGTACGCGCAATTCATCGCGCACCCGCTAATTGCGGCCGTGCTCTTCGCGAGTTCGCTCGTCACGTTCTACTACACACCGCTGTTCGCCTGGTCGACCAGCGACCACCTAGGTCACGAGTGGATGGTCGTGCACTTCCTGATTACGGGATACCTGTTCGCGCAGGCCCTGGTCGGTATCGACCCAGGCCCGAACCGTCTACCTTTTGCCGTTCGCCTGCTCCTGCTCATCGGCACCATGGCGTTCCACGCTTTCTTCGGCCTAAGTTTGATGTCAGCCGAAGGGTTGATTCTGGCTGATTGGTATGGCGCTATGGGCCGCACCTGGGGTGAGACCCCGCTGGCCGATCAGCAGACCGGTGGCGCCATCGCCTGGGGCATAGGTGAGATGCCCACCGCGATCCTGACCATCATGGTTTCGGTTCAGTGGTACCGCAGCGATGCCAAGGATGCGAAACGCCTCGACAGGCAGAGCGATCGAACCGGCGGCGCTGACATCGACGCATACAATCAAATGCTTGCGAACTTGGCCAAACGCGATGAACGAACCGGGGGTGGTGCTCAATGACGCTCGCCCAGGTGACTCTAAGCGAAGAGCAGCAACACCTCTTTGACTACATCGAATCGACCGAGAACCACGTTTTTGTGACCGGTCGTGCCGGCACCGGCAAGTCGACCCTGCTGGCCTACTTCATCGAGAACACGCGCAAGTCGGTTGCCGTGTGCGCGCCTACCGGCGTGGCCGCGCTGAATGTTGGCGGCAGCACCATCCACTCGCTGTTTACGTTCCCGTTCGGCCTGCTTGGCGACGTCGACATCTCGAAGCACCTCGGCCGCCGCACCCGCGAGGTGCTTGCCGCGATTGACGTCTTGGTCATCGACGAAGTTTCGATGGTCAGCGCCGACCTGATGGATGCGATCAGCCGCGCCATGGGTATCGCACGCGGCAAGCGTCGCGTGCCGTTCGGTGGCGCTCAGGTCATCATGTTTGGCGATCCGTACCAGCTCGCGCCAGTTGTGAGCACCCCAGAAGAGAAGAACTACTTTTATGCCGGTGACTCGGGCGATGGCTATCGCAGCCCGTGGTTCTTCGACGCCCACGTATGGCGCCAGACCGAGCTCGAGCGCTACGAGCTAAGCATGATATTCCGCCAGAGCGACGAGCGCTTCAAAGAGATCCTGAACGCGATTCGCGACGGTTCGTGCACTCAGGAAATGCTCGACGAGTTGAACGCCGCCGGCAACCGCTGGCCGCCGCACGAAGACGTGATTCGCCTAGCTACTCACAATGCCAAGGTGGATGCGGTAAACGCAGGCCGCCTGGCCAAGATTGAGGCACCCGCCAAGCAGTTCCACGGCAAGTTCGCCTCGGGCGACGCGACTCTGTTCGGTCGCGCGCTTCCAGCCGAGTCGACCTTGACGCTCAAAGTCGGATCGCAGGTCATGTTCATCAAGAACGATGACGGCAACCTCAAGGATTCCGAGGGTTCGCGCATGCGCCGCTGGGTCAACGGCACCATCGGTCACGTTATTGCTTTGCCCGACCGCGGAGGCGTGACCGTCCAGGTAGATAACGAAGTTTTCGAGGTGGGTGTTTCCACTTGGGAAAAGGTGCGTTACGAGATCGACCAGGAATTTGACGAAGCCGCCCAGCGCTGGCGTGACGTCGTGGTTCCAAACGTGCTTGCCGAATACCAGCAGATACCTCTTCGCCTAGCTTGGGCCGTGACGATCCACAAGTCGCAGGGCCAGACCTACGACGAGGCCCAAGTCGACATGGCTGGCGGCGCATTCGCGCCGGGGCAGACCTACGTGGCGTTAAGCCGCATCCGGTCGCTGGCTGGGCTCTATCTGACGCGCGCGATCGCGTTGCGTGACGTGCAGGTTGACCCAGACGTGGTTCGCTTCATGAGCGAGCACCGCCAAATCACCGAAAAGCTCTTCTAGAAATAGCAGCGGCGACGCCACAGGCTAGTCGAGCGTGCTGAGCCACCAGTTGATCGGCAGCTCAACGCGGCGAGCCCAGTAGTCCTCGCGGTGGCCGGTGCCATAGAAGACCGCGCTCACGAAGTTCTTTTCACGCTGCCAACCCAGGCTTTCTGCCAGCGCAACAGCGCGTTCGTGGAACGGCTCGTAGCTTGCATCCAAGTCGAGGTCACCGCGGTCGGTCCACATGATGTGCTTGCCGTCGTTTGGCATTGACCCGATTAGGTAATCGACTAGTTCGTCGCGGCCGATTGGCCAGTGGGTCGAATACGCGAGCGTGGCTCCGAAACGCTCCGGGTGTCGCACGGTGGCATACATCGATGCCAAACCACCCATGCTTGAACCGCCGATGGCGGTGTTTTCGCTGGTCGACTTGATGCCATAGCGACGCTCTATCTCAGGCAGCAGGTTAGACACGATGTCGTCGATGTACGCATTGCCACACAGTTCAATCTTTGGCGGCTTGATCTCTGAAGGAACGTCATCCCACAGGTGCATGCGCGTAGCCATGAAGTCCTCGGGAGCCAACTCATTCAGTCGGTAGGGGTCGTCAAGCAGGTGTACCGAGACAATCAATGGAAGGCCGCGGGTCGGGTGAGGCAGCACTCGATCGGCATTGATGGCCTCGATGATTCCCCAGTTGAGGCCGTTCCAAGTCTTGGAGGGCTCGAGCATGTAGTTCTGAGCGTCGTGTGTGATTAGCACCGGAGTCTTGGCGGTCAGACCGTTAGGAACGAAGGCTCGGTAGCGGCGCCCGTTAACCTCGAACGATTCGACCTTGCCGTACGGGCTGGCATAGGCATCGGCCTGGCGTGCCAGGTGAAGCTCGCGCAGTGCTAGGTAGAGCGGAAAGACAAACGCGACCGCACTAATGAACCCAAGGGCCACAAGGACCCAAACGCGTTTGAATCCGATCCGGCGCGAGTCCCAGATCATGTAGGCCACGGCGGCGGCCGCCGTGATCAGCAGGTCGGCCGAAAGCACCCAATCGGCCGGGGTCGCGAACCAGGCCGCGAGGAAATCCTGCCCCTGCATAATGCCGAGCGTGTTGAACCACCAGGCCGTGATTAGGCCGATTCCTGCGAGAATAAAAAAGAAGACCGCGCGCTTGTTCATAACGGCAGTCTCGCACGAACTATCGGCCTTTGAAACCATCGGTCGAATCGAATTGAGGATTCAGGTTATGAAGCGCCTAGCCAAGTACGTGATCTCGCACAGCAAGACCGTGCTGTTCGGCTATGTCGCGCTCATCGCGTTGTCATCCATCTGGGGGTTCCAGGCCTTCGCCGGCCTGAAGGGCGGCGGCTACGACGACCCCAACTCGGAGTCGGCCAAGGTTAGCCAGATTCTCGAGGCCGAGTTCGACGTCAAGTCGGCCGACCTTGTAGGCATCATCGATTTCGGTTCGCCGGCGGACGACACCTCGAATCAGCTGCTCACCAAGCGCTTCATGGAAGAGCTCTCGGGCACGGACGGCGTAGACAAGGTCGAGAGCTACTACGACCTAGGTCAGCCTGCCAGCCTGAAGAGCAACGATGGTAAGGCCGTCTACTTCTTTGGCTACCTGAGCGAGGACCAGTCGCAGTCGAAGACCGCGGGTCGAATCGCCGACGCTTACGCCGATGGCTTCGAAGGCGCGACCGTCTATGTGGCCGGTTTCGCCGCGGTCACGGGCGAGCTCAACCACTCGATCGAGACCGACATCATCACCGCGGAATCGATTGCGGTTCCGATCACCATCGTCCTGTTGCTTTTTGTCTTTGGTTCGCTCGTCGCCGCCGGGTTGCCGCTGCTGGTTGGTGGCCTCGCGATCGTAGGTTCCTTCTTTGCGGTCTGGGTCGCAACCCAGGTAACCGAGACTTCCATTTTTAGCGTCAACCTGATTACCGGACTCGGCCTGGGACTCGGCATCGATTACGCGCTGCTTATGGTCAATCGCTATCGCGAAGAACGCAAACGCGGACGCGACATTCGCGAGGCGGTCGCGACCACCGTCGAAACGGCCGGACGCACAGTTTTGTTCTCGGGTCTGACCGTGGCGCTCGTGCTGCTCGCCATGTACTTCTTCCCGCAGTATTTCCTTCGCTCGCTCGCGCTCGGTGGCGTGGCCGTGGTCGTGCTGAGCGTCACTGGCGCAATCATCGCCCTGCCCGCCGCCATGCGCCTTATCGGCGACGGCGTAAACCGACTCAAGGTGATTCGCGGCGACCTCGCACCCAAGGATCACGGCATGTGGTCGAACGTGGCACGCTTCGTGATGCGTCGTCCGGTCGCAATCCTGCTCGTGGCCGTGTTCGCGCTCGGCGGCCTGACAGCTCTGGGTTCGGGCGCCAAGTTTGGCCAGGTGGATGACCGCATCCTGCCGGCCGATAACCGTGTGGTCGTGGCCAATAACGAGGCACGCACGCGCTTTAGCGGCCGCGAGGCTTCGCCGCTCGAAATCGTGGTCACGGGAGCCAGCGACGACCAGCTGCTGGCCTACACGCACGACCTGTCGCAGGTTGCCGACATCGTGCGCGTTCAGTCGCCGCTCGGCATAACCGAGGACGGCAAGCTCGACCCTGGCTATGCACCGATGTTCGCTGGCTTCGTCGCGGGTGAGCATCAGCGCGTGCAGGCGGTCGGCGATGTCGAGCCGCGCTCGCCGGAAGGCGCCGCACTTGTCGACGCGGTCCGCGCGATTGAGCACGACGGCTTTGAGGTTCAGGTGGGTGGCTCGGCCGCCATCTATAACGACTCGCAAAAGGGTATCGAAAACAACCTGCCACTGGCCGTTCTCTGGATAGTCGGGGCGACCCTGCTGCTGTTGTTCCTATTCACTGGATCGGTTCTGCTACCGATCAAAGCCGTACTGCTGAACTTCCTCTCGCTCGGCGCGACGCTCGGGTTTCTCACCTGGGTCTTCATGGAGGGCCACCTGCAGTGGCTGATTGGCGACTTCACCGTCACCGGCACGATCGACTCGTCGACCATCGTGCTAATCGCGGTGGTGGCCTTCGGCCTGTCGATGGACTACGAACTGTTCCTGCTCAGCCGCATCAAGGAACAACACGATGCCGGTCACGGAACCACCGACTCGGTTGCCGTCGGTCTTCAGCGCTCGGGTCGAATCATCACGGCCGCGGCGCTCGTGCTTGCCGTCTCGTTCATCGGGTTTGTCTCCAGCGGTGTCTCGATCATCAAGATGATGGGTCTTGGAATCGCATTCGCGATTTTGCTGGATGCCACGATCGTTCGCGCGCTGCTCGTGCCGGCGCTCATGCGCCTGTTCGGCGAGCTCAATTGGTGGGCTCCGCGCTGGCTAAAACTCCTTCACAAGCGCTTCGGCCTCGACCACTAGCCCCAGCCGAGACGTTCCTTCACAACGGTCGACTGGGCGTGCTGCTGTGGCGTAAGGTTGCCGCCGCCGGCCTCGATTGCGATCTCGAGTAGCTGCCTTGCGCAGGCCTCGACCGACTTCTCTTGCGCCGCGACGATTCGAGCGCCGAGCGTCGGGTACTGCAGTTCGAAGCGGCGGTGGCGATTGAGGTTGTCTGTCTTGCCCTCTGTGCCGCGAACCGGGTGTTGCCAGTGACGAATCAGGCCGAGCAGGTCGCTTACGGCCCAGCTGCGCACGTGTTCGCCGGCGATAAGCGCCTCGCCACGACGAGCGCGTCCGACACCAATCAACAACTGGCAAAGGAACAACTCGTAGCGCGCGACTGGCTTGAAGTCTTCGCCGGCTTTGACGGCCTGTTCGCTGGTGCGCTTTTCGAGTGCGGCGATTCGGTTTGTGAAGGTGCCGGTCTTGTCGAGCGTCACCAGGTTGTAGTTGACGCTGGCGATCTCGAGCTCTTCGTCGTCGAAGACCGCAAACTCGAGCACGTGCCCATCTCGATATACAACCTTGAGTCCGTGTGCTGTCTCGCGTGGGCTGATCACCACGTCACCGAGGTTCGGCAACCAGCTCAAGTCTTGTCGCAGGGCCTCTGCGTGCCCCGACTTGGTGACCACGAAAAAGTCGTGATCGCTCCACTCGTCGAATCGCGAATGGTCGGCGGCCGAACCGACAAACACCAACCCGATTACGTCATCGCGCGCTGCCAGGTTTGCGGTCAGCTGGTCTTCGTAGTGCAGAAAAAGTTCGAGTGTTTTCACTCGTTTAGTTTGCGTCATTTGCGAGCGGTTTTTGGGCCGAGGTTCGATTAGTGTCGAGGAATGGCCAAGAAGAACTCCGCTTATCGCAAGCTCTACCCGTCGAAGCTAAAGACGATGCCAACCTGGATCGCGCTGTCGGCGATGGTGATCCTGTTCGGCATCGGTGCGGTGCTGGGCAACGCGCTGACCCTCAAGCCCGCCCCGGTCGTGCCGGGCGACGTCATGGTCGCTGGGCGCATACTGAGCATTGATGAAAACGGGCAGGGTCGCATTCGCCTGGCCGGTGGCGGCGAGTATGGCTTCTATTACGCGACAGACGGCATCGTCACCAAAAAGGTTGTCGTCGGCGACGAGCTGAAGCCGGGCATGTACGTCGAGTTTGCGATTGGCGTCGAGGGCATCAAGGGTTACTACAACAACACCCACCACCTGCAATTGGTGACCGACGCGACGCTCGTCGACGGCAAGTACTGAGGCCAGCCGACGAAGGGCTGGGCCAGGCCTGACGCGCAACCGCTAAAGTTTTCATCATGTTGATGTCAGATCGCGATATTCGCGCCGAAATCGAAGCGGGCCGCATCGGCCTCGAGCCGTTGAACATGGAGCTGCTGCAGCCATCTTCGATGGATGTTCGCCTTGACCGCTTCTTCCGTTTGTTTGACAATCACAAGTACGCGTACATCGACCCGCGCGAAGAGCAGGCCGACCTGACCCAGCTCGTCGAGGTTGCAGCCGATGAGGCCTTCATCCTTCACCCCGGCGAGTTCGTGCTCGGCAGCACCTACGAGTACGTCTCGCTGCCTGACAACATCGCCGCGCGCCTAGAGGGCAAGAGCTCGCTCGGCCGCCTCGGCCTGTTGACACACTCAACGGCGGGGTTCGTCGACCCGGGCTTCACGGGTCACGTGACCCTCGAGCTCGCCAACGTTTCGAATCTGCCGATCAAGCTTTGGCCTGGCATGAAGGTCGGCCAGCTGTGCTTCTTCCAGCTGTCGTCAGCCTGCGAGACCCCGTACGGATCGGCAAAGTACCTAAGCCGCTACCTCGGCCAGCGCGGCCCAACCGCGTCGCGTTCGTTCATGAACTTCCACATCACCGATGTGGGCAACGCGCCCCTAGAGGCGTAATTTGCCCGTTGGCTAATGTGCCAGTTGGCTAGGTCGCCAACCGGTTAGTCAAATTTCGCGCGAGCGGTCAGCAGAGTCTGGCGGTTCACGTGTTTCGCGGCAAAGTTGTCGGCCGCTACCTCGCAGAGCGTTTCGAGCCTGTCCACCAAAACGACGGACGCGGCAATCCGCGGTGCCACCTGCCTCAGCGCTTGAGCAACAAGTTTCAGAGCGTTGTGCCGACCGCGAATGTGGCCCAGCTCGTGCCACAAAACTGCCTCACGCTCGGCGTCGGTGAGCACATCGATTGCCCGGGACGACAGTACGATCGTGGCGCGACCAGCGGTTCGCGTGGTGAAAGACAGCACAGCCGGAGCCTGAACGATTCCGGTTGCGACGCCTTGAAAGTCGGTGGCTGGCTTGATTGCCGCTTCGAGGCGCGGGTGGAGTTGTCGCGCAGCTTGGATCGCCGGCTCGATGCGCAGGTTGACGATAGCGATCGTTATGCCGGCGAGGGCGAGCAGAGCCCACGGAGCCATCGCCGCGAACAGCGCGGGAACGACTGTTGCGGCATCGTGCTCAGAGACCGGCTCGGCGGCCAGGGCAGTCCATAAGTCGGCGACACTGAATGCAGCGAGGACCATCGCGGTGAGCGCGGCAACTATCGCGCTCGCGAGAGCCGCAAACAGCGCAAATATCGCGATATTTGGGTGCTTATTTCCGCCGCGCCAACCAACCAGAGGCACCAGCGAGGTGACCAGAATCACCCACTCCACGCAGAGCGGCAGCAGGTATGCGGTTGGGGTCACAGCCCGAGGCTATTCGTCGCCGAGTGATTCGCGCAACTGCTTGAGCTGTTCGGCGCTAAGGCCCGAAGCGAAGTGGCTGAATGCCAGGGTCGGGTTGGTTGAGCCGGCAAACAGGTCGAGCATCAGCCCAGCGGTGTGCTGCTCGCGCGTCTGCGCGGCGTTGAACAACAGCGATCGGCCCTCGCCGTCGGCGCGCGTCACCTGACCCTTGTCGACCAGGCGCGAGAGCACGGTCAGAACGGTGGTAATCGCGACGTCGTTTTGCTCGTCGGCGTTTACGGCATCGCGCACCTGTGCCGAAGTCAAAGGCGCGGATGCGCTCCACAGCGCGTCAAGAATCGCGGCCTCAAGTTGGCCCTGCTGACGCTCGCGCTTGCTCATAGGGCAATTCTACAGCGTGTCGAACAGTGGCTAGCTTCGTGGGCTGACTTGAGGTTAGCTGTCGAGGACAGCCGGCTTCGCGTTCACGCGGCTGAGTAGCCAGACGCCGACGCCCAGGATCAGCATCAGACCCCAGATGCCATAGATGGTCGCGTTCTCGACGTGGAATGCCGTGTGTGCCACCGAAATGGTTACTGTCCACAACGTGCCCGACAAGAACGAAACCGCACGTCCGGTGGTCTGGTACAGACCGAAGACCTCACCCTCGCGGCCATGCGGGGTAAAGCGCGATACGAAGGTGCGGCTCGAGGCCTGGGCCGGGCCGACGAACAGGCACAGGATCAGCCCGAAGATCCAGTATGCGAGCGGGCCAATCGGCGCGAGGATGAATAGGCCGATTCCGGCTGCGATAAGGCCGATGAGTGAGCCCATGATGACCTTCTTCGAGCCGATCTTGTCATCCAGCAGGCCACCCACGCCAGCGCCGATTCCGGCAAAGATGTTCGCCGCGATTCCGAAGATGATTACGTCAGAGGTCTCGAAGCCGAATGCCAGGGTGCCGAGTACCGCACCGAAGGTGAACACACCGGCTAGGCCATCGCGATAAACCGCCGATGAGATCAAGAACTTGAAGGTCTCTGGAGCCTGGCGACGAAGCAGCACGAGCTGGCGCCAAAGCGAGCGGTATGACTGGGCGATCGACTCCTTCTTATAGCCCGGCTTGGTTGAGATCTCTGGCACGCGGAACACGAGTGGCAGAGTGAACACCGCGGTCCATCCAGCCGCGAAGAGGAATGTCAGGCGAACGCCCATGCCGTCTGGCATCGGTTCGCCAAAGATTGGCTTAATGAAGCCGAACAGGCTGATGACCAAAAGCAGGATGCCGCCGACGTAGCCAAGGCCCCAGGCATAGCCAGAGACCTTGCCGATGTTCTTCTCGGTGGTGACCGACTTGAGCATCGCGTAGTAGTTGATGAAGGCCGATTCTTGAATCACGCTTCCGAGCCCATAGAGCACGAGTCCTGCCAGAAGGAACTCGGCCTTCGGCTGAATGAAGAAGCTGGCGATCATGATCGCAACCAACAGGTAAGTATTGGTGACCAGCCAGAACTTGCGCTTGCCGGTCTCGTCACTGCGGCGACCAACGATTGGTGCCGTGATGGCAAGCAGGAAACCGGCGATGGCGGTGGCCACGCCGATCTGGGCATCGACGTTGGTTCCCTCTGCGGCAACGGCGCTTGCGAGATACACGGGGAAGATGAAGGTTTGCATCATCGTCGGGTAGGGCTGTTCGGCCCAGTCCCAGAGTGCCCATGCCCAGGTAGCGCGCTTCTTTGCCTTGATTTCTGCAGGTGTGGTCATGCGTTCAACCTAGCGAAGCGGCCACCCGCACGACTCCAAAAACGCCGAAATGGCGGTGGAATCGTTGCTTTTGCGCTCGCCGCATCCGCTTGTTATCTGGGTTCTTGGTAAACCTGAGTCGAGAAGGCTTAGATTTTGCTGAGAGCGCTTGACAAGAAAAATAGCCCGTGTGAAACTTGAGTCAACAAGGCTCAAGTTGAGCAGAAGGAGAAACACCATGGCACGTGCAGTAGGCATCGACCTCGGTACCACCAACAGCGCAGTTAGCGTTCTTGAAGGTGGCGAGCCAACCGTCATCGCAAACGCGGAGGGTTTCCGTACCACTCCATCGATCGTCGCTTTCACCAAGGACGGCGAAATTCTGGTCGGCGAGACCGCCAAGCGCCAGGCTGTCACCAACGTTGACCGCACCATCGCTTCGGTCAAGCGTCACATGGGCACCGACTGGACCTTCGACGTTGACGGCAAGAAGTTCACCCCGCAGGAGATCTCGGCCCGAATCCTGGCCAAGCTCAAGCGCGACGCCGAGACCTACCTTGGCGAGTCGGTCACCGACGCGGTCATCACCGTTCCGGCATACTTCAACGACGCCGAGCGTCAGGCAACCAAGGATGCCGGCGAGATCGCTGGCCTCAATGTGCTTCGCATCATCAACGAGCCGACCGCTGCGGCACTGGCATACGGCCTCGACAAGGGCAAGGAAGACGAGCTGATCCTCGTGTTCGACCTCGGTGGCGGAACCTTCGACGTCTCGCTGCTCGAAGTTGGCAAGGACGACGACTTCTCGACCATTCAGGTTCGTGCGACCTCGGGCGACAACCGCCTGGGTGGCGACGACTGGGATGCCCGCATCGTCGAGCACCTGGTCAAGAAGTTCAAGGAGACCACCGGCGTCGACGTATCGGGCGACAAGATCGCTCTGCAGCGCCTTAAGGAAGCAGCCGAGCAGGCTAAGAAGGAGCTCTCGCAGTCGACCCAGGCCAGCATCCAGCTGCCATACCTCAGCCTCACCGAGAACGGCCCAGCCAACCTCGACGAGACCCTGACCCGCGCGCAGTTCGAGTCGCTGACCGCTGACCTGCTCGAGCGCACCAAGAAGCCATTCCACGACGTAATCGCCGAGGCCGGCGTGAAGGTTGCCGACATCGCACACGTCGTGCTCGTCGGTGGCTCGACCCGTATGCCTCAGGTTTCGGAGCTCGTCAAGAGCCTCACCGGTGGCCGCGAGCCAAACAAGGGTGTTAACCCTGACGAGGTCGTCGCCGTTGGTGCATCGCTCCAGGCCGGCGTGCTGAAGGGCGAGCGCAAGGACGTTCTGCTGATCGACGTCACGCCGCTGAGCCTCGGTATCGAGACCAAGGGCGGCATCATGACCAAGCTGATCGAGCGCAACACCGCGATTCCGACCAAGCGCAGCGAGACCTTCACCACCGCTGACGACAACCAGCCTTCGGTGAGCATCCAGGTTTACCAGGGCGAGCGCGAGTTCACCCGCGACAACAAGTCGCTGGGCAACTTCGAGCTCTCGGGCATCGCTCCGGCGCCACGCGGCATCCCGCAGATCGAGGTCACCTTCGACATCGACGCAAACGGCATCGTGCACGTTTCGGCAAAGGACAAGGGCACCGGCAAGGAAGCCTCGGTCACCATCACCGGTGGTTCGAGCCTGGCCAAGGAAGACATCGAGCGCATGGTTCGCGAGGCCGAGGAGCACGCAGCCGAAGACAAGAAGCGTCGCGAGGAACAAGACACCCGCAACGGTGCCGAGCAGCTCGTCTACCAGACCGAGAAGCTGATCAAGGAGAACGAGGACAAGCTGCCAGAAGACGTCAAGAGCGACGTTCAGGCCGATGTCGACGCGCTCAAGTCGGCGCTCGCCGGTGAGGACACCGACGCGGTCAAGGCGGCAGTCGACAAGTTGGTCGAGTCGCAGCAGAAGCTGGGCGAGGCAATCTACGCAGCAGCATCGGCCGAGTCGGCAGCGGGCGAGCCTGCAGCAGAGGCTGACGCCAACGGCGAGGACGTAGTCGACGCCGAGGTTGTCGACGACGAAGACGAGAAGAAGTAATGACCGACGAGCAGCAGAACCCGGAGGAGTCGAGCGAGGCCAATAACCTCGACTCGGCGCCAACCGAGACCGACGCGGTCGACGCCGAGCTGGCCGACCTGGTTGATGAGACCGGGCCGATCAGCAAGGAGGCCGAACTGCTCGCCGACCTTCAGCGCCTGCAGGCGGAGTTCGTCAACTACAAGGCACGCGTCGAACGCGATCGCGACCTGGCCCGCAGCAATGCGGTAGCCGAGGTGCTTCGCGCGCTTCTGCCTGCGCTTGACGACCTGACCCGTGCCGAGTCGCACGGCGACCTCGAGGGTTCGCCACTCGCTTCGGTGGCCACCAAGATCCGCAACGCGGGCGACAAGTTTGGTCTCAAGCAGTACGGCGCAAAGGGCGACAAGTTCGACCCAGAGCTGCACAACGCCCTGGTTCAGACCCCAAACCCTGAAGTGACCGAGATGATCGTGGCCGACGTTGTCGAGCCTGGCTACCAGCTTGGCGACCGACTGCTGCGACCAGCCATGGTCGCGGTGTTCATCCCGGCCTAATAGCGGCATCCGTTTTCAACCAAAGAATCACTGAGCACATAAGGAGGCAGAGATGGCTAGTCAAGACTGGTTTCAGAAGGACTTTTACAAGACCTTGGGCGTAGCCAAGGACGTCTCTGAGGCCGAGCTCAAGAAGGTCTACCGCAAGCTCTCGCGTCAGTATCACCCAGATACAAATCCGGGCGATGCCAAGGCCGAGGCCAAGTTCAAAGAGATCTCCGAGGCCTACTCGGTTCTTGGCGACAAGCAGCAGCGAGCCGAGTATGACCAGGTTCGCGCTATGGGTGGCGGGGCTCGATTCACCGGCGGCCAGGGCTTCCCAGGTGGTGCCGGCGGTTTCGGTGGCCAGGGCTTCCCAGGTGGTGCCGGCGGCTTCGAAGACGTGTTCGCCAACCTGTTTGGCGGCGGCGGATTTCCGGGTGGCGGAGGCCGCGGTGGCTTCGGCCCGCAGCGCGGCTCAGACCTCACCACGTCGAAGACCATCGACTTCATCGATTCGATCAAGGGCGCGACCGTCAAGTTGCAGCTCGGCAACCACGGCGAGCCGATCAGCCTCAAGGTGCCAGCCGGCATCCTCGATGGCCAGAAGCTCAAGGTGCGCGGCAAGGGTCAGGCAAGCCCCAACGGCGGCGAGGCCGGCGACTTGGTGGTCACCATTAACGTCAAGGCGCATCCGGTATTCAGCCGCGATGGCAATAACCTTCGCGTGACCGTGCCTGTCACCTTTGCCGAGGCAGTGCTTGGTGCAACGATCCAGGTGCCGACCCTCGGTGGCGAGCCGGTCAAGCTCAAGGTTTCGGCTGGCACACCAAACGGACGCGTACTGCGCGTGAAGGGTCGCGGCGTCGTGACGGCCAAGGGCGAAGGCGACCTGTTCGCCACCGTAGAGATTGCCGTGCCGGCTCACGTCAGCGACAAAGCCGCGAAGCTACTTGCCGAGTTCGACTCGCAGCTGCCCGACGAAGACCCACGTGCAGATCTGCTTTCGAAGGCGGGGTTGCTCTAAATGGAACAGCTCGACGAGAACAGCCCAATCTTTGCGATCGGCGTTGCCGCCGAGCTGGCCGTGATGCACCCGCAAACCCTTCGCGACTACGACCGCCTAGGCCTGGTTGTGCCAGAGCGCACCGGTGGCCAGACCCGTCGCTACACAATGCGAAACATCGCGCAACTGCGCGAGATCGCTCGCCTCTCGTCTGAGGGTGTCTCGCTCGAAGGCATCCGCAGAGTTCTGGAACTCGAAAACCAGAACGCCGCACTCGCTCAGCGAGTGGCCGAACTCGAGAAGGCGCTCGCCAACGAGCTGATGAACCGCCCAGGTGCCCGCGTATTTGCCGCGGGTGACACCGGTGTGGTCAGCATGGCGGCCGGGCGCCGTCCATCGCGCGCAACCTCGGTTGTGCTCTGGCGCCAGCGCTAGGAGAGAAACATCATGCAACAACAGCAGCAACAAGATCAGAAGTCGGCACTCGAGCAGTTCGGTGTCAACATGACCGAGCTGGCTAAGGCAGGCAAGCTCGACCCAGTGATCGGGCGCGACGCCGAGATCCGCCGCGTCTCGCAGGTGCTCAGTCGCCGAACCAAGAACAACCCGGTTCTCATCGGTGAGCCGGGCGTCGGAAAGACAGCCGTGGTCGAAGGCCTCGCCCAGCGAATCATCGCTGGCGACGTTCCCGAAAGCCTCAAGGGCAAGCAACTCATCAGCCTCGACTTGGCCGCGATGGTTGCCGGCGCGAAGTTTCGAGGCGAATTCGAGGAACGCCTCAAAGCTGTCCTCGCCGAGATCAACGCTGCCGAGGGTGAAGTCATCACGTTCGTCGACGAGCTGCACACCCTCGTGGGTGCGGGTGCCGCCGATGGCGCGATGGACGCGTCCAACATGCTCAAGCCGATGCTTGCTCGTGGCGAACTGCGCCTCATCGGCGCAACCACCCTCGACGAGTACCGCGAGCGAATCGAGAAAGACCCGGCGCTAGAGCGTCGCTTCCAGCAGGTGTTCGTCGGTGAGCCGAGCGTGGTCGACACCGTCGCGATTCTGCGCGGCCTGAAGGAGCGCTACGAGGCGCACCACAAGGTTTCGATCGCCGACAGCGCGCTGGTCGCTGCCGCGAGCCTGAGCGATCGCTACATCTCGGGACGCCAGCTTCCAGACAAAGCAATCGACCTGATCGACGAGGCTGCCTCGCGCCTGCGCATGGAGATCGACTCGGCTCCGGTCGAGATCGACGAACTGCGCCGCAAGGTAGACCGCCTCAAGCTCGAGGAGCTCGCTCTCAAAAAAGAGAAGGACGAAGCTTCGAAGGAGCGCCTCGACAAGTTGCGCGAAGACCTAGCCGAAAAGTCGGCCGCACTCGATGAACTAAACGAGCGCTGGGAGGCCGAGCGTGCGTCGCTCAACCGCATCGGTGATTTGAAGACCAAGCTGGACGCCCTGCGCATCGAGGCGGAGCGTGCTCAGCGCGAGGCTAACCTCGAGAAGGCATCGCGACTTCTATATGCCGAGATCCCGGCACTCGAAAAGCAATTGGCAGATGCCGAGCGCGCCGAACAAGAAGACGCCGACCGCATGGTGGGCGACCAGGTTACCGAGGACGACATCGCAGCGGTGGTGAGCGCCTGGACGGGCATCCCGACCGGCCGCCTGCTTGCCGGCGAAAGCCAGAAGTTGCTGCAGCTCGAGGCCGAACTGGGCAAGCGCCTGATCGGTCAGAAACGAGCGGTCAAGGTGGTTAGCGATGCGGTTCGTCGCACCAAGGCCGGCATCAGCGACCCTAATCGACCAACCGGTTCATTCCTGTTCCTTGGTCCAACGGGCGTCGGCAAGACCGAGCTGGCCAAGAGCCTTGCCGAGTTCTTGTTCAACGACGAGAAGGCCATGGTTCGCATCGACATGAGCGAGTACGGCGAGAAGCACTCGGTCAGCCGCCTGCTCGGTGCCCCTCCCGGGTACATCGGCTACGAAGAGGGCGGTCAACTGACCGAGGCTGTTCGACGCCGGCCCTATTCGGTGGTCTTGCTCGACGAGGTCGAGAAGGCGCACCCAGAGGTTTTCGATGTTCTTCTGCAAGTGCTTGACGACGGACGCCTAACAGATGGCCAAGGACGCGTCGTCGACTTCAAGAACGTCATCATGATTCTCACCTCGAACCTTGGTTCGCAGTTCTTGATTGACCAAGAGCTGAGCGAGGAGCAAAAGCGCGAAGGCGTGATGGCTACCGTTCGTGCGGCCTTCAAGCCAGAGTTCCTAAACCGACTTGACGACATTGTGATCTTCAGCGCTCTGGATCGAGCCGAGCTCGGGCAGATCGTCGAACTCGGAATCGAGCGCTTGGCCATTCGGCTCGCCGCTCGTCGCCTGCAGTTGGCCGTAACTCCGGCCGCTCGCGCTTGGCTTGCCGATAACGGCTACGACCCGATCTATGGTGCCCGCCCGCTTCGGCGACTGATGCAACAGCAAATCGATGACAAGCTTGCGACACTTCTGCTCGCCGGCGAGATTCACGACGGCTCGATGGTGAAGGTCGATGTTGCAGAGGGCGGGGTGGAACTCATCGTGACGCCGGGCGAAGACGAATTATCGCAGTTGAGCGGCTCGTTCGACCTCGAATAAGGAGCAGGTTCGCTGAGGCGAATATCTACTCGGGTGCTGGCATTTCTCTGTCGGCACCCGAGCGCCTTTAACTAGACTTTCGCCTATGACTAGCAACGAATCAAACCGCAGCTACGGCCAGGGCGCCCAAGGCGAGCCAACCGCTCCAAAGGCCAGCAAGCCGTCAATGTTTACGCGCCTGCGCTACAACTTCGACAACTCGATCGCTAACGGTGGGGCATTCGTCGGCTACATGCTCCTCGGTGTTGCCATCGCGTCCGTCCTCATCGTGGTCGTCAGGTATGCGCTCTTCGCTCTTCCGTTCCTGTACAACGGAACGCCGCTGACTCCTCCTGTCTTCAACGACTTCTGGAACCAGTTCGCCGGCATCCTCGGCAAGGGCGGCGAGGCCACCTGGGCTGAACGCATCCTTGGTTTGATGGTTTGGGCAGTCACCATTACCCTCGGCGCAAGCGTCACCGGTTACATGGTTGGCGTCATCAACCGCACCTTCGAGAAGCTGCGCAAGGGCAAGAGCCCGGTCATCGAATCGGGACACACGCTGATCCTCGGCTGGTCGAACCGCGTTTACCCAATCCTGAAGGAACTCGCTATCGCCAACGCGAACGTTCGCAAGCCGCTTGTCGTCATCTTCTCGCCGCAAAGCCGTGACTTCATGGAAGACGCGATTGCCGACCACATCGAAGAGGGCCTCGGCAACCTGCGCGTGATTACTCGCTCGGGTGACCCTATGAACCCAACTGAACTCAAGCGAGCCAATGTGGGCGGCGCAAAGTCGGTCATCGTTCTAGACGCCGATGAGTCGGGCGATGCAGCCGTTGTTTCGACGGTGCTAGCGGTCAAGGCAGTGAACACCAACCCGAACCTCAAGGTCATCGCCGAGGTTGACGACGTTCACACCGCCAAGGCGCTTGAGATTGCAACCCAAGGCAATGTCATCGCGATTCGCTCCCACGACGTAATTGCTCGAGTCACCGCTCAGGCATCACGCCAGCCGGGTCTTGCGGCCGTAACCCTCGACCTGCTCGACTTCGCGGGCGACGAGATCTACTTCTCTAACGTCCCTGCCCTTGCCGGCAAGACTTACGGCGATGCACTGCTTGCTTTCAATAACGCATCGGTCATCGGTTTTGTTGACGAGTCGGGTGCAACCCACCTCAACCCGGCACAGAAGGCCAAGCTCACCGCCAACAGCCGCATCATCGCGGTTGCCGAGGACGACGACAAGGTCGTCTACACCGGCGTGCGCGAAGACATCGCGGCCATGAAGGTAGCTGCCAAAAAGTCGCCGGCACGCAAGGCCGAGCACCTGCTCGTAATTGGCTGGTCGGCCATGGGCCGCTCGGTTCTTCGCGAGCTTGCCACCTACCTACCTAAGGGTTCGACCGTTCACATCGTCGCGCAGAAGAAGTTCGTTGCCGATGAGGAGTGGGGTGGCTTCGAATTCGGTGAGAACGTCAAGGCAACCTTTGCCCCGCTAAATGGTCACATCGAAGAGCTGATCGCGGCCGCCGAGGCCAAGAACTACAACGAGATCATCGTTCTTGGTTACCGTCATGAGATCACTGAGCCTGAGGCAGACGCGCAGACCATGCTGACCATGCTTCAGCTCAACCAGATGTTCGATGACCACACCAACAAGGTCAACAAGACTCGATTGGTTGCCGAAATCTTGGATGGTGGCAAGGCCGAGCTGGCTCGAGTGGCAGCCGTCGACGACCTCGTTGTCAGCGACAACTTGGCCGCACTGCTCATCGCGCAAATCAGCGAAAACAACGACCTGGCACCAGTCTTTGATGACCTGTTCGACGCAGACGGTGCAGCCATCAACCTGCGCCCGGTTGAGCAGTACGTTGCCGCCGGTAAGACCGTCGAGTGGGCCGAGGTTGTGGCCATCGCGGCTGCTCACGGTGAGTCGGCAATCGGCTACCGCGCCCTCGCCGGTGCACACGATTCGGCTTCGACCGGAGTAGTTATGAACCCAGCGAAGAACTCGCAGTTCACTGCAACACCCGGCGACGGCATCGTGGTTATCGCTAACGTCTAAGGCAGGCGACGACTCAGTCAAGCGAATGAACGAGCTATCAGCGGCGGGTGCCAAATCGGCACTCGCCGCTTTTGCATCCCCAAAAAGAGCCATCGATCTTGCCCGCTTCTTTCAAACGGCACCGGGGCAGTACGGCGAGGGCGATAAGTTCATCGGCTGCACAGTTCCCCAGTCGCGCGAGGTTGCCAAGCAGTTCAAAGACCTGCCGGCCGCCGACATCTTTGAGCTCGCCCAGTCCGAGATTCACGAGCACCGACTTTGCGCATTGCACATTTTGGTTGGGCAGTTCAAGAAGGCTAAGACCGCGGGCACCCGAGACGAGCTATTTGACTTGTGGATGCGCCTGCTCGACGCGGGCAAGATCAACAACTGGGACCTAATCGACACCTCGGCACCCTACCTGGGCAGTTGGTGGTCGAATAAACCGGACGCGCTGCAGCGCCTAACCGAACTCGCGGCACACGAAGACCTGTGGCATCGCCGCGCAGCGGTTATCTTCACGTTTGCCCTCATTCGCGATGGTCGCTTCGACATCACCTTGGTGTTGTGCGAGCAACTACTCGCTGACAAGCACGACCTAATTCACAAGGCCACCGGCTGGATGCTGCGCGAAGTGGGCAATCGCGACATCGAAGTTCTGCGCGGGTTCCTTACTCAGCACGCAGCAACAATGCCTCGCACTATGCTCCGCTACGCGATCGAAAAACTCGAGCCAAGCGAGCGTGCCATCTGGATGCGTAAACGTTCGGAACAAGCGGCGCTCGGCGCATAGGCGATTCCCGCGACACGATAGCGTGCCGGCCTTGGGTTAACCGAACTTTCCAGAGGGCGGCCTTGAAGCGGTGTCGTATTTTTGGAGTGTTGCCCAAATCTGGGCCGATTTCCATTATTTCCTAGGGGAAAAATGTTCTTGAACAAACTCAAGCAGAACCTGGCCGGTTTTGCTGTTGTTGCGCTTGCGTTTACGGGTTTGAGTGCAATAGCTCCAGCCAACGCCGTTGCAAGCAACCTTGCCGACACAGATCAGCTCGGCTTTGACTACACCCAGCAGTTTGCCATGACTGGCAGCAATGGTGCCTTGACCGTGACCAATGCCCCTTCAGGGCACATCGAGTTCAACAGCAACTGGACTCTGACTGCGGCCGGTTCGGCAAGCCTGAACGGGCATGCAATCACTGCGGATGTTACTGCGACAGACCCGAACGGCAATATTGTCTGGTCCACTCGCGGATTCAACCGCCAGTTCATTAATTACGGCGGTGTCGCAAACTCGAACAACACCTTTAACTGGAACATCTCGACGGCGACCTACATCTACAACGTCTGGTACACCAACGGGTCAGCGCCAATGCCTGTAGGTAACTACACCATTTCGTCGGTGCTTTACAAGGATGGCGTCGCGATTGTTCCGAGTAGCGACATCGCATTCACTGCCAGCTTGCGCTACAACGTGGTCTCGGACACTCTTACCTGGACAGGCACCGCACCCTCAATGTGGCGCTCAGGCTACGTGTGCGTTGACATGGGTCTCGTAAGTAATGGAGACGTTTTAACGACCACGATGACGGACAATGGCGCCACGATCGCCGGAACGCCGGGCATTGATTGGACTAGCAATGGCTACAGCACGCTTGCGAGTGGTGCGTCATACACAGTCGTGTCATCTAACATCGCGAACAACACTCTGGCCGTCCAGGTCGACATCATGGGCGGTTTGACTTCGGGCCACACTTACGGGGTTTCCATCAAGCGTGGAGCTACGGAAGTCTCGAAGTCCTGCGCGCCTGCAACCCCATCAGCTGCTCCATCCGTTAGTGCGGCATCGGGTTACAGCACCGTGACTTTCTCTGCTTCAGTAGCGCCCCAGGCTGACGCGCTCTTTGGCTTCACCTGTTACCTATACGATGCCAACAACACTTTGGTCGACTGGGGTTCTGCACCATCTTCCGCCAGCACCTGCGATGTTTACGTCTATGGCACGCCATCTTCGTCTAGCTACACCATGAAGTACGCGGCCAATGGGTTGGTTCGCGGCGGCTTGTCGCCTGCATCCCTGGCAGTGTCACCGATAGTTGCAACGTTCGATGCCAACGGCGGTACCGGTACTGTGCCGAGTGCTATCAGCCACTGGGGTAGCTTCAATGCCCCTAGCGGTAGCGCACTAACTAGGACGGGCTACTCATTCCAGGGTTGGTCGACTAATGCTTCGGCTACTTCGTCGACTATCTACCACGGATCGCCAGTCACGGCCTCGGCTAACGCTACTTACTACGCCGTTTGGCAGGCTACTGGCGGTGGCGGTGGCGGTGGCGGCAGCACCCTGACTCTGGTCAGCCCTGCAGTGCTAACAGGAACCGGTGCTGCTGGCACCACGATTTCGGTTGCTCCAGCTACCTTCACCGGCGGCGTTTCCAACAAGTATTGGGTGACCTGCACCAACTCTTACCCGCTCCCACAGGTTGGCGTTAACTTGAGCACTGCGATGTCTAGCTGTCGACCTGTTTACATGTCGTCGGCTGCAGCAGCGGCAATGTCGCCAAGCAACGTTCCGACATCGTTCGTAATCCCAGGTGATGGGATGGTTTGGACTAGCGGCACATGCAACCAGAATGGCTGCGGTGCGCCAACACAGCTGAGCACTTCAGGTCGTTATTTCGGTTGGATTGAGACCGGCATGGGTGGCAGCATAAATGGCGGCATGGCCATTACGGTTGGCGGTTCGGGTTCAATTGCACAGAGCAGTGTGGTCGCCATGCCGACCAACATCCCGGTCGTTGCTCCGATCAAGGTGCCGGTTCTGGGTGTTGCTCCTGGTGCATCGTTGGTTTTGGCTGGCGAGAACATGAAGAGCCTGACCTCGGTCAAGATCGGTGCTAACGCTGCAACCACCAAGACCACTGTTGCTGGTCTTGAGATTGTGGTTCCTGCCGATTTGAAGCCTGGTGCTCACGACCTTCTGATTGCCACCTCGACTGGTTCGACCCTGTTCGTTGGTGCTATCAAGGTTGCCGACCCTGTTGTTGTTGCTGCTAAGGCCGCTCAGGCCAAGGCTGCTGCTTCGATCGCTTACCGCGCACCTGTTGACCTGACTGTCGCTAAGTCGGTCACCGGTTCGCAGGCCGCTCAGGTCAAGGCTCTTGCCAGCCAGTACAAGAACGCTAAGACTGCGATTTGTGAGGCAATTCCTGCCTCGAAGTCGAGCGTTGCTTCGGCTCGCGCTGCTGCCGCCAAGGTCTGTGCAACCATCAAGGCTGCTATTCCTGGCATCAAGACCATCGTGGTCGTTGGCGCTCCTAGCGGCGACAAGGTCAACCGAGTTAGCTCGGAAATCCAGGGCTAACTAGCAGATCAAAGAAGTGGGCTCACCTCCGGGTGGGCCCACTTTTCTGATTGGTGCGAAGGCGGGCGAACGCCCATCGGAAGGCACGTTAGCCGCGCTTGCAGCGTTCGCTGCAGTACTTAACCTGGTCCCAGGTTTTGGCCCAGGCCTTGCGCCAGACCATCGGTCGGCCGCAGCGCTCACAGGGCTTGGACGGCAGGTCTTGTTTCTTAACTCCGCGCGGCATCTGTGCGCCAGCTAGTTGATATCGACAACGACGGGAACATGGTCGCTTGGGCCCTCGCCCTTGCGTTCGTTGCGGTCGATGACCGCCTTGGTAACCCGCTCGGCAAAACCCTCACTGCCTAGGATGAAGTCGATGCGCATTCCCTCATCTCGCGGAAAACGCAGCTGCTGGTAGTCCCAGTAGGTATAGCCGTCTGGCACGAGCGGGCGCACGACGTCGGTCAGGCCGATTTGCTCGAACGCCTCGAATGCGTCGCGTTCAGGTTGGCTCACGTGCGTTGCTCCGGCAAAGAAGTCGATGTCCCAGACATCGGTATCTAGCGGGGCGATGTTGAAGTCACCCATCAGTGCGAGCGACTGGCCCGGGTCGTGTTCCAGCCACTCGTGCGTCGCGGCTGCCAAACGGTCGAGCCACTCAAGCTTGTACGTGTAGTGCGGGTCGTCGAGCGTGCGTCCGTTTGGAACGTACAACGACCACAGGCGCACGCCGTCGAAGGTGCCGCCGAGCGCGCGAGCCTCCTGGGCCAGCTCAGGCCCAAAGCCGGGCATATCTGCGAAGCCGATCTCGACATCCTCAATCGGGATGCGGCTAGCGAACGCCACGCCATTCCACTGGTTGAGGCCATGGAGGGTCACTTGGTAGCCGGCCTCTTCGAAGGCTGCAACAGGGAACTGCTCGGGCTTGCACTTGATCTCTTGCATGGCGAGTACGTCGGTGTTGCTGCGCTGCAGCCAGTCGGTGACGCGACCCACGCGAGTGCGGATTGAGTTGACGTTCCAGGTGGCGATGCGCATGAGTTAAGGCTAAGCGACACGCACCCACAGCCAACCTTGGGTTAGCCGAATGTTTGATTATTCGAGCCCGCCAATCCTCGATACCCTTGACCGGTATGCGCTGGGCAAAAACGACTTTTAGGGCTTGGATGGCGACCGCCGTCTCGGTCTCGCTTGCCCTTGCCGGCGTGGTCGCAACCGAAGCCCCAGCACAAGCACTCATGACCGCGCCGAGCGGCGGCAGTGGCTACACCACCAGCACGATCTCTGAGCCGCAACTTGCCTATGTCTCGATGGGTAGCTCGACCCAGCGATTCGCCTTCTCGAACTCGCGCTCCGGCTTCATCGAAGTCGGCGGCAGCGCAGTTAACGACCCTTACATCACCCTGCGCAGTTACGTCGACGGCGCTCTCGACCCGACTTTTGGTGGCACCGGTGTCGTCTCGTTCTTGGGCCAGCTCTATAACTACGACAACACTTTCGACTACCGTGTGGAACTGCAGTTCGCGACGTATGCCAACGGAACCAAGTGGATGGTGCTCGAGCGCAATTCGCGAATGGCCTCAGGGCTCAACTTTCTGCACCTCGGCACCTACACCGGGGGCTATGTCAGCACGCTGACCATGCCGACCGGCAACAGTGAGTACTCAACGTGCCATGGCCTGCTGAGTGCCAGCGTTTACACGACTCTCAGCTACACCGCCGAACTAATTCAAGATTCCCCATTCGCAACCCCGACCTACCTTTTCAGGTGTGGGATTTATTTGACTTCGCTAGGCGGAGGAACCTCGTATGTGGACTACCTCACCACGCTCTCGGGCGGCACAGTTTTGGGCAGCGCTGGCACCCACAATGTAGGTCTCCAGATCTCACCGATTCCGACTCAAGCTGTGCCTTCGTTTATTCGCATGGGATATTCGAGAAACCCTGCGGCAACTGGCACGACGCCAATACTCACGGCCTTTTATCAGGGCAGCAACGCCCCGACCCAGATCACATCGCTTCCTAACCCGTATTCCACGGTTTCAACATGGAACATGCGCAAAATCTACGCCGTCACCGCCGCAGGCGCGATCTCGAACTACGAGCCGGCATGGACCGGAGCTCAGACGGGAACCAGAACCGGAACTATCTACATTGCGCCTAGGAACTCGGGCACGATTTATGCAACCACTTTGGCCAGTGACGGCACGAACTTCAATGGTGCGGTGCTTGCCTTTTCAGCAAATGGTTCATCGGTCACCTCGTCTCCGATCACTGGTGCCATAACCGGTGCAACGGGCTGGAACACCCAGTACATCGTCTCTGACTCGACGATTTCTAGCTCAACCGTCAAGCTCACGAGTTATGACAATTCGACAGTGCGGAGCTTTGAGATTTCCACCAGCACGGGAGTCGCAACGGCCGCCGGATCATTCAACACGGGCGGCACAGATTGGGAATCGTTCCGCTGGTTTCCGGCTGCAACCTCGACCGGTGTTGACTTCTACGGGCGCACTTCGGCAAGCACCATCACGCGCGTTTCGACTTCGAGCGCTCCAGTAGCGCCGACCACCCCTTCAGCACCCACGGTCACCCGTGGCAATGCTTCTGCGGCCGTCTCATGGGTAGCTCCGGCGAACGGTGGTGCGCCGATCAGCGCATACGAGTTGCAGTACTCGTCCGACGCCGGCTCGAACTGGACGAGTTGGTCGACAACCCTAACCAGTTCGCCCGAGACCGTGACCGGCCTCACCAACGGAACCGCATACACTTTCAAGATTTCGGCCACGAACTCGGTGGGTACGAGCGCGTTCTCG
Source organism: Actinomycetota bacterium (assembly GCA_041176265.1). GTDB lineage: Bacteria > Actinomycetota > Actinomycetes > Actinomycetales > Microbacteriaceae > Rhodoluna. Next base: position 36,094 of record JBEDDI010000008.1, read on the forward strand.
ACGGCCTCGACCGCGGTTACCCCAGCGACCGTTCCGGGCGCACCAGCTCTCGGAAGCGTGACCAGCGGCAACACCCAAATCGTCGCTAACTGGTCTGCACCGACTGGTACTGGTGGTTCGGCAATCACCGATTACACGGTCGAATACTCAGCAGACGCCGGTTCGACGTGGTCGGCATTCGCACACACCGCGTCAACCGCGACTACCGCGACCGTCAGCGGCCTCAATAACGGCACGGCCTATCTGGTTCGCGTCTCGGCCGTGAACGCGGTAGGAACAGGACCCGCGAGTGCAAACTCATCAAGCCAGTTGGTCGCGGCAGCTCCAGGCCAACCCAACGCGCCGACCATCATCAACGGCAGCACGCAAGTGACCATCAACTGGACGGCCCCGGCGGCCAACGGCTGTGCGATTACCGGCTACCACATCGAGCTTTCGTCCAATGGTGGATCGAGCTGGTCGACCGTCGCTGCGAACGCGACCGGCACCTCATACACCGCGACGGGTCTCACCAATGGCACCGCTTACGTCTTCCGCCTCGCGGCCACCAACTGCATGGGCTTCGGTGCGACCAGTGCGGCCTCTGCATCGGTTACCCCAAACCCGGTCTCTAGCCAGCCGATTGGCCTGACCGTGACCGGCTCGGGTTCGAACCAGGTGACTCTCAACTGGTCGGCACCGAGCAATACCGGCGGCACGCCGATCAGCGACTACGTCATCGAGTACTCGACCGACGGCGGCATCACCTGGCAGCCCTACGCCGATGGCGTTTCGTCGGCAACTACGGCCAACGTCACCGGCCTTACCGCGGGCCTCTACTACTCGTTCCGCGTTTCCGCGGTGAACGGCGTCGGCCCATCAAGCTCGTCGACCTCGACGCTATCGCTGGCCTCGGGTAGCGTGCCGAGCGCCGTGGTTGCATCGCCGACCAGTGCCGTTGCGCCCGGCACCACGACCCTGAACTGGACACCGCCGGCCGATGGCGGATCGCCGCTTACTAGCGCCGAACTGCAGTACTCGACCAACGGCGGTTCGACCTGGATTGCCTACACCGGCCCAGTCGACCTCACCGGCACGATTGCCGTCAGCGGCCTGACCGGCGGTCAGTCGTACGTGTTCCGCGTGCGTGCACTCAACTTCTTTGGTTCGAGCGCCTGGTCGCCGGCCACCGCTGCCATCACCTTCCAAGCTGCCACCGCGCCTTCGGCCGTCACGGGTGTCAACTCGACCGCGGGCAACACTGCCGGCTCGGTCAACCTGAGCTGGACCGCACCGGCTGCTAACGGAAGCTCGATTACCGACTACACAATTGAGTACTCGGTTGATGGCGGAGCAACCTGGCAGACCTATGCCCACAGCCCAAGCGCCTCAACCTCGGTGACGTTGACCGGCCTCGTCCCCGGTGCTAACTACCTGTTCCGTGTCTCGGCAGTGAACGGTGTTGGTGCGGCCACGGCTTCGCCGGCCTCGACTCCGGTCGTCGCGACGGTAATCAGTGCCTCAACCGACATCAGCAAGCTTCCGACCAACATCAAGGTTGGCCGTGGCGGCGCAGTTGTGACCAACGGTTCTCTCTCGTTCAGTGGCGACAACATGGGCGAGATCACGACCGTGTTGATGAACGGCTGGGAATCGCTGATTAGCGCACGCACGGTTGATTCGATGACGGTTAAGATCCCTCTGCAGGTCTCGGGTTGGGTCGATGTCGAGTTCGTCACGAAGTTCGGCAAGATTCGCTACGACAAGCTGATTTTCGTTGCTCTGACAGACTCGAACACGAGTGCTAAGAACCTCGCCATCGCAGTTGGCTTCAAGGTGACGGCGGCTGCCGCGGGTGTCAGCTCTTTCACCAAGTCGCTCAACCTTCGATCGATCGACCGCATCACAACCCTGCGTGCTGGCTCGCAGACGATCAAGTCGGTAACGTGCATCGCCTACGTGCCAAAGGGAACGTCTTCGCGTGCAGCGCTGCTTCGTGCCAAGGCCGTCTGCAGTCTGGTCGCGGTTGGCCAACCCGGTGTTCAGGTCAGACTGGCCGTCACGACCAAGCGCGTTCGCGCTCACGTCGTAGTGCTGGCGCAAAAGTAGGCGCCGTCTAGACTGGTCGCATGACCGTTTCTTCGCCTGCTTTTCCGCGTCTTGTCGAGCTCGTTAAAGAGCTAGCCGTTGTGCACGGCCGAGTCACTCTTTCGAGCGGAATTGAAGCCGACTACTACGTCGACCTGCGTCGCGCGACCCTGCATCACGAGGCCGCACCGCTGATCGGCCAGGTCGTTCTCGACATGCTCGACGAAAACGGCATTACCGACTTTGAAGCCGCGGGTGGCCTAACCATGGGCGCCGACCCGGTTGGCACAGCGATCCTGCACCAGGCCGCAGCTCGCGGTCGCAAGATCGATGCCTTTGTGGTTCGCAAGGCGGCAAAGGCCCACGGCATGGGCCGACAGGTCGAAGGTCCAGACGTACGCGGTCGCCGCGTCGTCGTTGTCGAAGACACCTCGACCACCGGTGGCTCACCGCTGACCGCAGCCCAGGCTCTTGAGGCCGCCGGCGCGATTATCGTTGCCGTGGCAACCGTTGTTGACCGCGACACCGGCGCCAAGCAGGTCATCGAAGAGGCGGGCTACAAGTACTTCAGCGCCATCACTCTCGACGACCTGGGTCTCCGCTAAGCCCAGATCGCGCGGTGCGCTGCAACGCATACGTTTCTCACACTCAGTTAGGCCAGCAATGAAGCGCAACCTACGCCCGTTCATCCTCTTGGAGTTGGGCAGTTTCATCAGCCTGATTGCCGGTTCGATGACGTTCATGCTGATGCCCTGGATCGCTATCGAGCTGACCGGTTCGGCCACTTCGGCCGGGCTGATGGTCACGATCACGAGCATTCCTGGCCTGATTCTGGCGCCTATCATCGGCGGTTTTATCGATCGATTTGGTCGTCGTCGCATGGCGATTCTGAGCGAGCTTGGAACGGCTGCAATCAACCTTGCCATCGCTGGCATTGCGCTGAGCCTCGGGCTCAACCTGCCAACGCTGATAGCCATTGCTGTGCTGAAGACCATCGTCGGAGCGGGAGTGATGAGCGCGCGCAAGTCGCTGGTGCCCGATGTGGCAGCCGCCGGAAACCTGACCCTCGAACGTGCAAACTCGATTCACGAGTCGGTCGCCGCCGCAGGCTTTGCTACCGGACCAGCCATCGCCGCCATCCTCGTCTCGACCATCGGCGAGTTCAACACGTTCTTTGTGGTTGCGGCGCTCGGGTTCCTCTCGGGCCTAGTGATGCTGGCCATCCGCGTTGTTGAAGAGCGCGAGGCGCACGATGACGACGAGGGGCGCAACTGGATCAGCTACTCGATTCAGGGCTTCAAGATTCTGTTCGAGACCCCTGCGGTGCTAACGATCATGAGCGCGTTCCTGGTGCTCGCCATGGTCTACATGCCTACCGAGATGGTCGTGCTGCCGGCTTACTACAACGCAATCGACGAACCAGAAAGTATGGGCTTTATCCTGACCGTCATGGCCGCCTCGACGACGCTCGGTTCACTGCTTTTCGAGCGGGTTGCCAAGTTGCTCAGCTTCGCGAACATTCTGCGTTTCGCGATTTTGGGTGTTGCGGTTGGCATGATTCCGATGGCGTTCCTACCCCCGCAGTGGGTCATGTTCGTGTTCGGTGCGATCCTCGGCTTTGCGTGGGGCCCGTTGCCCGTGCTACTCAACACCGTCATTCAGCGCCTGGTGCCGGCCAACAAGCGCGGTCGCGTGTTCAGTCTCGAGATGACACTTTGGACCGCCGGCCCGATGATCAGCATGACCTTCGCCGGCATGGCCGTGGATGCCTTGGGCGTGCACGTGGTTTACCCAATGCTGGCAGCCCTCGTGGTCGTCGCGGCAGTGTGGGTGTCGACCCGAAAGTCGTTGGCCGACCTAAAGCGCGCCGAAGCCGTCGAATAAGGGGCTTGTCGGCTAGACGAGCTCGAATACGCCCTGGAGGATCTCGGTCGGGCGGAACGGGTACTTCAAAATCTCGGCATCATCGGCAATGCCGGTGAGCACGAGCACGGTGTGCAGGCCCGCCTCGATGCCGGCGACCACGTCGGTGTCCATGCGGTCGCCGATCATGCCGGTCGACTCGGAGTGCGCCTGAATCTTGTTCATCGCCGAGCGGAACATCATCGGGTTCGGTTTGCCTACGATGTATGGCTCGCGTCCGGTGGCCTTCGTGATCAAAGCTGCGACAGAGCCGGTAGCCGGCAGCACGCCCTCGGCGCTTGGGCCGGTCGCATCTGGGTTGGTTGCGATGAAGCGGGCGCCGTTGTTGATCAGGCGAATCGCCTTGGTCAGGTTCTCAAAGTTGAAGTTGCGGGTCTCGCCCAGCACTACGTAGTCCGGGTTGAAATCGGTCATCACATAGCCGATTTCGTGCAGGGCGGTGGTCAGGCCCGATTCACCCAGAACGTATGCGGTGCCGCGCGGCTTCTGCTTGTTCAAGAACGCCGCGGTCGCCATTGCCGAGGTCCAGATGCGCTCCTCGGGAACGTCGAGCCCGCCGGACTTCAGGCGTGCCGAGAGGTCGCGCGGGGTAAAGATCGAGTTGTTAGTCAGCACCAGGAATGGGGTGCCGTCCGCCTGCCACTTGGCAATCAGTTCGCGTGCACCTGGCAGGGGGTGACCCTCGTGCCAGAGCACGCCGTCCATGTCGGTGAGCCAAGCCTTGATATTGCTGCGATCTGCCATGCACCCAGCCTACCCGCGGGCTCCCGCGCACTCTAAACTAGACATTGGTGTGCTGGGAAGTCTGGTCGGCGGTGCTGTTCGTGATACCCGAAAGGCTTCTCAATGTTTCCAACCTCACTCTTAGGTTCGGCCGCAGCCGAAACTCCAGCCGCCATCGCGCCGTGGACCCCTATTGCAGCCGTCCTGGTGTTTCTTGTTGCGTATACCTTGATCGCCTCGGAGAAGGTGAATCGCGTTGCCGTTGTCTCAGCTGGAGCGGCTGCGATGGTTCTTATCGGCGCAACTAACGGTCAAGCTGCGTTCTACAGTCATGAGACCGGCATCGACTGGAACGTCATATTCCTACTGCTTGGAATGATGATCATTGTCGGCGTCATTCACAAGACAGGCCTTTTCGAGTTCCTGGCCGTCAAAGCCATCAAGCTGGCCGGGGGTCGACCAAAGCGCGCATTCGTCTACATTGCGATTCTTGTTGCTGTTGCGAGCGCCTTGCTCGATAACGTAACGACAATCCTTCTTGCCGTGCCTATGACCTTCTTGGTCGCCCGGTATCTCAAGGTCAACCCCGTACCCTTTATCCTCGGCGAAGTATTTGTCTCTAACATCGGCGGCGCCGCGACTCTGATTGGTGACCCACCAAACATCATCATCGCAAGCAAAGCAGATATAGATTTTAACGACTTTTTGATTCATATGGCTCCTATGGTCATCGTTGTGCTCGCGGTAATCATCCCGATGCTGATCGCCATGTTTGCAAAAGCGCTCGTCAACACTCCAGAAGACCGCAAGGCAATTGAGGAACTAGACGCAGGTAGCTTCATTACTGATCGCAAACTGTTGACCAAGAGCCTTGCAGTTCTAGGTGCAGTAATCCTGGCGTTTGTAACCCACTCAATCACCCACCTCGAGCCATCGATTATCGCCATGATGGGTGCAGGCCTATTGGTGCTAATCAGCAACCTAAAGCCAGCCCAGTTTGCGATGGACGTGGAGTGGGGAACCCTCGTGTTCTTCGCAGGGCTCTTCGTTATGGTTGGGGCACTGGTTAATGTTGGGGCTCTTAAATCTCTTGCCGATGCAATCGGAACATTCGTGGGCGACGACAGTGGCTTTGCGGCATTCGTGATTCTGGTTCTATCGGCTGTGCTTTCCGGAATTGTGGACAACATCCCCTACGTCGCATCCATGACACCGGTGATTCATCAGTTGTATGAACACTTTGGCAATCTCACCAACGATGGGCTCTGGTGGGCGTTAGCTTTCGGTGCCGATTTCGGAGGCAACATGACGATCGTCGGCGCGAGTGCAAACGTCGTCGCGATTGGTTTGGCTCTGGCGAGTGGTCACAAGATTTCGTTCTGGCAGTTCGCCAAGTACGGAATCCCGGTGACGATTGTGTCGGTTGCTATGACTATTCCGTACGTACTGTTCTTCTACTTCTAACCCCAGCTCGCGTTAGACCTAGGCTGAATAGTCGACTAGAACGGATTGGCTTGAACATGACTAGCTCATCTGGCGAGGACGAGGGCAACCCGTCGCCAGAGCAGACCACTTGGGGTGTTGGTCCATGGCAGGGCGAGTGGCCAACCGGCGTGGGTGAGCCCGGCAACCCATACGACCCCGAGCTGCTCACCAATGGCGACACCCGAAACGTGCTCGACCACTACCGCTACTGGTCGATGGACGCGATCGTCGCCGAGCTAGATTCCCGCCGCCACAAGTTTCACGTGGCCATCGAAAACTGGCAGCATGACCTGAACATCGGCTCGATCGTGCGCACCGCTAACGCATTCCTCGCCGCCGAGGTGCACATCATCGGCAACCGTCGCTGGAACCGTCGCGGAGCAATGGTCACCGATCGCTACCAGCACGTGCGTCACCACCCATCTGTCGAAGACTTCATCGCATGGGCGGCGACGGCGGGAGCGGAGGGCGGTCAACTGCCAATCATCGCGATTGACAATGTGCCTGGTTGCCAGAAGATCGAGAAGTATGCGCTTCCCGAATCCTGCGTGTTCCTCTTCGGTCAGGAAGGCCCGGGCCTTAGCGAACCGGCAATCGAGGCGGCCGACGTCGTGCTCGAGATTAGTCAGTTCGGCTCAACTCGATCGATCAACGCCAGTGCTGCCGCCGCCGTCGCGATGCACGCCTGGGTACTGCAAAACGTCGCCTTCGACTAGCCCGCGAAGGCCTCTGGTGGGAACGCGTTCATGGTGTTGATAATGAAGAACGCAACCTGTGCGAGCAAGGCCAAAATAACGAATACGCCAACGCCCAAAATCACCTTTGTCGAGGTAGTTCTTGCCATGAGGAAATCCTTTCGTCTGGGACACGAAGACCATGTCCGCAACTAACATATGAATGCCCACCGACATTTATATCGCCGGGGCGGCGCGAGCGCAGCGAGAAGCCCATGTCGATTCCGCACAAGCGCCCTTATGCCTGTGACGCAACTCGACTAAACTTGAGCAGTAATAGCGCAATCGCGCGATTACATCCCCGATGACGAAACGAGGGTGAACTATGCCTGCAGTAGTACTGGTCGGCGCACAGTGGGGCGACGAAGGCAAGGGCAAAGCAACAGACCTGTTGGCCGAGCACATCGACTATGTGGTCAAGTTCAACGGTGGCAACAATGCGGGCCACACCGTCGTCATCGGCAACGAAAAGTATGCGTTGCACCTGCTGCCATCGGGCATTCTGACCCCTGGCGTCACCCCGGTGATCTCGAACGGTGTCGTCGTAGACCTGGCGGTTCTGTTCCAAGAGCTCGATGCGCTGAACGCCCGCGGAATCGACACCAGCCGCCTGCGTCTGTCGGCAAACGCTCACATCATCACGCCTTACAACGTGACCCTCGACAAGACCTCGGAGCGCTTCCTCGGCAAGCGCGCCATCGGCACCACTGGTCGTGGCATTGGCCCGACCTATGCTGACAAGATCAACCGCGTCGGCATTCGCGTACAGGACCTGTTCGACGAGAGCATCCTGCGCCAGAAGGTTGAGGCAGCGCTCGTTGCCAAGAACAACCTGCTGACCAAGGTTTACAACCGCGCCGCCATCAAGGCCGAAGAAACCGTCGCCGAGCTACTGTCATACGCCGAACGCGTGCGTCCGATGGTCGCCGACACAGCTTTCGAGCTGCACGAGGCTGTCGCAAGCGGCAAGACCGTTCTGTTCGAGGGCGGCCAGGCCACCATGCTCGACGTCGACCACGGCACCTACCCGTTCGTCACCTCATCGAACGCGACCGCCGGTGGCGCATCGACCGGCTCGGGCATCGGCCCTGGTCTGTTCACCACGGTCATTGCGATCGTCAAGGCATACACGACCCGCGTTGGTTCGGGTCCGTTCCCAACCGAGCTGTTCGACGACAACGGCGAGTTCCTGCGCGCCACCGGCCACGAGTACGGCACCACGACCGGTCGCCCACGTCGCTGCGGCTGGTACGACGCCCCGATCGCCCGTTACTCGGCTCGCATCAACGGCGTCACCGACTTCGTGCTCACCAAGCTAGACGTGCTCACTGGCCTCAAGGAGATCCCGGTTTGCGTCGCTTACGAGGTTGACGGCAAGCGCTTCGACGAGATGCCTGTCTCGCAGAGCGATTTCCACCACGCCAAGCCGATCTACGAGAACTTCCCGGGCTGGAGCGAGGACATCAGCGTCTGCCGCACCTTTGACGAGCTGCCTAAGAACGCGCAGGACTACGTGCTCATGCTCGAGCGCATCAGCGGTGCGCGCATCTCGGCGATCGGCGTTGGCCCGGCTCGCGATGCCATCATCGTGCGTCACGACATGCTCGCTGGCAAGTAATCAAGACGTATGCGCCAAGCGCGCAAAGCGAAACCCCCGCTCGTTTGAGCGGGGGTTTCGTCTATCTGTCCTGTGGTCGGCCTTCCGGCCAGTAACCCACTAGCTGCTCGGGGTGGCCGTCGCGGTCGGAGCGGTAATCGTCACGCCAAGGATCGCGGCGCAGTAATTCTCACCCTGCACCTGAGCAGCCAAAGGCTCGAGGTAGCTAACGAGGGTGACCGCATCCATGTCGTAGTTGATCGACAGGCGCTGCATGCCCACCTGGGTCAGCATCTCGATCAGGCTGCCATTCGGGTCCGCGGCGAGCAAGGCCGCGTCGTTGCCCTTGAAGAACTCGTCGATGTAGCCCTGGTTGTCGTTGTTGGTAAAGGCCGCGTGCGCCTTGCCGAGGCCTTCGTTGAACGCGATACAGGCCTTTTCGTCCTGGTCAGCGCCTAGCTGTGGTGCAACGTTTACCCCGTACCACCAGGTCCAGCCAACGAAGCCGAGGGCTAGCACAGAGAGGATAATCACGATGTCGGCGAAGCCGAACTTGCGCTTCTTCTTCACTGGTGCAACGGGCTTTTCGTCGGCGTTCAGGGCCGCCGGCTTGGTTGTTTTAGGCATGTTCCAAGGGTATTCGATGCACCGGCGAAAAAGACTAGAGAAAACAGGGGGCTAACCGAACATCGGCAAGGTCGCGGCTCAGGTCGTTTGCGACACTTAAACCTCGATCCACAAGGGGATGAGTTGACCAAGAAACCGCTTAAGGCACGCCTCACCAAGGCCCTGCTGTTTGTTGCAGCGCTTGGCTCGGGGCTTGCGCTCGGTGGAGTGAACCTTGCCTCGGCTGCTCCAATCACCTACTGCGGTGATTTTTCGTACGACGGCGGTTGGGGAACCCAGACTGCGACGGCAACTTACAACTCGAGCACTTCGCAGTGCGAAATTTCCTTCGTCAACAACGGCAACTTTGGCCCGAGCGCATCATCGATCGCGCTGCCTGGCCACCTCACGTCGGTCGACATCGTGGCCGTGGGTGGTGGCGGTTCAGGAAACTGGGAAACCACCAACTGGGCGGATTTCTACTTCTCGAGCGGAAACACCAACAACATCAGCGCTGCCGACAGTGGTGGTGGCGGTGGCGGTGGCGCTGTGTGGGAGGCATCAGGCTTTTCGGTCAACCGCAACTACAGGTTCTCGGCGGCCGCAGGCACCGGTGGCCGACTCACCGACTACGGATCTCCGTTTGGTGGTGCCATGGGAGTCGACGGAACTTCGTCGACTTTGAGCGTTAACAACGGCACAACCACAACGACGTTGACTGCTGGCGGAGGCCTTGCTCCGTCCAATACGAACTGGTCGCAGGGTGGTTCGGGCGGTTCGGCAAGCCCAGCAAGCTTCTCGGGCTTCAACCGCTACAACGGCACTTCGGGCCTCGGTACGAACACCAACAACACTTCTCCTTATGGTGGCATTTGGGTCTATGGGCTGGGCAACCTCGGTGAGGGTGGCGGATCGTCGTCGTACAGCAGTAACACCGCGGGAACCCCAGGTAGTGCCTACGGCAGCGGTGGCGGTGGCGGCATGGTCAACGACGGCGCTTGGGCTCCGAATGACCTGAGCTGCTACATCTACGGTGGCGAAATGTGTAACGGCAAGGACGGCATCGTTCGCTTTAGCTGGGCTGCCGTGAACTACATCCCCGTTTACCTGCAGTCACAGCCAAGCCTCGACTCGTCTAACCCAGTCGTCGGCCAGGTACTTACCGCAAACAACACCCTAAACATCGGCGTCGATGTCACTCCGGCTCCGACGATCACCTACCAGTGGTATCGCTGCAGCGGTTCGACGCCGTACGCCTGGGAGGGCAACGTTCAGGCCACGGGCTGCACGGCCATTTCGGGTGCGACTTCGGCAACCTACACGCTCGTTTCAGCCGACCTTGGGTACTACATTCAGCCCAAGATCACGCTGGTCAACAGCGGCACTGGCAGCACTACCACGCTGGTCGCCTACACCGAGTCGACTCAAGATCGCGTTGTCACCACGCCTTCGGCCCCGACCATCTCTTCGGCAACGCCCTACAGCAAGACGCCATCGTCGGCCAAAATCGCATTCGTTGCAGCCAATTTCAACAACTGGAACGCCGGCTACACGGCTTTTAGCGCTGTGCGCACTGCCGATGACGTTGCGGTGGGAACTCTGACATGGGATGGTAGCGCCTACCTCAACCTCACGGGATTGACTCCGAACACCGCATACTCGCTCAAGGTGAAGGTGACGAACGCGGCTGGAACATCGGCGGGTTCGGCCACAACCCTAAGCTTCACAACGCCGCTAGCGGTTACCAACAGTGAGACCCCACAAATCTCGTCGACCGACATCCGAGTCGGCAAGGCCCTTAGTTACACCCCGGTTACCACCTGGTCTGCAAACTCGACTCCGACCGTTACCAAGACTTGGTACTACTGCACGGCATCGAAGACGGCCGCCTACCAGAGCGAGGGAACCAACACAGCTCTCATTAGCGGCTGTACCTCAGCGGGCACTGCCACCAGTTTGACCTTGAATTCGGCACACCTTGGCAAGTACATCGTGGTGCTCGAGACGGCCACAGATTCATTCTCGACCTCTTACCATCGTTCGGCCTCGACCGTCATGGTCACCGGAGAATCTGATGCGCCGGTATTGAATTCGGTCACCATCAGCTATCACTACCGAGCGACTTTCTACTATTCAGCCCCAACGTTTTTGGGCTCGGGCGCGCAACAGTACAACAGGCTTCAGCGCTCGAGCGATGGCGGAGTGACTTGGGTTACTGAGGCCGAAATTTCTTCTTCGTCGCTAAACGTAATGGGAAACAGCTTTACTGGCGGTCTTACCTATTTGGTGCGCGTTGCGATTAAGAACTCGTCTGGAACCTATTCAGCCTGGTCTAATTCGATTTCTGTCACTATGCCCCGAGCGATTTCGGTTACTACCTACCCGACGCTCAGTGGCGGCGGCACGATTGGTAACAGCCTTACGTTGGGCACAGGAACCTATGCTTCAGATGGAACCCAGACTTCTGGCAACACCGCTTGGTACGCATGTTCGACGCCGTTGACAGCCTCAAGCGGCACTTCAGCGATCAGCGGTCTGTCGGCGGCTGGTTGTGTAAGTCAAACCGTTTCGACGAACCTGACCACCTTCACGCCGACTTACTCGGGATTGAACACCAAGTACTACGTTTTTGCGGCGCAACAAATGCTCGACTCGTACGCGTCGAACATTTGGGCTCGCACCGCGACCGTGCAGATGCTGATTCCGCCAGACGCGCCAACCGCGGTGGTCGGCACGCCAACTTCACAAACGGCGATGAGCGTCTCGTTCACGACGCCGGCCATGCCAGGCGCATCGGCGATCACTGGATACAAGTACTCGGTCGCCCCTGGTCCGTCCTACTCGGCATGGACCACCCCAGCATGGACTCTCGCGGGCACTGCGACAACCTTCAACATCACCACCGGGTTGACCGCCGGCACCAGCTACAAGCTGCGAATCTATGCGGCCAACTCGTATGCCACTTCGGCTGCCTCGGCAGACAGTGCGGCAATCGCAATGCCTTCTGCGCCTGCGATCGCAGGGCTGCCGACCATCTCGGGCACAGTTGCCATTGGCTCCACTTTGACCGGCAGCACATCGGCTGCCACCGTGACGGGTGACCCAACCCCTAGCGTCACCACCGAGTGGTACTCTTGCGCGAACACGACCGACGCCGCAACGCTGACCGGTTCCTGTGCGGCCATCACCGGCGCGACCTCGAGCACCTACACAATCGGCGGCGAGCAGTCGTCGAAGTACCTGGTTTTCAGGATGACCGCGACGAATACTTACGGCAGCGCCTCGGCCTTCTCGCTCGCTAGCGCGCAGGTGCCTGGTGTGCCTGGCGCGGTCACGGGTGTTTCAGTGACCGTTCTTTCTACGACTTCGGTTCAGGTTGATTACACGATGCCAGCCCAGACCGGCGCCGGCCCGGTAACGCAGATCAAGTTCCAGTACGGCGTTCCGCCATACAACAACTGGACCACGCTGTTCCTCGCTCCCGACCTGAGTGGGTCGTTCACGGTGACGGGCCTCACCGCCAGCACCACGTACAAGGTCAATATCGTCGCGCTCAACAGCGTCGGCATGGGGCCGGCGGCCGAGAGCGCCGCATTTGCTACGTTCGGTGCTCCGTCGGTTACTGCAGCCCCTACTCTGGCGGGAACCGCTGCGGTCGGACAGACTCTGACCGCAACCGAACCGGTTGGAATGCTCACCGGAAACCCAGCGCCTGCCATCGATTCGCGGGCTTGGTACCGTTGCCCGACCACGCGTGCGGCGGGCGATTCGCTCGCCGACTGCACCGCGATTTCGGGCGCGACGGCTACCACCTACTCGGTAGCTTCTGCCGATACCTCGAGCTACCTGGTTTTCGCAGCCAACGGAAGCAACTCGCAAGGCAGTGCACAGGCGCGTTCGGCATCGACCGCGATCATCGCAAACGTGCCCACTGCACCTAGCGCAACGCTGCTCAGCCTGAACGGCTCGGGATCCGTGTCGGTTACCCTGACCCCGGGACTGGCCAACAACTCGGCGATCACCGGTTACGAGTACGAGCTCAATGGATCCGGCAACTGGGTTTCGACCGGTTCGACGGCAACCACCTTTACCGTTGGTTCGCTTACCAACGGCACTCAGTACGCGTTGCGCATCCGTGCCATCAACAGCGTTGGAACCTCGGGTGCTTCGAGTGCCGCGAATGTGACTCCATTGGCTGCGCCCACTGCGGGGGCTGCAACTCGCGGGGACTCGCAATTGGCCTTGAGTTGGGCTGCAACACCAGGCGCCACCGGCTACACCGTCAGCTATTCGACCACCTCGGGTTCTGGTTATGTGGCAGCCACGGGTTCTTGCTCAACTCTTAGCACTACCACGTGCACACTGACCGGGCTCACCAATGGAACCGGCTACTTCTTCAAGGTCTTTGCGAACAACGCGGCCGGCACCAGCCCGAGCTCAGTCGCGTTTGGCCCATTCACGCCACTCAGCCAAGACACCACGCTGTCTGCCCTCGTGTTGCGAGGCAAGTTGACCGCTGGCAGCACCGCAATCGGTGCAGCGCTTAGCCCGGCATTCGTCTCAAGCACTAGTGCCTACACCGCTGAGGTTTCGAGCGGCACCCAGTATGTAACCGTCACAGCAACGCGGGCGATTGCCGGCCAGGTCATCAAGGTCAATGGCACGACGGTCGCGAGCGGTTCAGCCAGTGCAGATATCTCCGTCGCCTACGGCGCAAACAACATCACCATCGAGGTGCAGTCGGTCGAGCGCGTCACCGACAACACCTCAACCGCTAGCGCGACCTACACGATTGCAGTCACGCGAGCGAACCCCGACATGAGCTCGTTCACGCAGTTCGCCAGCACCGAGAACTCGGCTTCGCCAGTGCCGGCTAACTTCACGCAAATCGGCGTCACCGGCGTTACCAGCCAAAACATCAATGCCATCGACTCGGCAATTGCAGCCCTGCCTGCCAGTGCGGTCGACACCCCGGCCGAGCTGCAGATCGTGGTCAACGCTTACGTGAGCGTGCTGAGCCAGGCCAACGGTGGAACGCCGAGCACGCCTCCATCTGCTGCCGAGTACACGGCTCTCGGTATCGCCGCAGTTCAGACGTTTACAACCGCGCAGGTTACCTACCTGAACTCGGTCGTCTCGGCTCTCGCTCCTGAGGTGGCCGGCAACGTTGCTAGCCTGCAGGTTGCAGCAACCTCAATCACCAACTTGTATGCGGTCGCTGCTGGCGGCAGCCTGAGCTCGCTTAGCGTTGCTCAGCTGGCAGCCATTGGTGTCACCGGTGTCACCGAGGCCAATCTCGCTGCAATCGTCGCTGCAATCGCTGCCACTGCCGACGATGGTTCGGGCATCAACACGATTGCCAAGGTTCAGGCACTCGTTGATGCGGCTAAGGCGAGCAACATTACGGCAATCGTCTCGGCAACCACAGGTGGTTCCAACAGCCCAGCACCGACTGCGACTAACTTCGCGTCGGCAGGTGTGACGGGCGTGAGCGATGCGAACGCGTCGGCCATCGCGGCAGTACTTGCGACTCTGCCTTCGACCTCGAAAGACTCGACAACCGAGCTGCAGACAGTCGTTAACGCATACCTGCTGATTCAAGCGCAGGCAGCTAACGTCAATGTCTCGAGCGTGCAGTCGGTAGTAACCGCACTCGGTGCGGCTACCGTGAGTGCCGGCCCAACCGCGGCCAATTACGCGGCCATCGGAGCCACCACAGCCGCCGCGCTTAACACCGCCGGCATTGAACTCCTGAACAGCCTCCTGGGCGTCAAGCAGTCTTCGGCAATCGATTCGGCCGCCGAGATCAACGCAATTGCCGCGGCGGTTTCGGTAGTTCAAACCAGCGCCAACTCGGCAACCGTTTCAGACTTTGAGCTCATCGGCATCAAGGGTGTAACCTCGGCCAACCTTGCCACTATCAAGGCCCTGGTGGCATCGGCGCCGACCGGAGCAAAGGACTCGCTGGTTGAGCTTCAGCAGCTCATCGACAGCGCGATCATCGCAGCTGCCGCAACCAGTTTCGCCAATGCAGCCGCGACGCCTGGTCCGCAAATCAACCCAGTTCTGCCTCCTTCAGTTCAGGATTACCTCAGCATCGGTGTCACCGGTGTGAGCGGATCAAACGTAGTTGCCTTGAACACCGCGATTGCTGCGGCCGCAGCGGCAGCCAACCCAGCTGGCTCGTGGGTCGCGACCCCGCAAGCGATTCAGGCGATCGTCGGCACGTTGAGCTCTGCGCCGCTCGCTGCGATTAGCGCCTACTCGGGTTCTGGCTCGGCGCCGACTTCGGCGCAGTACCTTGCCGCAGGTGTGGTCGGCGTGCAGGCCGCCAACGTAGAAGCAGTCAACTCTTATGTAGCCAGCCTCGCCGCGACCGCAACCGATAGCCCAGCCGAGTTGCAGACCGTCGTCAACGCATACAACGCCGTTGTCTCGGCAGCACTCGCAAACACGGGCAGCCACCTCACACTGCCTCAGTTGCAGGCGCTCGGCCTGACGGGTGTTACTTCGGCGAACCTGCCAGCCATCGCGGCAGCCATCGCTCTTGCCAACGTTGATGCCGTGACTTCGCTTGCCTCGCTGCAGGCAGTTGTCACCGCAGCGGCAACGCAGTTCTCCGCTTCGACAACCGCGCTCACCACCTATGCTGGCAACCCGGTTTCTGCGCCATCGATCGAAAACTACAAGGCCGCTGGAATTATCGGAGTCACCTTGGCTAACAAGGCGATTATCGACTTGGCCCTCGCCACGGCTAACCCGGCACCTGCCACCGCCGCCGAAATCCAGTCGATCGTCGAGACGGCCATCGCCGTTTCGGTGCAGCAGTTCTCGAGTTTCACCAGCACGCAGTTCCCAGTGCGCGTAAGCGACTTCGCGGTCGGTGGCATTTCGGGCGTGACTACCAACAACAAGGATGCGGTCGTCGCGATGCTAGCCGTCTTGCCTTCGACCTCGCGTGACTCGGTCACCGAGATCCAGCGAGCCATCGACTCGCTCAACCTGGTCGCCGCTTTGGCAAGCACATTGCCCGCAAACGAAGTTGCTAAGCCAAGCGTTCAAGACTTCGTCGCAATCGGTGTCGACCTAGGTTCAATCGCCGCCGACCCCGAGGCGTTTGCGTTCTTCCTCGACGTCGTAGCTAAACTCCCGGCTGCCGTTGCTGCTTCACCGGTTGCACTTAGCCAGCGTGCGGAGCTTGTCATTCAGTTGTTGCGAGTCGCGAGCAACAAGGCACCAGCAACGACTCTGACTGCCGAGAGCTTTGAGCTTTTGGGGATGACCGGCGTCACCGAATCCAACATCCAGCAGGTGTTGACCGAGATCTCGGCTGCTACCGATGGTGCCACCGGCCTCGTCTCGTTGCAGGCGGCATTCAACAAGTACGACGCTCCAATTGCAGCGCCAGTCGTTGACCCGACTCCAACTCCTACGCCAACTCCTACTCCGACCCCAACCCCAACCC
>JBEDDI010000009.1:0-50484 GCA_041176265.1 Actinomycetota bacterium
TTTTCTTGTAATTCAAGTGGCTGGATGCCGGCCACAGCCAGCAGCTCCGGCACAGGGCGCTCGTTGCCCGCGGCATCTGTCGCGCGGCCCTCGCCCATCAGCACGAGTGCACAGTGCGCGAGCGGGGCCAGGTCGCCCGAGCAGCCGAGCGAGCCGTACTCGTGAACCACTGGGGTGATTCCCGCGTTGAGCAGGTCGGCCATGGTCTGGGCGACCACCGGGCGAACACCGGTTCGGCCAGAACACAGGGTCTTTAGGCGCATCAGCATCAGTGCGCGAATCACCTCGCGCTCAACCGCCGGACCCATGCCCGCAGCGTGAGAGCGAATCAGCGACTTCTGCAGCTGAACGCGGTCCTTGGGTTCGATGTGGCGGTTCGCCAGAGCGCCAAAACCGGTCGAAATGCCATAAACCGGAACGTCGCCGTTGGCGAGCTGCTCTATGTGGCGACGGGTGGCAGCCATCGCGTCGACTGCATCCTGGCCGATTTCGACCCGATAGCCATTGCGGGCCACGGCAACCACCTGAGACTGGGTCATTCCCTGGGTGTGAATGGTTACTGTCTTGGTCATTTCGGCTCGTTTCTTGTAATTCGATCGGTTAGAAATAGCATGCTCTGGCCGCTAGGCCCAGCTCTCGGCGGTGTAAGCGGAGTGGATCAGATTGACGCCCGGGCGATAAGCGAGGTGGATGGGCGAATCGGTGTCGAGCATGAGCAGGTCGGCTCGAGCACCAAGGCCAAGGTGGCCGACATCGGTGCGGCGAAGTGCCTTGGCACCACCCATGGTCGCCGACCAGATTGCCTGCTCGAGCGTGAAGTGCATGTCGCGAACCGCGACGGCGATGCAGAACGGCATGGACGTGGTGTAGCTCGAGCCCGGGTTGCAGTCGGTCGCCAAGGCTACGGTCACGCCGGCCTCCCACAGACGGCGAGCATCCGGGTATTCGGCGCGGGTCGAGAACTCTGCACCTGGCAACAGCGTGGCGACGGTGTTTGAGCCGGCCAGCGCGGCGATGTCGGCTTCGTCGAAGTGGGTGCAGTGATCTGCCGATGCGCAGTCGAGCTCGACGGCAAGCTGAATGCCGGACCCCTGCTGCAGCTGATTTGCATGGATGCGCGGTGCAAGCCCCGCCGCCTTGCCCGCCAGCAAGATCTCGCGTGCCTGATCGGCGTCGAATGCGCCGCGGTCGCAGAACGCATCGATCCACTTCGAGTGCGGAACCGTCGCGGCGAGCATGGCTGTCTTCACGAGCTCGACGTATTCGTCCACACCCGAAGCACCGCGATCCGCGTACTCCGCAGGCACAATGTGAGCACCGAGGTATGTGGTCTCGCTGGTGTGCCGAGCCGCAATCGCCAGCGCGCGTGCCTCGTCGGCGACGGTTAGACCGTAGCCGCTCTTGGTCTCAAAGGTTGTGATTCCGTTGGCGCGCATCTCGGCGACCAGTGACAGCATGCGGGCTTCCAGCTCAGCATCGGTTGCAGCTCGGGTTGCGGCAACGGTCGAGCGGATTCCGCCAGCCGCATACTTCTGGCCTGCCATTCGGGCTGCGAACTCGTCGGCGCGGTCGCCCGCGAACATCAGGTGTGCGTGCGAGTCAACGAACCCTGGCAACACGGCACGACCAGCGGCGTCGATCGAGCTGTCGGCGGCAGGCGCATCCTTGCTGTTGCCAACCCAGGCGATGCGGCCATCTTCGACCACGATCGCTGCATCAAGCAGTTCGCCGAGCAGCCCAGCGCCAACCGCCTGATCGTTGCTGATCAAGCGGCCGATGTTGGTGATGGCTACGCTGCGCACAAAAGAACGCTATTCGATGTCGAGCATTGGCACGTGCACGTGCTTTTCGCGTGCAACGTCGATTGCCTCGTCGTAGCCCGCGTCGACGTGACGAATGACGCCCATGCCAGGGTCGTTGGTCAGCACGCGACGCAGCTTCTCTCCGGCGAGCGCGGTGCCATCGGCAACCGAGACCTGACCGGCGTGCATCGAACGACCGATGCCGACTCCACCACCGTGGTGCAGCGAGACCCAGCTGGCGCCCGACGCGATGTTGAGCATCGCGTTGAGCAGCGGCCAGTCGGCGATCGCATCCGAGCCGTCCTTCATGGCCTCTGACTCACGGTATGGCGATGCCACCGAGCCACAGTCGAGGTGGTCGCGGCCTATTACGATTGGCGCGCTAACCTCGCCCTTGGCGACGAGGTTGTTGAAGACCTCGCCGGCCTTGTCGCGTTCGCCGTAGCCGAGCCAACAGATGCGAGCAGGAAGACCCTGGAACTCGACGCGGTCCTGCGCCATCTTGATCCAGCGGTGCAGGTGTTCGTTGTCTGGGAACAGGTCGAGCACTGCTTGGTCGGTTCGGTAGATGTCCTTCTTGTCGCCGCTGAGCGCGACCCAGCGGAACGGGCCCTTGCCCTCGCAAAACAGCGGGCGAATGTATGCGGGAATGAACCCGGGGAACTTGAACGAATCGTTGAAGCCACCCTTGCGGGCCTCGTCGCGAATCGAGTTGCCGTAGTCGAACACCTCGGCACCCTTTGCCATGAAGCCGACCATGGCGGCAACCTGCTTGGCCATCGAAGCCTGGGCGCGCTGGGTGAATTCCTCGGGGTTGCGCTGTGCGTATTCGCGGGCCTCGCTGACCTCGACGCCCTCAGGAATGTAGTACAGCGGGTCATGTGCCGAAGTCTGGTCGGTCACGATGTCGATTGGAACATCGCGGCGCAGTAACTCGTCAAAGATGGTGGCGGCGTTGCCGACTAGGCCGATCGAGATTGCCTTGCGCTGGTTCTTCGCGGTCACGGCGCGGTCGATAGCGTCGTCAAGGTTGTCGGCCATCTCGTCTAGGTAGCGATCGGCTAGGCGTCGGCGCAGACGGGTCTCGTCGACGTCGATCATCAGGCAGGTGCCCTCGTTCATGGTGACGGCCAGTGGCTGTGCTCCACCCATGCCACCGCAACCGCCGGTCAGCGTCAGCGTGCCAGCTAGGGTTCCGCCGAAGCGCTTGGCTGCAACGGCCGCAAAGGTCTCATAGGTTCCCTGCAGAATTCCCTGAGTGCCGATGTAGATCCACGAGCCCGCGGTCATCTGGCCGTACATGGTCAGGCCGAGGTGCTCTAGGCGGCGGAATTCTGGCCAGTTGGCCCAGTCGCCGACGAGGTTCGAGTTCGCCAGCAGCACGCGCGGTGCCCACTCGTGGGTCTGGAATACGCCGACCGGCTTGCCGGACTGCACCAGCAGGGTCTCATCGTTGCGAAGGTCGGTGAGGGTGCGAACGATCGAATCGAAGCTCTGCCAGTTGCGGGCGGCCTTACCGTTGCCGCCGTAGACGATGAGGTCTTCAGGATGCTCGGCCACGGCCGGGTCGAGGTTGTTGTGCAGCATGCGGATTGCCGCCTCTTGCTGCCAACCCTTTGCGGTCATAGTCGATCCGGTTGCGGCGTGGAGTGGGCCGCGCTGTGCGCCTGTGAGAGTTGCGTTCATGCTGCTATTCCACTCCAGCACTGCCCTTGTGTCTCGCGGATTTCGACGCTAGTGTCTGAAATACCAGACTCACTAAATCGTTATATGAAACGCTGCCCATGCCCACCAAGATTCCAGCCGCAAGCCGCACTCTCGACACTCTGCGAACCCTCGCAAAAGCGAGTTCCCCGCTGACCGCGGCCGCCATCGCCAGTCGAATCGGTGCGCCGAGATCATCGACCTATCAACTGTTGCAGGTGCTTGAAGCCGAGGGTTTTGTAATTCACTTCGAGGACGATTCGCGCTGGGGGCTTGGTGTCGCGGCCTTCGAGTTGGGCAGCGCCTACCTTCGCCACGACCCGCTAGAGCGCTTGGCCCGGCCGATCCTGCATCGACTCGTCTCGGCGGTCGACGCATCGGCTAATTTGCAGTTTGGCCTCACCGCTCAGGTGGGCATTCTCGACGGCCACGAACTGCTCTATTTGTTGAAGGATGCCCCGAGGCACAACGCCGCGGTCGTTACGGATGTGGGCGTGCGACTGCCGGCGCACCTGACGGCCAGCGGCCGTTCGATTCTGTCGCGCCTCGATCGCGCTCAACTGCGAGCCATCTTTGGTTCGACTCCCTGGCTGCAGTTGCGCACAGAACACGGTCCCCGAACTCCGCGCGGCCTGTATGCGCTGCTCGCCGCCGAAGCGGCAGGCGGCTTCAGCACAGAGGATGGCCACGTCAGTGCAGGCTTCAGCTCAATCGCCGCGGCCGCGACCAACCACCTCGGGCTGCCGACCGCGGCCTTTGCCGTAACCTTTAGAACTGAAGACGCCGATGCCGACGCCCGCGCCGCACTGGCAAAACATGTAGTTTCGGCGGCCGCCGAACTATCCAAACGACTCGGAGCTCGCTCATGACCCAGCCAACCGAAGACGCCCTCTGGCCGCGCGCATCGCACTGGCTAAAGAACTTGGATGCGCCGAGCGAGGCTTCCGCCGCACCTTGCGACCTAGCCGTCTATGGCGTTCGTGCGCACCGAACTTCTATTTCGAAGACCGGAGCGAACCACACCCCCGAGGCCGTTCGCGCAGCACTCGCGCGCTACTCGACGTGGGCCGGGTCTTCGGGCACCTCGATTGGTGGCCTGAACGCGGTCAACTTCGGCGACTCTTTGTTTCCCGATAGCCCAGACGGCGAGCGCACCACGAGCGAACTGGCCAACCGAGCCACCAGCGCAGCAAGGCTTTCCGTCGCCATCGGCGGCGACAACTCGATCACCTACGCGACCATGCTCGGGGCCTTCGGCGGCGACCTGTCGCGCGCTGGCCTCATCACCTTCGATGCCCACCATGATCTTCGCGATGGCGTAAGCAACGGTTCGCCGGTTCGCCGTCTGGTCGAGGCCGGTCTGCCCGGCCGCAACATCGTGCAGATCGGCATCGCCGACTTTTCAAACTCACCTGAGTACGCGGCCCGCGCGCGCGAACTCGGAATTCATGTAATTCCACGAAGTGCGTTGCGCAACGAAAACCCGGCTGAGGTATGGCGCCAGGCCATGACCCAGTTGCAGCTCTCCGGTGTCGAGGGCGTCCACGTCGATTTCGATGTCGATGTGTGCGACCGCTCGGTCGTGCCGGGTTGCCCTGCTGCCGCACCAGGTGGCATCAGCGCCGACGAGATCCGCCAGTTCGCCGAGCTTGCCGGCCGCGAGGCGCTCGTGCGCCAGCTCGACATCACCGAGATCGACGCGACGGCCGATGCTCCCGATGGCCGAACCGTCCGCCTCGCCGCACTGCTGATCCTCGAGGCGGCCGCCGGTCTCGCCCAGCGCTAGGGCTAAACGTAAAATAAGAAAGCCCTGCACCCGCTCCTAACAAACCAAGGTTTGCTTACCCAAGGCGGCGGATGCAGGGTTTTCCCATTTCCGGCTAGCGGACCTGCATATTGCCGGAAACCCCTCCGCCACCGCCTGTGATGGCACTTTCTGTCGGAGCGGAAGTCCATGTAATCCACAGGAGCAAGACCAACGCCGAAGTCAACAAAGTCGAAAGAAGTACTATGAGCCACTTGGGCTTCAACTTTTTGGCTTGCATTGATTACCGCACTATTCTTGTTCCCGAATGGGAACAAGAATAGCATGATAATTATTAAGCGCTAGGGGTGGTAATGCGAATAGTTGCGTCGACTTCTGTTAGCGACCCACGCTTTCTCGAGCTCCCCGATGGGGATTTCGAGTTGCACATTCATTACGGCCACACAGAGGCAGATATTTACAAGGCAGCTCTGCTAGTTAGGCCTGTTCCTCCGGTGGAAGCTTTCGTATCGCTATGGTCAGACGCTGAAGCTAGCCGAGATTTCAAGGCGATTGGAGACTGCCTAGTTATTTCCCCAGGCGCTTAATCACCAATTGATCGCGCCGACTGCCTGCAAAAGCTCTTGTGGTGAAACCTTCAGCGCCAAGCAAAGCGGGCCGATCTGACCCGAGGGGATTTCTCTCTGCTGATGGAAGTATCTGCTTAGGGTCGATTTATTAAAACCGTGCGCCAAAGCGAACTGGGTTAGAGAGTCGAATCCGCTCTCGCCAATCTTGGCGTTGAACCACGCCCATGTCTCTTCAGCGGTCTGCACGTTAGCCTTCTGGACTGAATAGCGCTGGTCAGCGCCGAACAATCAAAGAATAGTCTGTCCATCTGTCAGACCTAGCATGCGAGCACGCGCAACGTGTGACCTAGCGTCCATGAGCAATCGCATTTCCTCTGAGCCGATATAGCCCAGCTCGTCTTCCATGGTTCAAATTTCCAACAAGTGCGTGAAATGCGCAAGACTCGTGTTGCGGCATAGCTCCGATTGCCAACCTGGGGCAAACCCTCGCTTAGATTAGGCAGGTGAACCAAAGGGAAGAAACACCGACAACAAAAGGCAGCAAGCCTGGTTCGGTGATTCGCAACCGCAACTTCCAGTTCCTCTGGGCCGGTCAAACCATCAGCGCAATCGGCGATCAGATGAGCGGCCTGGCTCTGCCGGTTCTCGCGGTGACCATGCTCACCGCCTCGGAGTGGCAGGTCGGCATGATGAATGCCGCAGGCCTGAGCATGTTCCTGCTGATCGGCCTCCCGGCCGGTGCGTGGGTCGACCGCTGGCGCAAGCGTCGCGTCATGATCCTCGCCGATATCGTGCGAATGCTCGCCGTTCTCTCGGTTCCAATCGTTTACTTCACCGCCGACCTACAGATGTGGTACCTGATTCTGGTCGCCGCGATTATGAGCGTCGCCAACGTCTTCTTCGACGTCGCGTACCAGAGCGTCCTGCCGCTGATGCTGCCGAAGGACCAGATGGCCAAGGCTAACTCTGCGCTCGAGACCACCATGCAGACCGCCCGAATCGGCGGCCCAGCCGTCGTCGGCTTCCTGCTGACCATCGTCAAGGCCCCGGTCTTGATGTTCATCGACTCTTTCTCATTCCTGGTGAGCCTGTTTGCCATCAGCCGAATCAAGATCGACGAGTCGGCCGTTCCAAGGAGAGACCGCAAGCCGCTAAAGACCGAGATCGTCGAGGGCGTGCGGTTCGTCGCCAAGCACCCGATCATCAGCCGCATCACGCTGTCGACCTCGGTCTACAACTTCTTCAGCACAGGCATTCACACGCTCAGCCCGATCCTCGTGCTACGAACCATGGATGTGTCACCCGCGCTGTATGGCGTAACCTTCACAATCGGTGCGGTTGCCGGACTCGCGGGTGCCGTTTCGGCGGCCAAGATCGGCGAGCGATTCGGCCAGGGCAACACCGTAATCGCGGCCATGGTACTCAGTGGCGTCGCTGCGTTCGGCTTCCCCATCGCAGCAATGATCGGCAACGCGAGCGCACTCCCGATCGTGTTCGTCTCTGAGGCTCTGATTGCTTTCTGCGGCCTGGTCTACAACATCACCCAGGTCAGCGCGCGCCAGGCGCTGTGCCCAGAGCACCTGCTGGGTCGCATGAACGCTTCCATTCGCTTCTTCGTCTGGGGCGTAATGCCGGTCAGCGCGTTGGCCGCCGGCGCCTTCGCGAGCGGATTCGGTATGGTTCCGGTCATGCTGGTCGGTGCCATTGGCGCGATGACGGCGAGCTGGTTTGTCTTCGCTTCGCCACTGCGCGGAATGAGGAACATTGTCGCTGAGGCCGCTAAGTAAGTGGCCAGATTTCCAGATTCGGGTGCTCTTCGAGCGCTGAATCATCGTAACTACAGGGTGCTCTACCCCGCGCAGGTGCTCTCGAGCATCGGAACCTGGGCGCAACGCGTTGCGCAAGATTGGCTGGTTCTGGAGCTAACCGGCAGCGCACAGCTTCTCGGCCTCGTCACGGCGCTGCAATTCTTGCCCGCACTGCTATTGAGCCTGTATGGCGGCGTGCTCGCCGATCGCTTCGACAAGCGCACTTTGCTCATGCTCACCAATACGGGTGCTGGTCTTTCGTCTGCGGTACTCGGCGTGCTCACTGTCACGGGCGCGGTCGAGATATGGCATGTTTGCGTCCTGGCCTTCACCGTCGGCGTCTTCAGTGCGCTCGACGCACCGGTTCGCACCACCTTCAGCTCTGAACTAGTCGGCGTCAAAGACATCCCGAGCGCTATCAGCCTGAACTCGGCCAACTTCAATGCTGGTCGCCTGATTGGCCCGGCCGCATCGGGCTTGATGATCGTGGCATTCGGAACCGGGGTATCGTTCCTCGTGAACTCGCTGACCTACCTCATTCTGGTGGTAGGCCTGCTCGCCCTGCGCCGCGATGAATTACACATCGCAGTCAAACCAAACGGCGATGCCAAGCTGCGCGAGGCAGTGCAGTATGTGCTTTCGACCCGCAACCTGCTTCTGGTCATGCTCGCCGTGTTGTTCAGCACCACCTTCGGGCTTAACTTTCAGATCTTCACGGCCTTGATGGCCACCAAGGAATTCGGCAAGGGTCCGGCCGAATTCGGACTGCTGGGTAGCGTGCTCGCCGTCGGTTCGTTCACCGGCGTCCTGATCGCAGCAAGGCTCGAACACCGTCGGGTGCCCAAGTTCGTGATGGCCGGCGCGACCCTGTTTGGTTTGATGCTGTGCGTGACCGCTTGGATGCCGACCTACGTCAGTTACGCGGTCTCGCTTCCGTGGACCGGCCTCGTGGCACTCGTCACCCTGATTTCGGCCAACTCCTACGTTCAAACCAACTGCGAGCCCACCCTTCGCGGTCGCGTCATGGGCATCTATCTTTTGATCTTTATGGGCGGCACGCCATTGGGTTCGCCCCTCATTGGCTGGTTGGCCGAGGTGGTAGGCGTTCGCATGACGATCATGCTCTGCGGTTTGATTGTCGCGGCTGCGGGAGCAACGCTTCTTGTAGTTCTGCGCCGTGGCGGCTCACAGCCCGCATCGGTTCGATCACCGGTGCAGCACGGGCCTGAAACCAATGCTTAGCTGGGTCGAAGTCGAGGCGATCGCCAATCGAATCCCTGGATTGGTTTTTCACTCGGCCGATCCCGCTGACCCTAGTAGCCACCGAAGTTGGTCGGGGTTGCGCCCAAATGTGATCTGGGAGCGTCCACTGAGCAAGAAAGACCTGCTGGCTTTGGGAGACAAGGCGCCAAGGGGCGCAGTGCTTGCCATTCACACGATCGATCTGACCGAGAAGCTTGCTTGGATAGAGACCGAACCGGCCACCTGTTTTGACAGCCCACACTTCTCGGGCTACCCAGCCGTGCTCGTGAATCTGGACACAGCCGACCCCAAAGTGGTCTTCGAGCTGATTGCCACTGCGTCTGAGTTGTTACCAAGAAAGCCAAGTCGGTAGCTCCTAAGGGTCATAAAATCTGACCAAGGGGGAATCATGAAGATTCGTAGCATCAAACTCATTGGCATTGCTCTGGGGGCTCTTTTAGTAACCGGCACGTTAGCGGCCTGTTCATCAAGTGCATCGGATAGTCCGGTAAATCAAACTGCCGCCTTCGATGAAAGCGGCGAGCCGACCACTCCAGGCGAGTACGGTTACGGAGTTAGCGGATCGATGCTTCCAGCCTGGAACGAGGATGGCGACAACCTTTCGGATGACGATGACGTCATGGCAGATGTTTGCCAGTACGTCGAAGCCTTCGAAACTGGCACCCTCCGCATGGGTGGTGCCGACGCAGTAGTTCTCGAGCGCGACGAATTGATTGCTGACTTTCGCTTGAACGTTCTGGCGTCGCTTAAGTACTCGATTGGCGACTATCCGGAGCTCGATATCTACTTCCAAGGAGCTAAGGAGAAACTTGCCGACCCTGGGCAGAACACCCAGTACTACCAGATGCTGCTAAAGACTTGTGGCCCATACAACGCTATGCTCACGCGCACGATCGCCAACTGGGTCGAGCCGACCACTTTAGGTCCCGACGGCTGTTGGACTACAGGAAAGCCAAAGAACTTGATCGCTTATCTGCAGAA
This sequence comes from Actinomycetota bacterium, assembly GCA_041176265.1. Lineage (GTDB taxonomy): Bacteria > Actinomycetota > Actinomycetes > Actinomycetales > Microbacteriaceae > Rhodoluna. The sequence goes on from JBEDDI010000009.1 coordinate 9,893, forward strand.
GAAAGACGGGCAAAAGTGGGTGAACATCGAAACCGTAATCGGGTTTACCAAGGGTGAAGGCGGCTGTACCGACAAGGATTACCCTTACGGCTACTCGACCACGCACACTTTCTGGCACGACACGGAAGTTCGCTGGGTTGTGAAGACGCTCGACGGCACCAAGTTCAACGACGGCACTAAGCAGAACATCTCCGACACCCTGCTAATCACTGCGGGCCAAGCATCTGCTTGGTAACAGAAGCAAGTTGGTTCAACCCAGGATCGCTACACGGTGAAACCGCGTTAGCGCGCGCTGACGAGGGTGTCGCGCCTTGAGCCTAGGCCTCAAATAACTCGGCGATGACAATCTTTGTCATTCCGCGCAGAGCCTCATTGGCGAACTGAGCCTTAGCCGGATCTGGGTTTTCGAGGTGTTCGCGCATCTGGATGGGACTCACCTGCCAGGTCACGCCGAATTCATCGGTACACCAACCGCAACGTCCGGGCTTTCCCTTGGCGGTGATTGCGTCCCAGAGGCGATCTACCTCGTCCTGGCCGTCAACGTTGAGCGATAGCGAGATCGAGTCGTTGAATTCCGGACCACCAGGCCAGTTCATGCCAATAAACGAGTGGCCATAGATTGAAAAGTCGGCGGTGAAGCGCGGCTTATCTGGATCTGGTCGATTCTCGGAGTGAATTGCAAAATCCGTGAACGTCTGCTCGTAGAAGGCGAGGGCCTCGTCCATGTTGCCCGGAAACCACAGGAAGGTCTTGAGTCGCGTCGGCTTGGTCATGTTTCGACCCTAGCCCACCAGACCAACGGCGTCGCAACTCCAGCTGCTGCCTAGAGAGCCGCCCCACATTTGCCGCAGAAACTCATGTCCGGTTGGGCCTTGGCTCCGCACTTAGTGCAGAAATCGGACTTCGGGGCCGGAGTGGAATCGCCAATCGGGTTAACCGCATTGGCAACGATCGCAGCCAGGTCATTCACGGCATCTGCGTACTTGGCTTCCATGCCAAGCATCACGCCGAATCCCAGATCGTCACGCGCCCAGATCCGCACCTCGCCTGCTCCGCTGGTAGCCGTGAAGTCGACCTGCACCTGAACCGGAAGCACCTTGAGATTGACGAAAGCGCCACCTAGCGTGCGCATTTTTAACTGCGATCCGCGTTTTGCCGTGATCTGAGTTGCTGTCTGCGACTGAATCTTGCAGCCATCTGCCGCTAGTGCTGCAGCCACGAGCTTTGGAGCTTGAGCTAGATCTGTGACCTTTAAGGCCAAGCGTGCGTCCATTCGATTCCCCCAACATGAAAGTTGATTTGATGATAGCCACGAAAGCCACTCTTTGCCCTGAGCGTGCTTCGGTTAAAGCGAAATGCCTCCCTTTCGGGAGGCATTTCTTTTGTGGAGACTAGGGGGGTCGAACCCCTGACCCCCTGCTTGCAAAGCAGGTGCTCTACCAACTGAGCTAAGTCCCCATTCGGAAGGCCGTCTCCGATGGAGAAGACTTCCTGGTGGGCCTAGGAGGACTTGAACCTCCGACCTCTTCATTATCAGTGAAGCGCTCTAACCACCTGAGCTATAGGCCCGTGTAGCCTTCACAAACTTACACGAAAACAGAACAGCGCGCAAACCAAAGTTGAAAACTTCGATTTGCGCGCTGTTTTTGAGTTAGCTGTTCGACGTGAAACCGACCGAAACACCACCGGTGATGCGGCCGATTACGTTGAAGATCAGTGCGGTCACGCCCGAAAGCAGGGTGCCGGCAACCATCTGGATGAAGGCAAGCGCCAGAGCGAACGACATGACACGAGGCAGGCTCAGGGTCTGGCCGACGTCGAGCGAGCTGCTGCCCGATGAACCATTGATCAGGCTGTTTAGCGAACCGAAGATTCCGGCCTGGCTGGCGACGAGCCAAGTCAGGAAGAAGGCAACCAGAATCGCAACGCCGATAGCGACGGTGCACAGGAAGCCAACGCGGATTGCCGACCAAAAGTCGACGTGAACGAGCTTGAGCTTGACCTGCTTTGGGGCTGGTCCTGCGGCTCGAGCCGCTGCGCTCTTGGCAGCCTTACGGATGCGTTCCTTCATTACTCGGCTCCTTCAGTCGAGGTTTCCCCCTCAGAGTCAACCGCACCCTCATCGCCTTCTGCAAGTGCGTCTGCCGAAGTCTCGAGGTTGCGCTCGGTGTTCTTGGCGATGCCGATGATCGAGTCGCTGTCGTCAAATCGAGCGAAAACGACGCCCATTGTGTCGCGACCGCGGGCCGGAACCTCAGCAACGGCCGAGCGAACTACCTTGCCCTGCTCGAGAACTACAAGAACCTCGTCGTCTTCGCCCACGATTAGTGCGCCAACCAGGTCGCCGCGCTTCTCTTCGAGCTTGGCAACCTTGATTCCGATGCCGCCGCGGTTCTGGGTGCGGTACTGATCGACCGAGGTGCGCTTTGCGAAGCCACCCTCGGTGACTACGAACACGAACGAACCATCAACGTCGTTGATGACCGATGCATTGAGCAGGTAGTCGCCGTCACGGAAGTGCATACCGATGTTTCCCGAGGTGTCGCGACCCATCGGGCGCAGGCTTTCGTCCGAGTTCGAGAATCGGATCGACATACCCTTGCGCGAAACAAGCAACAGGTCGTCGGTCTCGCTGGCAAGCATCGCTGAGACGAGCTCGTCGCCCTCGCGCAGCTTGATCGCGATGATTCCGCCGGTGCGCGGGGTGTCGTATGCCTCGAGCGCGGTCTTCTTGACCAGACCGTCGCGGGTTGCGAGCACCAGGTAAGGCGCGGCCTGGTAGTTCTTGAGGTCGATTACCTGTGCGATCTTCTCGTCTGGCTGTAGCGCTAGCAGGTTTGCAACGTGCTGGCCCTTCGCGTCGCGGCCGGCCTCTTGCACCTCGTAGGCCTTGGTGCGGTAGACGCGGCCCTTGTTGGTGAAGAACAGCAACCAGTGGTGCGTGGTGGTCACGAAGAAGTGATCGACCACGTCGTCGGCGCGCAGCGCGGTGCCCTTTACGCCCTTGCCGCCGCGGTGCTGCTGGCGGTAGTTGTCGCTCTTGGTGCGCTTGATGTAGCCGCCTCGAGTGAGCGAGATGACCATTTCCTCTTCTGGAATAAGGTCTTCGACGCTCACGTCGCCGTCAAAACCGGCGATGATCTGGGTGCGGCGGTCGTCGCCGTGCTTGGCAACAACCTCATCGAGTTCCTCGTTCACGATGGCGCGCTGGCGGGCCGGGTCGGCAATGATCGCCTTGAACTCAACGATTTGTGCCTCTAGTTCTGCCGCCTCGTCGATGATCTTTTGGCGCTCAAGGGCTGCGAGCTGGCGCAGCTGCATGTTCAGAATCGCTCGAGCCTGTAGTTCGTCGATGCTCAGGAGCTCAATCAGGCCGTCGCGAGCCTCTTCAACGTTCGCGCTCTTGCGAATCAGAGCGATTACGGCGTCGAGTGCGTCGAGTGCCTTTAGGTATCCGCGCAGGATGTGGGCGCGCTCCTCTGCCTTACGCAGACGGAACTGGGTGCGGCGAACGATGACCTCGATCTGGTGCTTCACCCAGTTGGTGATGAAGCCATCCAGGCTCAGGGTGCGAGGAACGCCGTCGACCAGGGCCAGCATGTTGGCGCTGAAGTTCTCCTGGAGCGGGGTGAGCTTGAACAGGTTGTTCAAGACCACGCGGGCGACCGCGTCCTTCTTCAAGACAAGTACCAGACGCTGGCCGGTGCGGCCCGAGGTCTCATCGCGAATGTCGGCGATGCCCTGCAGGCGGCCTTCCTTCACGAGTCCGGCAATCTTCTCGGCCAGGTTGTCAGGGTTTACCTGGTAAGGCAGCTCGGTAACGACGAGGCAGGTGCGGTTCTGCAGCTCTTCGACGTTGACGATTGCACGCATGGTGATTGAGCCACGACCCGTGCGGTACGCCTCTTCGATGCCTTTGCGACCAAGAATGGTTGCGCCGGTTGGGAAGTCTGGGCCCTTAACGCGTGCAATGAGGGCCTCGAGAAGCTCTTCGTTGTTGGCATCTGGGTTTTCGAGGTACCACTTGGCACCCGCGGCAACCTCGCGAAGGTTGTGTGGCGGGATGTTCGTGGCCATACCGACCGCGATACCGATCGAGCCGTTGACCAGCAGGTTCGGGATGCGGCTAGGCAGGATGGTCGGTTCCTGGGTGCGGCCGTCGTAGTTGTCCTGGAAGTCGACGGTTTCTTCGTCGATGTCGCGAACCATCTCCATCGCCAGCGGCGCCATGCGGCACTCGGTGTATCGCGGCGCTGCAGCTGGGTCGTTACCTGGCGAACCAAAGTTGCCCTGGCCCGAAACCAGCGGGTAGCGCAGGCTCCAGTCCTGAACCAAACGGACGAGAGTGTCATAGATCGCGCCGTCACCGTGTGGGTGGAACTGACCCATAACGTCGCCGACAACGCGCGAGCACTTGCTGAACTGCTTGTCTGGGCGGTAACCGCCGTCAAACATCGCGTATAGCACGCGGCGGTGAACCGGCTTGAGGCCGTCGCGCACGTCTGGGAGTGCGCGGCCCACGATAACGCTCATCGCGTAGTCGAGGTACGAGCGCTGCATTTCGACCTGAAGGTCGACCTGCTCGATGTGATCGTGCTGTTCGTTTTCGATAGTTGGAGTTTCTTCTGCCATGATCTAGCCTTCTAAACCTTTAGATGTCGAGGAATCGAACGTCTTTAGCGTTCTTTTGGATGAACGTGCGGCGAGCATCGACGTCTTCACCCATGAGGGTGCTGAAGATTTCATCGGCGATGGCTGCGTCGTCAAGCGTGACCTGCAGCAGGGTGCGGCGTGATGGGTCCATGGTGGTGTCCCAAAGCTCGTCGTAGTCCATCTCGCCCAGACCCTTGTAGCGCTGGATCGAGTTTTCCTTAGGAATCTTGCGGCCAGCAGCCTGGCCAGCAGCCAGTCGCTCGTCGCGTTCTGCGTCGGAATATACGTATTCGTGCTCGGCGTTCGACCACTTGATGCGGTACAGCGGCGGTTGAGCCAAGTAGACGTACCCGTGTTCGATGATCGGGCGCATGTAGCGGAACAGCAAGGTCAACAACAGGGTACGGATGTGCTGACCGTCGACATCGGCATCTGCCATAAGGACGATCTTGTGGTAGCGAACCTTTTCGATGTCGAACTCTTCGCCGATTCCGGTTCCGAACGCGGTGATCAGTGCCTGAACTTCGGTGTTGCCGAGGGCGCGGTCGAGGCGCGCCTTCTCGACGTTGAGGATTTTTCCGCGCAGCGGCAGGATCGCCTGGGTCTCAGGGTTGCGACCGCGCATTGCCGAACCACCTGCCGAGTCACCCTCGACGATGAAGACCTCAGAAACCTTCGGGTCGCGGCTAGAGCAGTCGCGCAGCTTGCCCGGCATGCCTACCGACTCGAGAAGACCCTTGCGGCGCGTTGCCTCGCGAGCCTTTCGCGCCGCTAGGCGCGCGCTCGATGCCTGGATAGCCTTGCGGATTACCTCCTTGGCGACGGCCGGGTTGCGGTCGAGCCAGTCGGCGAATTCCTCGTTGACCACGCGCTGCACGAAGGCCTTGGCCTCGGTGTTGCCCAGCTTGGTTTTGGTCTGGCCTTCGAACTGCGGCTCGGACAGCTTGACCGAGATGACCGCGGTCAAACCTTCGCGGCAGTCATCGCCGGTGAGGTTCTCGTCCTTTTCCTTCAGTAGGTTGGTCGCGCGGGCGTACTTGTTGAGCAGCGAGGTCAGTGCGGCACGGAAGCCCTCTTCGTGCGTTCCACCCTCATGAGTATTGATCGTGTTTGCGTAGGTGTGCACCGATTCGTTGTATGCGGTGGTCCACTGCATCGCTATTTCGACCGACAGGTTCTTTTCGGTGGTCTCTGCCTCGATCGAGATGATGTCGGCGTTCACGACATCGGCCTTCTTCGAGTTGTTCAGGTACTCGACGTAGTCGATGAGGCCTCGCTCGTAGCAGTATTCGTCGTGCTGGCCGTCGCGCTCGTCATTCAGCTCGATGCGCAGGCCCTTGTTCAAGAAGCACATCTGCTGGAAACGCTGGCGAAGGGTCTCGTAGTCGTATTCGACGGTCTCGAAGATTTCTGGGCTGGCCAGGAACTCGATGGTGGTTCCGGTGTAGTCAGCCGGCTCGCACTTTTCGATCGGGGCGTCTGGCACACCGATCTTGTAGCTCTGGCGCCAGATGTTGCCGTCGCGGGCAACCGCAACCTTGAGTTGGGTCGAAAGCGCGTTTACGACCGAGGCGCCCACACCGTGCAGACCACCCGATACTGCGTAGCCGCCACCGCCGAACTTGCCGCCGGCGTGCAGGATGGTCAGAACGACCTGAACGGTCGAGACTCCCTCAGTTGGGTGGGTTGCGACGGGAATGCCGCGGCCATTGTCGACCACTCGGATCCAGCCATCCTTGGTGATTGTCACCTTGATGGTGTCGCAGTAGCCAGCCAGGGCCTCGTCAACCGAGTTGTCTACGATCTCGTAGACCAGGTGGTGAAGACCACGTGGACCAGTCGATCCGATGTACATGCCGGGGCGCTTGCGAACGGCCTCTAGGCCTTCTAGCACCTGGATATTTCCGGCGTCGTAGTTGTTTTCAGGTGTAGACATATTCGGTTGTTGCTCCTTACTAGCTTGGCGTTAGGCCCGGTGAACAGCGGCAACAAAAACCGACTTAAATTCGGGGTGTCTAACTAGTAAGAATTTTACGTTTTGATACCTACATTTATTGGGATTTAGGCCCGTATGTCACGAGGCAAATATCCGCGCCGTGTCGCGGAAAAACGGACTTTTCCACAGGGCATTTTTGGAGGCCGTGAACCCGGCGGGGACATGGCCGAAAATTGGGCTCGCCTGGACCTATCCGTATGTGTCGCGAGGACCCCTGCCGGGCACAGATCTCTGACCCTTTTTCCAGTTCGGGGCGTCTGGGCCGATGAAGCGAATATCGGTCAAGACCAACTTCGGGAATGCCTCGGTCAGCGTCTTCAAAACCTGCGGTTTCATGAGTCGCAACTGAGTCGCCCAGGCAGTCGACTGACATCTAACCGTGAGCAAGCCGTTTTCCAGACGCTCGGGAGTCGAGGCTGCCGCGTTTGCCTCGCCCACCAGCTCGGCCCAGCGGTTAAAGAGATCGGCCTCGCTCAGCTGGTTATCCCAGCCGAACTTGGCGAGTAATCCGTCGATCACCGAACCGGCCGCGACCACGTCTCGACCCGGGTCGAACGGCTTTGAGGTGGAGCGCTTTTCGCGTTCGGCTATTCGCTTGGCATCGCGGCTAAGACGCCCGGTCACTGCCTCGCGCATCTTCCAGTAAAACTCCTGGGCAAAGTCGCGCTTCTCGCTACTCATGCGCCGTCACCTCGCCCTTCACAACGTTAAACCGGCGATATTTCAAGGATTCCGGCACATCAGCTAGGTCGGCTGCTGTAATCAAAACCTGTTCGTTACCCGCGATCAGGTCGGCCAGCCGGTTGCGGCGCCCCTCGTCGAGCTCGGCAAACACGTCGTCCAGGATCAAAATCGGGTCGCCCGAACGCGTCTCGGCTCGCAGCAGCTCGATGGATGCGAGGCGAAGCGCCAGCGCGAAGCTAATGCTCTCTCCGTGACTAGCAAACCCCTTGACCGGGAACTGCCCGAGGGTAAGCACCAAATCGTCGCGCTGCGGGCCAATCAGTGTCAGACCACGTTCGAGTTCCTTAGGTCGAACCTCGGAAAGTTTCACGTGAAACATCCGCTCTAGTTCGTCGCGGTCATCGGTCTGCAGGTAAGTTCCAGCGCCTTCGGACGCGTCAGTGGCGCGGCTTGCGCCAAAATCGTCTTCCTCGGCCTCTGCCCCAAGAATCGAGCACTTCAATTGCATGTTCGGTTCGTTATTTGCAACCGCGATTGCCTGATAGGCCGAAACCAGATGCGGTCGCAGTCTTTCAATTAGCTGGACTCGGGCAGACATGATCTCTGCTCCATATTTGACCAGGCTGGCGTCCCATGCATCGAGCGTGCTGAGGGCTGCTCCCTTGGTTCCGGTGGCCCGAGCCGACTTTAGTAACGTGTTTCTTTGCTTCAAGACGCGCTCATAGTCGGAGTAAACGCCAGCGAAGCGGGGCCACACCTGCACCACCAGCTCGTCGATGAATTGGCGGCGCTCCGATGGGTCGCGACGCACGATGTCGAGGTCCTCCGGAGCAAACGTCACCGTGTTGACGTATCCGAGGATGTCTCTCACCCTCTGCGCGTCCGATTTGTTGACTCGGGCCTTGTTCTGGGCCGTTGCGTTTAGCTCTAGCTCTAGCAAGACGTCGCGATCTGCGTGGCTGGCCAATGCCCTAACTACCGCCCCACCGACTTGTCCTCCTGCGGAATCGCGGTGAATCAGAGCCTGGTAGCCGGCAATGCGATGTGAACCGAGTGAGCTCAGGTAGGCGACCGCCTCGACGAGATTCGTCTTTCCCTGGCCATTTGGGCCCAAGAACAGGGTGACGCCGGGCGTTAGATCAACCTCAGCCGTGACGTAGTTGCGAAATCGGCTAAGAGTCAGATGCTTTATGAACACCTAGACTCGCCGACTTAGGAACGCGGCAGAAGGTTTGGCTGCAGCAGGTAGCGGTACGAGTCCTTGTCGCTGTTTTCCTTGGCACCGTGGCTAGTGAACAGGACTGGGCCTGGCTTGTTCGGGTCGTTCTGGCCCTTGGTGAAAGCCATGCGGACAAACTCGGTGTGAATACCGGATAGCGCCTCGATCAGGAACTGCGGCTTGAGCGGCGAAACGATCTCTGTGCCGGTCAATTCGGCGGGAATCGTTTCTGAGGCCTGGGCCATCTCGTTGCTGCTCGAGTCGAGGGTGACCTCAGACTCGGCAAAGCTGTAGCGAATAGCCAGGTTTGCGTCGGTGACAAGTGCAACTCGGCGGGTTGAGTCGAGTAGGTCCTGCTTCGAGATGATCGCGAAATGGTCGACTTCCTTAGGGAAGAACGGCTTGATGTCTGGGAAGGTCGCCTTGATCAGGGTCGAGGTAACCGAGCGGTTGTTTGCCTTGAACGCGATCATGCCGGTGTCGCCGGTCTTGGCCACGGAAATGGCGATTTCGCCAACGTTGCCGAAGTTCTTTGCCACTTCCTGAAGGGTGCGGGCCTTGACCAGAGCTGATTCGCCAACTGCGGCTGCTGCAATCTGGGCCTTCACCTCGACCATGGCCAGGCGGTAGCGGTCGGTGGCGACCATCGAAATGTCGTTTGCCTCGATCTCGAGTAGCACACCGGTGAGCCAAGAAACGGCCTCTTCGCGGCCAGCGGCCACCGAGACCTGGCCGATGGCTGTCGTGAATGCCTCTGCCGATACGGTTGCCGAGACCTCAGGGATGTCAGGAAGGGTTGGGTAGTTGGCGACATCCATGGTCAGCAGGGTGAACTTTGAGCTGCCGCAGCTAACCAAAACCTTGGAGCCGTCGGTCGAGATTTCGACCGGAGCGTTTGGCAGCTTGCTGACGATGTCGTTGAGCATGCGGCCCGAGACCAGGATGCTGCCGCTTTCCTCAACCTTGGCCACGATTTCGGCGCGAGCAGATACCTCGTAATCGAAGACTGAGAGGCGTACCGCGTTTGCGTCTGCCTCGATCAGGATGCCGGTGAGGATTGGCATTACCGACTTAGCAGGCAGCAGGCGATAGGCGAAGCTGACGGCATCGTGCAGAACGTCTCTGTTGACCTGAAACTTCAAGGCAATCCCCGAATCTTTTTATTGGCTTGATTGGATTTCAATCTTGGCACATGGCACAGACAATTCCTGGGTGAAAAGTCCTTTTCAGGCGACTTGGCGAGACTATTTTTGAACTCTCAACCAAAACCAAAGTCGTTATTGTCTAGATCTATTTCTTAATTCTTTTCTAATGATGTTAATAACGCTTGTGGATACTGTGGATAACTGCCTTCTTGCCAGTAATCGTCTGAGAACTACAACCGCGTAACTTGTTTGTGGATATGTGGAAAGATCTGTGGAAAACTTCCGGATCTGTGGATGCAACATCGAGATTGCACAGCAAAGAAACTCTTTCTGCACAGTAAAACACAGGTTTTCAACAGTTATCCACAGGGTTATCCCATTGGGGATTACTTGAAGGTTTAACGCAGGGTAAACAAAAACCGGCCCATCGAGAGCCGGTACAAACGGTCATCAAACACGACCTAGGGCACGCATTTACCGAGTCTTGCGACTCAGTGTGTTGATCAGCTCGGTGACCTGGTTGTAAATACCGAGGCGCTCAGACATGAACTGCTCAATCTTTCGGCAGGCATGCAAGACAGTGGTGTGATCTCGGTTTCCGAACTGCTGGCCAATCGCGGGTAGCGAAAGAGGCGTCATTTGGCGGCAAAGATACATGGCCACCTGGCGAGCTTGGGCGATCGCGGCCTTGCGCGAGCTACCGGTCAGATCATCGATTGAGATCTGGAAGTAGGCCGCAACCGCATTCATTACCTCGGTTGGGGTCGTAACGTCGTCGTTTGCAATGGCAACCAGGCCCTTGAGAACGGTTTGAACCATCGGCATGTCGATCTGCTGCTTGCTGAGGCTTGACCAGGCCACAACCTGAGTCAGTGCACCTTCGAGCTCACGAATGTTTCGCGGAACTCGCGTCGCGATGTATTCGAGAACCTCATCCGGAACGCGACGGTTCTCTCGTTCAACCTTTTTGCGAAGGATCGCAATGCGAGTCTCGAGGGTAGGTGACTGGATGTCGGCGCTCAAACCACCGCTGAATCGCGAAATCAGGCGATCTTCAAACCCGGCAAGCTCCTTCGGAGGAAGGTCCGAGGTGATTACGACCTGCTTGTCGTTGTTGTGCAGCATGTTGAACAGATGGAAGAAAGCCTCCTGGGTGCCCTCCTTGCCTGCCAAGAACTGGATGTCGTCAATCAAGAGCACGTCGATAGCGCGGTACTGGTTTTGGAACTCGGCCATCGTCTGATCGCGCAGAGCATTGATGTAGTCGTTAGTGAACTCCTCGCTGTTTACGTAGCGAACTCGAATTCGTGGGTAAAGACTCGTCGAATAGTTTCCGATTGCGTGCAGCAGGTGTGTCTTGCCCAGTCCTGAGTTTCCGTAGACAAACAGGGGCTTGTATGCCTTGCCCGGCGCTTCGGCAACCGCCAGCGCAGCAGCGTGAGCCATACGGTTCGACTCACCAATGACGAAGTTGTCGAAAGTGTAGGCAGGATTCAGGACGCTGCCGGAACCAGTAATACCGACGGCCGTAGCCATCGGGGCCTGGAAATCAGTGGAGTAACTGGCCATCGGCTGTGCAGCTGGTTGAGCGTATGCCACTGCCTGTTGGTGATAGAAGCCTTGATCGGCCTGAACAGGTTCCGCGAACGAGTACTGGTTTGCCTCGGCCACTGGCGCAATCGGGTTCATGGCCGGGTTCACGACTATCGCGAAGTTGACCGGACCACCCCAATCGGAATTGCTGGAGAGGTGTTCGATGATGATCGGACGCAGGCGCTGATCGATCATGTTGCGGGTTCCGTCGTTAGAAACCTCGAGGTAAATCGTCTCGCCCAGGACGCCCTTTGGCTCGACCAAGCTCAGGAAGCCCATGAATTGCGGAGTGACGCGCGAATCAGAAGAGAGTTTGGCAGTGAGGTTGTGCCACAAACCGGCTACAACATCTTCTTCTGCCATGGCAATCCCCTGGGTCTAGAGACCAATAATTACTTGATAATCGCGCAGTTATCCACAACTTGGCAAGTCAGAAATTTTGCCTGTGGAAAAACCCGCTGGGGTCATTCAACACAACTTCGAGTCGAATATGCAAATTAAGGATTTTGCCGGTCGGCCGAAATTGCGAATTGTTATTTTTTGCCCATAAATATTTGACCTCTGGCCACCGGAGGGCGTAGGTTTAACAGGTTGCCCTGCTTGAGGGATCGGCAGCAACGACTAACCCCGTCGAAATTTCGACAAAAATACTTGAATCCCTAAACCAAAACTTTGGAGTGATCACCAATGTCGAAGCGTACTTTCCAGCCGAACAACCGTCGTCGTGCAAAGACCCACGGTTTCCGTGCTCGCATGCAGACCCGCGCAGGCCGCGCCATCCTGGCAGCCCGTCGTCGCAAGGGTCGCGTCGAGCTTTCGGCCTAAACACCCTTGCTGGCTCGCGAGAACCGGCTGACTTCAGCCGATGATTTTCGCTCGACCATGAAATATGGTCGAAAAGTCAGCCGCGACAACCTAGTCGTCTACCTAAAGCGGGACGAGGCTTTGCCTCAGTCCCGTTTTGGCTTTGTGGTGGCAAAAACCGTTGGCGGGGCCGTGCAGCGCAATCTGGTTAAGCGCCGAATGCGAGCCGTAGCCCGCCAGCTCCTCGCGGATCAACCGCAAAACTACGGGGCCAACCTTTCAATCGTCGTCCGGGCGCTGCCAACGGCAGCTGGATGCGACTGGAATAAACTGCAACAAGAACTTTCGGATGCGATCGCGGTCGCAGCCAAAAAGGCCTGAGCATGAGCTTTCTAGAAGTGCTTTGGTTGTTACCCAGAAACCTGGTGATTCTGTTCATCAAGGGCTGGCGCAAAGCGATTTCACCTCTTTACGGTGATGTCTGCAGGTACTACCCGTCCTGCTCTGCGTACGGCCTCGGGCAGATTCAGCAACGTGGCGTGGTAGCCGGATCGGTTCGCACCGTATGGCGCATCCTTCGCTGCAACCCGTGGTCCAAAGGTGGAGTCGACGAGGTAAAGCCGGGCACCGGCAGGTTTCTAGTGACCGCAACTGGATTTGTAGTACCAAAACCTAAGAAGGGTTGAGCATGGACTTTCTATGGCCAATCAAGTGGATTATCGAACTAATCCTTGTCTCGTGGCACACGCTATTTAGCACTTTCCTAGGCGCTGACTGGGGTATCACCTGGGTTCTTTCGATCATGGGCCTCACCGTGGTCGTGCGTGCAGCCCTGATCCCCGTGTTCGTAAAGCAGATCAAGAGCCAGCGCAACATGATGGCCGCCCAGCCGGAGCTAGCGAAGCTCCAGAAGAAGTACAAGGGCAAGACCGACCGCGATTCCCGCGAAAAGATGGCCAAAGAGCAGATGGAGATCTACAAGCGCACCGGCTCCAACCCGCTGTCTTCCTGCCTGCCACTTCTAATCCAGATGCCGATCTTCTCGGCCCTGTTCTTTGCCGTTAACGACGCACAGCACGACAAGGCCGGCGTTGGCCTTCTCAACAAGGAACTAGCTAACTCGCTTTCGCAGGCCATGTTCTTCGATGCTCCACTGAAGGAAACCTTCTTCTCGGCCCTGGGCCAGCTGCAGTCGCCTACCGCGGCGGCCGTGTCGGGCGCTAACTACCTGAACGTGCTCATCATCGCGGCAATCATGATCATCACCATGACCGTCAGCCAGTTCATCACCCAGAAGCAGCTCATGGCCAAGAACCAGAACCCAGACGTCATGAACTCGCAGTACATGCAGACCCAGAAGATCATGCTGTGGATCCTGCCAATCGTGTTCCTGATCTCGGGCACCAGCTTCGCCATCGGCCTGATGTTCTACTGGCTGGCATCGAACGTCTGGACCATGGGTCAGCAGTACGTCGTGATCCGCAACATGCCTAACCCTGGTTCGATTGCCCACAAGCAGCGCGAGGCGCGTCTCGAAAAGAAGGGCAAACTCCCTAAGCAGGAGGCCGCTGAGGCTGTTGCAGAGGACGAAACCCCGCGCCAGCGCACCCAGCCGGTCGGCAAGACCCGCGCCAAGAAGACCACTCCGACCAACAAGACCAAGAAGTAGGACCACATGTCTGAGAACGAAAACGTAGTCGAAGAGACCACCGAGAACACCGCCAACGAAGACACCTCGGCAAGCATCGAAACCCTCGAGAAGGAGGGTGAACTAGCGGCCGACTACCTAGAGGAACTGCTCGACATCTACGATCTCGATGGTGACATTGATATTGACGTTCGCGGTGAGCGCGCATACGTTGCTATCACCGCAGGCGGTGACAGCAACCTAGCTGTTCTGTCGAAGCCTGAGACCGTAGAGGCCCTACAGGAGCTCACACGCCTTGCCGTCCAGGTGAAGACCAACAGCTTCAGCCGCCTGATCCTCGACATCGAGGGTTCACGCCAGGCTCGCGTGGACGACCTGACCCGCATCGTGAACAAGATCATTGCGAAGGTTCAGGACACCGGCGAGGCTGTGCCAATGAAGCCGATGAGCTCGTACGAGCGCAAGATCGTGCATGACATCGTCTCGAACGCCGGCCTCGTTTCTGAGTCAGAGGGCGAAGGCCGCGACCGCCACATCGTGGTGAAGCCAGCGTAAGCAGTTCGATGGCCGGCAACGGCCGCGAATGTTTCACGTGAAACATTGATCCATGAGCGAAGAATTCGACTTCACACCAGAAGCGGAACCGTCAGAGGCGTCCGCCGTGTTTGGCGCAGGCATTAACAAGGCCAGGGCTTATGCCGCGGCGTTGGTTCGCGACGGAGACGAGCTGGGTCTGCTTGGGCCACGAGAAATGCCGCGCCTTTGGTCTCGTCACGTTATCAACTCGGGCGTTGTGGCTGAGCTGGTTGCCGACGGCAAGTCTGTTGCCGATGTCGGCTCTGGGGCCGGCCTGCCAGGCATCCCGATGGCAATCGCCCAGCCCAAAGCACACTTCACCCTGATCGAACCGATGGAGCGGCGCTCCAGCTGGCTGCAACAGCAGGTCGATGCCCTCGGGCTTACCAACGTCACAGTCAAGCGCGCTCGCGCCGAGGAGGTTGGTGATGTATTCGACATCGTCACTGCCCGCGCAGTATCTGCCCTGCCGAAGCTGCTTCGCATGACCGTTCCCCTGACCCGCGCGGGCGGCCAAATTCTGGCCCTCAAAGGCTCAAAGGCAGCCGACGAGATCGCCGAGTCGCAGAAGCTCAAGAACAAGCTCAAGATCGCCGGCTTCGAGATCGTGCGAGTGGGAACCCAACATGTGGACGACCCCACCACCGTTGTGCGCGTTACGCTAGTCTGAGCGTCTAAAACTTCATTGGAGCAGTGCCTTGAGCGAGTCATTTAACAGCGTCGCAAACGAGACCGCGGTCACCGCGGCGACCGTTCGGCCTGGGCACGGCTACCCCGCAGATCGCCTTGAAACCAGCCCAGAGCCAACCGGCTGGCAGGGTTCAGGCGCCGATTCGGCCCTAAAACAGGGCGACAAACTTCCTGGATCGTTTGCTTCGGCAGGCGCTGATGCAACCGTAGTTGCGAATGGCAAGTCCACCCCTACTACCGGCTCCGGCCAGGCCTAAGGGGGGAATGTTTCACGTGAAACAATTTGAGGGATCGCCGCTTCTGCGCGAAATCACGGAGAACCAGCGCCGTCTGCAGGTAATCAACGACCTTTCGCTGCCAAAGCCGCAGCGCACCCGCGTCTTCACCATCTCGAACCAGAAGGGCGGCGTGGGCAAGACCACGACCACCGTCAACGTTGCCGTCGCTCTAGCCAGCAAGGGTATGAACGTGGTCGTAATCGACCTCGACCCTCAGGGCAACGCCTCTACGGCCTTGAACATCCCGCATCACGGCGGAACGCGCGGCATCTACAACGTCCTGACCGAGAGTGTGCCTCTGGCCAGCGTTCTGGCGCCAAGTTCGGAGGCTCCAAACCTGCTGGTTGCCCCCGCAACCCTCGATCTAGCCGGTGCCGAGATCGAAATCATCACCGGTTTGGGTCAGGAAAACTGGAATGGTCTGCTTAAGCACGCCCTCGACGAGTACATCGCTACTGCCCCGCAGCGCCCCGACTACATCTTCATCGACTGCCCTCCAAGCCTCGGTCTGCTGACCGTCAATGCCTTCGTAGCCGCGCGCGAGGTGCTAATCCCGATTCAGTGCGAGTACTACGCGCTAGAGGGCGTTACCCAGCTGATGGACACGATCGGCCGCGTTCGCACCTACCTGAACCCCGAGCTCGAGCTCACCACCGTGCTGCTGACCATGTTTGACAACCGCACGAAGCTCGCTGTGGGCGTCGTAGAGAACGTTCGAGAGCACTTTGCGGCTCAGGTGCTTGACACCATCATTCCCCGCTCTGTGCGCGTCTCAGAGGCCCCTGGCTATGCCCAGACCGTCATCAACTACGACCGCACCAATCAGGGCGCCATCGCGTACCTGGAGGCGGCGGCCGAAATTGCTATTCGAGGAGCACAAAATGGCAGATAAGAAGGGCGGACTGGGGCGCGGCATCGGCGCTTTGATCCCAACCACAGCGAACAATGAGCGTCCGATCGACGTTTTCTTCTCGCCTAACCCGAACACGACCTCGATTCCGACCATCCAAGAGGGCTCAGCAGCCAGCATTGACGGGCTCGTTCCGGTTCCTGGCGCTACCTACGCGAGCATCCCGCTCAACCAGATCGTGCCGAACCGCGTCAACCCGCGTACCGTCTTCGAGCCTGAGGCTCTGGCAGAACTCATCCACTCCGTGCGCGAGTTTGGCGTGCTGCAGCCGATTGTCGTGCGTCCTATGGGCCAAAAGGACGGCAAGCCGGCCTTCGAGCTGATCATGGGCGAGCGCCGCTTCCGTGCTTCGAAAGAGGCCGGATTGCTCGAGATCCCTGCAATCGTGCGCGACACCGCCGACGAAGACATGCTTCGCGACGCGCTGCTCGAGAACATCCACCGCGCGAACCTCAACCCGCTCGAAGAGGCGAGCGCCTACCAGCAGCTGCTGCAGGACTTCGGCATCACCCAAGATGTCCTCGCAGAGCGCATCGGCCGCTCGCGCCCGCACATCACCAACACCATCCGCTTGCTGAAGCTGCCTGTAGAGGTTCAGAAGAAGGTTGCCGCGGGTGTTTTGAGTGCCGGCCACGCCCGAACCCTGCTCTCGCTGGCCAACGACGACCGAATGATCCACTTCGCAGACCGCGTTATCAGCGAGGGCCTGTCGGTTCACTCGCTGGCCGAGGCGGTTGCCTTGGACAACCCGAGCACCGGCTCAAAGGGTGGCGGCGCCACGATTCGCCCTGGCGGTCGCACCGACGCACTCAAGGAGATATCGGACCGCCTGGGCGACCAGCTGGACACCAAGGTCAAGATCGCGCTCGGTTCGAAGAAGGGTCAGCTGACCATCGACTTCGCCACCATGGGTGACCTGCAGCGCATCCTGAAGCTCATCGGCTACAAGAACGACTAATCCCCCGCCTGCGGGCGGCAACCAGACAGCGGCGATACTCGGCCTAGCGAATTTGTTGTTTTTGTAATTACAAAACGCAGCTAAATACCTTAACCCGCGCCAATGCCTGCCTTCGGGGCGGGCTGAGCGAGGCGATGGCCCGGATGGCTGGCCTTTGGGGCAGGCGGAGTGGCCTGGCGGGGTGGTTTGGCAAGCCCAGAAATGCAGCAGATAGTGCGTTAGCGCAGGCGAATCGCAGCCTGGGCGATGCTCAGGTAGGCCTCGCTGAGCGAATTACCCGAGGCAACGACAGCCTGTGGCAGCAGCGAGGTTTCGGTGAGACCGGGAGCCACGTTGGCTTCGAGGAACCAAGGCACCCCGGCAGCGTCGACGATGATGTCGATGCGCGACAGGTGGCGCAAACCAAGCACCTCGTGAGCCTTGATCGCCAGCAAAGCGGCGTCCTGTGCGGCCTTCTCGGTGAGTCGAGCTGGCACATAGAAGTTGGTTTCGCCGGCCGTGTAGCGCTCGTCGAAGCCGTAGCGACCCTCGACAGGCTCGATTTCGACCGCAGGAAGCGCGATTGGCCCAGCTCCGAGGTCGATGATGCTCACGGCTAGCTCGGTTCCGGCCACAAACTGCTCCAGAATCGCGGTGTCGCAGTAGACGTAAGCGTCGACCATGGCGCGAGCCAGCTGATCTGCACGCTCGACAACGGTGACGCCCTGGGCCGAGCCGCTCTTGGCCGGCTTGACGACCAACGGCAGCGAGATTTGGGCAACGATCGAGTCAAAAAGCTCGTTCGGGTTGAGGTCGCGGAAGGTTTCCTTGGGCAGTGTGATGCTGGCAGGGGTCTGAATGCCCTCACGAGCCACCAGAATCTTGGCGATTGCCTTGTCCCAGGCCAAGCGAGCACCGTCGGGGCCGGCACCGACAAATGGCACGCCGCTGAGCAGCAGGACGTCGCGCAGAGCGCCATCCTCGCCCGTCGAACCGTGAACGACCGGCCAGATTACGTCTGGGGCGTCCTTGCGAATGTTGTCGAGCAGCTGGTGGTCAGGCTCGCGCAGCACGACGTGCGCACCGGCGTCGGTGAGCGCGTCGGCCAGGCGTCGGCCCGATTTGAGCGAAATGTCGCGTTCGTGCGAGATTCCACCCGCTAAAACCTGAATCTTGAGGCCCTGTTGACGCGTACCCTTGGGGATCATGGTCGGCTCCCTTGCTTGGCGAGGCTAAATCTCGCGGTTTTTGCGGTTATTTGAAGGTTTCCAGCAGCTCTGACTGCAGGTTGATGACGTTTGCCAGGCGCTTGATGCCAACGCGGATGTTCTCTGGTGTCGGGTACGAGTAGCAGATGCGCAGGTACTTCTGCCCCGTGCCATCGCCGAAGAACGCGGTTCCAGGCGTATAGGCCACGAGTTCCTTGACTGCTAGCGGCAGCATGGCCTTCGAGTCGATGCCATCGGGAAGCGTTACCCAAAGGTAAAAGCCACCATCCGGACGCGTGGTCTCGAGATTAGGCAGGAATTCGTGCATTGCAGCCAGTGCCGCGTCCTTGCGCTCGCGGTAAACGCCGCGGAAGGTATCGATCTGGCCCTTCCAGTCTGCGGTGGCCAGGTATTCGCTGATCATCATCTGGCCGAACGAGGTTGGGCAAAGGATCGCCGATTCATTGGCTAGGACGAGCTTGTCGCGGATTGCCGGTGGTGCCAGCACGTAGCCGACGCGGAAGCCTGGCACGAGGATCTTGCTGAACGAGCCGAGGTACACAACGTTGTCGTCCATCGAGCGCAGCGCGTCTGGAACGGGCTGGTTGAAGTACAGCAGGCCGTATGGGTTGTCCTCAAGGATCAGGATGTGCTCGCGCTTGCAAATCTCAATGATCTGCGGACGGCGCTCGGCCGAGAGGGTCACGCCGCTAGGGTTAGCGAAGTTCGGTACCAGGTAGAGGAACTTGATCTTGCGACCCTGTCGCTTCATGTCGTCAATCGACTGCTGCAGCGCCTCTGGCGACATACCGTTTTCGTCTGTGTAGACGTGTTCTACGTGGGCCTCGTAGTGACGGAAGATGCCCAACGCGCCAACGTATGACGGGCCTTCGGCCAAAACTACGTCGCCAGCATCGAGGAACAAACCACCGAGCAGGTCGAGGCCGTGCTGTGATCCTGTGGTGATGACGATGTCCTCAACCGAGGAGTGGATGCCCTCGAGGGCCATCAACTCGCGAATCTGGTCGCGGAAGGTCAGGTCGCCCTGGCCGCCGCCATACTGCATCGCAAGCGCCCCGCGCTTGGCCATCATGCCCTCGTAGGCCTGCTTTAGAACTTCGTCGGGCAGGGCGGACACGTTTGGCATGCCGCCCGCGAGCGAAACGACCTCTGGGCGGCTTACCACCGAGAACAGGGCACGAACCTCAGAAACCGAGAGCGTCTCCGCGCGCGCCGCGTACGCATCCAACCAAGGGTCGAGGTTGGTGACGTGGGCTGCCTTCTCAGTCATCTAGCGGTTCTTTCTATTGGCGGCGCCTATGTTTCACGTGAAACATGACGTGTAACTACCCCAAATAGACGAAAAACGGCCTTATCAGCCGTTCTTCGTCGAAGTGAAGGTTCTAAATACTCTAGCGGCTAGCCAATCCACTGGGCTAGGTCTTGCTCGAGCATCGCCTTTGGCTTGGCGCCGACGACCTGCTTGACGAGCTGACCTCCAACGAAGACGCCGAGCAGCGGGATGCCGGTGACGTTGTAGTTCATGGCGAGCTGTGGCTCGTTGTCGACGTTCACTTTGACGATGTCAATCTTCGCGCCGTGCTCGGCCTCGATCTGGTCAAGAATCGGGGCGATCATGCGGCAAGGGCCACACCATTCGGCCCAGAAGTCGACGAGAACTGGCTTAGCGTTCTGCAGCACGTCGGCCTGGAAGCTTGCGGTAGTTACGTTCTTTGGCATTTTGTGCCTCCTTTCCGCGGCACTAGGCCGGGGTTGCTGAAATCTCTAGTGGTCGCTTAGGTAGTGCTCGGCGTCGAGAGCCGCAACACAGCCAGAACCGGCAGCGGTAATTGCCTGACGGTAGGTCGGGTCAATCACGTCGCCGGCGGCGAATACGCCAGGCAGGCTGGTGCGCGAGCTGCGACCATCTACCTGAATGAACTTTTCTGGGGTGAGCTCGAGCTGGTTTTCGACAAGCCAGACTCGGGGGTCGTTGCCGATGGCAATGAACAGGCCGTCGAGCGCTAGCTCGCTGGTCGAGCCATCGACGGTGTTGCGCAGGGTTACGCCGGTGAGGTTCGTCTCACCGTGCAGCTCGGCAACCTCGTTGTTCCAGACAACCTCGATCTTCGGGTTGTTCATGGCGCGTTCCTGCATGATCTTCGACGCCTTGAACGAGTCGCGGCGGTGGATCAGGTAAACCTTTGAAGCAAAACGGGTGAGGAAGTTAGCCTCCTCCATCGCGCTGTCGCCGCCGCCGATAACGGCGATGGCCTTCTCACGGAAGAAGAAGCCGTCGCAGGTGGCACACCACGATACGCCGTGGCCACTCAGTTCCTTCTCGCGCGGCAGGCCAAGCTCGCGGTATGCGGCGCCGGTGGCCAAAATCACGGTCTTTGCCTCGTAGGTGTCGCCCATTGCGGTCTTTACGACCTTGATGTCGCCCTTGAGGTCGACCTCGATCACGTCGTCGAGCAGAATCTCGGTGCCGAAGCGCTCAGCCTGGGCCTGGAAGTTGGCCATCAGGTCTGGACCCATGGCGCCTTCAGGGAAACCAGGGTAGTTCTCGACCTCGGTGGTCTTCATTAGCTCGCCACCGGCCTCGACAGAAGAGGCGATTAGCAGTGGCTTTAGGCCCGCGCGTGCGGTGTAGATGCCTGCCGTGTAACCGGCAGGGCCGGAACCGATGATGATGACGTCGCGCAATTTAATCTCCTGAAGGGTTCAAGCAATTTTACTTGCGCAGTATTCCCTTCAGGCCCTTCGCCACAGCGGCGCTCGCCGACTTATAAGCAGCGGGTTCGACCAAGCGCAGGGCGCCGGCGTAAGTCACGAGCATCGAGCCGCTTACGACCGACATGGTGACGACGGCCGGGGCAACACCCGAGCGAGTCCAAGAATCGGTTGCAGCACCGCCTAGAAGCTCGAAGACCAACCAACCGACGATTGCGGCGGCTGCAGCGCCAGCGGCGTATTTTGCGATTGCAACGCCGAGCTGACCCCTGCCCCACGGGCCGATTCGGCGCGCCAACAACCAACCGGCCAGTAGCGATTGCACGAAAACCGAGATCGAAGTGAGCAGCGCGAGACCCACCACAAGCCATTCGGCGGGGACGGTGAAGCTGAGCGTGATCGAGCCGGCGATGTGGATGCCGATCTGCGCGACTGTGAACCAGAACGGCGTGCGGGTGTCTTCAAGGGCAAAGAAGGCGCGCTGGATCATGTAGACAAAGCTGAACGGCAACAGGCCGACCATCAAGGCGATCAGCACGTTGCCAAGGGCCTCAGTTGCGGCCGCCTCGCCAACAAATACGCGGGCTGCGGGGTATGCCAGCACGATCAGCATCGCGGTCGCGAGCACTGCCACGGCCGATATCGACTTAAGGCCGGCTACCAGGTCGCCCTTGAGCTCGGCGTGTTCGCCCGCCTGCGCGTGGTGCGACATCTTGGTGAAGTAGGCAGTCGCGATCGAGACCGTGACCACCGAGTGCGGCAGCATAAAGATCAGCCAGGCGATGTTGAACGCGGCCACGGAGGCCACCGCGCCCGCACCCTCGGCACGCGCCGAGATTGCGCTCGACGCCACGATGGTCTGCACCAGGCCGCCCAACTGGGTCACCAGAACCATTCCTAGCGACCAGGATGCGGCCTTCAGCGCCGGACGCAGTCCGAATCCGCGCCACTTGAAGTTGAGGCTGAGCTTGAGGTCGATGCGCTTCCAGGCAACGAACAGAATCAGCGCCTGTGCGGTCACGCCCAGGGTGGCGGTGCCGGCCAACCAGGCGATTCGGTCGGGAGTCCAAGCCGAGAGCCCCTGCGACTGGGTCGGATCGAAGCCGAAAATGACGATGTAGCCGATCAGGCCGGCCAGCTGCACCACATTGTTGAGCACGGGCGCCCACATGAAGGGCCCAAACTTGCTGCGCGAGTTGAGGACCTCGCCCAGCAGCGAGTAGAGGCCGTAGAAGAACAGCTGCGGCAGACACCAGTACGCGAATGCGGTGGCGAGGGCGAGTTGATCAGCCGTCCAGTTGCTCGTGTAGAGCTGAATTAGCAGCGGGGCGGCAAGGGTTGCGGCCAGCGTGACCACCAGAAACACGCTGATGATGAAGGTCAGCAGCCGGTTGATGTAGCCGCGTCCGTCGTCATCGTGTTTGCGCGCACGCACCAACTGAGGAACCAGCACCGCGTTTAGCGTGCCGCCCGCGATAATCGCGTACACGTTGTTTGGCAGCTGGTTGGCGACGCCGAATGCGTCTGCCGCATTTGTGGTCACACCGATGGCCATTGCGGTCAAAACCGCGCGGGCAAAGCCCATCACGCGCGAAATCACGGTGCCAGAGGCCATCAGCAGCGATGATCTGGCGATACTCAAGCCTGCTCCTCCGGCTTGCGACGGCGGTGGGCCATGCGCCATGCGCCGACGCCGCCAAGGCCGATAACCAGGAGCCCGAACGCCGAAAGCAGCGTGATTTCGACGTCTGGGTTGACGTTCATCTCGAAATATCGATCTTTGGTGAGGCGGATTCCGCTGAACGTGGTCACCCAGACGATCAGGAAGACCTTGCCCTGTGCCACGGCCTTAACCGGCACCTGCGCGTTGACCGTTTCGCCGCCCGGAACGGTGATTTCAACGGCCGAAGGCACGATTACGCGCGGATTCGACGGGTTGATGTGCACCTGAACGCGAACATCGCTCTCGAAGGTGTTGCGGATCGCGACGGGAACCTTGGATTCGCGTGAAACGAAGTTGATCGAGCTGCCGCGCAGCACGTAGACGCCCGGGGCAAGGTCTTCGGCCGGTGCCGCACCGGCAGTTGGGCTAGGGGTCGGTGTTGGCGTTGGTGTATCGGCGTATGCGGCCGCGCCGCCGAACCAGGCTGCCAGTGCGGTGGCAACGGCCGCCGTCAGGCCAGTAATGGCGCGGGTTACCGCCCGCAGCGGGGTGCGCGCGCTCAAGCGTTGCGCTCCAGCCATTCGAAAACCCCGCGAGCGATGCGGCGCTCGTTTTCGTGGGTCAGGTGCTGATCGATGCCGTCGATCGCGAACCAGCGAACGTCGACGGCCTCTTGGTTCGGGTCGTTGGCGACAGTGAGGTCGCCGCCGATCTGGCGCATTAGAAAGTGGTGCACGGTCTTTGAGATGAGCTTGCCGCCACCACTGAACTCGTACTGAATCTCGCCAAGGCGCTCGATGATCTCGACGATTAGGCCCGTCTCTTCGGCGATTTCGCGCACCGCCGCCTGCTCGAGCGACTCGTCACCCTCAGGGTGGCCCTTCGGCACACACCAGTCGATACGGCCGGTTCGACCCTCGCGACCGATCAGCGCCACCTGGCGTGACCCGTCGGCTGCAAGCACGAAGCCGCCTGCCGAGGTCTCTTCAACGCGGATGAGGCGTCGGTTGGCGTTGCCGCCCTTGCGCCAATCGTTGCGTTGAGAATTCATAACCAAACTTTATCCGCCACCGAGACCTCTCGACGTCCCCGTGGCTCGGGTGTGGCACGATTGAGACCATGCAGTCGGTGGCCCAGGCTCTGGCGAATCTCGAAAAGTCGACCGATTCGCCGCTTTTCGACACCCTCGGCAGGCTATTCGCCGCGGCTGGCCACGAGCTGGCACTGGTCGGCGGCCCAGTTCGCGACGCTTTCCTCGGTCGCAAGGCGCCTGACCTCGACTTCACCACCACTGCCCTGCCGGACGAAACCCTCAAGATTCTGAAGGGCCACGTCGACGCCCACTGGGACATCGGCCGCGAATTCGGCACGATCGGCGCTCGTATCGGCGACGACACCATCGAGATCACCACGTACCGCGCGGACAAGTACGACCGCGACAGCCGCAAGCCCGAGGTCGCCTTCGGCAAAGACCTCACCGAAGACCTGTTCCGCCGCGACTTCACAATCAACTCGATGGCGCTGCGCCTGCCAGAGCGTACCTTCGTCGACCCATTCAACGGCCTGCAAGACCTGATCGCGGGCGTGATTCGCACGCCAGGCAAGCCCGAGGACAGCTTCGACGACGACCCGCTGCGCATGCTTCGTGGCGCGCGCTTCGCATCCCAGCTGGGTTTTGAAATCGAGGACGCCACCTTCGCAGCGATGAAGGCCATGGCAGGCAGGCTCGACATCATCTCGGCCGAGCGCGTGCAGGTGGAGCTGACCAAGCTGATGGTTGGCAAGCACCCGCGCAAGGGCCTCACCGCCCTGGTCGACTCGGGCCTGGCCGACATCGTCCTGCCCGAGTTGCCGGCTCTGCGCCTCGAGGTGGACGAGCACCACCACCACAAGGACGTCTACGAGCACACTCTGACCGTCGTCGATCAGGCGATCGACTACGAGAAGGACTACGAGCTCGAGGGCGACTTTGTGCTTCGCTTTGCAGCCTTGCTGCACGATTGCGGCAAGCCGGCGACCCGCCGCCTAGAGCCGGCCGGTGGCGTGAGCTTCTATCACCACGACGTGGTCGGGGCCAAGCTGGCCAAGAAGCGCATGCAGGCGCTCCGCTTTGACAACGACACGATCAAGTCGGTCAGCCGCCTGATCGAGTTGCACCTGAGGTTCTTCGGCTACAGCGACGCCCAGTGGACCGATTCGGCGGTGCGTCGATACGTGCGCGATGCCGGCGACCAGCTGCTGCGCCTGCACGCCCTGACTCGCGCAGACGTCACCACGCGCAACAAGCGCAAGGCCGACCGCCTTTCGTTTGCCTATGACGATCTAGAGCAGCGCATCGTCGAGATTCAGGAGCGCGAGGAGCTCGATTCGATCCGCCCGGCGCTTTCTGGCGACGAAATCATGCGAGTTCTTGACCTCAAGCCGTCGCGCGAGGTGGGTGAGGCATACGCGTTTCTGATGGAACTGCGCATGGACGAGGGCGAATTGGCCCCAGAAGAAGCCGAAAAACGCTTGCTTGCCTGGTGGCAGAGCCGATAAACTCTAAAGGTTGCCCGTTTGAGTCAATGCTCAAGCATCCGGCAGCACTGCACATACCCTCCTGCCATGGAAGTCCCATGGCCGTTCTAGTCCAAAGGAGGTGGGTTAGTTATGCAGAAGTACGAGCTCATGGTAATTCTCGATCCAAGTATCGACGAGCGTACCGTTGCTCCATCGCTCGACAAGTTCCTCAACGTAATCCGCAACGGTGGAGGCACCGTTGACAGCGTTGACATCTGGGGACGTCGTCGTTTGGCATACGAGATCAACAAGAAGAATGAAGGCATCTACGCCGTAGTCAACCTGACTTCGTCGTCGGCCGACATCCTCGAAGTTGACCGTCAGCTGCGCCTGTCAGAGGCTGTAATGCGCACCAAGGTGCTGCGTGCAGACGAGGCAGTTTTCAGCATCAAGCCAGTAGCTGTTCCTGAGGAGTCAGCCGAAGAGGCTGCCGCCGAGGCTCCAGCCAAGAAGGCTCCAGCAAAGACCGCCGCTGCTAAGGCTCCTGCAAAGAAGCCAGCAGCAAAGAAGGCCGAGTAAAGACTCATGGCCGGGGAAGTCAACGTCACGATTGTCGGCAATCTAGCCGACGATCCTGAGCTGCGTTACACCCAGGGCGGAGTTGCCGTCGTTAGCGTTCGTGTCGGTTCGACCCCACGCACCTTCAACCGCAACACCAACACCTGGGATGACGGCGAAACCGTATGGGTTCGCTGCACCGCATGGCGCGATCTCGCAGAGAACGTCGCTCAGTCGCTGACCAAGGGAACCCGCGTCATCGTTACCGGTCGCCTAAAGGCTCCAAGCGCTTACCAGACCGCCCAGGGTGAGGCACGCGCCTCGCTCGAGCTAGATATTGACGAGATCGGCCCAAGCCTGCGCTACGCAACGGCTGCCGTTACTCGCAAGGCTCGCGAGGGTGGTTCGGGTGCTGCTGTAGCTGGCGACCCATGGGGCGATGCACCTGCCGTTTCACGTGGCGCAGCCAAGCCTGCCGACGACGCCTGGGCAAACCCAGCCGCTGCCGGTGCTGGCGCTGACGACACCCCGTTCTAGATCTTTCGAAATTTATTAGGAGAAAAACATGGCTGCAAAGACCGACGTACGTCGCAAGCCAAACCGCAACGCAAAGAACGCGAAGCTTGCACCAGTAAAGGCAATCAAGGTCGGCGTCATCGACTACAAGGATGTCGCTACCCTGCGCAAGTTCGTATCAGACCGCGGCAAGATCCGCGCTCGTCGCATCACCGGCGTCTCTGTTCAGGAGCAGCGCCTCATCGCCAAGGCCGTTAAGAACGCACGCGAGATGGCTCTTATGCCATACGCCGGTGCTGGTCGCTAAGGAGTAAACAATGTCGAAGCTAATTCTGACTAACGAGGTCTCGGGCCTCGGTTCAGCTGGCGACGTAGTCGAAGTAAAGAACGGCTATGCACGCAACTACCTTCTTCCTCGCGGCTTTGCCGTGATCTGGAGCAAGGGTGGCGAGAAGCAGGTCGAGCAGATCAAGGCCGCTCGCGACGCTCGCGCTCTCAAGACCGTTGAAGAGGCAGTAACCCTAAAGGCAGCTCTCGAAGAGAAGCCAATCCGCGTAGCCGTCAAGGCTGGCGTGGGTGGCCGCCTATTCGGCACCGTCAAGACCGCAGACGTAGCAGCTTCGGTTGTTGCAGCTGGTTTGGGCGAGATTGACAAGCGCAAGGTCGAGTTCTCGGCTCCAATCAAGAACACCGGCATGCACGAGGCAACCGTCCGCCTGCACGGCGACGTCGTTGCAAAGCTGACCCTTCAGGTCATCAACAAGAAGTAAGCGCTCTACGGCGCTAAAGCCGGCGGTGATTTCGATCACCGCCGGCTTTGCTTTAACCGGCTCGCCCGGAACCGGGCCGCCCGTCCGCGGCTCGATAGGTGACCCTGGCGGAACATGTTCGGTTCAACCGAATGTTTTGCCCGAGACACGCCCGGACGGCGCAAAAGCCTGTGGATAACTAGGTCTCTGTTGTGCATAACGCGCCGACCGCAGCGGATGCAAGTGCTTCGAACTTTCAACCATCCACAAGTTTCAGGTTGAAGTTTAGGGTTGCGAAAAATAGTTTATCCACAGGGTTTCGGGCAGTAATCATAAGGAATTTGCTTTGGGACCCGCGGTGGCTTCCACAAGACTATCCACAGGTTGTCCACATGGTTATCGGCGTGTTGTCGAAGTTATCCACATCGCTCTTCACAGGCTGGTTCGCAATTATGGTGTTGGAGCACCATGCTAGACATTGATTTCTAGCCTTTTACATCGATAGGAGCAGTCGTGGCCGGTCAATTTGGCGACAACGCGCAGCACGATCCTGTTCGCAACAGCGAGCGTGTCCTGCCGCACGACATGCTCGCAGAACAGAGCACCCTCGGCGGAATGCTGCTTTCGCAAGAGGCCGTGGCCGAGGTCTTTGAAGAGGTTCGCGCGCGCGACTTCTACGCGCCAAAGCATGAGCTGATTTTCGAGGCGATTCTCACCCTGTTCAGCAAGGGCGAGCCGACCGACGTCATCACGATCACCGACGAGCTCATGAAGAACGGCAAGTTGGTCATGGCCGGTGGCGCCGATTACCTGCACACGCTCACCTCGATCGTGCCTACCGCAGCCAACGCGGGCTTTTACGCCAAGATCGTTGCCGAAAAGGCCACGCTGCGCCGCCTGGTCGAGGTCGGCACGCGCATCGCGCAGTCTGGCTATTCCAACGAGGGCGACGTAATCGACCTCGTAAATAAGGCTCAGTCAGAGGTCTACGACGTGCTCGCGGCTGGCGGCAGCGACGACATCGCCGATCTAAACGTGGCTCTCGACGACGCCGTGAAGGAAATCGAGCGTGCGCAGATGCACGGCGGCGCCCTTGCCGGCGTTCCTACCGGGTTCGTCGAGCTAGACGCCAAGACTCACGGCTTGCACGAGGGCCAGCTGATCCTCGTAGCGGCCCGCCCGGCAGTCGGTAAGTCGACACTTGGCCTCGACTTTGCCCGCAACGCCGCAATCCGCAACCGCCAGGCCACCGTCATCTTCTCGCTCGAAATGAGCCGTGCCGACATCGCACTGCGCATGATCTCGGCCGAAACCTCGATTCCGCTGCAAAACCTGCGCAAGGGCGAGGTCAACGACTCCGACTGGGCCAAGTTTGCCCAGGTGCGCAGCCAGATCAACGATGCACCGCTCTATATCGACGACAGCCCGAACCTTACCCTGGTCGAGATTCGCGCAAAGTGCCGTCGTTTGGCCCAGCGCATCGATCTCAAGCTCATCGTCATCGACTACCTGCAGCTGATGACCTCGGGCAAGAAGGTCGAGAGCCGCCAGCAAGAGGTCTCGGAGTTCTCGCGTGCCCTCAAGCTGCTGGCGAAGGAGCTCAAGGTGCCTGTGGTGGCGCTTTCGCAGCTGAACCGTCAATCGGAGCAGGGCGGCTCGAACAAGAAGCCCGAGATCTCGCAGCTTCGCGAGTCTGGCTCGCTCGAGCAAGACGCCGACGTCGTGATTCTGCTGCACCGCGAGGGAATGAACGAGCCAAACCACGCTCGCGCCGGCGAGGCAGACATCATCCTGGCGAAGCAGCGAAACGGACCAACCGGCACGATTGAGGTTGGCTTCCAGGGTCAGTATTCGCGCTTCGTAAATATGAAAAAGTAGACGAGTGCGTTCACTCTTTGCCGCTCGAGCCGTAGTCAGTTTTGCTGCAGGCCTTTGGGTTGTGTTCAACCAAGGGCACTACGTTGCCATGAGCCTTCCGGTCCTCACCATTTTTGGCCTAGGGATCGCCCTCAGCCAGCTGGCCATTGCCCTGTTTGGCAAACGGGGTCTGACTGCTATCGAGAGCATTCCAACCGCCATCATCTCCTTGTCGATCGGCGCGCTTGCCGGCTTAGCGGCTGTGCAAGCCCCGCAGGCTACCCCAAACGTCGTCATTCAGGAATTTGAGTGGCTCGTAACGGGCTGGGCACTCACCAGCGGTGCCTTTGAGCTATACCTAGGTCGTCGCGCGGGCTTCAAGAGTGGGCTCGGCCGCGATTGGGGCATTCTCGCTGCCCTGGGTCTTGCCCTCGGCACTGCCCTAATGGTGCTCGAAACCGATCGAACCACCACCGTCG
This sequence comes from Actinomycetota bacterium, assembly GCA_041176265.1. GTDB lineage: Bacteria > Actinomycetota > Actinomycetes > Actinomycetales > Microbacteriaceae > Rhodoluna. Next base: position 39,288 of record JBEDDI010000009.1, read on the forward strand.
GGCTCTTTGTCACGTACCTGATGTTCTCGGCCGTGCACCTCGGCCTAGCGGCAGCCTCGCCAAGGCCGGCTGTGGGCAAAGCGCCCGAGGCAAAGTAGGCTTGAAGAATGGCTAGCAAGCTCAAGAACCTGACCCCAAAGAACGACGCCAAGGGCGTGCGCACCTACCTGATTTTCTCGGCCGTGGTGGGCATCGGCGTTGGCATCATCTGGTTTGCGGGCATCCGAGACTGGATCGGCTCGTTCGTTGCTGCCGGTTTGGCCTTCATTGTCTCGCTGATTATCGTCGCGACCCTTGCCCTAACGGTCAAGGACGACGCCCACGACCCAGACGAACCTCGCCTCAAGTAGGTCAAACCGCCGCTAGAGGCGCCCGAAAATAAGGGACTTTCTAGCCCAGAACGCCGTCGACGAGTTCCTTCGCCGCGACCTGCACCTGCTTGAGGTGCTCAGCACCCTTGAATGATTCGCCGTAGATCTTATAGACGTTCTCGGTGCCTGATGGACGCGCGGCAAACCAGGCACTCTCTGTAACCACCTTGAGCCCACCCAAAGCAGCCCCATTGCCTGGGGCATGTGTCAAAATCTGCTTGATCGGCTCGCCTGCAAGTTCGTTAGCGGCGACATCCTCTGCCGAGAGCTTGCCCAGCTTGCTCTTCTGCTCGATCGTTGCCGCGGCATCGATGCGCTCGTATGCGGTTGCACCAAACTTCGAAGTCAGCTCCGCATAGCGCTGGGTCGGGGTCTTGCCCGTGACGGCCGTGATTTCGCTGGCCAGCAGCGCCAGAATCAGGCCATCCTTGTCGGTCGACCAGACGCGTCCGTCGCGACGAAGGAAGCTAGCGCCTGCCGACTCCTCGCCGCCAAAGCCAACCGAACCATCGATCAGCCCAGGCACGAACCACTTAAAGCCGACCGGTACCTCGATGAGCTTGCGGCCGAGTTCGGCAACCACGCGGTCGATGATCGATGACGAAACCATCGTCTTGCCAACGGCGGCATCAGGCGCCCAACCGGTGCGGTTGCGGTACAGGTAGTCGATTCCAACAGCCAGGAAGTGGTTCGGATTCATGAGTCCGCCGTCACGCGTGACGATTCCGTGGCGGTCGGCGTCGGCGTCGTTGCCGGTGGAGATATCGAACCGGTCGCGGCCCGCAATCAGGCTGGCCATCGCGTGCGGCGACGAGCAGTCCATGCGGATCTTGCCGTCCCAGTCGAGCGTCATGAATCCGAACTGGAAGTCAACGTTCGGGTTGACCACCGTCATGTTCAGGTTGTAGCGGTCGGCAATCGCAGCCCAGTAGTCGACCGATGCGCCACCCATCGGGTCGGCACCGATCGAAACGTCGGATTGGCGGATCGTGTCCATGTCGACTACGTCGCCGAGCTGCGAGACGTAGTTATCGAGGAAGTGGAACTTGACCGGCTTTGGCTCGGCGCGACGAACCTCGCGCATGCCGCCCAGGATGATCTCGTTGGCTCGGGCTGCGATCCAGTTGGTGGCGTCGCTATCGGCAGGGCCGCCGTGAGGCGGGTTGTACTTGAAGCCGCCATCACCGGGTGGGTTGTGGCTCGGCGTGATTACTAGGCCATCGGCAAGCGAGGCGTCGCCGGCTGGCTTGCCCTCGTTGTGGTTGATGATCGCAACCGAGACGGCCGGTGTCGGCACGTATCGATCATCCGCGTCGACCATGGTGAGCACATCGTTTCCGGCCAGAACCTCGAGGGCGGTCTGCTCGGCGGGGCCACTCAGCGCATGGGTGTCCTTGCCCACATAGATCGGACCGTGAATGTTCTCGCGACGGCGGTATTCGACGATGGCCTGGGTGATGGCCGCGATGTGATCTTCGTTGAACGAGGCCGTCAGCGAGCTCCCGCGGTGGCCGCTCGTGCCGAATGCCACTTTCTGCTCAGGGTTGGTGACATCCGGATGCACCTCGTAATACAGGCCAATCAACTTCTGGATGTCGATCAGGTCGGTTTCTTGCGCCTTCTGGCCTGCACGTTCGCTCATGAACCTATTTTGCTGGCTAACCTTGAGGCATGGCATCACGTCGCAATAACACTTCGGGCAAGCGCACCTTCTCGTTCCTCGGACCGGTTGGCACGTTTACCGAGCTCGCGCTCGCCCAGGTGGCCGAGGCAAAGGGTGCCACGCACAAGCCGGTCGCCCACGTGCAGGAGGCCATCGACGACGTGATCGCCGGCCGCGCCCACCGTGCCATCATTCCCGTCGAGAACTCGGTCGAGGGCGGTGTGAGTGCAACATTAGACGCGCTCGCCGCGACCGACGGCATCCGCATCTATGGCGAGTACCTAGTGCCGGTGACCTTCAACCTGGTTGCCGCTCCGGGAGTAAAGCTCGAAGACGTTCGCAAGGTCGCGACCCACCCTGTTGCGTATGCCCAGGCCCGACGCTGGCTGCTCGAGAAGCTGCCGAAGCACGAGCACATTCAGGCTTCTTCTACCGCTGCGGCGGCAGCCGGATTGCTAGCCCCGGCGCCGATTGCCGATGCCGCGATTGCCGCATCCACCATCACCGACCACTACAAACTCAAGGTGCTGGCCAAGAACATCGGCGAGAACAAGCACGCCCAGACCCGCTTCATTCAGATTGGTCTGGCGGGCGACACCCCGGCGCGGACCGGTCGCGACAAGACCTCGGTGATTGTTGAGCTGCCGACGGATGTGCCGGGTGCCCTGCTGCAGATGCTCGAGCAGTTCGCGGCCCGCGGCGTGAACCTGTCGCGCATCGAATCGCGCCCGATTGGCGATCGCTTGGGTCGCTACCGCTTCAACATCGACGCCGAGGGCCACCTGCACGACGCCGCCGTGGCCGAGGCACTCAAGGGACTGCACCGATTCAGCCCGAAGATCACGTTCCTGGGTTCTTACCCGCGTGCCGACAAGGGCAAGAGCGAGCACGAGGGCAACAACTCGAACGCCGAGTTCGCCTCGGCAGAAGACTGGTTCGCGAGCCTCGACTAGCGGGTGGCCAGGTAACGGCTACAGCGCGGGTATCCGCGTCCGCGTTTATTAGACCCGCACGGTAATCGCGCGCGGCAAGATCTCAAACTCAACCTCGAGCACCTGCCCGAAGGCGTCGCCGTCTAGTTGCAGGTGAACCGGATGCGTCGGGGTCACGCGCACCTTGCGGCCGCTGAGGTTTTCGAGAGTCTTGACGTTCGCGGTGGCGTCGAGCAGTTTGCGGCCCATCCGGGTGGGGCGGAGCGCTCGGTTGCCCCAGGTCACGCGACCCCAGAAGTCGACCCAGTCCCAGAACCGGCGCGGGCCTATGGCAGCGAGGTCGAGCAAGCCGTCGTCGAGCGAGGCATCCGGCATCAGGCCGATGTGCCCGGGCAGCCAGCCGGCGTTGCCGATCAGCAGGGTCAGAACGCGCAGGTTTCGTGGCTCGCCCGAGTCGACCGAAACGGCCATGCGCTCGTACCGAAGCGGAAGGCTCTTGAAACCGCCCTCGATGTAGGCAACCCAGCCCAGCTGACGCTTTCGACGTGAGTCTGTGGCCTGCATGATCTGGGCGTCTAGGCCGATGCCGGCCATCACCGAAAATCGATGCTCGTGGCGCTCGCCGTTCGCCGCAATCACTCGCGCAAGGCCCAGATCGATGGGATGCCGATTGCCCAGCAGCGCTTGCCGCACGCACGCACGCGGGTCGGCGAGGTTGAGCTTGAGATTGCGAGCCAGAACGTTGCCGGTGCCGCTCGGGATCAGGCCGAGTGTGGCATCTGCACCGGTCTCGGCGAGCGTTGCTGCCACCTCGCGAATCGTGCCGTCGCCGCCGGCAACCACGATATGTGTCGCGTTTTGGGCGAGCGCGCGAAGGGTTTGCTCGCGGCCGTGTTCAGTGGCGTCCGTAGGAAGAAAGAGGGGTGGCTCCCAGCCGCCGGCCTCGACAATCGCGAGGATCTCGCGCTGAATCGCAGCCAGGTCGACTCGACCCGGGTAATAGACCACTGCCGCCCGCCTCATGACCAACAGACTACGAGTTATCAACAGAATTGGGTATTGGCGGAGTGGTATCACGTTGATACCATTACCGTATGGCCATGACACTCAGACTCACTCCGGAACAGGACGCCCGCCTCGAGGCGCTTGCCAAGGCGCTCGGCGTCTCTAAGCAGCAGGCCGTTATCGAACTAATCGACAATGCCGAGATCAGTTCATCACGCCGAAACAAGCTTGATGGCGTCTTTGACAAGGTAATGAGTCGCGACGCAGAGCTAATGCAACGCCTAGCCGACGCCTGATGCACTACCTAACCATCGGCGATGCCCTCCACCTGGTGCAACGCCTCGGCTTTTATGTGAAAGATGCCGGCCTGCTAGACAGCGCCCTGGCTCGTCCGTCGACGGAGGTTTTCGGACTGGAGGCATACCCTTCGTTGTCGATGAAGGCGGCCGCATTGCAGCAATCTCTGGTCAAGAACCATGCCCTTATTGACGGGAACAAGCGAACTTCCTGGTTGCTGTTGAACGCTTTCATAGAGATCGACGATTATGAGTTGGTTATGACGGCCGACGAGGGTTTCGACCTCACGCTCGGCGTGGCCGAGGGTCGCTACGAGTTGGCCGAAGCAGCAGCCATCATCGAGCGCCACCTCAAGGCTCTGTAGAACTCGGAAGGTAGGCTTAAGCCCGTGATTGACCTCAACTTGCTCCGTGAAAACCCTGAAGCTATCAAGGCTTCTCAGCGCGCCCGCGAGGCCGACGAGTCACTGGTCGACCAGGCCGTGGCAGCAGACGTCGCTTGGCGCAAGGCTCTGCAGGAGTTCGAGGCACTGCGCGCCGAGCAGAACGCATCCGCAAAGCTAGTTGGCGCTGCCAGCAAGGAAGACCGCCCGGCACTGATAGAGGCCGGCAAGGCCCTGGCCGAGCAGGTCAAGGCGGCTAACGAGGCGGCTAACGAAGCCGAAGCAGCCCTTCAGGCACTCATCTGGCAGATCGAAAACGTCGTCATCGAGGGCATCCCGGCCGGTGGCGAAGACAACTTTGTCGTCATCAAGGAGGTCGGCACCAAGGCGGCTTTCGCTTTCGAGCCACGCGACCACGTCGCACTGGGTGAACTGCTCGACATCATCGACATCGAGCGAGGCGTAAAGGTCTCGGGTTCGCGTTTCTACTTCTTGAAGGGTTGGGGCGCACGCCTCGAGCTGGCCATGATGAACATGGCGCTCGACCTGGCCTCGAAGCACAACTTCACCGCGCTGGTTACCCCAACCCTGGTTCGCCCAGAGGTTATGGCGGGCACCGGCTTCCTGGGCGCTCACTCCGACGAGATCTACTACCTGCCTGCCGACGAGCTGTACCTCACCGGCACCAGCGAGGTCGCGCTCGCCGGCTATCACCGCGACGAGATCATCGACCTGTCCAACGGTCCGCTGCGCTACGCCGGCTGGAGCACCTGCTACCGCCGCGAGGCTGGCTCGGCAGGCCGCGACACCCGCGGAATTCTGCGCGTGCACCAGTTCAACAAGCTCGAGATGTTCAGCTACATCAAACCTGAGGATGCCGAGAACGAACACCTCAAGTTGCTCGCGCTCGAAGAAGAGATGCTGCAGGCATGCGAACTTTCCTACCGCGTGATCGACACCGCGGCAGGCGACCTCGGCTCGAGCGCAGCTCGCAAGTATGACAGCGAGGCATGGGTTCCATCGCAGCAGACCTACCGCGAGCTCACCAGCTCGTCTAACTGCACGACCTTCCAGGCTCGTCGCCTGAACGTGCGCTACCGCGATGAGAACGGCAAGACGCAGACCGCCGCTACCCTCAACGGCACGTTGGCAACCACTCGTTGGCTGGTCGCCATCCTCGAGACCCACCAGCAGGAGGACGGCAGCGTTCGCATTCCGGCCGCACTGCGCCCATACCTCGGCGGCCAGGAATTCATTCCTGTCGTCAAGGCTTAGTCACCGACTAGCCACACGACCGAAAGCCAAACATGTCGATTGCCAAGGTAAACAAGCCAGAAGACCGCTGGCTCATTGCCATCGACATCGACGGCACGCTGGTGCACGACGACGGCTACTTGTCCCCAGCAGTTGTTGAACAGGTCGCGCGTGTGCGCGAACTCGGCCACGAGGTAATCGTGGCGACGGGCCGTTCCGCTTCCAATGCGATTCCTGTCATTCGCGATGTGGGCATCCAGAACGGCTATTCGGTTGCCTCGAACGGAGCGGTTACCTTGTCGGTTAACCCGGCCGACGATCGCGGCTATGAGGTGCACGAGGTCATCACCTTCGACCCGCAGCAGGTCTTGAGTGAGTTGATTTCTCACCTGCCTAACGCCCACTTTGCCGTGGAAAACCCTGACGGCAGCTACCACTTTCATCGCCCATTCCCCGCGTATGCCCTCGGCGACCGCAACATCGAAACTTCGCTGGATGAGCTGATGAACTCTCCGGTTTCGCGAGTGGTTGTGCTCTCGCCAGAGCACGACGTCGAGGAGTTCCTTGGCATCGTCGAGAAGATTGGTCTGCACTCGGTTTCCTACGCCATCGGCTACACCGCGTGGCTCGACATCGCGCCGGCGGGCATCAGCAAGGCTTCGGCGCTCGAAAAGCTACGTGCGGATCTAGGCATCCATTCATCACAGGTGATTGCGATGGGCGACGGACGCAACGACATCGCCATGTTCGAGTGGGCGATTGCCGGTGGCGGCCTTGCCTTCGCCATGGGGCAGGGGCCAGAAGAGGTGCACGCCGCGGCAACCGCGGTAACGGGCTCGGTTGAGGACGACGGTGTAGCCCAGGTGCTTGCCGACCTCGAGGGCATTCTGTTCTCTCGCTCTAACTGATAAACTCGACCAGTTCACGCGATGCGTGACACGGAAGCGTGCCGGAGCGGCCGAACGGAACAGTCTTGAAAACTGTCGTGGTTAATAGCCACCGTGGGTTCAAATCCCACCGCTTCCTCCAGGTTCAAAGACGAAGCGCCCAATCAAACGGGCGCTTTTTCTTTGTCTGGTTATTGCCTGTGAATCGAAAGCCAACCTTTCGCTCAGACCCCGAGATTTTTAGACTAGAAGTTCGATGTTCAAGTTCAAGCGCAAGCAAGACGAAGCCCCGGTTCAGCCGAAGGGCCTCGCCCGTCACGGCCGTCTGAAGCTGCAGTCAAAGCGCAGTGCGATCGGCGGTCTGTTGTTCAAAGGCCTCGCCGTGCTTGTCGGCGCGACGCTCGCCGTAACCGGCTACACCGTATGGGACATCAGCAACGCATTGCGCGGCAACGGCATCGACCTCGCCAACGCCAAGCCGGTTACCGCAGCCGACCTCGAAGGCCCAATCAACATGCTGTTGGTTGGCTCCGACACCCGAAAGGGTCAGGGAACCGGCTACGGCACCGAGACCAGCGAGCTGGCCGACGTCATCATCCTTTTGCACATCAGCAAGGACCGCAAGAATGCGGTGGCCATGAGCTTCCCGCGCGACCTGCTCGTTCCTTGGCCTGCGTGCCCAAGCACAAGCGGTGGCCCCGGCTACCTCGCTCAGAGCCTCGGCCAGATCAACGCCACCATCGCAAACGGTGGCCCTGGCTGCACGCTTATGACCGTCGAGGCCCTTACCGGCTTGACCATCCCATACCTCGCCATGATCGACTTCAACGGCGTCATCGAGATGTCGAATGCCATCGGCGGCGTAGAGGTGTGTGTGGCCAAGAAGATCGAAGACCCCTACACCCACACCTATCTCGACCCGGGTATGCACACCCTTCAAGGCAAGGCAGCGCTTCAGTTTCTGCGAACTCGTCACGGCGTCGGCGATGGCTCAGACCTCGGCCGCATCAGCAACCAGCAAGTGTTCCTGACTTCGCTCGTGCGCAAGGTCAAGTCGGCCGGCGTTCTCGGCAACCCGGTGAAGCTCTACTCACTGGCGAACGCAGCGGCCCGCAACATGAAGCTCTCGACCAACCTCACCGACCTCAGTGTCATGGTCGCCATCGCCTCGGCGCTCAAGAACGTTCAACTCGACAAGATGACGTTCCTGCAGATTCCAAGCCACGGCGGACTGCCGGCGCCATACTCGGGCCGAGTCATGCCGATTTATGACCAGGCCGAAGTCCTGTTTGAGAAGCTTCGCAATGATGAGCCGCTCGTGATCGCCGAGGCCAACACAGGTGCTGGAGCGGTTTTGGCTACGCCATCCCCTTCGACAAGCGCCACCCCGTCGGCTACCCCGTCCGCTTCAAGTTCGGCAAGCCCTTCGCCTAGCGCCAGCCCAAGCGAACTGCCGGAATGGGCTCGCGGCACGAACGCTGCAATCGAAACCTGCTCGGGTTAAGTTCAATCGACTAGCGTTGTCGGCATGAGCAAAGTTGTCCTTTGGGTGTCCGACATCGCAGCCCAGTCAGCCTTCTACGCCGCAATTTTCAACGTGGAACAACCTTCGCAAGAGAACGGCTTCGCTGAGGTGGCAGAAGGCATCAACTCGGTGCTACTGCATGCGCTCCCCGACGAATACGCAGCAACAACTCCTCTGACCAAGCAGCTGCCAGTTCAGGATGAAGTCGCGATCAAGCCCGTGTTTACGGTTGAGTCGATTGATCTTGCCGTCGCGCGAGTGGCGCATACATTCGGATCGGCTGCCCCAAACTCAGCAACTTACGGCGATTTCACCTACCGCGACCTCATCGACCCAGAAGGCAACGTCATTCAGATTCAGCAGCGAAACTGACAGTTTTGCCGAACTTCGATATCTACTAAACTATTCAAGTTCGTGGAGACGTCGCATAGCCCGGTCGAGTGCGCCTCACTGCTAATGAGGTAAGGGTCTTAAAGCCCTTCGGAGGTTCAAATCCTCTCGTCTCCGCCACGGACCCCTTGGGCTGGTAGTTCCAGTCACCGGTTTACAACATTCCGGCAGTCGGGTAGACTGGCAAGGTTGTCTGGCGGTCTCCGCCAGTCCCGCGCTTGTAGCTCAACGGATAGAGCATCTGACTACGGATCAGAAGGTTGGGGGTTCGAGTCCCTCCAAGCGCACGAAACACCCCCGGGCTTCTACCGGGGGTTTTTCTTTTGCCGAAAGGATGTGTGCATGAGCGAAACGGGATGGCACGAATTCTTGAAGGCCGATGGCCTCGACGACTGGGTCGTGCTGCACGGCGGGCCAACAGCAGTATTCACGACTGCCGACATCAAGCACGCGGCCAAGCTAGCGGCCGCCATCGCCGAACTTCCAGGCATGGATGGTGACAGGGCGCACATCTCAATCGTTGCCAAGCGGCTCACCGTTCGACTGACTCGCGAAATCTGGAACATCGATACCAGCCACATCGAACTAGCGCGCGAGATTTCGAAAGTAGCGGCAACCAACGGTGCCGCGGCTGACACCGGCCTGGTTCAGGAAGTCCAGATCGCGATTGCCGCCAAGCCTGATGCAATCGATTTGCCATTCTGGCGGGCGGTTTTGGGCTACGACCCGATGTTGGATGACAACGCGGTAGACCCGCTCGGCAACGGTTCGACGGTTTGGATGCAAGACCTCGACGCCGAGAAACCACTCAGGCACGCGATGCACATCGATGTCTCGGTGGCCAAGGAGCACATCGAGGCAAGGCTGGCTGCGGCAGTCGAAGCAGGCGGCATTGTCGTGGACGAGTCGCACGCCCCGTCGTGGTGGATCTTGGCCGACCAGTCAGGCAACAAGGTCTGCGTCGTGGCCTGGCCCGATGGTGCGAAAGCACTAAAGAGCGATTCGTGAGCTTCGCAGGCTACTAATCGTCACCCATATCGCAAACGAGCCGAATGTTCGTCAACACGTACAAGTGGGGTTAGCCACACGTTTTGAATGTTCTTCAGTGCGAACTTCTAAACTCGACTCATGGATACTCGCGCTAAGCACTCTCTCGTCCGACGTCTCGCATCGGCAGTGGCGGTAACGGCTCTGGCCTTCGCCGGTCTCACGGTCACCGCGGCACCCGCCAATGCAGCTGTAATCCTCAACGCCAACGGCGTCGCCCTCAAGTTCAACGAGAACAACCAGGTGGTCGACGTGATCGCCGGCACCACCGGCTCCAACCGCGGAACGGCTGCTGGCGACATCGTCGCTTACCGCAACGTCGCCACCATCGGCGGCACGAACGTCGATGCGGCAGTACAGACCGTGTCGATGAACGGCGCGACCATCAGCACGTACGACGGCACTAGCGCGGTTAGCGGCGCCAACGACTACCTGCAGACCAACATCTCGACCTCGGGCGCGGGTGAGGTCATCTACAAGTTCTCGTTCTTCGTCGGCGGCACCTACACCGGTGGCGGCTCGGGTACCCCGGTAATTCTGCAGAACGTCTACATCAACTCTTACGACCTGGACCGTTCGAGCCCTGGCGATAGCCAGCAGTTCACCCAGTTCACCGGCGTTCAGGCTTACACCCTGTCCAACAACAACACGCTTGCTGTATCGTCAAGCGGAAACTTGCTTCAGTTCGTGAGCACCGCGCCTTCCGGCACAAACTACAGCGCTAACTCAGGTTCATACACCAAGGGTCGTGTTCAGGTTCGCTACGACAACCTGACCTCGATCAACATCAAGATCGGTACTGACGCGACCGGAAGCGGTGGAACCAGCTATTACGCGCTCGACTTCAGTGTTGGCCTGCCGTGGACCGAAGGTTCGACCACGATTCAGACCACCACCACCACCAACAGCTTCAACTCGCCACCAACTTCGACCAATGACACGAAGGCGGCTACAGCTTCGGTGCCTGAACTGCTCACCAGCTCCGACTTCGGTACCTACGCCGACCCAGACGTAAACCCAGAGGTTTCGGTCAAGATTGTTACCCTTCCAGCTGGCGGCAACCTCGAGTACTACAACGGCACCGCGTGGATCGCCGTCACTGCGGGCCAGGTCGTGACCATCGCCGATATCGATGCCAGCAAACTGCGCTACACCGCAAACGCGAACACCACTTCAGACTCGTTCACTTTCAAGGTGAGCGATGGCTTGCTGGATAGCGTCTCGGCATATACGCAGAGCATCACCGTTACCCCTGGCGTGCAGGTGTTGACCGCGCAGAGCATCGTCTACAACCAGCCGCTTAACCAGATGCTCTCGACCGGTTCGCTAACCGTTGCCCCGACTGCTACTTCGGGCCTGACCGTTACTTTGACCTCGTCGACTCCGTCGGTTTGTACGGTTTCAGGTTTCGTGATCACGTTCGTGGCTGTTGGCACTTGTACCA
>JBEDDI010000010.1:0-48486 GCA_041176265.1 Actinomycetota bacterium
GCGGTTCCGTTAGCCTTCTCGATGGCGTCAAAGCCGAGCGCCCAGACGTGGTCGCGGGTCTTCATCGGGTCGTGCTGCGGGTTCGCATTCCAGAGGAACCAGTTCTCGCCGGAGTCGATCGGTGCCGAAGAGGCCGCACCATCGCCAAGTTGTCCTACGAACCAGGTTGGGTTGACGTCGAATGCTTGGGTGTAGCCCACGTACTGGTTTTCGGGGCCAACGAGCCCCAAGTTCCAAGACTTGATGCCGTCGGTTGACTTGCCGTTCCAGGTGGCTTTGTTGCACCACCAGCCCTCGGGGAGGGTAGGCGTGACAATTTTTAGGTCGGGGTTTGCGGCCTGCACGTCGGCAGCAACTGCCAGGTAGTCGACGTGCTTGATGCGCACGGATTCGTCGCGCGGAACGGCCAGGACAATCACGGCAACTAGGCCAAGGCAAGCAAGCAGCGACAACACGAGGTTGCGCAGGGTTTGCTTGGCGCGGTGTTTTGCCGCTGAGTCTTCGGCCATGCGGTTATTCGGCCGACTTCTTGGTGGCCAGGGCGGCGTCGAGGCGCTTACGTGCCCCCGACAGCCATTCCTCGCACTGCTTGGCCAGGGCCTCGCCGCGCTCCCAGAGGTTCATCGAGTCTTCGAGCGATACAGCGCCCTGCTCTAGCTGGGCGACAACCTTTGCGAGTTCGTCGCGCGCCTGCTCATACGACATGCCGGCGATGTCGGCGTTTGCCTTGGTCTTGTCTGCGCTCATGGTTACTCCAGTTTATTTGGGCTGCGGGTCGGAATCTGTGGGGGAGCTAGTCGGCGGTAGCGCCGATTTCGCCCTTGGCTAGTCGAATCTTGAGTTTGGTGCCGGCCTTGACCTTCGAGCCGTCGGCAACGACGTGACCCGCGGCATCGCGAACCACCGAGTAGCCGCGGTCGAGAGTCTTCTGCGGCGAGAGCGATGTGAGCAGGCTCTTCAGGTTCTCGACGCGAACGTCTTGCAGGTGCAGGAAGTTGCCGATTAGCTCGCGGCCACGATCGCGATCGCGCATGGCGTCGGCCTCGTGGTCTTCGATGAACTGGTAAGGGTTGGCGAGAACCGGACGAGAACGCAGCTGGGCGATGAGATCGCTCTGAACCGAGACCAGCTGGTTCACGCGGTTAAAGATTTGCCCGAGGGCACGCCCTAGGTTGCTGCGTTCCTCGGCCACATCGGGCACCACGCGCTTGGCGGCGTCGGTCGGAGTCGAAGCACGTAGGTCTGCTACGTCGTCGAGAACCGGGCGATCGGCCTCGTGGCCGATTGCCGAGATGATCGGGGTGCGAGCCGCCGCCGCAGCGCGCACGAGGGCCTCATCGCTGAAGACCACCAGGTCGAGGAACGAGCCACCACCGCGAGCGATGATGATGACGTCGACCTCAGGGTCGTTGTCGAGTTCCTTGATGGCCTGGATTACCTCGATGGCCGCCTTGTCGCCCTGCACGAGGGTATTGATAACGCGGAACTGAGCCTCTGGCCAGCGCAGGTGAGTGTTCTTGAGCACATCCTTCTCGGCATCCGAGTTGGCGCCTGTGATGAGGCCAATCTTGTTCGGCAGAAAAGGTATTGGCTGCTTGCGCTCTGGCGAAGTGAGACCCTCGGCCGTCAGTTGCGCGCGCAGACGCTCGATTCGCTCGAGCAGTTCGCCGAGGCCAACCTTGCGAATCTCCATGACCTGCATCGAAAGCTTGCCGTTTTTGCCCCAGAAAGCCGGCTTGATGAGCGCGACGACGCGATCGCCCTGTTTTAAATCACGCGGAATGCGAGTCAGATCCCACGAGTGGATCTCGACCGAGTTTTCGACCTGCAGGTCGCGCAGCGAACCGAAAAAGTTGGTTGGGTTGAAGCGCAATTGCGACAGCTCGCCCTCAATCCAGAGGTAACCCAAGCGGTCAATCCAGTCCTTGAGCGTGGTTGCCAGGCGCGAGACGGGCCAGGGCTGCTGTTCCGACGAAACCTTGGACGCGCCAGTCGCATCCATGTTCATTCCGTCGTTCATGTTTGTTCCGCTCGTTGATAGGCGCAGAGGCCGATTTATCATTGTCTGGTGACTGAGTTCAAGGATACCCGCGACGACCGACAACTATCGGGCGCAAAGAAGGTGCTGCTGGCCTCGCCACGCGGCTATTGCGCGGGAGTCGACCGTGCGGTCATCGCCGTCGAAAAGGCGCTGGAGCACCACGGTACGCCGGTATACGTTCGCAAGCAGATCGTGCACAACAAGCACGTGGTCACTTCGCTCGAAAAGCGCGGCGCAATCTTCGTCGATGAGGTCGACGAGGTGCCAGAGGGCTCGGTACTGGTGTTCAGCGCGCACGGTGTTTCGCCGGCCGTGGTAGCCGCAGCGGCAGAGCGAAACCTCAACACCATCGACGCCACCTGCCCGCTCGTCACCAAGGTTCACCGCGAGGTTCAGCGCTTTGCGAACGAGGAGTACGACATCCTGCTGGTCGGCCACAAGGGCCACGAAGAGGTCGAGGGAACGATGGGCGAGGCGCCAGACCGCGTGCAGCTGGTCGACGGCATAAACGACATCAAGAACGTGACCGTCAAGGACCCGAACAAGGTCGTCTGGCTGTCGCAGACCACGCTTTCGGTCGATGAGACCATGGAGACCGTCAACGCGCTGCGCAAGAAACTGCCAACCCTGCAGAGCCCGCCATCGGACGACATCTGTTACGCAACCCAGAACCGACAGGTTGCTATCAAGAAGGTTGGCGCCGCCGCCGACCTGGTGATCGTGGTTGGCTCTGCCAACTCGTCGAACACCGTGCGACTGGTCGAGGTTGCGCTGCAGGCGGGTGCGGATGCCGCTTACCGCGTCGATTTCGCTAGCGAGATCAAGGATGCCTGGTTCGAAGACGTCGAGACCGTAGGAGTTTCGTCGGGCGCTTCGGTGCCAGAAGAGCTCGTCGACGAGGTTCTAGAGGCACTTGCCGCGCGCGGCTTTGGCGACGTCGAACTGGTGCAGACCGCCGAGGAAGACGTTCAGTTCTCACTGCCGGCTGAGCTGCGCAAGACCATGAAGGCCGCCGGCGAAGAGACCACCAACAAGATCAAGCGCCACTAGCGATTGCGCGGTCGCCGGCAGTGCGCCAGCAACGCATCCGCTTAAACCAAAAGGCCCCGCTCACCTCGAGCAGGGCCTTTTGAATTGAAGCTTTAGAGCGACATCGACTTTCCGGCCGAACCAAGCTGCTGAGCTGCCTCGATTACGCGTGCCGACATGCCGGCTTCGCCGATCTTGCCCCAGGCGCGTGGGTCGTAAGCCTTCTTGTTGCCAACCTCGCCGTCAACCTTGAGCACGCCGTCGTAGTTCGTGAACATGTGAGCGGCGATCGGGCGGGTGAACGCGTACTGCAGGTCGGTGTCGATGTTCATCTTGATGACACCGTGGCGAACTGCCTCGGCGATTTCGGCGTCGGTCGAGCCCGAGCCACCGTGGAACACGAGGTCGAATGGCTTGTCCTTGCCGTACTTGGCGCCGACTGCTGCCTGGATCTCGCCGAGAAGTTCTGGCTTGAGCTGAACGTTGCCTGGCTTGTAGACGCCGTGCACGTTGCCGAAGGTCAGCGCGACCATGTAGCGGCCGTTCTCGCCAAGGCCCAGAGCCTCTGCGGTCATCAGGCCATCTTCAGGAGTGGTGTAAAGGTGCTCGCCGTGGCCGCCCTCAACGCCATCCTCTTCGCCGCCAACAACGCCGACCTCGATCTCGAGAACCGCACCGATGCCGCGGGTCAGCGCGAGCATCTCCTTGGCGATCTCGAGGTTTTCACCCATAGGAACAGCCGAACCGTCCCACATGTGCGAGTTGAACAGTGGGTCCTGGCCTGCGCGAACGCGCTCCTGCGAGATTGCGATTAGCGGGCGAACGAATGCGTCGAGCTGGTGCTTGGCGCAGTGGTCGGTGTGTAGCGCGATGGTGATGCCGTAGTTCTTGGCAACCTCGCGAGCGAATGCGGCCATAGCGGCAGCACCCGAAGCCATGTTCTTGATGGTCGGGCCCGACCAGTAGTCGCCGCCACCGGTGGTCACCTGGATGATGCCGTCCGAGCCTGCCTCGGCAAGACCGGCGAGGGCCGCGTTCAGGGTCTGCGAGCTAGATACGTTGATCGCTGGGTAGGCAAAGCCGCCGTTCTTGGCGCGGTCGAGCATTTCGAGGTACTGGTCTGGTGATGCAACAGGCATAGCCGTGGCTCCTATAAAGAGTGTGCGGATTGTTGGGCGAAGAACGTCGTTGGGCCTCGCATCTAGGTTAGCGAAATTCTGGCCCTAGCCACGCGAACCACAGCCGTTTACCTGCCGCTAACCTGTGTTCATGCTGCATCACGCCAATGGCCCAACGGTCGACATCTTCTCGGCCACCGTTGCCGCTGCCGCGGGCTGTTTTCCGTTGGTTGGCAAGGGCAACAAAAAGGCCGTGGACGCCGCCGCCGTCGAAGCCATGCGCCACATGCTGGTGGGTGCCGAATTCGGCGGGGTAGTGGTCATCGGCGAAGGCGAGAAGGATGACGCCGCCATGCTCTACAACGGCGAACTCATCGGCCAGGGGCAACCGATCGAGTGGGACATCGCGGTCGACCCCGTCGATGGCACCGCGCTCGCCGCATCGGGCGATGAGGGGGCGGTTTCGGTCATGGCCGCGGCCGAACGCGGGCAGCTGCTCGATTGCAGCGCGGTCTACTACATGAAGAAGATCATCACCGGCCCGGCTGGCTGGGGAGTGGTCGACATCGATGCATCGCCCACGCAGAACATTCATGCGCTCGCCGCAGCTCTCGACCGCGACGTCAGCGAGATCCGCGTGGCCGTGATCGACAAGCCGCGCAACGCCGACGTAATCGCCGAGGTGCTCGCAGCCGGAGCCGAGTGGCTGCAGTTCGCCGAGGGCGATGTGGCGATGGGTGTTGCGGCGGCAACCGACGTCTCGGGTGTAGACATGCTTCTGGGTGTCGGCGGAGCGCCAGAGGGAGTGGCTACGGCTTGCGCGGTGCGCATCCTCGGCGGTTTTATGCAGGGCAGGCTAGCCCCACAAGACGTCGATCAGCTAGAGCGGGCGATGGCCGCCGGTTACGACCTCGAAAAGAAGTATGAACTCGCCGACCTTGTCGGTGGCGAGAACTGGATATTTGTGCTCACCGGCATCACCGATGGACTACTGACCAAGGGCATCGAGGTCGAAGGGGATGGCCTGATCGTTCAATCGCTAGTGCTCGACAGCAAGCTGGGCGAACCACAGCTCATCGACGTCGAGGTCAGCCGCCAGTAAGGCCTCCGCGGCAAACGAAAAACGCCGCCCAAGAGGACGGCGTTTTTGCTTGAAAAACTTAGCCGACTGCAGGCTCTTCGAGAGCCACGGTGCGGTCTGGGTTCTCGTTCAGGAAGCTGTCTGGCAGGTGGTCGACGTCGGTTAGGCCCGAGGTCGGCTGGGTTACGGCAACCGCACCCCACTGAACTGCGGCGGTAACGCCAACCGGAACGTTGAAGCCCACGCCGAAGTCGTCTGCGCCAGGAGCGATTGGGTTGCGAACGACGGCCTGCAGGAATCCCGCGAGGGTTGCATCGCCGGCACCAACGGTGTTGATTACCTTGACCGGTGCGGTGCGTGCTGCCCAGGCGTGCTGCTTGGTCACGGCGATCATGCCGTCAGCGCCGAGCGATGCCAAAACGCACTGCACGCCGTGAGCGCAAAGCTCGCGTGCCGCGTCGATGACGTCGCCGATGTTGTTGAGCGTGCGGCCGACTGCCGAGGCAAGTTCTTCGGCGTTTGGCTTCATGATGGCTGCAGCGCCCTGACGAGCCCAGTACTGCAGCGGCTCGCCCGAGGTGTCGAGCGCAACGCGTACGTTGAGGGCCTTCATGCGGTCGAACAGTGGCTGAAGGTCGACATAGTTGCCCGAACCCTTGTAAACCGGAAGCGCACCAGCGACGACGAGCCACTCGGCTCCGTTGTCCTTTACGGTCTGCTCGGTCAGGTCGACAACAGCAGCCCAGTCCTCTTCGCTCAGTGGGCGAGGCGATTCGTTGATCTTGGTGGTTGGGCCGTTGTGCTCGACGACGGTGGTAGAAACACGAAGGGTTCCGTCGACCCAGAGTGGCAGCAGCATGCCGGCCGAACCGGTGCGCTCGAGAACGTTCTGGTCGGCGTTGCCAATTGGAACAATGCCAGGAGCCTTGATGCCAACGAGGTGAAGACCGCGGGATACGTTGATGCCCTTGCCGGCAAGCTCTTCGCCAACGCCGTCGGCGCGGTTGACGCCGCCCTCGACGAGGTTGCTAACGAAATAGGTGCGGTCAAGCGTAGGTGCTGGGGTCAGGGTCACGATCGGCGACCCGTGCTTAATTCCAGTCATTTTGAGGGTTCTCCTGCGGATGGGACAACGGATGAAAGTTCATTCAGAAAAGTGCGAACCTCGTTGTCGCGCGCTCGGCTTCGAGTATACCTTTTCGGCCACCAAATAGACTCTGGGTAATGAAGAATCGCGCCGATATCCAGTGGTTGCGCGCCGTCGCAGTAATGATGGTCGTGCTGTTCCACCTGAGCCCTGCGCGCATGACCGGAGGCTTCGCCGGCGTCGATGTTTTCTTCGTGATTTCGGGCTACCTAATCACCACTGGGTTGCTTCGCGAACGGCCCCGATTGGCCGATTTCTGGCTCAGGCGCATCCGTCGCTTGTTGCCATCGGCTTTGCTAGTGATTATGGTGACGATACTCGCGGCATTTTGGCTGGTTCCGCCCGGCGCACGCGGCGATTTTGGTGGGGATGCGATTGCGAGCATCTTCTACTTCGAAAACTGGTGGCTGGTCTCGGCGTCGGCCGACTATTTTGCCGCCGAAGCGCCTGGTCCATTCCAGCATTTCTGGTCTCTAGCGGTCGAGGAGCAGTTTTATCTGGTTTGGCCGTTGTTAGTCCTCGGCCTGGGCCTTTGGGGTGCCGCGAAGGGTTCGGCTAGGCGCACGCGATTGGTCTTTGGTGCCGTCTTTGTCGCCTCGCTCGCGTGGTCGATCGTGCAAAGCTCGACCGAGCCAACCACCGCCTACCTCAGCACCTTCACCCGTGCCTGGGAATTCGCCGCGGGCGCGCTGATCGCAACCGGCCTTGGCTTTGCCAAGCAATCGCCAAGAACCCGTCGAATTCTCTCGATAGTCGGATTCGCGTTGATCGCGATGGCTGCATTTGGCCTCAACGAATCAATGGTTTTCCCCGGTTGGATTGCGCTCTGGCCAGTTGTCGGCACGGGGCTAGTGATCGCGGCTCAGGCCGAGTGGTCAACTCGCGTTGAGGGCTTGCTGCGGCCAGCGCGTTGGATTGGCGACATCTCATACGGTCTCTACCTGTGGCACTGGCCGGTAGTCGTGATTGCCTCGCATGTCTTCATCGAGCGAACGTTTGTCGGCACCGCAGTCATGTTCGCACTCGCGATTGGGCTCGCCTGGGCGACCAAGCGTTTTGTCGAGGATCCGATCCGGCGGTCGCGCGCAATCGCCGCTCGACGCAAGCGCGCGCAGTACTTTGGCGCATTGGTCTCGAGCCTGATCGTCTTCAGTCTGGCATTCACGCTCAACGGGGCTACCGCCGCGCAGCTTGCCGTTGCCCAAACTGCAGCAGAGCGCCAGGCTTTGCAACCGTGTTTCGGCGCGAACGCGATTGGCGACGATTCGTGCGGGCCGGTGCAGCCGGGCGATGTGGTGCCGACTCTCGATGTCGCCAAGCACGACGCGGCCGACCCGGGCAGCACCTGCATGACCAAGGCCGAAGCAACCGATGTGATGCTGTGCGAATACGGCAGCCAGCGTTCGAGCTACAGAGTGCTTCTGGTCGGAGACTCGCACGCCGCCACCCTGCTGCCACCGCTCAAGCTGCTGGCCGTGCGCAACAACTGGAACCTGACCCTGGCCTACCACGCTGGCTGCACGTTCAGCCTCGTGGAGCGTAATGAATCCAAGCGCGGTGTCGCGTGTGCGGAGTGGAACAGCGCGCTGCAGGGCAAGTTGGCTGCTGCGGCGGCATACGACCTGGTTATCACCGCGGGTTATGCCAAGAACCGATTGGCCGATCTGCCTCGCGTGACCAGTTCGGCCCTCGCCGATGGCTTGTCGGCGGCGTGGCAGCCGCTGATAGACCGTGGTTCGCGCGTCGTAGCAGTTCGCGACAACCCAGAGATGTCGCCTTCGATGAAGGCCTGTTGGGATTCGCAAGAGAACCTAGCGGTTGATTGCTGGATGCCAGCCGGCGATGGGTTCGTTACTGACCCTGCCGAACAGGCTGCTGCCAACACTGACAGCCTCGAACTTCTAGACCTGACCGATGTGTATTGCCCGAACGGCTCTTGCCCGACCGTCATTGGCGGCGCATACGTCTATCGCAACGCCGACCACATCAGCGCGACTTATGCGCGCTCGATGACGCTAATCCTTGGCAAGCGGCTTCAAGACCTGCTTGGTGGCTTTTAGTAGGTCGGCGAGTGATTCGGCGTCGTGCCGATTGGCCGCATGCAGCATTAGTCGCGCACAGGCATCCGCGTCGGCTAGGGCGTCGTGGTGATTGAAGTCTTGGATGCCGATCAGTTCGGCCATGGTGCTCAACCTGTGGTTGGCCGGCACGCCCCCAACTTTTTTGTATGTCTGGCGAGCGACTGATAGCGAGCACGCGTATTCCAGATTTGGAATGGGTCGGCCGATCACCTCGAGCGTCGCTCGAATCACACCCATGTCGAAGGCGGCGTTGTGCGCCACCATGATGTCGCCATTTATCCAGTCGAGCATGTCGGCGAACGCCTCAGGCGCACTCGGGGCCGATCCCACCTGCTCGGGCTGAATGCCGTGCACCCTAATGTTCATCGGGTCGAAATGGCCAAAACCCATCGGCGGACGCATGAGTGTAGCCCACGAGTCGACCACCTTGCCGTCGACGACCTTGACTAGGCCGACCGCACAAGGGCTGGCCGATGACGAGTTGGCTGTCTCAAAGTCGATCGCGGTGAAGTTCAGTGGCACCCGACAAGTCTGGCATGTGCCCCCGACAACTAAACTTGACCCTCGTGGCTCTAACTATCGGAATCGTGGGACTGCCTAACGTAGGCAAGTCGACCCTCTTCAACGCTCTAACCAAGAACAACGTGCTCGCTGCGAACTACCCGTTCGCAACCATCGAGCCGAACGTTGGTGTGGTCAACCTGCCAGACGCACGTCTCAACAAACTGGCCGAGATCTTCGGCAGTGAGCGTCTGCTCCCGGCCCCGGTTTCGTTCGTCGACATCGCCGGCATCGTGCGTGGCGCGTCGGTTGGTGAGGGCCTGGGCAACAAGTTCCTCGCCAACATCCGCGAGGCAGACGCCATCGCTCAGGTTGTGCGCGGTTTTGCCGACGGCGACGTCGTTCACGTTGACGGCAAGGTTGACGCGGCTAGCGACATCGAGACAATCAACACCGAGCTGATCCTCGCCGACATGGAAACCCTCGACAAGGCTCGTCCTCGCGTCGAGAAGGAAGTCAAGGGCAAGAAGGCCGAGCCCGTAATGCTCGAGACCATCGACGAGGCCAAGGCCTGGCTCGATGCCGGCAAGCCGCTCTCGGGATCGACCATCGACCTGACCCCTATCAAGGAATTGGGCCTGCTGACGGCCAAGCCGATCCTGTATGTCTTCAACGTCGATGAGGGAATCCTTACCGACCCAGCAAAGAAGAAAGCGCTCGCCGACCTGGTTGCACCTGCCGAGGCAGTGTTCCTCGACGCGAAGGTTGAGTCGGAGCTCATCGACCTTTCGCCTGAAGAGGCAAACGAACTGCTTGCTTCGCTGGGTCAGGAAGAATCTGGCTTGGACCAGCTCGCTCGCATCGGCTTCGACACCCTTGGCCTACAGACCTACCTGACCGCCGGCCCTAAAGAAGCTCGCGCCTGGACTATCCGCAAGGGCTGGAAGGCTCCTGCCGCTGCCGGTGTAATCCACACGGACTTCGAGCGTGGCTTTATCAAGGCTGAAATCGTTGGCTTCGAAGACTTAGTTGCTGCCGGTTCGGTTGCCGCGGCAAAGACGGCCGGCAAGGTGCGCATGGAAGGCAAGGACTACGTCATGCAGGATGGCGACGTAGTCGAGTTCCGCTTCAACGTCTAAAGGGTTAGTAACGCTTGCCGCTAATAACGCGAGGCGTTATTGTTAAAGTGTGATCACATCGTTCGCCGACTCGCACACTCGCAAGGTGTGGCTTCGCGAGTCGACGAAGCGCTTCAGTCCTGCACTTCAGCGTCTGGCGCACCGCAAACTCATGATTCTTGAGGCTGCCAACTTTTTGCACGACCTGCGCATACCACCAGGCAACCGGCTCGAGCCCTTGTCCGGCGATCGTGCGGGCCAACACAGCATCCGCATAAACGATCAATGGCGGATTTGCTTTCGTTGGATCGAAAACACAGCTCACGACGTCGAAATCGTCGATTACCACTAGGAACAGAGATGACAACAGCTCACGCACCCATCCACCCCGGCGAGGTTCTGCTCGAGGAATTCATGCGCCCCTACGGTATTTCGCAGTATGAGGTCGCAAAGGTCATTGGGGTCTCGCCGCGACGCATCAACGAGATCGTTCACGGCAAGCGCGCCATCACTGCCGACACCGCGCTGCGGCTCGCGCGCGCTTTCGACCTGAGCGACCGCTTCTGGCTCAACATGCAGGCCCATTACGACCTCGAAGTCGAGCGCGACCGTCTCGCCGAAACTCTCGATGCAATCACCCCGCTTCGGGCTGTCAGCGCGCAGCTCGCCGATGCGTGTTAGCGTCTTGCCATGATCGAATTCATCAGCAACCTCAACTACCTGGCCATCTTCGTCGCATCGCTCTCGAGCTTTGTGATTGGCGCTCTCTGGTTTGGTCCAAAGACCTTCTATCCGGTGTGGATTCGTTCGATGGGCCGCGAGGTGCCGACCGAACGCATCGAGATGAAGGCTGGCGAGACCGCACTGATGTTTGGCGGCACTTATGTGGCAGCCCTAATGCAGGTCGCAACGCTCGCATTGATTCTCTCGCTGGCCAGCGGCGCTGGTGTGGCCCTGACGCCTCTCGACGGAGCTCTCTTCGGCCTGCTCTTCTCAACCGGCCTGGGAGCCTTCGGTTCGATCAGCCACCGCATGTTTGGTCAGGCGGATCACAAGGTCTACCGCTCGCTTCGAGTTTGGATCATAGAGGTTGGCCAAGACGTGGTCGCGCTGACCGTGGCCGGCGCAATCCTCGCCGCCTGGCACTAGATCTTGGATTCGCAAGCCCCTCGCACGCTGCACCACATCAGCATCGGCGTGAGCGACCTGACCCGCTCAGCCGCTTTCTATGATGCAGCCCTAGGTGCGCTTGGCATGCGGCGAGTCTTCGAAGACATTCGCCCCGGCGAGCGCAATCAAGCCATCGGCTACGGCTTCGAGGATGACAAAGACCTAATCGCCATCAAAGAACGTGGCGACGCAGCTGCGCACCCTGGCAAGGGTTTTCACCTCGCGCTCGGCGCCCCAAACGCGGATGCGGTGCACGCATTCGCCGATGCAGCCGCTGCCAATGGCGGAGAGGTCGTCGAACCTGCTCGGCTCTGGCCGGAGTTCGGCGAAGGGTATATCGCCGCTTATGTCACGGACCCCGATGGTTGGCAGCTCGAGGCTGTGTACAAGCAGACCCACTAGAGCTTGAACTGCACCTAAAGCCCAGCCGCCGATGATTTGACTAGATCGCGGGGGGGGGGTATCGTCACAGGCAATTTCAGCACCTAGGGGGATATCTTGAAATTCAAATTCAACGCGAGCGCAACTGGCTACTTGGGCATTTTGTTCATGCTCTACGCCGTGGTTCAGGCGGTGGTTGGCTTCAACAATGTGCCATCTGAGATGGAGCGCGGATTCGCCTCGACTCTGTCCTACTCCGAGGCTCAAGCACAGTGGACTGCAATTCGAATCATCTTCGTGGCCATCCCAAGCACCGCGCTAGCGGTCGCCGCAATTTTTCTTTTGCTTGGGAAACGCGTCCTAGCGATCGCATCCCTCGTCGCGGGTTACATTTCTGTCGGCTTGGCTTGGTTGCTGTCTTGGGCCGGCAACTCAAACTGGACTACTGGAGCGGGCTCGCTCGAACATCCGGAGGGTTTTATCGCTTACGCCTGGGGCGAGGGATTTCTAGTTCATTATTTCGGCTCGTGGCTGTGGACGTGGGACGGAGCCTTAAGCCCCGTGCCATTCCTCATTCCGCTTCTGATCGGTGTAGCCGCAACTAGCCTCGCGTGGGTTGGAGATATTGTCAGTCGATCCGTCAAAGTGGGTTTTGAGGCTGCCAAACTAGCGGAATCCGATGGGGTCTTTGCGCCTAACTCCGGAACCTCGATTGCAGCCATGGTTCTGGCCATCGTCATCCCTTGGCTTGGCATTGTTTTGGCCTATGTAGCGCGCAATGAAATCAAGCGTTCTCAGGGGAAACTTGGCGGAGCTCGTCTCGTTCAGCTCGCCTTGGTAGTGGGTTACTCCATGGTTGCCCTCCAGGTTATTGCGGGAGTGATCTACGCAGTAGTCATACTGTTGAATTTGCCGAAATAGTTAGCACACCATGTATCCAGACGGTTGGAGTCGCTACGCGCTGCTAGCGCGCCTCGACGGCGCTAAGCCGAAGTCACACCTCGCTCGTTTTGCTGCCCGCTATCGTTTTGCGGGGCAGCTCAACTCGATCGAGGTTCTGGGCATGAGCCCGGCCACGACCGACTCGTATCTAGCGACTCTGCGGTTGGCCTTGGCATACAGCGCTCTCGAAGCACTTGAGACGGAATTCAAGGGTCAACACAAAATGCAGGTCATCGATCGCGACCTCGCGCGCCAAGCCAAATCACACAAATTGGTTTCCTTGCGCAACTTCGCTCAGGCATCTGCGGAGAAGCGTTTGAAGGAACGCCTGGAGCAGTTCTTCGAACATGAGAACAACTTCGACTTGCGGCCACTGATTGAGGCGCTGCGGCACGCGATGTTTCACGGCAACTTCAACCCATCGACCACTGGCGTCAATTCCAAGACTGTAAACAGATTCGTGAACGAACTTTGCGAGCGAGTTTTCGCGGTTATCAACGAGCGCTCTGCAGAGACCTTTGCGTCCCTTTCGATCGCCAAAGACTTCGCGCGCGAGGAATAGGCAGTCGAAGCACGGTCATGCGTGATTTACGCTTAACGCATGACCATCGATCACACGAAGCACCTCTATTCCGTCGAGCGCACCTACCCGGTTCTGCTTGAAACCCTCTGGCAGGCATGGGTCGACGAGGCCGCGCTCGAGACCTGGTACTGCCCAACCGTGCTCAAGGTCGTGCCTGGCTCGGTCGAGAACGACGTGCGAGTTGATGGCGCCTGGGCGGTAGCGGTTGACGTGAGCGCGTTTGCGCAGCCGAACGCATACTTCTTTGGTCGTTACACCGAGGTGCTGCCGCTCGAGCGCATGGTTCACACCCTGCACTACACGACCGATGCCGACGAGGCTGCCAATCGCGACGAGACCACCGAGCACCACATGATCGTGATCGACTTCGAGGCTCGCGACGGGGGAGCTTGGTGCAAGTTCACCCAATACGGCGAGCTGCCAGAAGGCCAGGCCGAGCAGGCTCAGGCCGGCATGGAGAGCTACTTCGACAACCTAAGCGCATACCTAGCTCGCTAAGACCCGCGGTTAGTCGGCTGCTGCAGTAGGGGAATCGGCCGAACCTGGCTGGGTTGCACCCCTGCTCGCCCGAAGCACCGCTGGCGCGAAGATGACAACGGTCAGCGCCGAGAGCACCGCACCAACGACCAGCACTGAACGTACTCCGAAGATTCCGATGAGGATTCCGCCAGCGCCGCTTGCCGATACCGAGGCTGTGGTGATGATTGCGCCGATTGCCGCCATGACACGGCCGCGGGTGTCTTCGTTGCTGCGGCGAATGATGATTCCGACTGCGTATGCGTTCAGCAGGGAGTTTCCAACGCCGGCTACAAAGCTCATCGCGACGGCCACAAGCCAGTGCCACGAAAGCGCAAGGCCAAAGATTGCCAAAACCAGCGTTGCGATAGCTAGCACTACCATGCCTGGTTGCTTGGCGTCGGGCAATTTGATGGCCGATGCCGAAACTCCTCCAAGCACCGATCCAACAGCAAACGCTGAGCCCACTAGGCCGTATTCGAAGGCGGTAGCGCCCAGCACGTCGGTCACCAGGAACACTTCGCCTACGTTGACGACACCGAGCGTGAGCACCAGAGCACCAACAAGGATCACAAGCGAACGCATGAGACTGTCGCCCATGACCTCGCGTGCTCCATCGAGTGCGCGCAGTTTCTCGCCTGTTTCGTGAACTACGCCGGGGCGGTTGATGCCAAGCAGTAAGACGGCAACAGCGAGAACGAAGAATGAGATTGCATCAATCACGAACGGCCAGAAGTAGCCGGTGGTGCTGACCAGGATTCCGCCGAGCGCGGGTGCGAAAAGTGTGCCGAACGAGGCATACGTCTGCTGAATGCCCATGGCGCGCGGCACGTCATCGGGGGCTGCAACTGTCGGCAAAGCGGCATTGAAGGATGCGCCTACGGCCACGCCGCAGGTTGCCGTAAGAGCCAGCGCAACATACGTCCACCAGTGTGGCCAGCCGAAGGCTAGTGTCAGGTTGATTAGGCCCATCGCCATGAGCAATGGCGGCATCAGTTGACGCGTGCTGAACTTGTCGGCCAGCAGGCCACCCAGTGGTGCGGCGAGGATATTCGGCACCATCATCGAAAGCAGCACCAGAGAGACGCCTATCGGGCCGATTTCGTCCTTGTCGCGCAGGATGACCGCGAAGGTGGTCAGTGAGCTGCCTGCCCAACTGATTGCGCCCGCGACGCCGAGAATGTGCAGTTTGCGCCAGTTGGTTTTCACGTGGCTAGCCTATGCGTCTAAAAGTCAGCCTGAGTGACGATCGAGACCAAGAAATGCCAGCCCACCCACCACCAAGCGCAAAGGATCGCGACGCGTGTAGTGCGATGGTGCAGGATGCGCTCGAACAGCTCGCTCACGGCCGCAATCTTGTGCTTGCGCGAGCGCGTCACCAGCCACAGGATGATGCCCGCGATGGTGAAGACCAGATAGCCGGCGATTGTGATGTAGCGGGTCATTTGCCTCGACCCCACAGACGCATGAAGCCGAATCCGCTGAGCAGCCAGGCGACAGCAAAGACACCCTTGCCGAGCGGGTGATCCAGCAACGGGTCGACGAGCACCGAGATCGTCGGAAACTCTGTCAGATTACCCTCGAGCTGACCCAAAATGTTGGCTCCGAGTTCCCAGATGCATAGGCCGATGCCGATGGTCATCCAGCCGATTTTTGCCCTGCGGATGCGCCTGTCGCCCCGAGGCTTGGCCGACGAGTCTGGCTGCCAGCTCAGCGCGATCGCTACAGCACCGAGGCAGACCATCACCCAGCCATACAGGCCGGTGTGACGAGGTACGCCGACCAGCAGGGCGGTCAGCAAAATCGCCCACAGCTGGATGCGGTTGCGGGTCAGTCGCGGTTGGACCGTAAAGACACGGCGAGGAAGGTTGAGCTGGCTGGCAATGGCAATCGCGGTGAACGACCAGAAGATGATTGCATCGGCCTGCGAGCCGCGGAAAATTTGAAAAGACGCCGTGATGACGAACATCCAGATCCACGGATGCCTCAGTCGGCGCGCGAGTTCTGCGATTCGGCCGGTCGTCTTGTTCATGCTTCGAGAATAGCGGGCGCGCGAGGCCCGCCGAGCCTAGAATTCAGGCATGAGTTCACAAGAAGTCGACGCCTATCTGGCCGCACAAGACGCGGCTGCGCGCGAGACGCTGCAGGTTATTCGCGAGAGAATCCTGCAGCTGGTGCCAGAGGCCGAGGAGTGCATCAGCTATGGCATGCCCGGCTACAAGATCAAGATCGGCAAAAAGCTCAAGGCATTCGCGGGCTTCGCGGCCTTCAAGAACCACCTGAGCTACTTTCCGCACAGCGGACGCACGTCGACGACGCTGGCGAAAGAGCTGGAGGCATACACGTTGATTCCCAGCGGACTGCAGTTTCAGCGCGGCGAACCGCTGCCGCTAGAGGTGATTCAACTGCTCATCGATGCTCGACTGCAGGAAATTGAGGAAGACGGGCGTTAGTCGCCCGAACCGACCACGCGATTAGTGCCAACCACGATGGCACCGGCAGCAACCGGCTTGGTAACGGTGGCGTTTGCGCCAATCTTTGCACCTTCGCCGACTTCGATGTTGCCGATAACCTTCGCGCCGGCACCGATAACCACTTTGTTGCCGATCGTCGGGTGGCGCTTGGCGCGCACGTTCTCATTCGCACCCAAGGTGACCTGGTGGTAGATCATCACGTCGTCACCAATTACCGCCGTTTCGCCGATGACAACGCCAACGCCGTGATCGATGACAAAGCGGCGACCAATCTTTGCGCCTGGGTGGATCTCAATCCCGGTCCAGAACTTGGCTCCGTTGGCCCACATGCGGGCCGGAATGCGCCATCCCCAGTTCCACATGCGGTGTGCGCAGCGGTGGTTCCAGATGGTCCACAGGCCCGGTGAGGTGAGCAATAGTTCGAGTGCGGTCAGCGTAGCTGGGTCGCGGTCTAGGCCGGCCCGAATGTCTTCGCTGAATCTGCTCAAGTTGCTGGTGTGAATTCCTCTTGGATGTCGCGGTAGAGCGTGGTCGAAAGGTAACGCTCGCCGAACGACGGAATGATTACAACAACAATTTTGCCAGCAAATTCCGGACGCTTTGCCACATCGGCAACCGCGAAGGCAGCAGCACCCGACGAAATACCAGCAAGGATGCCCTCTTCGCTGGCCAAACGGCGTGCGTAGCCGAAGGCATCCTGGTTAGGAACCGAGATGACCTCGTCATAGACGGTGGTGTCAAGGACGCTAGGGATGAAGTTTGGGCCGATGCCTGCGATCGGGTGGCCGGCGGCTTGACCGCCGGTGAGGAGCGGCGATGCCGCTGGCTGAACAGCGAACACCTTGATGTCTGGGTTGAGTTCCTTGAGGCGCTGGCCGGTGCCGGTGATGGTGCCGCCGGTGCCCGAGCCGGCAACCAGAGCGGCAACCTTGCCCTCGGTGTCGCGCCAGATCTCTTCGGCAGTGGTCTCGCGGTGAATCTTTGGGCCGGCAGGGTTGTCGAACTGGCGAACAAGCACCGAACCAGGGATCTCGTTGCCGAGCGCCTCTGCCTTGGCGACCGAACCGGCCATGCCCTCGGCTGCAGGGGTGAGCACGACCTCGGCGCCGTATGCGCGGGTGAGAACCTTGCGCTCGAGCGACATCGACTCAGGCATGACAATGATGACGCGATAGCCGCGGGCTGCGCCCACCATCGCCAGCGCGATGCCGGTGTTTCCCGAGGTGGCCTCGATGATCGTGCCACCAGGCTTCAACTCGCCCGACTCTTCGGCAGCATCGACCATCGCGATACCCAGGCGGTCCTTGACCGAGCTCGATGGGTTATAAAACTCGAGCTTTGCGTAAACCTGGGCCTCGCCGCCATCGGTGACGCGGTTTAGGCGCACGAGTGGGGTGTTGCCGAATGCTTCGGTGATGTTGTTGTAAAGAGCCATGTGACTAATTTATGCGACTGCCCGAACGCTAGGCGCCCATGTTGCCTTTCGTTACGGCCTGAGAAAGCCAAAGGCCCCCGATTTCTCGGGGGCCTTGAGCGTATTTGCTTGACGTTAGTCGGTGACTACGAGGTCGAGCGCGGTGCTTTTCTCGCTGGTCGAGTCGATAACGACCGAGCCCTTGATCTTGCCACCGAGCGCCTTGACGGCAGTCGCGAGCATAGCCGCTGCTGCCTTCTTGGCGGCTCCTAGGCCGGCCTTGCTGGTGCGAACGAAGACGGTCACAGTCTTGGCGTCCTTGTACTGAGCGACGAAGGCCTTCACCGCTGCTGCCTGCTTAGCGCTCGGAGCCGCTCCGGTTACCTTGACTGCCGAGGTGGCTACATAGGTAACGGTTGGCTTAGGGGCCGGCTTCGCGTTCGGGTCAGGCACAACCAGACCATCGATGAAGCGGATTCCGCCATCGGCGTTCTTGATGGTGATGTCGTACTTGCCCGGTGCAAGAGTCGGCAGCTTGACGCTCACAGAACCGCTCGACGAGGTCGAGATGGTTGCTGGCATGTCATCAACCGTGATGCTGGTGACGGCTGCCATGTTCGCGCCGGTCAGGTTGAGAACGCCACCAACTGGTGCGACGGAGATCGGGCTGGTGAAGGCCGGAGCCGGTGGGGTAGGGATACGGTTCCACTGTGCGTACAGTGTCACGTTGCCCGATGGGGTGTAGCTTGCGCCACCCGCGACCGCGGTGCCCGAGCCGTTGGCTGCGGTGTTCCAGCCTGCAAAGGTGAAGCCAGGGTTGATGAGGCCGGTGCCGTCAGACAGAGCGCGTGCGCCGTTGGCAACCGATGCAGCGACCGAGCCCGAGCCGGTGTTGGCGTTGTAGGTCACCGTCTGTGCTCGGACGCCAACGTAGACCGCCTGGCTGTAGTAGGTGTGGTAAACCGAGGTCAGACCAACGCGGTACATCTCGAAGTAGATCAGGTACTTGCCTGCAGAAGGGACGCTCACGTTGGCTGAGTTCCACTGCCAGATGATTGTGTCGATGGTGTAGGGATAGCTTGGCGGACCTTGGTGGTTCACACCAGTCGTTCGACCTACCATGTCGCAGTACTGTGGTGCTACTTGCATGTCAGCGTATAGGTCCCAGCCAGAGGCAGGCAGGCTACTCGAGGGGTCGTAGTTGCAGAAGTAGAGACCCGAGTCAAAAATGCCACCAATCTCTGGCAAGTTGATGCCGTTCTGGATCGATATTGTCGAGCCGACCGGAACATCATCGCTGCTGGTGCTGGTCACAATGCGCGGGTTAGTTGCTGGAGGAGTTCCAACCAGAACTGAATTCGACGCGTGTCGCACCCAGGGGCCAGTTCCCGTGACCTCTACATAGGTCAGGTACTTGCCTGCAATTAGGCGCGCGCTGCGGTCCCAGTTTCCGTAAACCACAGTCGGCAAAGTGACGGAAGTTCCGTTTTCTGGGTTGGCGACGTTCGACAGGGAAACGTAATCGCACGTGCCGTCTCCAAGTACTACGCCGAGTGCTGACGAGTCTTCAAGGGTGGCTTGGGTTTGAAGCGAGGTGCAGAAGAGCCACGATCTACCTGAAACAGTTTCCCCAGTGTAGACTCCCGGAGTTGCGGCTACCGTGTCCCCCGGCATTATGCTGGCCGGGATTGACGGGCTACTGACAACGGTTGCACTTGCCGGCGCCGCGATACCAGTAAACGTGAGGGCAGCTGCGATGGCAGCAACCAAAAGTTTCTTCATTTGTTGAGTCCTCTAGATCTTCATGAATGGCAGGGTTTACCCCGCAACAAAAGGCTAGATTCCGCAAAGGTAAAGGCGCCCGAAGGGCAATGGGGGCAGGTGTGGTTAACCGAACGCGCGTTGAGTCAGCGCATGCAATTTGCCGTTGGTGGCGAGCACACTCGAGGTGGCGGGTGTCAGCTCGCCGGAAAGCGCGCTGAACTGCCCGCCGGCCTGCTCGACAATCGGCACAAGCGCCGCGATGTCGTAGATCTTTAGGTCATGCTCAGCCACGATCTCGAGTGCGCCTTCGGCCAGCAGCATGTAAGACCAAAAGTCGCCGTACGCGCGGGTGCGCCAGACTTTGCGGCTGAGTTCTAGGAGTGGCTCGATCATTCCAGCCTGATCCCACAGCTGAAGGTTGTTGTAGCTAAGGCTCGCGTGCTCGAGGTCGCCGATGCCAGAAACGTGGATGTGCCGCACGCTGCCGTCGATGTCGCGTGTGAAAGCGCCGCCATGCGCCCCAGCGCTCGCCGGAGCAGCCCACCAGCGACGGCCCATCGCGGGAGCAGATACTACCGAGACGGTCGGTTTGCCATCCACAGCAAGACAGATGAGGCTCGCCCAGATGGGAACGCCGCGCATGAAGTTGGCGGTGCCATCGATCGGGTCGATGACCCAGGTTCGGTTGTTGCTGCCCGCGGCAGAGCCGAATTCTTCGCCGATTAGGGCGTCGTCCGGGCGGTGCTCCGCCAGCATTCCCTTGAGCGCCTGCTCGACCGAGCGGTCGGCGTCGGTCACCGGGGAGCGGTCTGGCTTGGTCTCAACCTTGAGGTCTAGCGCGGTGAAGCGCTCGAGCGAGATCTGGTCGGCTACATCGGCCAACTCGAGGGCAAAGGCTAGATCTGCTGCGTAGGTCACGAGTGAAGTTTATTCGGCGGCGGCCGAGGCTGACTGGGCGCTGGCGATAAGGCGTCGCAGCGAATCGACGCGCCCGGCTCCCGAATCACCAAGACGACCATCGGCCACGGCCTCATCGAGCTCGCAGTCCGGGGCTCCGGCAAGGTGGCTGCAGTCGCGAGGGCAGGTCTCGATAACAGCCCAGAGGTCTTCGAACGAACGAAGCAGATTTTCTGGCTTGATGTGCCCGAGTCCGAACGAACGCACGCCAGGGGTGTCGATGATCCAGCCCTTGTTGCGGTTACCTTCGTCGAGTGCAATTGCGCGAACGGCGGTGGACGTGTGACGCCCGCGGCCGGTGACGGCGTTGACGTGGCCGGTTGCCAGCCCCGCTGTAGGCACGAGGGCGTTGACAAGCGTGGATTTACCAACGCCTGAGTGACCCACGACGACGGTCGTGTGGCCTTCGAGCAGGCCGCGCAGCTCGGCGATGGATGGGGCGTCGCTGCGATTCAGCACGACCGGAATGCTTAGGCCCTCGAAGTTGCTCAAGAACTCTGTCGGGTCGGCAAGGTCGACCTTGGTGATGCAGAGGATGGGCTTGAGGCCGGCGTCGAACGCCGCGGCCAGATAGCGGTCGACAAGGCGCGTGCGCGGTTCTGGGTTTGCGATTGCGAGCACAACCAACATCTGGTCGGCATTCGCGACGATGACTCGCTCTACCTGGTCGCTGTCGTCGGCCGAGCGGCGAAGCAGCGACGTGCGCGGTTCAACGCGAACCACGCGAGCCAGCGCACCTACGGTTTCTGACAAGTCTCCGGCTAAGGCCACGCGGTCGCCCACGACCGCACCGTGCTTTCGCAACTCCTTGCCCATCGTCGCGTCGATCATGCGATCTTCGTCGTTTAGGAGCACACGGTATCGACCCATGTCGACGCCGAGCACCATGCCGATCGCGGCATCCGCGTGTTCTGGACGCTTCTTGGTGCGTGGCTTGTTGCCCTTAGGGTTTGGTCGAACGCGAACATCCGATTCGTCCAGGTCGTTTTTGCCTGGATCTGGCTCGTAGAGCCAACTCAAGTGCGACCGCCTAGCATGTCGAGCCATAGCTCGTCGAAGTTGGGCATGGTCTTCGATGTGGTCGTGATGTCTTGAATCTCGATGCCAGGCACGCGAAGGCCGATGATCGCGCCGGCCGTCGCCATGCGGTGATCCTCGTATGTCTGCCAGAGGGCGCCATGCAGGTTCTCGCTAGGGTCGATCTCGAGGCCGTCCGCCGTTTCGCGAGCGATGCCACCAATGCGGTTGATCTCTGTTGCAAGTGCAGCGAGGCGGTCGGTCTCGTGACCGCGCAGGTGTGCGACGCCCCAGATTCGGCTCGGCGTCTCGGCGATAGCCGCCAGCGCCGCGATGACCGGGGTCAGCTCGCCACCAATCGACAGGTCGATTTCAATTCCTCGGATGCGTCCATCGGCTGGGCCGGTGATCGTCAAGCCACGGTCGTCTCGAACGATCGTGGCACCCATCTGCTGCAGGATTCCGTCGAACTCGTCGCCAACCTGCGTGGTGGAGTCTGGCCAACCAGGGATGGTCACCGAACCCCCAGCAACCATCGCCGCGGCTAGGAATGGTCCAGCGTTCGAGAGGTCTGGCTCGATGGCGTACTCGCCGCCGGCGATGCTGCCCGGTTCGACGCTCCAGACGGCGGTCTCGGGGGTGAAAACGGTTACTCCGCGCTTGGCCAGGCAGTCTAGGGTCATCTCGATGTGCGGCATCGAGGGCAGGTGCTCGCCTTTGTGACGCAGTGTGATTCCGCGGTCGAAGCGAGCCGCGCTCAGCAGTAGGCCAGAAACGAACTGCGACGACGCGCTTGCGTCGATGGTGACCTCGCCACCGGCAATCGAACCCGTGCCGCGAACGGTAAACGGCAGCGCCATGCCGCCGTTGTCGTCAACGTCGACCCCCAGCGAGCGCAGTGACTCGATTGTGGTGTGCATCGGGCGGCGGCGAGCCGCCTCATCGCCATCGAACAGCACGTCTGCGCTGCTCAGAGCGGCCATCGGCGGCACAAAACGCATGACCGTGCCGGCGAGGCCGCAGTCGATCTGCGCGGCTCTGTCTAGCGGTCGCGGGGTCACGCGTACATCGCCGTTGGCAAGAACGTCGATTTCGGTGCCGAGCGCTCGAAGCGCATCGATCATCAACTTGGAGTCGCGTGAGTGGAGGGGAGCGGTCAGCAGAGTCGGTTCGTTGGCCAGCGCAGAAAGCACCAGTTCGCGGTTGGTGAGTGACTTCGAGCCGGGCAGTTTCACGATCGCCGAAATTGGTGCCGAGGCGACGGGCGCGAGCCAAGTCTGGTTCGCTGCTGGGGAATAACTGCTTGATGTCATTGGTTCAAAGTTACCAGCACAAGGGGAACGGAGCGGTTTGTGGCGCTAGCAGTACACTCAAACGAGATGACTATCACGCCCGAACGAGCCGAGTTGAACCGCCTTTTCGAAGAACAGGCGATTCCCCTTATGCCTGATCTTTACAAGTCGGCGATGAAGACCATGAACTACAACGCCGCCGATGCAGAAGACCTGCTCCAAGAGGTTTACATCAAGGCCTTTAGGGCCTTCCACCAGTACGAGCAGGGCACCAAGCTAAAGGCCTGGATGACCACGATTCTTGAAAACACTGCCAAGAACATCTGGTCAAAGAGAAATCGCGACAAGGCTCAGCGCGGGCTCGACGACATGGAAGACTGGCAGATCGGCACAGCCGAGTCGGTCACAGCTATGCCGAGCCAGTCGGCCGAGTTTGAAGCGCTTCAGCACCTGCCGGCATCTGCCGTCAAGGATGCCCTGGCAAAGTTGCCAGACACTTTCCGCGAGGTTGTTTACTACGCAATCGTCGAGGAATACACCTATGCGCAAATTGCGCAGATCACGGGTGCCGACCCAACAACCGTTGGTACGCGACTGTTTAGAGGCAAGAAATTGCTTCGAAAGTATTTGGAAGAATACGCGCGTCAAGAAGGTTATCTTGACGACGAGAATGACGGATCGGAAGGGATTCGCTAATGGATTGCCAAGAGACTCAAGCGCACGTGCACGAGTATCTCAGCAACTCGCTGACCGAGGAGCAGATCGAAGAGATCACCGCTCACGTAGCCAACTGTGATCACTGTGAGAGCCACTATGACATGGAGGCGCTAGTCAATCGCGTTCTCAAGGAAGCTTGCGATAACGACACCCCGCCAGCCGAGGTTGTCGACCGAATCATCGCTCAGATTCGTCTGCTAGAAGCCGGCGAAATCGCGCACGACTAGCCGAACGAAGGCCAAGTCGCTTACTGTTCGACCTTGATGTCGAGCCACTCGTACCAGCCGCGGTTTAGAACCAGCCAGGCAATCAAGCCGTGACCAACCTGCCCCGGCAGGCCGTGAATCGAATAGCTCATCTCTTCGTTCCAGCCAGAGTGCTCGACCAGTGGCCGGAAGCAATCCACGAACTTTACGTTTCGGCGTGAAGCCACGTCTTCGTAGCCCGATGCGAGGTGCTCGATGTCGTGGTTGCGCGAGGCATCTGCGTGCGGGGTCGGGCCGATCACGAAGCACTTAACCCCGGCCTTCATCGACTCGTCAAGAATCGTGGCTAGGTTCAGGCGGCTGCGCGAGACAGATACTCCTGCGGCAGGGTCGTTGTGCCCGAGTGCGACCACGAGGTAGTTATCGGTGTCTTGGCTGAAACGGCGGCGCACCTCAGCCAACCAGCGATCGCTGAGCATCGCACTGGTTTCGTCTGGTGCTGCTAGCGCAAAGAAGTCGATTCGCGGCTCGCGGGCCGGAGTCTTGGCGATCACGCGTCCAAGCCAGCCCATGCCCTTCGGGTCACCTGCCGGCGTGATCAGCTGGTCACCGAGCACAACGACGCGCGCATCGCGTCGCTGTGTCGATTCCATACCTTCGATTACCTAGTCGACTTACGCGAACGCGCGAGCGACCAGGTCTGCCTGTTCGGCGGCGTGCTGCTTGGCCGAACCCGTCGCAGGGGATGCACTTGCAGGGCGCGACACGAGCTTGGCAACCTGGCCATCCATGTAGCGAGGCAAGAACAGACCGATGTAGGTCCAAGGGCCCTGGTTTGCAGGCTCGTCCTGAACCCAGATCAGCTCTGCGCCAGGGTACTCGGCATACGCTGCCTTGATCTCGTCGACAGGGGTCGGGTAAAGCTGCTCGACACGCACGATGGCGGTGTCGCCCAGGCCACGCTTCTGCGACTCGGCCAGCAGATCCCAGTAGACCTTGCCCGAGCAGAACAGCACGCGCTTGACCTTCGACTTATCGAGACCCTGTTCGTCCTTGATTACCGGACGGAACTCGCCAGTCGTGAAGTCCTCGACCGAGCTCGAAGCGGCCTTGAGGCGCAGCATCGACTTCGGGGTGAAGACCACGAGCGGACGACGAGGGGTGGTGTAAGCCTGGCGACGCAGCAGGTGGAAGTGCGAGGCAGGGGTCGAAGGCTGAGCAACGGTCATGTTGTTCTGAGCACAGAGCTGCAGGTAGCGCTCGATGCGAGCCGACGAGTGGTCAGGGCCCTGACCCTCGTAGCCGTGAGGCAGCAGGAGCACGACGCCAGAGTGCTGGCCCCACTTCTGCTCGGCCGAAGAGATGAACTCGTCGATGATGGTCTGCGCGCCGTTGGCGAAGTCGCCGAACTGGGCCTCCCAAAGCACGAGAGCCTGCTCGTTCTCGACCGAGTAGCCGTATTCGTAACCCATCGCCGCGTACTCCGAGAGCAGCGAGTCGTAGATGTAGAACTTGGCCTGGTCGGCAGAGAGGTTGCGCAACGGCATCCACTCCTGGCCGTTCTCGCGGTCGTGGAAGACGGCGTGACGCTGCACGAAGGTGCCGCGGCGGGCATCCTGACCAGCGAAGCGAACCGGACGACCCTCAACGAGGAGCGAACCGAGAGCCATCAGCTCGCCGAAGCCCCAGTCGATGCCGCCGTCGCGCGACATTTCGACGCGCTTGGCCAGCAGCTGCTGCAGCTTTGGGTGAACGGTGAAGCCGGCCGGCTGGTTGCCGTGGGCGTTTCCGATCAGCTCAACCATCTCACGCGAGATCGCGGTCGGGTGGGCGAGGGTCGGGTGGTCGCTTGCGGTGGTTCCAATGCCCACTGGACGCGGCTGCAGCTCGGCAGGCTTGCCCATAGCCTCGTGCACCTCGGCGAATGCCGACTCGAGGCGGTTCTGGAAGCCGGTGTTGGCTGCCTCGAACTCCTCCACGGTGATGTCGCCACGGCCGACGAGCGACTCTAGGTAGAGGGTGCGAACCGAGCGCTTAGCCTCGATCAGGTTGTACATCAGTGGCTGGGTCATCGATGGGTCGTCGCCCTCGTTGTGACCGCGGCGACGGTAGCAGACCAAGTCGATGACGACGTCCTTCTTGAATTCCTGACGGAACTCGAAGGCCAGCTGGGCCACGCGAACCACGGCCTCAGGGTCGTCGCCGTTGACGTGGAAGATCGGGGCCTGAATGCCCTTGGCAACGTCTGACGAGTAAACGGTCGAACGAGACTCACCCGGAGGGGTGGTGAAGCCGACCTGGTTGTTTATGATGATGTTGATCGTGCCGCCGACCTTGTAGCCGCGCAGCTGCGACATGTTCAGCACCTCAGGAACGATGCCCTGACCCGCGAACGCTGCGTCGCCGTGGATGAGCACAGGCAGTACAGGGTAAATGTCGGTCTTCGACGAGTCGGTGAGGTCCTGCTTGGCGCGGACGATGCCCTCTAGAACCGGGTTGACGGCCTCGAGGTGCGATGGGTTAGCAGCCAGCGAAACGCGCACCTGCTTGCCCTCGAGGTTGGTGAAGGTGCCCTCGGTGCCGAGGTGGTACTTCACGTCGCCCGAGCCCTGAACGGTCTTGGTGTCGGTGTTGCCCTCGAACTCCTTGAAGACCTGACCGTAGGTCTTGCCAGCAACGTTGGTGAGAACGTTTAAGCGACCGCGGTGGGCCATACCGATTGCAACCTCGTCCATGTCTGCGTTAGCAGCCAACTGCAGGATCTCGTCAAGCGCCGCGATAGTCGACTCGCCACCCTCGAGCGAGAATCGCTTCTGGCCGACGAACTTGGTCTGCAGGAATGTTTCGAAAGCCTCTGCCTTGTTCAGCTGCTCGAGAATGTTGAGCTGCTCTTCGCGGGTTGGCTTGACGTAAGGACGCTCCAGCTTGTCCTGGAACCACTTGCGCTGGGTTGGGTCTTGAATGTGCATGTACTCGACGCCGACCGAGCGGCAGTACGAGTCGCGCAGAATCTTGTAGATGTCGCGGAACGCCATCTTTGGCTTGCCGCCGAAACCGCCGGTCGCGTAGACGCGGTCGAGGTCCCAGAGGCTGAGGCCGTGGAAGCGGATGTCGAGGTCTGGGTGCGTGCGCATCTGGAACTCGAGTGGGTCGATGTCGGCGATCAGGTGACCACGAACGCGGTAGGCGTTGATGAACTCCTGGATGCGGGTTTCCTTCGAGCGGTCGTCTATCTCGTTGCGGTCGAAGTCGGTTGCCCAGCGGACAGGCTCGTAAGGAATGCGAAGCGACTCGAAGATTTCGTCGTAGAAACCGCGCTCGCCTAGCAGTAGCTCGTGCACCTTCTTGAGGAACTCGCCCGAGCCGGCACCCTGAATGACGCGGTGATCGTAGGTGCTGGTGAGGTGAAGGATCTTGCTGACGCCGAGCTGGTTGAGGTGCTCCTCGCTCATGCCCTGGAATTCGGCAGGGTAGTCGAGTGCGCCGGCGCCGATGATGCAGCCCTGGCCCTTCATGAGGCGAGGAACCGAGTGCACGGTGCCGATGCCACCTGGGTTGGTGAGCGAGACGGTGCCACCGGCGAAGTCGCCAGCGGTCAGCTTGTTGCCGCGGGCGCGCTTGACGAGATCCTCGTAGGCCGCGAGGTACTCGGCGAAGTTCAGGCGCTGCGCGCGCTTGATGTTCGGCACGAGGAGGGCACGGGTGCCGTCTTCCTTAGGGATGTCGATGGCCAGACCGAAGTTGACGTTGGCCGGCGAGACTGCCGCCGGCTTGCCGTCGATCTCGTCGTAGTAGACGTTCTGGCTTGGGAATTCCTTCAGGGCACGGATGATGGCGAAGCCAATCAGGTGCGTGAACGAAATCTTGCCGCCGCGAGTGCGGGCGAGGTGCGAGTTGATGACGATGCGGTTGTCGATCATCAGCTTCGCTGGGATGGCGCGAACCGAGGTGGCGGTTGGCACCTGGATCGAGGCGTCCATGTTGGTGGCAAGGGCCTTCTGCATACCCTTGAGGATGTTGACCTCGTCTGCAGCGTCTTCCTCAGACTCGACGGTGTCGATCAGGCCGGTTGCCGGTGCCTGCGCAGGGATCGGCTGTGGCTTGGCTTCGATGCGGGTGGTCTTTGCGACGACCTGTGCCTCGGCTGCAGGCGCTGCTGGTGCTGCTGGAGCGATAAGGGCAGCAGGCGCTGCCGAAGCAGTGGTCGCTGGCACGATCGGGGTGGCAGCAGGGGCCGCTGGGGTCACAGTCGGTGCGGCTGGAGCGCTGGTTGAACCGGCGGATGCCTGGTATCGCTCTAGGATTGGCCACCAGGATTTGTCTACCGAGTCTGGATTCGCCTTGTACTGCTCGTACATCTCAGCGACGAGCCAGTCGTTCGCACCGAATTCTTCGTTGTCGTTAGACACTCCAGACCACCTTTTTATGCATGGGCGTGACCAAATGCGCTTTGTCCATTCAAAACGCCCCTCCAGCCTACCCAATGCCGCCGCCTGCTAAGTGCTAAGCCAGTGATTTGCGGCGGTTTCAAAGTTATGCTTGAGACATCTATGGATACTTCGGTTTCTGGTCATAGGTTCTGGGGCGGTGTCGCCCGATGAACGATTGGCTCATGCTCGCCTTTGGCGTGTTGCTCACGCTTGGTACGGGCGTATTCGTCGCTAGCGAGTTTTCGCTTGTAAATCTAGAGCGCAGTGAGCTAGAGGCTCGCGCAGAACGTGGCGAAACCGGTCTTTCACGATCGATTCGCGCCCTTAAAGCTACTTCGACGCACCTCTCAAGCGCTCAACTGGGTATTACCCTTACGACGATGCTCACCGGTTTTTTGGCGGAGCCATCGCTAACCAGTCTGTTGACGCCACTGTTTCACCCACTGCGTTGGTCGCTCGAAGCGACTCACACCGTGAGTCTCATTGTTGCGATGACCCTGGCCACCTTGTTTTCGACGCTCATCGGCGAGCTGGTTCCCAAGAAGTTGGCGCTCACAATTCCGCTTGCGACCAACCGCTTCGTTGTCGGCTTCCAGTTGGCATTCACGTGGGTGTTCAGCTGGGCTATTAAGGCTCTAAACGCGGTTGGCAACGCGATCGTCCGTTCATTCGGAATTGAGCCAAAGGAAGAACTGAGTTCCAGCCGCTCGGCCGAGGAACTCACCGCGCTCGTTCGCCGCTCGGCCAGCCTCGGTGCGCTCGATGAGGGCACCGCGACCCTGCTTACCAAGACCATCGCGTTGAGCCAACTGTGTGCAGCCGACGCGATGACGCCTCGAGTGCGCATGCAGACTCTTGATGCGGCATCGAGTGCGACGGCTTTGATCGCGGCATCGGTTCGCACTGGACATTCCCGGTTCCCGGTGGTCGATGGTTCGAGCGACGATGTCATCGGTCTGGCTCACGTAAAGCAGGCTGCGGCTGTTCCACGCGAAAAGCGGGCCGATGTTCCGGTGACAGCGATCATGGTCGAGCCGTTACGCGTGCCAGAGACGATGAGCCTCGAAACACTGATGGTCGAGTTGCGCGCCAAGGGGCTGCAGATGGCTTTGGTCGTCGACGAATACGGCGGCACTGCCGGCCTTATCACCCTCGAAGACTTGGTTGAAGAGCTGGTCGGAGACCTTGCCGACGAGCACGATCGCGCTCGCACCGGCATCACTCGCGGCGCCAATTCATCGGTTTTGTTCCCCGGCATGATTCGCCCAGACGAGCTTCTTGAAATGGCGATCAAGGTGCCGACCGACCGCGCCTATGAGACGGTTGCCGGCTACATCATGGCCACGCTCGCGCGAATTCCGGCTGTTGGCGACCAACTCGAGATTGAGGACGGCGTTCTTCGCGTCGAGCGCATGGACGGCCGCCGTATCGATCGGGTTCGATTCACGCCAAACAACCTCGAGGGCATCGAATCCGCGGTCGAAGAGGCTAGAGAGGAGGCCGAGAATGGACGCTAACGTCGCCGGATTGCTCTGGTTTGTTGTTCTGCTGTTGCTGAACGGTTTCTTCGTGGGCTCGGAGTTCGCCTTGATATCGGCCCGTCGCGCCCAGATTGAACCGCGCGCCGAGGCTGGCTCGCGTCCGGCGAAGATCACGATTAAGGCGATGGAGCGCGTCTCGCTGATGCTTGCGACAACGCAGATCGGTGTGACCATCTGTTCGTTGCTGATTCTGGTCATCGTCGAGCCGAGCGTGCACCACCTGCTAGAGCCAGTGCTTGGGCTGGTGGGAATCGGCCATGATGCATCTGGGCCGGTCGCGTTCGCGATCACTCTGTTGATCGTCTCGTTCCTGCACGTCGTGGTCGGCGAGATGGTCCCTAAGAACATCTCGTTCTCTGTTCCAGAACGCGCAGCGCTAATCCTTGTTCCAGTGCTCTACGGTATGGCTCTGGTGTTGAAGCCGGTTGTGGTGTTCCTGAATGCGGGAGCCAACGGAATCCTGCGTCTCTTTGGAGTGCGAGCGAAGGACGAAGCCAACAGCGTCTACACGCTCGACCAGGTCGAAGATATCGTTGAGCATTCGACTCGCGAGGGTGCGTTGAGCGACCTTTCGGGCACGATCACGAACACCTTTGAGTTCACCGAAAAGCGCGTCGAAGATGTTGCCGTTCCGATGGCTCGACTCGTTGCACTGCGCGAGGACACCACGCCGCGCGAGGTTGAGGCGGCCGTCACCAAGTACGGCTTC
The DNA here is from genome assembly GCA_041176265.1 of Actinomycetota bacterium. GTDB lineage: Bacteria > Actinomycetota > Actinomycetes > Actinomycetales > Microbacteriaceae > Rhodoluna. The sequence continues at coordinate 30,230 of JBEDDI010000010.1, forward strand.
TCGCGATTCCCGCTGGTCGACGAGCATGCCGACATCGTTGGCTACCTGCACCTCAAGGACGTGCTCGATCTGCGCGAGGACGAGGTCGACGACCCGTTCCCGCCAAAGCGCATCCGTACTCTAATTTCGCTGCCGGCAACCATGGAGCTAGAGGACGCGCTCGCTAGCATGCGTCGCGTTCACGCTCACATGGCAAAGTCGTTCGACGACAGGGGACAGGTGCGAGGCGTGCTGTTCCTCGAAGACATACTCGAAGAGCTCGTCGGCGAGGTTAAGGACGCGACGCGTCGCTAGGCCGCGAGGCTGAGGCTAGGCGCTCGGCTTAGGCCAGGTGCCTCGCGCGTACTGAATCGGCCACTCGACCGTCTCACCCAGTTCGGCTGCAGCGCGCAAGGCCCAGTATGGATCGCGGAGCAACGCGCGGCCGAGCATGATGATCTCAACCTCGCTGGTTTGAAGAATCTCTTCGGCCTGCACGCCAGTCGTGATCTGACCGACCGCGGTGACTGGGCCATCGACTCGTTCGGCGACGAACTGCGATAGCGGCACCTGGTAGCCAGGGCCGGATGGAATCTTGACGCCGGTGACGAGGCCACCGCTCGAAATGTCGAACACGTCGGCACCGAGCTCATCGGCCCACTGGCTAACCTGGGCGGTCTCGGCCGTGGTCCAGCCGTCCTCGCGGTAGTCGGTCGCCGAGAAGCGGATCATCAGCGGCATGCCGGCCGGAATCACCTTTCGAACGGCTGCAACGATCTCAAGCAAGAGGCGAGCGCGATTCTCTAGATTGCCGCCGTACCGGTCGCTGCGCGGGTTGGTGATCGGCGACAGGAACTGGTGAATCAGGTAGCCGTGGGCGGCGTGCAGTTCGATCGCGTCGAAGCCGGCGCGAACCGAGCGCTCGGCTGCCGATGCCCAGGCTGCCGGCATGGCCTCAACCTCGGCGGTGCTGAGTTCGCGCGGTGCCGCATAGCCCTCGAAGGCCACGTCGGTGCTCGAAACCGTCTGCCAGCCGCCGTCGGCGATGTCGACACTGCCCGAGCCGGACTGCATGCGATGGGTCGAGGCTTTGCGACCAGCGTGAGCCAGCTGAATAGCCGACTTGGCGCCGCCGGCGCGAATGGCGTCGGTTACCGCGCGCCAGGCGTCCGCTTGTTCGTCGTTCCAGATCCCCGCGCACCAGGGCGTGATGCGACCCTCTGGCACTACGCCTGTCGCCTCAACGATCACCAGGCCCGTGCCGCCGTACGCGCGCGAGCCGTAGTGCACGACGTGGAACTGATTGACGACGCCATCGCGCTGCTCGCACGAGTACATGCACATCGGTGCCATCCAGACGCGGTTTCGAACGTCGAGTTCACGCACTCGAATCGGTGCAAAGAGTTTGGTCATGGGTTAGCGCGACTCCTGTGAGAGTTTGTTTTGCATTCGAGTGGCGAACGGCATGCCGACTACAACGAAACCGAACAGCACGGCGCCGGTGAGCAGCGCGTACTGCAGATCGATGAAGGTGGTGAGCATGCCGATAGCGGGCGGGCCGATTAGCAGGCCGATGTAGACCATGCCCACGACCTTCGCCATGTTGCGACCCTGGTGGCTTGGGTTGCCAACGTTGCCTGCCAGAGCGAAGAACTGCGGGATGATCGCCGAGACGCCGATGCCTGCGATTCCCCAGCCGATAAGTGACTGTGGAATGTTGTTGCTGAGCAGGGCAACCAGATAGCCCGTGCCCGAGATAGCTGCACCCCAACGAATAACGGTTATGCGGTCGAAACGTTCAACGATCTTGTCACCGATGAGTCGCATGCCGGCCATGGTGAGGCTCACGGCGAAAACGCCGTAGGCAGCCGTCGATGCGCTGGCATCGAGCACGTTCTTCAGATGCAGCGGTGACCAGTCGATCGATGCGCCTTCGCCAATGGCCGAAGCGGTCGCAAGTGCACCCAGCAGGTAGACGTATGGCAAAAAGCGCTTGTTCTCGGCAGCGTGAGCCTTTGCCTCGGCCTTGTCGGTTGTGTTGTGACTAGGGGTGTTCGGCAGCAAGAAGCCGCGCGCAACCAGTGAAACGACGGTAATGACGATGCCGTAGAGCACTAGGGTCTGCGGGGCCTTCCAGCCGGCCGCCAGCGTCAGGCTTCCCAGGTATGCGCATACGAGCCCGCCGATGGACCAGTAAGCGTGGAACAGAGTGAAGATTGGGCGGCCAAACATGTTCTCGACCTCGACGCAGTGGGCGTTCATAGAGACGTCCATCGCGCCTATAAAGAAGCCGAACGCCAGCACCGATGCGCACAGCCAAGGAATGTTTGTGGCCATGCCGGCAGAGATGGTTGCTAGGCCCAGAGTTGCACCGCCGAGCCAGGTATAGGTGCGGCTACCGACCTTGTCGATCAGTGGGCCCACCACCTGCATCGCGCCGAATGCGCCGACGCCGAAGAGCATCATGATCAGGCTGATCTGGCTGTGGCTCAGGCCAAACTTTTCCTCGTATTCGGGGATGTGCACGGCCCAGAATGCATAGGCGCCTCCGCCGAGAAAGAAGTACGCCCAGAGAGCAACCTGAGCTTGTCGCGCGATTCTGCTGATAGCCACCTCGCCAGCCTACGCGTTGGGTTAGCGTAAAGGTGTGTCTTCACCCAATCGTCACAGTGCACCCGAGTTGTTGCGCTCGCTGCTGCGCTGTCCGGGCGCCAGCGACGACAAGTATTCACGTGGCGTGGTCGGTTTTGCCACCGGTTCAGGCGCTTATCCGGGAGCTGCTCTGCTAGGTGTAACCGCAGCCATGCGTTGCGGGGTGGGGCTAGTTCGGCTGGCCAGCGACGATTCGGTTCTGCGCCTGGTGTTGGAGGCGCGTCCGGAGTGCGTTCCGGTTGCTGGCGATGGTGCGGCCCCACGTTGCGATGCCTGGGTTTTTGGCAGTGGCGTCGCGGGCGATGACTCGACTGCCAAGACCAGAGCGGATGCGCTGCTCGCGAGCATCGACGATTCCGTTCCTCTGGTGATCGATGCCGGCGCTCTCGAATTCATCGACCTAGCCCGCATCGATGGCCGCTGCATTCTGACTCCGCACGCGGGCGAGACGGTTCGGCTGTTGGCGCGATTTGGTGTGACGTCGACCCGCCCCGAGGTTGAGGCCGACCTGATTGGCGTAGCTCAACAGCTCGCTAACCTGTCTGGCGCGGTCGTGCTGTTGAAGGGGGCTCGCACGGTGGTCTCTGCGCCCGGAGACGTGTTCTGGAGAGCCGATGAGGCCCCTCATGAGCTTGCGGTCGCCGGCTCGGGCGATGTCTTGGCCGGCATCGTTGGCGCCCTGTGCGCAAAGGCGCATTCGTTGGCCGGTCGCGAAGTGGGTGCGAACTTTGACCTGTTCGAGGTGGCCAAGACAGGGGTCTGGCTGCACGCAGAGGCGGCTCGTTCGCTTGCCGAAAGCGGTCAATTTGCAGCGCTCGAGCTGGCCGACCATCTCAAGGTCTTCGCACGCGGTATGGCAGCAAATGACTGAGTCGGGGGAGCGGGCAGTGCAGGTCGCCGAACCGAACTGGCGCATGGCCTCCCGAATGGCGGCCATCGTTGCTGCAAGCCTCGTCGTTCACTGGTTGATCGCGATGATTGGCTTTGGACTGCCCAACATCACACCCTTCAACGATGTAAACCTCTATTCGGATTGGGTCGAGCGCGGCCTTGCAGTAAACAAGTGGCCTGGCACTAACGAGCCTGGCGTTTATCCGGCGCTGGCGCTGTTGCCGATGATTTTTGCGCAGTGGATCGATGGCTCGAACGCGATCAACGGTTGGCTCATCCTGATGACGTTGATCAACACGGTGGCGCTGGTGGCCATCGGGCGTGCGCCCCGCGGCGGCCGGGCGGCCGCGTACTGGTTGATGTTTATGCTCCTGCTCGGCCCTGTGGCAATCGGTCGAATCGATGCCGTGGCAGTAACCGTGGACGCGTTCGTCGTGCTCGCCGTATTGCGTGGTCAGGACAGGCTCGCGATGGGCCTAGCGACGGCCGGCGCCTGGATCAAGATTTGGCCCGCCGCCTCGGCTCTAGCGCTTCTGGTTCGCGAGGGCAGTCGCGAACGACTCGCGCGTTCCGTTGGCGTCGCGCTCGCGGTCAGCGTTGGCGTGCTGACATTCGGCGTGGCCCTCGGCGGCAACGAAAACCTGTTCAGCTTTCTGTGGTTGATGGGCAATCGCGGTCTCCAGCTAGAGTCGGTCGCCGCGGCGCCTTGGTTGTGGGGTGCGCACTTCGGTTGGGGCGACAGCTCGGTCTACTTCGAGTCGAACATCATCACTTTCCAGGTCACCGGACCAGGCGCCGACATCGTCTCGAAACTCATGCTCCCAGCGCTTGTCATCGCAGTCGCGATAACGGCTCTGCTGGGCGTGCGTGCGGCTCGTGCCGGCGCTAATCCGACTTCGGTTTTCGTGCTCACCGCGCTCACCGCCACGCTGGATCTGATTGTTTTCAACAAGGTTGGTTCACCGCAGTTCGAGGCCTGGCTTGCGATTCCGATCGTCGCGGGCCTGCTGGCCGGCACGCCGCGCTGGCGCATCCCTCTCGTTTTCGGTTTGGTAATTGCTGCACTGACGCAGTGGGTCTATCCGCTCAACTACGACTCGATCGTCAAGGCCGAGTTGTTTGGAATTGCGCTCCTGGGCCTGCGAAACGCGCTGCTGATTGCACTCCTGGTTTGGGCGAATCTGAGGCTAGGCGCGCTGTCGAAGCCAGCGTTAGCGGCTGCCGCGTCTGAATCGACTAAATAACTAGTCCTCGAGCAACTGGCGCACGAGTGGTCCGACCAAGGCATCCTCAATTAGGAACCCGTCGTGGCCATAAGGGCTATTCAAAACGTGAAGTTCGCCGCCAACTAGTTGTTGTGCCCGCGATCCGTGCGCGGTTCCAATGTGTTCGGCGATCACGCGCTGATCGGCGACCGGGAACAGGCGATCGCTGTCGATGCCGATAACCAAGGTCTTAGCCGCGATGGCAGCCAGCGCTTGCTCGACGCCACCGCGGTCGCGACCGACGTCGTGCGAGTTCATCGCCTGAACCAACGTGATGTAGCTGTTTGCGTCGAAGCGACGCGTGAACTTATTGCCGTGAAAGTCGAGGTAACTCACGACTGCAAAGCGGCCGCCATCGCCGATTGGGCTGATGTTCGACTGCCAGGTTCGTTCGAAGCGGTCGTTCAATTCGGTCGATGAGCGGTAGTTCAGCAGCGCCATGCGGCGAGCCAACGCGAGACCGCGGTGTGGGCCGTGGCCCGGCTTGGCGTCGTAATAGTTGCCGTTGTTGAAGGCAGGGTCGGTCTTGACGGCCTCGATCTGCACCGAGTTGAGTGCGATCTGGTCGGCGCTCGAGATCGCCGGTGCGGCGATCACGCCGATTCGACCCGTGGCCTCGGGCTTGGTGATTGCCCATTCGAGCACGTGCATGCCGCCCATCGAGCCACCGATGATGGCGTGCCAGTTGGAGATGCTGATTTGCTCGGCAAACTGCTGTTGTGCCGCAACCTGATCGCGGATGGTCAAGAACGGAAAGCGTGAGCCGTATTCGCGGCCGCGGTTGTCGAGTGTCGCCGGGCCGGTGGAACCCTGGCAGCCGCCAAGGATGTTCGGAGCAACGACGTACCACTTGTCGGTGTCGATTGCCTTACCTGGGCCGATGATGTCTTCCCACCAGCCGGCGGTTGGGTGCCATTTGGTCGGTTCACCGACCGCGTGAGAGTCGCCGGTGAGCGCGTGCAAGACGAGCACGGCGTTGCTGCGTTCGTCGTTTAGCTGACCCCAGGTTTCGTATGCGATGCGCACGTTCTTGAGGTCTTTGCCGCTCTCGAGCTTGAGGTCGAAAGGCAGCGTGAACTGGCGATTGCCAGCAGGGTCGCCGTCGCGCCAAGCGCCAGTCGCCGGCGGACGACCGATCAGCGATCGGCTCATCTCCTCGGTGACGAAGGTGCTCGGGGTGGTATCCCCAGACGACTGAAACTCCATAAGAAGTTCTAATTTAGTCGGTCGTCACCTTCGAGTGGCCTCGGAGTCCAGTGATTACGCGGTTAGTTGGCTGCTGCCTCGTCGAGAGTGTCGAACGCGAGCGCCGCCAAGAGAACCGATCCATCGCTCAGTTTCGAGTCGTCGAAGACGGCCTTGTTCGAGTGATTGGTCTCGGCCTTGCTGTGGTCGCGGTCAGGAGGGCAGGCGCCCATAAAGACGAATGCGCCTGGCATTTCCTTCAGCACCGAGGCGAAGTCCTCGCCGCCGGTGATGGGGTGCTCGAGGTCAACGTAGCGCGATGCACCATTCGGCAGGCGACCGAAGCTCGAGTCCACGATGCGTTCGACGCGGTCGATGGCCTTCGGGTCGTTCATCAAAACCTTGGTGAATGGGTGGAACTCAACCTCGGCCGAGACACCGTGAGCAGCAGCTACGCCGGCGAGCAGCTCGCGCACGGCAGCGCGTACCTGTTCGGTGATGGCGTCGCTGAACGTGCGAATCGTCGCACCAAACTGAGCTACCTCTGGAATCACGTTCTCTGTGTGGTCGTCGCCGGCTTTGACCCAACCGATGTTGATTACGACCGGCTCGAACGCCGAGATCTTCTTGGCGACGGTGGTCTGCAGAGCCTGCATGACCTCGGCCATCGGTGCGATTGGGTCGCGCGACAGCCAAGGCATCGAACCGTGACCGCCCTGACCCTTGAAGGTCACAGTCATGCCCCCGGCCGAAGCCATCAGTGGCCCCGGGCGCGAACCGAAGATGCCCAGCGGGTATGAACTGAAGACGTGGATGCCGTAAGCGGCAATCGGCAGCTCGCCCGAGACGAGGTGCAGACCTTCTTCGAGCATGACGTCAGCACCGCCGTGGCCCTCTTCGCCCGGCTGGAACCAGATGACGACATTGCCCTTCAGGCGGTTGCGGTGGGTGTGCAGCAGGTGTGCCGCGCCGACAGCCATTGCCATGTGTAGATCGTGTCCGCAGGCGTGCATGTAGCCGTTGGTCGATGCGAACTCGAGACCGGTGTCTTCGATCACAGCGAGTGCGTCGGTGTCGGTGCGCAGCAGGACGGTTGGGCCGGGCTGGTCGCCGCGAATGAGCAGTGCGGCACCGCTGGTGCGCTTGCTGCGGAAGACCTCGCCGAGACCCTCGCACGATGCGAGGCAACGCTCGGTCGATCTCGGATTGTCGAGGCCGAACTCTGGCATCTGGTGCAGTTCGCGACGAATCCCCGAAAGGATGTCTGAGTAACGAGCGGCTTCTTCGACGTATTCGTTATAGGTCATGGATGCATTCTTGCACTCGTTTCGCGCGCTTAGGGTTGTTTTGTGTTCTTCGAGGCGATGCATCCAAGGTGGCAAGACTTACTTGCATACCAGCGCGACTTGTTGAACCAAATCGAAAGCGAACTGCCGGCCGAATACCTGCCCGCTCCGAACTTGGTGATGCGCGCCTTCGAATCCGACCCCGCGGACCAGCGTGTAGTGATCATCGGCCAAGACCCGTATCCGACACCGGGGCACGCAGTGGGCTTGGCATTTGCCGTTGCCGCCGGCACTCCGCTGCCGCGCAGCCTAAGCAACATGATGAAGGAACTTCGGGCCGATTTGGCTGAATATCTCACGACCGGGTTGTTCACCACCGACGGCGACCTGCTGCGCTGGGCCGAGCAGGGCGTCCTGTTGCTGAATCGCGAACTAACTTTGCCCGGCAACAAACTTTGGCAGCAATTCACCGATGCCGCTTTGCGTGCACTCGTCGAACTCAAGCAAGGCAGCCTGGTCGTGATTCTCTGGGGCAATCACGCGGCCAAGGCGGCCGACACGGCAGCGGGAGCGAGCGTCATTCGCTCGGCGCATCCGAGCCCTTTGTCGGCCTCGCGTGGCTTCTTCGGTTCGCGTCCGTACTCAAAAGCCAATTCCGAACTTCGCCGCCTCGGCCTCGCGCCGATAGATTGGTCCTGTTAGAGGAGCGTTGGTTTGCCGCTAGATTCCGAGTCCCGTTGGCGTATGGTGCGCGCGTTGCGCAACAAGCCTCAGCCCATTGTTTCGAACGAGATTTCGGTGCGTGCCGCGGTCGAGGGAGACCTCGTTCAGATTCGCGAGATCTACACGTATTACGTCAACAACTCGGTGGTCACTTTCGACCTCGAGCCGATGTCGATCGATGATTGGCGCACCAAGCTCAACTACGTGACGGGTCTTGGGTTGCCGTTTTTGGTTGCCCAGAGCGGTTCCGGTCAGATCCTCGGATTCGCCTACCTAGGGCCTTGGCGCCAGAAGGCGGCATACCGTCGCACCGTTGAGAACAGCATCTATCTAAAGCCCGCTGCCACTGGCAAGCGCATCGGCACCAAGTTGATGCAAGCACTCCTGGATGCCGGCAAGGCGGCAGGCGTCAAAGAGGTAGTTGCGGTGATTAGCGACAGGGGAGCCGAGTCGTCGATCGCGCTCCATCAGAGTTTTGGGTTCACGATGCAGGGTCAACTGGGCAAGGTCGGCTTCAAATTTGGTCGCTGGCTCGGCACGATTTTGATGCAGAAGAGTCTCTGAATTTTCTGCAAGTTTGCGATTCGCGCTTCGGCTATTTGCTAACCCTTTCTAGGCTGGGATTGTGAAGTTTCGTCTAATTAGCGCCATCGCCATCGCCGCCCTTTCAATGTTGGGCATCGCACCGGCTCAGGCAGCCACCACAGGCAACATGCCGACCTTCGACTTTGTCGCGGGCGACATCCTGGTTAAGTACGCCGCTGGCGTTTCGGCTGTTGCCGCAAACGGTGAGGCGACAGGCGAAAACTCGGCGCAGGCCGACCTCACCCAGCCTCTCGCACTCGGTAACGGCTGGTACAAGGTTTCGACCGAGAGCGATGCATCGCTCGAATCGACTTGGAGCGCGCTGAAGAAGTTGGATGCCGATCCTCGCATCGAATCTGTCGACGTGAACCGCATTCTGATTCCATCGAGCGTTTCTGCCGCAAACGGCAGCCAGGTTTCGCCATCGCTCAAGGTCGTTTATGCGGCAATCAAGCCGGCAAGTGCACCTCGCTCGCTCAAGGCCGCCGATGCATTTGTCAGCTCGACACCGGCCGTTGCCAGGGTGAAGCTAACCTGGGCGGCTCCGGCATCGCTGGGGTCGGCGAAGTTGGTTGGCTACCGCATCAGCTACAGGAAGGGCACCGACGCCTGGAAGGTGCTCGTCTCGAGCACCAAGTCGAAGGCGACGACCTACACAGTCGCCAAGGGTCTCGTCGCGGCAACCGCATACCAATTCCAGGTGACCGCGCTGACCCAGACCGGCTCCGTCGTCAAGGCCGGTGCGCCATCGGCCGTTGCGACCGCGACTGCAACCACCGCTCCGACCGCTCCGCTGCTCATGACTTCGATCAACATCACTAGCAAGACCCCAGTCGTCACCTGGGTGCAGCAGACCCCGGCTCAGGCCGGCGCGACCGACACCACCTACACCGTCACAGCCACGGCCACCACGGGTGGTTCTGTGTCGTGCACATCAACCACCAACTCTTGCGAGATCGCCGGTCTTAGCGAAGGTGTCACCTACAAGGTTGCCGTCGTAGCCAAGAACAAGCGCGGCAGCGCCCAGAGCGCTGCGGCCTTCCTGCCTCAGGACGCTTACTACGCGAAGCAGTGGTTCCTTTGGGGCGAGCACGGAATCAATGCGCCGGGCGCGTGGATCTCGACCCTCGGTTCGAAGAACACCGTTGTTGCAGTTCTCGACACCGGCATCACTCGGCACCCGGATCTCGACTCGCAGGTCATTGCGGGCTACGACTTCGTCTCTGCTGTCACCTCGTCGCGCGACGGCGACGCCTGGGATGCCGACGCGACCGACCCAGGCGACTACGCCGGCGCAGAAAGCAGCTCGTGGCACGGCACTCACGTCGCCGGAATCATCGGTGCGGCCTCCAACACGTTGGGCGTCATTGGCGTTGCACCAGGCGTCAAGATTCAACCGATTCGAGTGCTAGGTGCCGAGGGCGGCACGACTGCCGACCTGGTAGCCGGCCTTCGTTGGGCAGCCGGACTCACCGTTTCGGGAGCTCCGCTCAACCCAACGCCTGCCAAGGTGATCAACATCTCGATGGGCACCGATTCGGCGACGCCATGTCGCCTTAGCGGTCAGCGCCTAGGTGTGACCGAGGAAGCCCTTGCGGCCGTAAAGGCAGCTGGAGTGACCACAATCACCGCCGCTGGAAACTTCAACATGCCTGCCGCCTATTCATACCCAGGCAACTGCTACCCAACCCTGAACGTTGGCGCTACCAACTTCTCGGGCGACCGCGCGGTCTACTCGAACTACTCGGTTCAGGATGCATCGACCGGCGACATGGTTGGCGTCGACCTATCGGCCCCCGGCGGCGACCACACTGACTTCGTCAACACGCCTGAGGGCTCGCAGGGGCGCATCATTTCGACCCGTAATGCGGGTGCCACGACTGCCGGCGAACCTAGCTACGACTACGAAGAGGGCACCTCGATGTCTTCGCCAATCGTGGCGGGCGTTGTTGCTCTGGTCTATTCGATCAAGCCAAACATCACGTTTGACGATGTCTGGCTGAAGGTGATTTCACCGAGCCTCACGCCATTCGCCGAGGGCACGCAGTGTGCCGTCAAGAAGACCTGTGGCGCCGGCATCATCAGTGCCTCTGCCGCGGTTGCGCTGGCGCTCAGCCTGCCGTAGCGCCATTGCCTGAAACAACAAATGGCCCGGTTCGAAAACCGGGCCATTTGTCTGTCTTGGTGCGGAAGGTGGGACTTGAACCCACACGCCTCGCGGCGTCAGAACCTAAATCTGGTGCGTCTGCCAATTTCGCCACTCCCGCGTGACTCAACAAGTTTAGCCCACTGTGGATAACCTCTGCACCAAAAATGAATCGGAGCGATGCTTGGCCCGTGAGCCAAGTAGATGCCGAGTACTCGATTGCCGAACGTGTGCGTTCCAGGCTTTCCGTTGCCGGATCCATCGCGTCGAGTGACCTAGTTGAGTCACTCGACTACGTGGTCGAATCCGAGCAAGGGCTCACTCTCGCAAGCCGCGAACTGCGGCTCGTCGCGGAGGCAGATCATGAGCTGTCCGGTTTCGGCGTCCTGCAGCCGCTACTTCTCGATCCCGAGGTTGAAGAAATCTGGATGAACGACCACCGCATCGTGTTTTTCGCGCGGGCGGGAGGCGTGGATTCGATCGCTTCGGGGTTGTCCGCGGCTGGCATGGAAAACCTCGTAGCGAGACTCCTGCGCAACTCTTCGCGTCGCGTCGACAGATTGCATCCGTTTGCCGATGCCACACTCGCCGACGGGTCACGTGTGCACGTGGTTATTTCTCCGATTTCGGCTCCTGGTTGGTCGGTCAACATTCGCAAGTTTCCGAGTCGAACTCGTCGTCTCGTCGATCTAGTCGCGCTAGGCATGCTTCTTGAAAGCCAGGCGCAGCAACTGATGCAAATTGTTCTGACTGGGTCAAATTTCCTCGTCTCGGGTGCCACGAATGCAGGCAAGACGACACTCCTTGCAGCGATGCTGGCCGAACTTCCTCCCGAGCGGCGGGTGGTTTCTGTCGAGGAAACCCACGAACTGCGCCTGCTGAACCGCGATTGGGTTGCGCTGCAGGGGCGAGCCGAGGGGTTCGGCGATGCGGCGCCGATCGACCTACGCAGGTTGGTGCGCGAGTCGCTGCGAATGCGCCCGGACGCCTTGGTCATCGGAGAGGTGCGTGGCGCCGAGGCCCTCGACCTGCTGCTGGCTATGAATAGCGGCATTCCTGGCGCTGGCACGATCCACGCAAAGTCGGCTTCGGCTGCCTTGGAGAAGCTGAAACTGCTCCCAATGCTCGCGCAAGCCAATATCGACGCCGGTTTCATGGCGGCGACAGTTGCGTCGGTGATCGACTTCGTGATTCACGTTGAGAATCGCGACGGCAAGCGCGGCATCGCCCAGATACTTCAGGTGCACCGATGAAGCTCCCGAACCTCGCTTTGCAGGTGGCCTTCATCGGTTTGGTTGCGGCTGGGGTCGTAATGCTTACGACCCAGAATTTCACCACGTCCATCAGCGCTGGGCTAATCGCTACATCAGTTGCGCACACCGCACTTGCCGCCCGTGCTCGCCGAGCCAAAGTTTCTGCGTCGACCCGAGCCACCCAAATCGCCGAGCTGATTGCTGCTCAACTAACCGCGGGCGTCACCTTTGTCGAGGCGCTCCAAAACGCGGTGTTTGAAGCGCCGGTCGCACTCAGGGCACAACTCGAGCGGCTACAAGCGATTTTCGAATCGGACATAGAACTGGAGGGCAAGATCGACCAGGCCAAGCGCGTCCTGGCCTCGCGCGAAGGCGATTTGCTGTTCGAACTGATCCTGGTCGCGGCGAGGGTCGGTGACGACGAACTGGTCTCGGCACTCGGTGACCTATCCGCTGCCTCGAGGCGCGCGCAAACCCTCGAGCGCGAGCTGGCGGCTAGGCAATCCTGGATCCTCGGTACCGCTCGCCTGGGGCAAACGGCGCCGTGGCTGATCGTCACTCTGCTGTCGGGTCGACCCGAGACGGCCGCAGCCTTCCAGAGCCCGCTTGGGCTTGCGATTTTGACTCTAGGCCTGGTGTTGAGCCTCGCCGCTCAGAAGTTCATCACCGCAGGTTCACGCCTGCCGCAGTCGGGCAGAGTGTTTGGGGTCAGCGCATGATCTGGCTGTTGACAGGTTTTGCGCTGTTGGCGTTCGTTGCGCTAGGCCGAAGGGCTGCTCCCACCCTGCAGTCGCGCATCGCGCCTTCGGTTGCCTATCGCCTCGAAGCGGCTTCGCGTCCACAGCAGCGCGTTGCGGAGGCTTTCGAGAAGTTTCGAGCCAAGCTACATCGCCGGCCCAATGCCCAGTTTTCTGAGCTTGTCGAACTGGTTGACATGCTCGCCGTGGTTGAAAGGGTTTTGGCCTCGGGAGACTCGACGCTTGGTGCGATTACATGGCTTGGGCGACGCGGTCACGGACGCGATGCTCAGCAGTTTGCGCTTGTTGCGCAAAAGGTTTCTGCGGGATCCGAACTCGGTGCGGAACTGCGGGCTTGGCAGTCGAAGGCGCGCAGCGCGGAATTGCAAGACCTGCTGACCAAGCTGATTTCGACGACCAACTCCGGAGCAGACGTGGTCGCGATTGTCAGGAATCTTCGGGACAGCGTCGAAGGAGCCATTCGAGCGGCGCAGCTGGCGGCGCTGGGTAAGTCCGAGATGCGCATGATGATCCCGATCGTTTTCCTCGTGCTTCCCATCACGGTGATGTTTGCCGTTTTCCCCAGTCTCACGCTGCTGAACCTGACCATCCAATAAACAAAGGAAGAACATGAAGACGTTTCAAATCAGAATGAATATGGCCGCTGCCAGACTGCGTTCCGAGCGAGGCGATGTGCCCGGCTGGGTGCTGGTGACACTCATGACTGCGGGTCTGGTCGTGTTGCTGTGGTCACTCGCCGGCCCTGCCCTGAAGAGCATCTTCGATCAGGCACTCAACAAAGTTGCTCAGTTCTGACATCGACAATCCCCGATGCCCATGTCTCCTCCATTTGGCTCGCGAGGAGCAAACGATGAACGCGGCTCGGTCGCGATCGAGTTTCTTGCGGCTAGCGCCGGTGGTTTGGCCATAACGGGTGCGACGCTCCTGATCTTTCTTGCAGGCTTAGCCCGAATAGTCGAAACCGAGGCCGTGATGACGGCAACAACGCGAGCCCTGTATGCCGACGCGGCACCGCTAGATGCCCAAACTCTCAGGGGCGGAATCGAACTGCGGATGCAAGTTTTTCCCATTCGATTGAAACTTCGCGACTTGTCAGTCGCAGACTCGGCGCGAACTGCCTCGGCGTTCTCCGGCTTGGTAGGGGCTGCGGCTTCGAGCCCATCCGGCGGACGTGCCGCCGAGGTCACGGCAACCTTCGCCATTCCTGGGTTCGAAGCTATCGGCTTAGCGCAGGAGGTGAAGGTAAGTGTTGGCTCGGAACTCAATTAGGCGATTCGCGAATGAGTCGGGCAATGCACTCGTCGAGTTTGTTGCATGGATGGCGCTGGCCGCGCTTCCACTGCTTGTGCTAGGAGTCAATGTGATGCGTGGCGAGGCATACTTCGCTGCGGCTCAAGCAATCGCGCGGGAAGGCGCCAGGTCGGCGAGCCTGGGTTATCCGCTCGATGCAGCGGCCATCGCGCACGGTTTCGCCGTTAATCCGAGCGACTTCAAAGTGGCTTTGGATTGTGTTTCGCTGACTACGGGGTGCGACCTGATCCGCACACGAGTGTCGGTTCCATCAATGCCAGGCATGCCGGCTGCAATAGCCGTTTTCAAGGTCCAGTCGCCGTGAGCACGATTCCGCTCCTAACTGGGTTCACGAGTGTCACTCTGGCCCTGGGCCTGACCGCCTTGGCGATCACCGAGGCGCAGTTTCAGCACTCGGCGTTGCAGGCAGTCGCCGAAGCGACGGCGCTAGCCGTGGCTGAAGAGGCTATGGCTGCGAACCAAACTGCGAATCCGCGTCTGAACCTTGGCGAGCAGCAATTGACCGAGCTGGCGGCACGCTGGCTGCCGCTGCTCGATCAAAGGAATCACCCCAAGGCATCGCTGGTGTCCTACTCGACGGATGGGCAAACGATTCGCGTCGAAATCTGCGAGACATTTGATAGTTGGCAGCTGCCTTGGCTCAGCGGAGCACTCGCAAACCCCAAGGTGTGTGCAGCTGCGAACGCGCGAGCGATCGGATAGCGCTCTGCGAGGGGTGCCCGAAGCCCCTACTAGTCGACCAACGACTTAGCCGGCGCGAATATAGGTATGTAGCGCCACATCAGCCAAGCGCCCGCGAAACCGAGGAAGCCAAACGCTCCCATGCCGATAGCAACACTGCCGGTCAGGAGGGTAAGCCAGGAAAGCAGGGGAGACGAAGCTGCGACGGCACCGTCTACCAGCACGCGATAGCCACCAAGGAACTCGTTTCGTGCATCCTCCGGGGCAAGGTCGGCTCCTAGAACGAGGATCAGACCGCTGCCGAGCCCGTTGGCCAGCGCCATGCTGAGGGCGAGCAATAGAAAGCCGGTCGAATCCTGTGCAAAACCGACCAGCAGGTGAGTGACGCCCATGCCCAAGAGGGTCGGCAGCGCCGACCAGACGCGTCCGTACTTATCCATGATCTGGCCGGATGTATAGAACAAAGCGAAATCGAGAGCCGCGGCGATGCCGATGTAGAGCGCGGTCTGTTCCGAAGGCAACCCGAGCGAGAGCGCCCAAAGTGGCAGACCCACAATTCGGGTGGTGCGTAGCATGGCCAAAATCGCCGAGCCAAGGCCAACCGTGTATAGCTTCTTGCGCTCTCGCCACAGGATCTTGGCAGTCGAGCCGGTAGCGAGAATCTCGTGTTTGACGTTGGTATCAGGCTTGGCGAATACCAACACGGCCACAGCGGCAAGCATCGAGGCTGCCGATAGCCAGTACACCGCGTGAACGTCAAACAGGGCGATCACAGCGGCCGAGAGCAGCGGGCCGACGAAAGAGCCGAGACGGAACATGCCGCCCAGCACCGAGATGGCTCGTGCGCGCATCTCGAACGGCACGAACTCGGCCATATACGCGTGCCGAGCTAGGGCAAATACAGCAACCGAGAACCCGACTGTGCTGACACCAGCAGCCAGAACCCAGATGTTCTGCGAAACGACTGCCATGACGAGGCCGACCATCGCGAAAAGTGCCGAATAGAGCATGGAGTTGCGCTCGCCGAAGCGATTCACCACCCGGGCTGCGGGAATGTCGGCGATCACGGTGCCGATCATCACAAAACCGGCGATTAGCCCAGCAAGCGGAATCGAAGCGCCAAGTTGTTCGGCGCTCGCCGGAATCATTGGCACCAGCGCGTATTCGCCCGTCGAAAAGAGGGCCGAAGGAATGAACACCGGCACAACCAGGGAGCGCAGTTTGAAGGTGCTCTGCGCCGGCGAACTCATTGCTCCAGCCTAAACTAGACGGGTCATGGCCGAGCTCGATCTTTCCCCGCAAATTCGCGAACTGCGAAGCACCTTTAGCGACATTTCGCACGTCATCGACCTAGCCAAACTGAAGACCGAAATCGAGCAGTTGAAGCACGATGCGGCCGCACCTGATCTCTGGGACGACCCGGCCAAGGCGCAGAAGGTAACCAGCGCGCTGAGCCACCGTCAGGCGATGGCCACAAAGCTCGAGGAAACCGCAAATCGCCTTGCCGACCTCGACGTGCTTATCGAGATGGCTAACGCGGAGGATGACGAAGCGGTCAAGAGCGAGGCCAAGGCTGAGCTGGCTGCACTACAGACGCTAATTGGAGACCTCGAGGTTCAGACCTTGCTCAACGGCGAGTACGACGCTCGTGGCGCGGTGATCACAATCCGCAGCGGTGCGGGCGGCGATGACGCAACAGACTTCGCCGAGATGCTCATGCGCATGTACCTGCGCTATTGCGAAAAGAACAAGCTTCCGGTGCAGGTGCTAGACACGTCGTACGCCGAAGGCGCCGGAATCAAGTCGGCCACCTTCGAGGTTGATGCCGACTACGCATTCGGCACTCTCAGCGTCGAGGCTGGCACGCATCGCCTGGTTCGCATGAGCCCATTCGGCGCGGCAGGAAAGCGACAGACCAGTTTCGCCGCGGTCGAAGTCGTACCGCTGATCGAACAGACCGAAGTCGTCGACATTCCCGAGAACGAGATCCGCATCGATGTGTTCCGCTCCAGCGGCCCGGGCGGTCAGAGCGTCAACACCACCGACTCGGCCGTGCGTATCACCCACCTGCCGACGGGAATCGTGGTCAGCTGCCAGAACGAGAAGTCGCAGATTCAGAACAAGGCCGCCGCCATGCGCGTCCTTCAATCGCGCCTGCTCGAGATCCGCCGACGCGAAGAGGACGCCAAAAAGAAGCAGATCGCCGGCGACGTGAAGGCCAGTTGGGGCGAACAGATGCGTTCATACGTCTTGGCTCCGTATCAGATGGTCAAGGACCTTCGCACAGAACACGAGGTCAACAACCCGGGAGCCGTCTTTGATGGCGACTTGGCGGGCTTCATAGCCGCGGGAATCCGCTGGCGAAAGCGCTCTGACGCTTAGGCTGAACTAACCATGATCAGCGTCAGCAACGTCACCAAGCAATACAAGGGCTCACCGCGCCCCGCGCTCAACAATGTCTCAATCGAGATCGAAAAGGGCGACTTCGTTTTCCTGGTTGGCGAGTCGGGTTCCGGCAAGAGCTCGCTGATGCGCCTGATGCTTCGCGAGGATGTCCCAAGCGCCGGTTCGGTCCACGTTCTAGGCGAGAACCTCGGCGCTATTTCGAGCCGCCGCATCCCGTTCTTTCGCCGAAAGCTCGGAGTGGTCTTCCAGGATTTCCGCTTGCTGCCAAACAAAACAGTTGCTCAGAATGTGGCATTCAGCCTCGAGGTAATCGGCAAGTCTCAGGGTTTCATTCAGGAGGCAGTCCCCGACGTGCTTCGCCTGGTTGGCCTTGAAGAGAAGGCCGACCGCCTGCCGGGCCAGCTCTCGGGCGGCGAGCAGCAGCGCGTTGCGCTTGCTCGCGCAATCGTCAACAAGCCAGCCATCCTGCTGGCTGACGAGCCAACCGGAAACCTCGACCCTGCGACGAGCAAAGACATCATGGCGCTCATCGAGCGCATCAACCTGGCGGGCACGACCGTGGTGATGGCAACCCACGACCGTGGAATCGTCGACACGGCCCAGAAGCGCGTTGTTGAACTGCGCAACGGAGAGATCATTCGCGACCAGCGCTCGGCCGGCTACCAGAAGAACCCGACCGGCAAGATCGACACCAACTTCGTCGCCTTCGAGGGTGGTGCCAAATAATGCGCATCGTGCTACGCGAGGTTGCTCAGAGCCTGCGCCGCAACGCATCCATGGTCGTTTCGGTGGTTCTCGTCACCTTTATTTCGCTCACCTTCGTGGGCGCCGCCGCACTGCTGCAGATGCAAATCGGCCAGATGAAGACCTATTGGTATGACCGCGCGCAGGTGGCGGTTTACCTCTGCACCGATGTCTCACCCGAGACCATCTGCCCGCAGGGTGAGGTTTCGGCCGACCAGAAGGCTGCCGTCGAAAGCAAGCTCGAATCTCGCACGCTGGCGCCATACATCGAGAAGTTCTACTTTGAGGATCACGCTCAGGCCTATGCCAAGTTCCAAGAGCAGTTCAAGGGCAACGCCGTCGCGCAGTATGTGAAGGCCGAGCAGCTGAACGAAACCTACTGGGTCAAGCTG
>JBEDDI010000011.1:0-42207 GCA_041176265.1 Actinomycetota bacterium
GCCTTGTTCCGTGGTGAGCGAAACCTTCGATGCGTCGCTATCTGCCGAGCTTTCGTACTTCTCGCAGGCCGGCTTGAGTGCCGCAGCATCCGCAATAAGGGAGTTCGAGCCGATGCTCGAGCAACCGGTAGCCGAGATGGCGATGAGGGCCGCGCTGACAACGGCTAGGACTTTGCGCACGATAGAAACCTTTGTTCGATAAGTTCGTTCAGTTTACTTGGCGAGTGACGTAGATGGCCTAAGCCTCGTCGGCCTCGGCGCGTGCCGCAGCTGCGGAATTTGCGGTCCTGATGCTCTTGCGCAATTTCTTGTCGCTCACTGGCTTTTGACCCATGTGGTCCGGGTTCCAGGTGGCTAGGTCTTCATCGGCAAACTCCGGCTTGTTACGCGTCTTGAAGTTCGGCATGACCGTGCCGGGGGCCATGCGTCTTGCGGTCACGAGGAAGGCGGTGTGGGCGATCATGCGGTGTTCCGGGCGGACTGCCAATCCCTGCAGATGCCAATCACGCACCATCGATTCCCACGCGTGTGGTTCGGCGAAGAATTCGGACTCTCGAACCGCCTCTGTGAAGCGTGAAAGCTGGGTGACAGTTGCCACGTAGGCAATCAAGACGCCACCGGGGGCCAACGCCTCGGCGCAAGATTCGATGCATTCCCAAGGTGCCAGCATGTCGAGCACGATGCGATCGATCGAACCCGGAGCGCACTTTTTGCCAAGTTCGTCCTGTAGGTCGCCGAGGTGAATGTTCCAATTGTCTGGCTTGACGCCAAAGTTGGTGCGCACGTTCGCTTCTGCGATCTCGGCAAATTCAGAACGACGTTCGAACGAGTCGAGGGTGCCGTTCGCGCCAATCGCACGCAGGAGGTACATGCTCAGGGCGCCAGAGCCGACTCCTGCCTCGACCACGCGGGCACCGGGAAAAATGTCGCCCTCGACAATAATCTGCGCGGAATCCTTCGGGTACACAATCGCGGCACCGCGCGGCATGCTCAGAACGAAGTCAGACAGCAGAGGACGGAAGGCCAGATATTCGATGCCCTGCTGGTTCAGGATGACCGAACCTTCAGGTTGGCCAATGATGTCATCGTGCAAAACGTCGCCGCGATGCGTTCCGTAGCGCGCGCCCGGGGTCAGCGTGACGGTGGCCAAGCGACCCTTAGGGCCCGTGAGCTGCACGCGGTCCCCGGCGCGGAACGGCCCGGTTGGCAGGCTCCAGTTAGCTGCTTCGGTCATCAAATTGCCCCTTCGTTAAAGAATCGCGTTAGGTGGGCGACGCTAACACCCTCGAGCGTAGGCCAAATTGTGCGGCCTGGGCGCTGTGGCAGGGCCACCACATTGGGCACTCCGATCGATTTTGCTCCGGATGCCTCGGCCGAAGTCAAACCGTTGAGTGAGTCCTCGATCGCGATGCAGTCCTCAATCGCGACACCGAGTCTCTCGGCTGCGACGAGATACGGTTCGGGGTGCGGCTTGCCGCGCACGACCTGATCACCTCCGAGCACCAAATCGAAGGGGTTGTAGCCGATTTCGGCTGTTAGCGCGTCGACCACAGACATCGCCATCCGATGCAGCGACATCGTGACCAGAGCAGTGCGAATGCCGCGTTCGTTTAGTTCGACCAGGAGTTCCTTGGCACCTGGCCGCCATGGCACGTGGCGGTTCAGCTTGGCCACGACTTCATTCGTTAGGCGCTCAACGATTGCTTCGGGCTCCAGTTCTGAGCCGATGCGCTGTTTGATGACCATGCTCGATGCGACGAGGCTCATGCCCACAAGGTCGAGCCCGTCACTGGCACCCCAGGAAGCCCCATGCTCTTCGGCAAGTGCCTGTTCGCTGGCGAGCCAATAGTGCTCTGAGTCGATGAGGGTGCCATCCATGTCCCACAGGACGGCCGCTGGGGTCTGCATGATGCCCAAGTTTAACGCCTGAGCGGCAGAGCCATTGCGGTTAGGCTTGTAGTCCGTTTACAAGGGGATTCATTGAGCAAGAGACTAAGTGGCCGCGTCCTGATCGTGGCCTTCGAGGGTTGGAACGACGCTGGCGAGGCTGCCAGTGGTGCCGCGCGCGTCGTGGCTCGCGCACTCGAGTCCGACGTCGTTGGGGCGATCGACCCCGAGGACTACTACGACTTTCAGTTCTCTCGCCCAATGGTTTCATTCGACGAAGAGGGCAACCGTCGTCTGGCTTGGCCAACCACCGAACTCTATGCACCCGGCATCTCAATCGTTCAATCGCGCCAAGACTTGGCGCGTGTCCACGTCCTCCTAGGTGTGGAACCTTCCCGTCGCTGGAAGGCCTTTACTGCCGAGGTGCTCGAACTCATCGAGGATCGCGAGATCGATGCAGTCGTCTTTCTCGGCGCGCTGCTCGCCGATGTTCCGCACAGCCGACCGATTCCGACCACCATCACTTCGCAAAACCAGACATTGCGACTCGAGCAGGGCTTCGAGAAGAGCGATTACGAAGGCCCCGTTGGCATCCTGAGTGTGCTTGGCCTAGCACTCGAGAAGGCTGGAATCGCGACGTTGAGCATCTGGGGATCGGTGCCGCACTATGCCCACACTCCCCCAGTGCCAAAGGCATCCCTGGCACTCCTACGTGAAGTTGAGCGAGTGCTCGGACTAGAGTTTGGTCACGAAACTCTTGCAGAGGATTCCTTCGCGTGGGAGCGCGGTGTAGATGAGGCCTGTGAGGTCGACGAGGAGCTGGCTGGCTACGTCAAGACCCTCGAGACGGCCCGTGACGAGTACGAAGCAGGAGTGGCCAGTGGCGACGAGCTTGCCGCCGAGGTCGAACGTTACCTTAGAGACAACCAGCCACCCAAGAAGGACTAGGCGCTCGGGCGATTAGGCCGAAATAGTTCCCGTGGTGAGTAGCCCAAGAATTAGTGCGCCCACGACGACGCGGTAGACCACGAATGGCGTGAAAGAGCCGCGGCTCAGGTACTTCAAGAACAACGAAATGACACCGTAGCCGACAGCGAAGGACACAACGGTCGCCAACGCAGTGGCGAACAGTAGATCGCCAGGCAGGTCGCCAACGCTGGTAAGAAACTCGAACAATCCACTCGCCAGCACTGCTGGTATCGCGAGAAGGAAACTGAAACGTGCCGCAGCCTCACGTGTATAACCGAGGGCCAAGCCAACCGAAATAGTTCCACCGCTCCGAGAAACGCCCGGAATCACGGCTAGGGCCTGACCTAAGCCAAACAAGACACCGTGCTTATAGCTGAGGCTTTCGATTGGACGCTCGCGCTTGCCGAACATGTCCGCAGCTCCGAGCAAGATTCCAAAAAGGATCAGTGCAAAGCCCGCGATCCACAGGTTGCGCAGGTGAGTTTCAATCGCATCCTTGAAGGCCAGGCCAACGAGCACGACAGGCAATGAACCAATGATGACCAGCCATCCCATCCTGAAGTCCTGCCCGCGGTCATCCCTGCTCTTTACTCCGGCAATCCAACCGCGTGAGATGCGCATGATGTCTTTCCAGAAGTACAGCAATACCGCGGCTTCGGTGCCGAGCTGGATAGTCGCGATGAATGCGGTCAGCTGTGGTTTGGTGAGCGAGCCTAGACCGAACCATTGCTCAAATAGCGCAACGTGCGCGCTGGAGGAAATCGGTAGAAACTCGGTGAGGCCCTGGACCAAACCGAGGATGATGGCTACGACCGGGGTCACTCGTCAAAGTCTTCTTGAACAAACGGTAGGTACTCGTCGAACTTATCGCCCAGTGCCTCCTCGTAGTCAAGAAATGCCTCAAGCAACTGCTCGTAGGCCGATTCGACGTTCGGGTCCTCTGCTCCCCTGCGCTGCGAGACTGCCTCGAAATGCCTCTCGAGGGCTCCGGTGAACTTGCTGAGCGCCATGCGCGGATCTGCTGCCATATGCCCAAACTATCCCAGTCTGTGCCGATTGCAACCCATAGCCACGCCAAGTGGCGAGGGTGCCCGAAGTCTGGTAGTGTTGACGCTCGTTGCCCTTGCTGCCCACAGCAAGAATCAATCACTCGTCCGGGTGGCGGAATGGCAGACGCGCTAGCTTGAGGTGCTAGTCCTCGTTAGAGGGTGGGGGTTCAAGTCCCCCTTCGGACACGAAAACCCAGTCATTGACTGGGTTTTTTGTTTAAACTCGCCAACGTAGCCACCTAGCTTGTCTCTAGAGAGGCCTGCATGCGCTTTATGACCTTGCGACTTCCGGCAATCACTATGTATTCGGTATTTCGCTTGTGCCCAGGGGTTCCTACTCGCTCACCGGTCTTGTTATAGACGCCGATTTGGCTCCCTATGTACCGTCGCGAATCGACCGCTACCATCGCGACAGCCTCCCAGTCGTCGAACATGGCGACGAGTTCGTCTTGGCTGAGCCACGCCTCGTTGTTGTAGCTGAGCAGGCAGATGTCGGCCTGAAGACCCTTCACAACGGCGTTCAGGGCACCAGGCATGGCCCTCTTCGAATTGAAGTCTGATTTTGTACTGGCATCGCGGGTATCGAGCCGCTTGTTTGCGACACCGTACGAGTCGGGTTTATCCCAGCGCACGAGGGTTTCCCAGATGTGGTAATTGCCAAAGTATCTGTGTTGGTTGTATGGCGGATCCAGATAGGCGAGGTCAACCGCGCCAACCTGCGCGGCAACATCCAAAGCGTCGCCTCGAATAGCTCGCCCCGGCCCGTGCAGCAGAATTGGGTCGATGAGCTCGATTTCGCGATAGCTACGAGAGCTCCAATCCTTCAAGTAGGCCATCTGGACTCCAGTAGTCGAGTCGACTCGGTCTGCCGCCATTATCAGCGAGGTTAGGAGTGGCTCTCGAAGCCAACTGCCTGCGTAATCGCGGTCGATTGCCTCGCGAATCGCGTCGATGCGGCGTCCGTTTGTCGGTTGAAAGAACCTAGCGTCAACGCAGAAATTCTTAGTGAAGTAGCCATCCTCGCCCGGCAAGGCGTTGAGTGCCGCCAGCGCTTCGGAAAGTTCCGACAGCGCACGTTCACTCGCATCCAGTTCGATCCAGGTCTTGGCAAATACCTCTGAGTACGAAGCGATATCGCATGCCGAGACGAATCGGCCCTGAGCCTTCAGCATTCGCGCGACTCGGGTAGTTCCGGTAAACAAATCGAGAGTTTTCTCGGCGCCGCTGGCGACGGCAAGGCGACTCAATTGAGGCATAAGCGCGCGCTTTGAACCCAGGTACTTGATCACCGCGCTCTCCTTCGTATGCGTCCGTTCGTAATTGTGAATTACTTTTTGCGTAATTGGAATTACGCGGGGTATCTCGCTGCGAGGGTCGCGCGCACGGCAAGTCCTAAACTTGACCACATGTCCGAAGCACAGCGCCTCTCCGTAGCAGCCGACTATGCGCTGCAAGGTGCTAAGCAAGCTCTTCAGGGCATGCGAGCCTTGGTGCTGACGGGTGCAGGCATCTCGACCGATTCGGGGATTCCCGACTACCGCGGTGCCGGTCGCACACCTAAGCACCCGCTAACGTTCGATTCCTTTATGGGGTCGCGCGAGTTGCAAGTTCGCTACTGGGCTCGCAGCTTCGTCGGGTGGAGTCGTATCGCGGATGCGGTTCCAAATGCGGGGCATATCGCGCTCGCCGACGCCGAGGCTACAGGGCGTGTGCTGCACGTCGTGACTCAGAACGTTGACGCCCTACACCAAGCCGCCGGCAGCAAGAACGTGATCGACCTGCACGGGCGCCTCGATCGTGTTCGCTGCATGTCTTGCAGCCAGATCATCTCGCGCGCCGAAATGGACATCATCCTTACCCGACTCAATCCAGGTGTTAGCAAAGACAACGAATTTGAGTTCACGCCAGATGGCGACGCCGAGATCGAGGCATACGACGGTTTCATGATTCCGGACTGCGCTGCCTGCGGCGGCGTGCTCAAGCCGGATGTAGTTTTCTTCGGCGAGCAGGTGCCTGCTGTCACCGCAACTTTTGCGATGGAGCAACTGGGACGAGCAGACGCGCTAGTTGTCGCCGGCTCGTCGCTCACGGTGAATTCGGGGCTCCGCTTCGTAAAGCAGGCGGCTCGGCTCGGTAAGCCAATTGTCATAGTGAATCTTGGGGTCACAAAGGGTGATCAGTATGCCCTTGCCAAGGTTGAGGCGAGCACCTCACTCGTTCTGCCAGAGCTGTTCGGAGCCTAAGTAATGAAAACTACGCTCGGTCTTCTGCGTCACGGTCAGACGGATTGGAATATCGAATTTCGCCTGCAGGGCATCACCGATGTGCCTCTCAACGCAACTGGGCTTGCTCAGGCACACGCTGCTGCTGGGCGCATCAACGGCTCGGACTGGGATGCACTGCTCGCTTCGCCTCTGAGTCGGGCTCTAGACACCGCACGCATTGTTCATCGCGTGTCAGGGATTGCTGTAGACGGGGTCTTGGTCGACGAAACTCTTCTCGAACGCAGCTTCGGCGAGGCCGAAGGCGAGTTGTATGCCGATTGGAAAGCTAAGCACACCGGCGATCCACTCGGAGCCGAGAGTCGTGAGGCCCTCACCGCTCGCGTGCAGTCGTTCCTTGCCTCGGTAGCAAGTACGTATCGTGGTCAACGGGTGCTCGCGGTTTCTCACGGCGCTTTTATCCGCGAGGTTCTCGATGTTGTTAGTCTCGGAGCGCTTCCTCCAGCCGGTGAGCGGATTAGCAACGCTTGCCTGAATGTCTTCGAGTGCGACGCCGAGGGCAACTGGAGCGTGACTAGCTACGCTCCGCAACCGCTGGCTTAGTTCGCCAGTGCTTAGGTGAGGCGCTCAGCCAACTGAATAAGTGAGGCAGCGCTGCGGTCCCAGTTGAATCGTGCGGCCTGCTCGAGGCTGGCGCGCGAACGTCGCAACCATTCGGGGTTCGTGCCAAGCTCTTTTACCGCGCGCGCGAAGCTCGCGGCCGAGTCCACATCGAAGAATGATGCGGCAGCTCCGCCGATCTCTCGGAATATCGGGATGTCACTGACGATCACTGGAACTCCACGTGACATAGATTCAACTAACGGGATGCCGAAACCCTCATCGCGTGATGCCGTTACTAGCGCGACGGCGCTATCGATGGCCCGGTGGTACTCGGCTTCACTAACGCCATCGTGGAACACGACACGATCGGCATTATCTCCAGCCAGTGCCGTCAATTCAGCCCTGCGATCGTCCTCGATCTTGCTCATCAGGTGCAGTTCGTATGACGGCAAGAGATCGAGGCCGGCAATCAAGAGCTCGACGTTCTTGTAATCCATGAACGAGCCCATGTAGACCAGTGTTTGCTTGCCTCTGGGTCTCGATGTCGGCACGGTGTGCTCGTAGTCGTGCAGAAAGCTACCCGCTGCGTTGTAGATGACTTCGACTGGCTTTTTGCTAAGCGAGTGTCTTTCAATCAATGCGCGAGTAGTGAGTGAGACCGTGGCAACCGCGTCAGCGCGCCCCAGAATGAGGCGTTGCGGCCAATACCATGCATGGAATACTCGCCATGCGAACCGGATGATTGGGTTGAAGCCTGGTGGCGGCTTCGGGTGGTTGTAGTAGATCAGGTCGTGCAGCGTGAGCACCAGTTTGTAGCGTCGCCCCCAGGACCCCATGGTCTGCATCGGTGAAAAGACAAAGCGTGCCCCGAGTTTGTTGAGCTTCCTTGCGACCCAAAGTTCACTCGGGTGGGTTGGTTCGTTGATCAGTGCGTGCTCGATGCCCTTTGGAAGGCGCAGCAACTGGCGCTTGTCGCTGATTAGAGCGGTAACTTTGATGCGCCGGCTAAGTGCGGTCACAAGGCCAGTCGAAAACCTACTGATCCCGTCGTGGTGATCCCAGCGGATAAAGCGGGCATCGAAAAAGATGCGATCAAGAGCCATGGCCAGGAGCTTTCAAGGCCTTGTCCTGCAGCCCAGCCAGAAATAGTCGGATGTCGCTCGCAACCTCGCTTGGTATTTCGTAATGCGTGAGGTGCCCTACCCCCATGTGCTCAACCATTCGGTTTGGAACTCGCAGGCTGGCAACCATCTCGCGTTGCTGCTTCGGTGATGTGATGTCATCGCGGCTGCCGATGATGACCAGGGTCGGCACAGCAAACTTGGTCGCCCACTGGCTGACACACTCGCTGGTCGATGCTCGGTATGCCTCGTTTACAACTCGTCGCGACGCGAAGTCGCTGAAGTTCTCATCGTGCTGGCGGTGAATCCAGGCCCGAAGCGCGCGGTTCTTAGTCTTAGCCATCAGGATGCTCATACCTCGAACCATCGGCCAACTCCGTAGAGCGCGATTTGCGAGGTCTACGGACATGCGTTCTGTAAGGCCGTAGAAGCCGTCTGCAACCCTCGTTGCTATGACCTTTGGGCCTTTGAGTGCCGGGGCGCTGACGGGGTTCTCGAGGGTCAGGGTCTGCACCGGCAATCCATGGGCCACCGCGTGGGAAACCACGATGCTGCCGAAACTGTGACCGAGCAGGTGGGCCTTGCCCGACAAACCCAACGCCGAGATGAAGCCAGCCAGCCAGGTGGCGTATGCGGCGACGCTGTGCTCGTGATCGAAAGGCGTGCTCTCGCCGAATCCCGGCAAATCGGGGATGATCACGTGAAAGTCGTTTAGCGCGCCCGCAATAGCCTCGAGGCCGCGGTGGTTCCCGCGGAAGCCGTGAATCATTACGAGCGTCGGGGTTTCGGCTAGGACCGATGAGGTCGACTCGGCTGGGTAGGTCCAGTATGCGGTGACCGTTTCACCAATCTGCACGCTGCCACGTGCGCCGCGGGCGTTCGCCTGTGCCGCTAGTTGCCACGGTTGTGAATTGACCATGTTTCGAGAGTACTTCGCCTAGACCGAGAAGTACTTTGCCTCGGGGTGGTGCAAAACCATCGCATCGGTGGACTGTTCCGGGTGTAGCTGAAGTTCCTCGCTTAGCGTGACGCCAATCACTTCAGGCTTCAACAGTTCGACGAGCTTGACGCGATCTTCGAGTTCTGGGCAAGCCGGGTAACCGAAGGAGTAGCGTGCACCGCGGTACTCGAGCTTGAACAGGCCCTCGACCTCGTGCGGGTCCTCGGTGGCGAAACCTAGCTCGTCGCGCACTCTGGCGTGCCAGAACTCGGCCAACGCCTCGGTCAGCTGAACCGAAAGGCCGTGTAGTTCGAGGTACTCGCGGTATTCGTTGCGCGCGTACAGTTCGTTTGCTGCCTCGGAAACCCTGTTGCCCATCGTGACCAGTTGGAACGGAACGATGTCGACCTTGCCCGACTCCTTAGCCGCCACGAAGTCGCTTAAGCAGAGGTGGCGGTCGCGGCTCTGTCGAGGGAACGTGAAGCGCATACGTTCGGTACCGGGTTCTCCCCCGCTGCCCCCGTCAAATGACGGCATTCCGGCAAAGCCATCTGGGCCGTGATGCAAAATCACTAGATCATCGCCGTCCGAAACCGCCGGGAAGTAACCGTAAACGACGGCAGCCTCGAGGAGTCCTTCCGTCTGGATGCGCTCTAGCCAGCTGCGCAAACGCGGGCGCCCCTCAGTCTCGACGAGTTGCTCATAGCTGGCTCCCTCGGCACCGCGGCCAGGCTTTAGTCCCCACTGGCCCATGAAGGTTGCTCGTTCGTCGAGGAAGGCCGCATAGTCGCGCAGCGGAATGCCTTTGACAACTCGCGTGCCTAGGAACGGAGCCTTCGGGATGCTGTTGTCGCTAGATACATCGCTTCTCGCCGGCATCGCGCTGGGTTCGGTTCGCTGAAGCGCGTTACCCACTGCGTGGTGGCGCTTCTTGAGTTCAGGTAACTGAATCGAGGTGTCGCCGCGCTTGATGCGCACGAGGGCATCCATAAGGCGAAGCCCCTCGAACGCGTCGCGGGCATAGCGAACCTCGCCATCGAAGATCTCGGCAAGATCTTGCTCAACGAAGGCTCGGGTTAGGGCTGCGCCACCGAGGATGACCGGCCAGCGTTCGGCAACGCCGCGATGGTTCATCTCCTCGAGGTTTTCCTTCATGATCTGCGTCGATTTGACCAGCAGACCAGACATTCCGATTACATCGACATCGTGTTCCTCGGCCGCACGCAAGATTTCATTGATCGGCTGCTTGATGCCGATGTTGACCGTATCAAAGCCGTTATTACTCAGGATGATGTCTACGAGATTCTTGCCGATGTCGTGCACGTCGCCGCGTACAGTCGCCAGCAGGATCTTGCCCTTGCCAGCGTCTTCCGACTTCTCAAGGTGCGGCTCAAGATAAGCCACGGCGGTCTTCATGACCTCGGCCGACTGAAGCACGAACGGCAGCTGCATCTCGCCACGGCCGAACAATTCGCCAACTACCTGCATGCCGGACAGCAGGTAGTCGTTGATGATTGCAAGACCAGCGATGCCGGCTGCGAGGGCCTCGTCGAGGTCGGCCTCTAGGCCTTTCTTCTCGCCGTCGATAATGCGCTGCTTGAGGCGCGCGTCGAGAGGCAGAGCCGCCAATTCGTCGGCGCGGGACTTTCGTGCGCTCGCCGAGTCGACTCCTGCAAAGACATCCAGAAACTTGGTTAGCGGGTCAAAGGTGACGTTGCCGTCCGCGTCGTACTCGCGACGGTCATAGATCAGGTCCAATGCGGCCTTGAGCTGCTCGGCAGGTATCTGGTTGAGCGGCATGATGCGTGCGGCGTGAACGATGGCCGAGGTGAGGCCCACCTTGACACACTCGTCTAGGAAGACACTGTTGAGTACGTGGCGCGCTGCGGGGCTGAGTCCGAAGGAGATGTTGCTGATGCCCAGAGTCGACTGCACGCCTGGGAATGCGACATTGATGCGTCGGATCGCCTCGATGGTCTCTATGCCGTCGCGTCTAGTCTCGTCCTGGCCAGTGGCGATCGGGAAGGTAAGCGCATCGACCGTGATGTCGGTGAGCCGCATTCCCCAGGTGCCGGTCAGGTCGCGAATCAGGCGCTCTGCGATTGCAAACTTGGTGTCGGCAGTTCGAGCCTGCCCCTCTTCGTCGATGGTCAGTGCGACGACCGCCGCGCCATGCTCCTTGACGATTGGCATCATGCGCGCAAATCGCGAGCTTGGGCCATCGCCATCTTCATAGTTGACCGAGTTGACCATGGCTCGACCACCGAGGCATTCCAGCCCGGCCTCGATCACGTGCGGTTCGGTCGAATCGAGCACGAGCGGCAATGTGGTTGATGTAGCAAGGCGGCTGACTAGCTCGCGAGCATCGCGGGCGCCATCGCGCCCCACATAGTCAACGCAGACGTCCAAAAGATGGGCGCCTTCGCGCGTCTGAGACTTGGCGATCTCGAGGCACTCATCCCAATTCTCTGCAAGCATTGCCTCGCGGAAGGCCTTGGAGCCGTTGGCATTGGTGCGCTCGCCTATCGACAGGTAGGTCATCGTCTGGTCGTAGGGCTGGTGCTGGTAGAGGCTGGCTAGGCCTGGCTCGTCGGTTACGGCAGGGCGGTGAGGGGCTCGATTCTGCACTGCCGATGCGATGGCGGCGATGTGGGCAGGGGTCGTGCCGCAGCAGCCGCCGACAAGACCGACACCGTACTCGCCAACAAACTGCAAGTGAGCCGAGGCAAGTTCACTCGGGGTCAGGTTGTAGACCGCGCCATTGGGTCCAATCTCTGGCAGGCCTGCGTTCGGCATGACGACCAACGGAAGTTCGCTGAACTTCGACAGGTAGCGAACGTGTTCGCTCATCTCGGTCGGGCCGGTGGCACAGTTCAGGCCGATGCCGTCGATACCGAGAGCCGAAAGCGCCGTGAGCGCCGCCCCGATTTCGCTGCCGAGCAACATAGTGCCCGTCGTCTCGATGGTTACCGACACGAGAATCGGCACGTTGACTTGCAGTTCGGTCATGGCTCGGCGCGCACCGATAACTGCCGATTTGGCCTGCAACAGGTCTTGTGCGGTCTCAATCAGCAGTGCGTCAGCACCGCCACGAATTAATCCCTTCGCGGCTTGCTGGTAGGCGTCGCGCAGGACGGCAAACTTTTCGTGACCGAGGCTCGGCAACTTGGTACCTGGGCCAATTGATCCAAGCACCCAGCGCGGGGATTCATCGGTCGCAAACTCGTCGGCAGCCTTTCGGGCCAGCGACGCTCCGGCGTGCGCCAGTTCTTCGATGCGGTCTTGGATGCCGTAATCAGCAAGATTTGGCAAATTGGCGCCGAAGGTGTTGGTCTCGATCGCTTCGGAACCCGACTCAAGGTACGTGCGGTGAATTCGCTCGATGATGTCGGGTCGTGTCACATTGAGGATTTCGTTGCAACCCTCGAGGTTCTCGTAGTCGGCCAGTGTCGGGTTCGACTCTTGGATCATCGTTCCCATCGCGCCGTCGGCGACTACGACGCGGTTACGAACAGCGTCGAGTAGGGCTTGGGAGCGGCTTGGAAACATAGAGTCTCAATTCTACCCGCGTCGCGTGGCTCGATAAACTTGTCGAATGCCTGATTACAAGCCATTACGCTCCCCTGCCGCGCCTGCCCCAGCCGCGAGCGTGGCAGATGTTTTGGCTTCACGATCGGACGCTGCTCAGCCGACGCTCTCGTTCGAATTCTTCCCTCCCAAGGACGAAGAAGGCACCGAGAAGTTGTGGTCAACATTCGACCGCCTTCTCGAGGCGGCACCGGACTTCGTTTCGGTCACTTACGGTGCCGGCGGAAGCAACCGCGAGAAATCCTTCGCGATTGTCGAGCGCATGGCTCCCCGTGTCCTAACGATTGGTCACCTAACCGCCGTAGGCGCCACCAAAGACTCGACACGTGAAATCATCGCGCGCTACGCCGAATCTGGCGTACGTAGCATCCTCGCATTGCGAGGAGATGCACCAAAGGATGATCCGGAAGCACTTGCAAAGGGAGACCTCAAGACAGCGCTCGAACTAGTAGAACTCGCCAGGAGTGAGTTTGGCCTCGAGGTTGGCGTTGCGGCATTCCCCGAGGTTCACCCCGAGTCGGCATCGCTCTCACATGATGCCCGCGTCTTGCGTCTCAAGGAAGATGCGGGTGCAAGTTTCGCTATGACCCAACTGTTCTTCACAATTGAGGCGTACCAGGCGCTACTCGCCGCTAACCAGGTTGCAGGTGTATCGCTGCCAATCCTGCCCGGCCTCATGCCCATCGCCAACGCTCGTAACGTAATTCGTATGGCTCAGCTTTCGGGCGCGGCTATTCCTGCCGACCTACTCGCACGCCTAGAAGGTGCGACAAGCGATGCCGAAGCTCGGGAAATCGGCATGGATTACAGCATCCAACTCGGTCGCGACCTACTAGCCGCGGGTGCACCAGGCCTTCACGTCTTCTCTCTCAATCACCACGCAGCTGCTCTCGAGCTGTCGCGTGGCGTTGGCTTAGTGTCGTAAGCCCCACATAGGCTACGAGCGTGAATCAACTTTCGTTCGAGTTAAGCTCTCGCCCGGCCTGGGCGAATCGCATTGCCGTGTTCGACACCGAGACCACTGGGCTGGACCTTCGCGAATCTCGCATCGTCACGGCCTGCGTTGTCGAGATTGACGCTAATGGCCAGATCGTTGGTCGCAACGAGGAGTGGCTTGCCGATCCTGGCATCGAGATTCCTGCCGTTGCGGCTGAGGTTCACGGCGTCACGACCGAGTTCGCTCGAGCAAACGGACGCCCTGCGGCCGAGGTTGTCGCCGAGGTCCTCGAAGCGCTGCGTGGCTACTTCGCGGCGGGTATCCCGGTAGTGGCATATAACGCGCCATACGACTTCACGATCCTCAAGTACGAGGCCCTTCGTCATGGCCTCGAGCCAATCCTCGAGCCCTTTCCAGTTCTCGACCCGCTCGTTATCGACAAGAAGGTTGATCAGTACCGGTCGGGTAAGCGCCGCCTAGAGAACGCCGCAGCCGTCTACGGAGTTGAACTGAGCGATGCGCACAACGCGACTGCCGATGCCGTTGCCGCTGGTCGCGTCATGCAAGCCATCGCAGAAAAGTTTGGTGCCCAGCTTGGCGATGATGTCGCCAAGGTTCACGCTGGCCAAGCGATCTGGGCCGATGAGCAGGCAGAATCGTTCGCGGTTTGGCGTCGCAAGAACGGCGCACCCGACTTCGTTGCCGAACTCGGGTGGCCGCTCAAGTCCATCTAGACAACGTCTCTGCCCTCGGCTTACCGATCACGGCAAAAGAAAACCCCCGCGACTGCGGGGGTTTTCTTGTTGGTCTTTGCGAATTACGCGCCGAAGCCCTTGTAACGAGCGTTGAAGCGCTCGACGCGGCCTGCGGCATCCATGATGCGCTGCTTGCCGGTGTAGAACGGGTGCGATGCCGACGAGATTTCAACGTCGAAGACTGGGTAGGTGTTGCCGTCTTCCCACTCGATGGTCTTGCTGCTTGAGATGGTCGAGCGAGTCAGAAACGCGACACCCGATGCCAGGTCGCGGAACACGATTGGCTCGTACTTTGGGTGAATGTCAGCCTTCATTACGTAACTTCCTAGGTTTTTGAAAAGTTTTTAGCTCGATACTGCCGAGCACACAAGGAACAAGCATAACAGAGACGCCGCGCTAACCCAAGCGCATTCTTGCGATTCCTCGCGACTAGTGAGCAGCGCGAGCGCGGTAGCGGCCGCCCTCGTTTGTGACCACCATCTCGAAACCGAAGGCCTCGCTAATTTTCTCGCTTGTGAGCGTTGTTTCGATAGCTCCCGCGGCAAAAACCTGACCTTCACTGACGATCATGGCGTGGGTGAAACCGTTCGGGATTTCTTCAAGATGGTGGGTGACCATGACGATGGCAGGTGCGTATGGCGACTGCGCGTAGTGACCGATGGTGCTGATGGTCTGCTCACGTGCCGCGAGGTCGAGTGAGGCAACTGGCTCATCGAGCAGCAGTATCTCTGGATCGGCCATGACGGCACGTGCAATCTGGGTGCGCTTGCGTTCACCATCCGAGAGGGTGCCGAAGGCCCGGTCGGCTAGGTCGGAAAGCTTCCATTCGGCCAGTACGCGACGGGCGCGGCGCTCATCGATGTCTTCGTACTTTTCGTTCCAACGGCCGGTTACCGCGTACGCGGCCGTCATGACGGCATTCAAGACGGTCTCGCTGTTAGGAATGTGGGCTGCCAGGGCGCTTGAGGCAAAGCCGATGCGGGTGCGTAGGTCAAAGACGTTGATTTCGCCGAGGCGTTCGCCCAAGACAGTCGCCTGGCCGGTGGTCGGGTGAATCTGCGCGGCCGCGACTCGCAGCAAAGTGGTCTTGCCCGCGCCGTTGGGTCCAATGATGACCCAGCGCTGGTCAGCGTCGACCTGCCAATCCACGTTGTTCACGATTGCCCGTCCTTCGCGAAGGACGGTGATGTTGTTTAGGTCAATGACACGCGACATGCCACCAGCGTATTAGATAACTTCAAGCGCCTTGCGATACACGCGGATGGTTTGTTCGGCGATGCTGTCCCAGCTGAACAACTGCTCCACGCGACGGCGACCGGCGGCGCCGAACGCTTCCAGATTCGGGTTATCGAGCATCTGGTTCATCGCACGCGCGAAGTCGGCCACGAACTTGGCTTCGTCAAGCGGCTTGCCCGAACCATCCTGAACCTGCTCAATAGGAACGAGTAGGCCGGTCACCCCGTGTTCGACAACCTCCGGGATGCCTCCGGTGGCGGTGGCCACGACAGGTGTTCCGCAGGCCATAGCCTCTAGATTGACGATTCCGAGCGGCTCATAGATGCTCGGGCAGGCGAACACGGTGGCCGCGGAGAGCATCGCGATCAGTTCGGCACGGCTCAGGTGCTTGTCTACCCAGATGACGTTGTCTCGCACCTTGCGAAGCTCCTCGACCAGTTCGGTAACCTCGGCCAGAATCGCCGGCGTGTCAGGAGCTCCGGCGCATAGCACGAGCTGCACATCGCTTGGCAGCTCACGAGCAGCCTTGATCAGGTATGGCAGGCCCTTCTGCATCGTGATGCGACCGACGAACACAACGCTGCGCTGATCTGGGTTTACGCCGTTCGCGCGGACCAGATCTGGGTTGTCGGCGGCCTTGAAGGCGTCCAGGTCAATTCCGTTGTGAACCACCGAGACCTTGGCAGGGTCAATCTGCGGGTACGCGCGAAGGATGTCCTTGCGCATGCCATCGCTCACCGCGATGATGCCGGTTGCACCTTCGTAGGCGGTGCGTTCCACCCATGAGGAGAGGCGGTATCCGCCACCAAGCTGAGCCTCTTTCCATGGTCGCAGCGGCTCTAGTGAGTGAGCGGTAATCAGATGAGGGATGCCGTGTAGCGTGCCGGCGACCTGTCCCGCAAAGTTGGCGTACCAGGTGTGGGAGTGAACAAGGTCGGCTCCCGCGATGTCGCTCACCATGTTGAGGTCTACCGACATGGTCTGCAGCGCGCCATTAGCGCCGTCAAAATTCGGGCTGTGCGAATACGAATACGTATCGGTTTCATCACGAACCTCACCGAAGCAGCGCACCTGTACGTCGATGTGCTTGCGGAGTACTTTCACCAATTCAGCGACATGTACGCCTGCTCCCCCATAAATGAAGGGTGGATATTCCTTGGTGATCAGATCGATTCGCATATCGTCATGTTAATAGCCTCGTAATAACCGAGGGATAACATTCTGAACATGAGCACGAAACGCATTTTCGGAATGGTCCTTGCTGGTGGCGAAGGAAAGCGCCTGATGCCGCTCACGGCCGATCGAGCGAAGCCTGCGGTTCCATTCGGCGGAAGCTACCGCCTCATCGACTTCGCGCTGTCTAACCTCATCAACTCCGGTCTGCGCCGAATCGTTGTTTTGACCCAGTACAAGTCGCACTCGCTTGATCGCCACATTGCTCACACATGGCGCATGTCGCCGCTGCTCGGCTCTTATGTGGCTTCGGTTCCAGCGCAGCAACGCCTTGGTAAGCGCTGGTTCTCGGGCTCGGCCGACGCGATACTCCAGTCGATGAACCTGCTCGGCGACGAGCGTCCAGACATCGTGGTCATCGTTGGCGCCGACCACGTCTATCGAATGGACTTCGAACAGATGATCGAGGCTCACATTGCATCTGGGCGCGGCGTGACCGTGGCAGCAATTCGTCAGCCACTCAGCCTGGCCACCCAGTTTGGCGTTATCGAGGTCGATGACAACGATCCGACCAAGATTTCCGCGTTCCGAGAGAAGCCAAACGACCCGAAGCCGCTGGCTGACGCACCGGGCGAGGCACTCGTTTCGATGGGAAACTACGTGTTTACGGCGCAGGCTCTTATCGACGCAATCACACAAGATGGCGATCGAGAAGACTCGAGCCATGACATGGGTGGCGACATCGTGCCTTACATGGTTTCGCGCGACGACGCCTCGGTCTATGACTTCACCTTCAACGAGATTCCAGGCTCGACCGAACGCGATCACTCGTACTGGCGCGACGTTGGAACCATCGAGAGCTACTACGAGGCTCACATGGACCTCATCTCGACCATGCCGATCTTCAACCTCTACAACGGCGAGTGGCCGATTTTCACCCAGCAGATCAACCTTCCGCCGGTGAAGTTCATTCACGATGCCGAGGGCAACCAGGGTCGCACCAGCGACTCAATCGTCTCGCTGGGAACCGTGGTATCTGGCGGCATCGTCGAGCGCTCCGTGCTCTCACCGAACGTACGCGTGCACTCGCGCGCCCTAGTTACCGACTCCGTGCTGCTCGACGGCGTCCAGGTTGGGCGCGACTGCACCATCAGACGCGCTATCCTCGACAAGAGCGTCGTAGTCACCGACGGCGCGTCTATCGGTGTCGATCGCGAACGGGATCTTTCACGCGGTTTTACCGTCACCGAAACCGGAATTACCGTGGTGGGTAAAGGAGTTCTAGTCACACCGTGAGCAAGTTTTTCGTCGTCTTCGACGTAGATTCAACCCTTATCGAAGACGAGGTAATCGAGCTCTTGGCCGATGTGGCCGGGCGTCGGGCCGAGGTGGCTGCAGTCACGGAACGCGCAATGGCTGGTGAACTCGACTTCAGTGCGAGCCTTATCGAACGCGTCGCGACTCTTGAAGGCCTGCCTGAGCGAGTATTTACAGACGTGCTCCAGAAGGTCACCGTCACCAAGGGTGCGGCTGAGTTGATCCACCGCATCCACGAGGCAGGCGGTCGCGCCGGAGCCGTGTCGGGCGGTTTTACCCAGGTGCTCACTCCCCTAGCCGATCGACTCGGACTCGACTTTGCTCGTGCCAACGACCTCGAGGTCATCGATGGCAAGCTCACCGGCAAGGTGATGGGTCAAATCGTCGACAAGTCGGTCAAGGCTCAATCGCTGCTCGAATGGGCCGAGCGCATCGGTTTCTCGCAGGCTCAGACCGTGGCCGTCGGCGATGGTGCAAACGACCTAGAGATGATGAGCTGGGCCGGCCTTTCGGTCGCGTTTAATGCGAAACCAATCGTCAAGGCGTCGGCCGACATCGTCCTGCAGAACAGCAACCTAGAGGAAATCGCCGACCTGCTCGGCGTCTAGTTCCATCGAGCAGCAATCACAACGAAAAAAACCACCCGATTGGGTGGCCTTTTCCTTTGAGTTCTGTCGTTGTGCGGACTATTCGCCGGCGAAGTCGGTGGTGTCACCGACCAGACGCGTATTGTCGGCCGGCACCGGTTCGACCGCTGATGCTGCGACCTCGGCAGCAAACTCGCTCACGTTGTAGAGCTTGCCGGCTCCCTCGCGGCGCGCCTCGATAGCACCGGGGTTAGCGCGCTCGAGCAGGGTCGCCGTGATGGTTCCCTCGATCATGTCGCCCGAGACCACAACGAATCCAATGCCTCGCTCGGCAAGAGTCGGGATCATCTTGCGCAGTTCGTCTTCGCCTGCTCGCTTCGACAGTGCTACCGGAAGGTATTCCGGCATGGTCGGCGTGGTTCGGATGAAGTGCGCCTGGTGACTGGTGACAAACACGACGCGGCCGCCGTCGTTGATGAAAGGCAGCGCGGTCTGCAGAAGGGCCACCTGCGAGTCGCGGTTGAGGCGCATGGCGTAGTCCTCGCCCATACCGGCTTCCATGCCGCCCGAGGCGTTCATGACCAGGATGTCGATTCCGCCGAAAGCGTCCTTTGCTGCCTCGAACATCGCCTTGACCGAAGCTGATTCGGTGAGGTCTGCGCCAACCGCGATGGCTTTGCCGCCGTTAGCGGCGATACCTTCGACGAGCTTGAGCGCGCGGGCCTCCTTGTTGCGGTAGTTGACTACGACCGCGGCACCTGCCTCGGCGAAGTAGCCGAGTGTGTCAGCGCCGATTCCGCGCGAAGAGCCGGTGACGAGTGCAACCTTGCCGGTAAGTGAACCTGGCTTCAATGGGTTAGTCATGCTTTGTCTTTTCTCGAGTTGTTTCAGTTTGCTTGGACCTAGTGGCCCATGCCGAGGCCGCCGTCGACCGGAATGACAGCGCCAGAGATGTACGCGGCGTCGTCGCTGGCCAACCAGGTTACGACGCGTGCGACCTCTTCCGGCTGGGCGAATCGGCCGGCTGGAATCTTCTTCTTGTATTCGTCCTGCTGCGCCTCTGGAAGGGCTGCGGTCATGTCGGTATCTATGAATCCCGGAGCAACCACGTTGGCCGTGATTCCTCGGGCTCCGAGCTCGCGAGTGATCGAGCGTGCCATGCCGACGAGCGCCGACTTGGTGCTCGAGTAGTTGACCTGACCGGCCGAGCCTAGGAGCCCTACTACGGAACCAATCAGGATGACGCGACCGAACTTGGCCTTGATCATGCCTGTGGTCGCGCGCTTCACGACACGGAAGACTCCGTTGAGGTTGGTGTTGACGACCTGTTCGAAGTCTTCATCGGTCATGCGCATCAGCAAGGTGTCGCGCGTTATGCCGGCGTTGGCAACAAGAACCTCGATAGGGCCAAGCTTCTTGGCCACCTCGGCGAAGGCCGCATCCAGGCTTGCAGAGTCGGTGACATCGGCCACAACACTGAGCGCACCCGTTGGTCCTTCGCCCGAACGAACCGTTACCGCTACGCGGTGACCCTGGCGAATGAACTCCTCGGCAATTGCACGACCGATGCCGCGATTTCCACCGGTAACTAGAACGGTTCTTGGGGTGCTCATGCGATCCTTTCGAAAGGCTTCGATTGGCTTGATTGCCACGAGAAGTTTAGTCTTTAAGCACCGCAAAACGGGCTAGGCAAGCCGTTGGAACAACCGTCGGACAACCGCGGTTAGGTAATCCGCGGAGACAACATTCGCGGGAACAGGAGTCGAGATGTCAAAGGCAAAACGCTCCTCATCCGTCGACTCAGAATCGGTTCAGAGCGTCACCTCAATCGGCGTAAATCCGGAACACGAACGTCGCAGCCGCATGATCAAGTACACGGTTTCGATGACCGTTCGAGTCCTTTGCCTAGTTCTGGGCATGGTCGTGACCGGCTGGTTGCAGTGGGTGTTCTTTGCGGCGGCCATATTCCTGCCGTACATCGCCGTCGTGATCGCCAATGACGTCAAGCACGAAACGGAGCAGAAGGCCACGGTTGTGGACGCGCCCGTCCTGCGCCTCGAGGCCAAGGATTTCACCATCGTTACGCCGCAGGATGAGCGAGAGGACGTCAAGGATGCTCGCTGACCTGCCGCTGTCACCAAGCGAGGCGACGTGTTCTCGTGCCGGCTGTGTTGCCGGCGCGGTACTCCTGCTGGAATGGCGCAATCCCAAAATCCACAGTGTTGATCGCACCAAAACCTGGGCTACCTGCCAAGACCATCTCGAGTACTTGACTGAGTACCTATCGGCCCGCGAGTTCCTCTTGGCAACGCGAGAACTAGGGGTCGCCAAGTCTCAGCGGGAGGTCTCGCTATGAGCTATGCAGCCACATCGTGGCGCCGTTGGCTCGCTTGGCTGCTCGTCGCCGTGGCGTTCGCCATCGCCTGTGTCTTTTTATCAAACTGGCAGTTCAACCGCCGCGCCGAGGTCGTCGCCAAGAACGACCTCGTCACAAGGAACTACGACCAAGCGCCGCTGCCGGTCGAGCAGGTGCTAGGTGCGACCGGTTTCGAACGTTCCGTTGAGTGGCGTCCTGTCACACTCGCCGGCCACTACGTGCCTGGAACCGAGCTTCTGGTTCGCAACAAGCCTTACGGCGGTAACCAGGGCTTTCTGCAGGTAGCAATGTTCGAGCACTCGGACGGCAAACTCTACCTAGTGGATCGCGGATGGCTGCCGACGGGCAGCACCAATGAGACGCCAGACTCCATTCCCCCGCTGCCAACAGGTGAGCTCAGGCTACAGGCCCGCATCCGTGCCGCCGAGACGGTCGTCGGTAAGACCGTGACCGAAGGGCTGCTTCCCTATGTGAATCCGAAGATGGCGGCTGCCGAAACCCACATCCGAGGAGTGTTCGAGACAACGGCATACCTTCGTTTGTCGTCGGAAAGAACGTCCGGTGGTCAAACGCTCGACCTCGCGACCCGCCCAATGATCGAGGCCAAGCCGCTGTTATCAGAGGGTAATCACCTCAGTTACGCGATTCAGTGGATCATGTTCGCGATTATGGCGTTTGCGACCCTCGGCTACTTCGTGCGCACTGAACGCAGACACTACCTGGCTGCGACGGATCCAAACTACGTCATCAAACCAAAGCGTGTGCGTCGCAGTGAACTGGACGAACGCGTCGAAGACCAACTAGCTCGTTAGCTAAGGGCGATAAGGTCGGCGTATTCCTGATTCCAGTGATCCTCGACACCGTCGGGCAGGATCAGCACGCGCTCAGGGTTGAGTGCTTCTACGGCTCCAACATCGTGCGACACGAGCACGACCGCCCCGGTAAAAGTCGCCAGCGCGCGCAGGATCTCTTCGCGACTCGCCGGATCTAGGTTGTTGGTTGGCTCGTCGAGCAATAGAACATTCGCCGATGAGACCACGAGTGCGGCTAGAGCTAGGCGGGTCTTTTCTCCGCCCGAAAGAACGCCAGCGGGTTTGTTTACGTCATCGCCCGTGAACAGGAACGAACCCAGGACCTTGCGTGCATCGGTATCTGCCAGTTGCGGCGCTGACCGCTGCATGTTCTCGAGCACGGTCTTCGAGACGTCGAGGGTCTCGTGCTCCTGAGCGAAGTAGCCGATCTTCAGACCGTGGCCGGGCTCGATCGCACCGGTGTCAGGCTTATCGATGCCTGCCAGCATACGCAACAGCGTGGTCTTGCCCGCACCGTTTAATCCGATGACGACGACCTTGGAACCCTTGTCGATTGCGAGGTCGACCGCCGTGAAGATTTCGAGCGATCCATAGCTCTTGCTCAAGTTGCTTGCCATCAGCGGAGTCTTGCCGCACGGTGCCGGATCCGGGAACTTAATCTTGGCAACGCGATCGGTTTCGTGCACCTCTTCGAGGCCGGTCAGGAGCTTCTCTGCGCGACGAATCATCTGTTGCGCGGCCACGGCCTTGGTGGCCTTTGCCCCAAACTTCGCGGCCTGCAGCTGCAGGGTCGCCGCCTTCTTCTCGGCGTTAGCTCGCTCGCGCTTGCGGCGCTCCTGGTCGGCTTCGCGTTGCTTCAGGTAAGCCTTCCAGCCCATGTTGTAGACATCGATGACTCCGCGAATGGCATCGAGATAGAACACGCGGTTCACAGTCTCGCCCACGAGATCGACGTCGTGCGAAATGACGATGAGTCCACCCTGATAGCCCTTGAGGAACTCGCGTAGCCAAACCACAGAATCGGCGTCAAGGTGGTTAGTCGGCTCATCGAGAATCATGGTCTGGGCATCGCTGAACAGGATGCGCGCCAGCTCGATGCGTCTGCGCTGACCGCCTGAAAGGGTCTTGAGCGGCTGGTTCAGAATGTGCTCTTTCAGGCCAAGATTGCTTGCGATAGCTGCGGCTTCAGCTTCGGCCGCATAACCGCCTAGCGCGTTGAAGCGCTCTTCTGCGCTGGAGTACTTGCGCATGGCGTTGTCGTATACGGCCTGGTCGATGCTACCCATGTCTTCGCTAGCCTTGGCCATTTGCTCGAGTAGGTCACCCAAGCCCCGAGCATTCAGGATGCGGGTGCGCGCCAATTCCTCGGGGTCACCACTGCGAGGATCCTGCGGTAGGTAGCCAATTTCTCCGGTCTTCTCGACCTTGCCAGCGCTCGGCTGACCGTCGCCAGCGAGAATCTTGGTCAGGGTGGTCTTGCCGGCTCCGTTACGGCCGACCAGTCCGACTTTGTCGCCCTTGTCGACGCGAAAGGTGACACCGCTCATGAGTGTGCGAGCGCCAATCTGAATCTCGAGGTCGCGCACGCTAATCATGATGAAGTCCGTAGTTTTTGGTAATGCGGCGGGCCAAAGACGCCACCGTTCGAAACGCCTAGTCTACAATCGTCTGTATCACCTGAAGAGAGGCTTCCATGTCAAACATCGCGACTCTGCGCCCAACCCTTGTTGACGGCATCTTCCGCCGTAGCCTGACCACCGACGCCGTTCTCGTGCTAGCTGGAGCCGCACTAACGGGTCTCGCCGCTCAGGTAAGCGTGCCGACCCCGATTGGCGTGCCTTTTACTCTTCAGACTTTCGCGGTTCTAGTAATCGGTGCCTCGCTCGGATCGGTCCGTGGGGCACTATCGATGCTGGCGTATGCCCTGCTCGGCGCGATCGGCCTCCCAATGTTCCAGGGCGCGTCGGGCGGCTTCGGCGTCATCACCGGCGCGACCGGCGGTTTCATCATCGGATTCATCGCAGCCGCATTCGTGGTCGGCAAGCTCGCCGA
The DNA here is from genome assembly GCA_041176265.1 of Actinomycetota bacterium. GTDB lineage: Bacteria > Actinomycetota > Actinomycetes > Actinomycetales > Microbacteriaceae > Rhodoluna. The sequence continues at coordinate 23,626 of JBEDDI010000011.1, forward strand.
ACTTGAGTGGAGCTCGAAGTTCCTCAAGATGCTCGCGGCCTTCGTCGCCGGTTCAATCGTCATCTACGGTTTCGGTATTCCGGTGCTTGCTGCCGTGTCCAAGGTTGACCTGGCTACCGCAGCAAGTTGGATGGTGCCATTCGTGTTTGGTGACGCCGTAAAGGCAGTCGCAGCCGGCATGACCCTTCCTGCAGCTTGGGCATTGCTCCGCAAGCTCAAGTAATCGGCTTACGCGAAAAGGCCCTCCCGAGCGGGAGGGCCTTTTCGTTTGCCCGGCGTCGTGAATCGTCGCGGGACGAGTGAGTTGTCTGGGGAGTTCTAGATCGAGAATCCAATCGCGCGCATCTGTTCCTTGCCGTCTTCGGTAATGCGTTCAGGGCCCCAAGGTGGCATCCAAACCCAGTTGATGCGGTAAGCGTCGACTACGCCGTCGAGGGCCTGGCCAGTTTGCTCCTCGAGTACATCGGTGAGCGGGCAGCCAGCGGAAGTCAGGGTCATGTTGATCAACAGGGCGCCGTCGTCGCTCTTGAGCAGGCCGTAAATCAGACCTAGGTCAACGATGTTTACTCCCAGCTCGGGGTCGATTACATCCTTTAGAGCCTCGAGAACCTCGTCATACTTGGCCGGGTCGAGCTCGTACTCTGCGATATCGTTCATGCTTACGCGTTCACGTAACGGTCGTAGCCCTCAGCCTCGAGGCGTTCGGCAAGCTCAGGACCTCCCTCTTCGGCAATCTTGCCGGCGACGAAGACGTGTACGAAGTCTGGCTTGATGTACTTAAGGATGCGGGTGTAATGCGTGATAAGCAGCACGCCGAATCCGTTGTCGACCTTGGCGCGGTTTACGCCCTCAGAGACGATCTTCAGTGCGTCGACGTCGAGTCCCGAGTCGGTCTCATCGAGCACAGCGAACTTAGGCTTGAGCAGCTCGAGCTGGAGGATCTCGTGGCGCTTCTTCTCGCCGCCAGAGAAGCCTTCATTTACGTTGCGCTCCGTGAACGAAGAGTCCATGCGCAGGTTTTCCATTGAGACTCGAATGTCTTTGATCCATTGACGCAGGGCCGGTGCCTCGCCGTCGATGGCGGTCTTGGCGGTGCGCAGGAAGTTGCTGACCGATACGCCCGGAATCTCGACCGGATACTGCATGGCCAGGAAGAGGCCCGCGCGTGCGCGTTCATCAACACTCATCTCGAGCACGTCTTCGCCGTCGAGCAGGATTTCACCCTCGGTCACGGTGTACTTAGGGTGACCGGCGATTGTGTATGCCAGGGTCGACTTGCCCGAGCCGTTTGGGCCCATGATTGCGTGGGTCTCCCCCGAACGAATGGTGAGGTCTACGCCCTTGAGGATTTCCTTGGTGCCTTGCTCGGTCTCGACGGTGACGTGCAGGTTTTTGATCTGAAGAATGGCCATCTTGGTTGCTTTCTGTTCTAAGTCTGAATTATTCGGCGTCGTAGTCGATGAAGACTTCGCCGTTTTCGACGAAAACCTCGTGCACTGCGACGGGTTCGAAGGCTGGAAGGGTGAGCGCCGCACCGGTCTCGAGCGAGAACTTGGCTCCGTGGGCCCAGCACTCGATGGAGTCCTTGTCAACGAAGCCTTCACTTAGCGAGATTTCGCCGTGCGAGCACTTGTCGTCGAGGGCGTGAATTTCGCCCGCTTTGGTCTTGATGAGCGCAATGGCGTGACCGCTGATCACGATACGAACTGCCTTGCCCGGCTTCAGGTCATCGGCCTTGAGCGTGGTGTTGATTGCAGGCATTAGTTGATGCTCCTTGCTAGCTCGGCTTCGATTGCTGAATTGAGTCGGGTTTCGATGTCTTCGACACCAATCTGCTGCACGACCTCGTTGAGGAAGCCACGCACGACGAGTCGGCGGGCCTCGAGCTCGTTGATTCCGCGCGCCTGCAGGTAGAACAGCTGTTCGTCGTCGAAACGACCCGAGGCGCTGGCGTGGCCGGCACCCTCGATCTCGCCGGTCTCAATCTCGAGGTTCGGCACCGAGTCGGCGCGAGCGCCGTCGGTCAAAAGCAGGTTGCGGTTCAGTTCGTAGGTGTCGGTGCCTTCGGCGGCCTTGCGAATCAGTACGTCGCCAACCCAGACGGTGTGTGCCTTCTCACCCTGAAGTGCGCCCTTATAGGTGACATTCGACTTGCAATTTGGCTGCGAGTGGTCGACAAACGGACGGTGCTCCTGGTGTTGACCGGCAGTCGCGAAGTATGCACCTAGCAGGTTGACGGAGCCGCCTGGAGCCGCAAAGTCGACGGTAGGCGTGATGCGTACGGTGTCGCCACCGAGAGTGACCACGACGTGTTCGAAATTGGCGTTACGGCCAATTTTGGCGTACTGCGCCGATACGTGCACCGAGTCACGAGTCCAGTCCTGAACCGAAACAACCTTCAACTTAGCTTCGTCATCGGCAATGATCTCGATGTTCTCGCCCAGTACGGCCTGGCCGGTGTGGTCGATTACCACCGTGGCGTCTGAGAACTTGCCGGCGTGCACAACGAGGTGCAGGGCGCTCGCGCTCGCGTCGGTGCCGCGAAGGTTCAGGCGGATTGCTTCACCCGCGAATTCCGGCTCGATTGAAATCAGGTAGGCCTGGCTCGCGGCGCCCCAGGCGGCGGCGGTCACGCGATCCTCCGGGAGGCCAGCCGAGCCGAACAGTGTGTGATCGCGGCTAATCCAGCTCGCGGTAACGCCGGCAGGCGCGATTAGTTCGATGTCGCCGCTGAACTCGTCAAGTGGAAGGTCGTCGAGGCCCTTGAGTCGGGCTGCCTCCAGGTAGCGCCACTGCTCGTCGCGCATCGTGATTGCATCAAAGTCCGCCGCGTCGCTCGAGCGTTTACGCTCGGAGCGCATCTGCACCGGAGCGAGGCCGTGGCTGTGTTCGTTGAGGGTCCCAGCCATTAGCCGACCGCTCCTTCCATCTGCAGCTCAATCAGCTTGTTTAGCTCTAGTGCATACTCCATTGGCAGTTCCTTGGCGATTGGCTCAATGAACCCGCGCACAATCATCGCCATTGCCTCATCTTCAGGGAGTCCGCGTGACTGCAGGTAGAAGAGCTGCTCTTCGCTAACGCGTGAGACCGTGGCCTCGTGCCCCATTGAGACGTCGTCCTCGCGGATATCCACTGCCGGGTAGGTGTCGGAGCGCGAAATAGTGTCAACCAGAAGGGCATCGCAGCGAACGGTGTTGGCCGAGTGGTGTGCGCCCGGGTTTACGCGAATTTCGCCGCGGTACGAAGCACGGCCACCGCTGCGGGCGATTGACTTCGAAATGATCGAAGACGAGGTGTATGGAGCGAGGTGAATCATCTTGGCGCCGGTGTCCTGGTGCTGGCCCTCGCCTGCAAAGGCAACCGAAAGCGTCTCGCCGCGTGCGTGTTCGCCCGCCAGAATGACGGCCGGATACTTCATGGTGACCTTGCTGCCGATGTTGCCGTCGACCCACTCCATGGTGGCTCCCTCGTGGCACACGGCGCGCTTGGTGACGAGGTTGTAGACGTTGGTCGACCAGTTCTGGATGGTCGTATAGCGAACGCGGGCGTTCTTCTTCACGATGATCTCGACAACGGCCGAGTGCAGTGAGTCGCTCTGGTAGATCGGCGCGGTGCAGCCCTCGATGTAGTGCACGTAAGAGTCTTCGTCGGCGATGATGAGGGTTCGCTCGAACTGACCCATGTTCTCCGTGTTGATTCGGAAGTATGCCTGCAGCGGAATCTCGACGTGTACGCCCTTCGGCACGTAGACGAATGAGCCACCCGACCAGACGGCCGTGTTTAGCGCAGCAAACTTGTTGTCGCCTGCAGGAATGACAGTGCCGAAGTACTCCTGGAAGATCTCAGGGTACTCTTTGAGCGCCGTGTCGGTGTCTAGGAAGATGACGCCCTGCGCCTCCAGGTCTTCGCGAATCTGGTGGTAGACGACCTCAGACTCGTACTGTGCCGCAACGCCTGCCACCAGACGTGCGCGCTCGGCCTCAGGGATTCCAAGACGCTCGTAGGTGTTGCGGATGTCCTCAGGTAGATCTTCCCAGCTTTGGGCCTGGCGCTCTGTTGAGCGAACGAAGTACTTGATGTTGTCGAAATCGATTCCCGAGAGGTCGCTGCCCCAGGTTGGCATCGGCTTCTTGGTGAAGTAGTCGTAGCCACGAAGACGTCGTTCGAGCATCCATTCCGGCTCACTCTTCTTGCCCGAGATGTCGCGCACGACTTCGTCGTTAATGCCGCGTTTCGCGGTTGCACCGGCTGAATCTGGGTCCGACCAGCCGAATTCGTAGACGCCAATTCCCTCGAGTTCGGGGTTGCGGTCCATGATGCTTTCCGACATTCGGGCCTCCTATAGCTTTGGGCGCGAGTATCAGCTCGGCCGGTCTAAGTCGTTAGTTTCAACTGGATGGGAATGCGGAACATTCCCCGAGACGTCGCAGTTGCACAGTGTGCGAAACTGGAATCGCGGCTGGCGTTTGACGTCGGTCGAAAACCTCGGTCCAGTCTACCTCGCCGACTCCCCCGTCGGCTAGGCGCGAATAACCCAGAAAGCACGTCTTGAGCAGCACAATCCGCAACTTCGTCGACTCGATCTTCGCCCCAGCACGCCTGCGGTTTTACGTGTGGGCCTCACTGGCTTCACAGATTCTGATTGTCGTCACGGGCGCCGCTGTGCGATTGACCGGTTCTGGCCTCGGCTGCCCAACCTGGCCGACCTGCACCGAGGAATCGCTCGTCACCGTACCCGAGATGGGTATCCACGGCGTCATCGAGTTCGCCAACCGCTTGCTCACGTTCGTGCTCGCCATCATTGCACTTCTCACCTTCGTCACGGTAAAGCGCCTGGCCGTCGAACAGCGACGCGGACTGGTCTGGACCTCGTTCTCGTTGGGCATGGGCATCGTTGCCCAGGCGGTCATCGGCGGAATATCGGTGCTTACTCAACTCACGTGGTGGGTGGTTGGCCTGCACTTCGTCGTCAGCGGCATCCTGATAGCCATCGCCACGATTCTGGTCTGGAACTTCTATGGCAAGTCGCGCGGTGAGGCGACAGCGGTTGCCCGCGTCCTGGCCTGGCCCAGCTATCTAATCGGCATCCTGACAGTTCTGCTTGGTGTCGTGGTCACCGGTGCAGGCCCTCACGCTGGCGATGCGGACACCCCACGCTCGGGTTACGACCTGGAGCTGGTAGAGCACTTGCACTCCTACCCCGCTTACGTCTTGATGGGGCTCGTTGCCATCAGTCTTCTAACGCTTCGCAAGCAGGCGTCGACGATCGCGACTCGTTTGCACTTCTGGCTGTTCATCGGGTTGGCCGGCCAGGCTCTGCTCGGTGTGGCCCAGGCGCGCCTGGGTGTTCCGCCGCTGCTTGTCGCCGCTCACATGCTCGGGGCTTCGTGCCTCATAGCCCTTCTATCGGCCGCACTGCTATCGGCAACCCCAACCCGAAAGCAGCGCTAAATGCCGGCCATCTTCTGGTTCCGACGCGATCTGAGACTTCAAGACAATGAGGCGCTGAACAAGGCGGCGGAGCACGACGGTGGCTCTGTTCGACCTGTTTATCTGCTGAGCTCAACTGACTTCGCGGCTCTCGAAGGCATCCGTCAGCACAGCTTGGTCGAATCGCTGCGATCGCTGGATGGCGATGTATCGGGTGCGCTTACGATCATTTCCGAAAGCGGCTGGCACGCGGCAGCGGAGCGCCTAGCCTCGCTTGCGACAAGCACCGGCGCCAAGTATGTCTTCGCCACACGAGCCTTTGACCCTGCAGGCATCGCAGAACAAAACGTCGTGGGTCTGGCGCTCAAGGCGCAAGGCATCTTTCTTGACCTCACGGGCAGCTACTACGCGGTCACTCCGGGATGCGTCGCCAAGCCGGATGGCAGTCCGTATAGGGTTTACACGCCATTCTTCAAGGCTTGGTTCGAACTTGCCCACTACGCGCGTCCCCTCGTCTTGCCGCCGAATGCAAGCTTTCATCGTTTAGCACATAGCGAGCTAGCGACACCGACCAAGCGTGCACCGTTCAAGGTCGTCGCCGGCGAGGCATTCGCACGGCGCACCTTCGAGCGCTTCAAGTCGCGCGCGCTTGCCAACTATCACGAGGATCGCGATCGCGCCGACATGTCGGGCACGAGCCACCTCAGCCACGCCCTTGCTTTTGGCGAGATCCACCCACGCACGCTGCTAGCTCAACTCGGTGACTCCGACGGTCATAACGTCTACCGAAAAGAGATCGCCTGGCGCGAGTTCTACGCCGACGTCCTGTGGCACAATCCCCACACCACCACCGAGTATTACGACTCCAAATACGCGCGGATGCGCTACGACAGCGGCACCGAGGCCGACACAAGGCTCGCCGCCTGGCAGCAGGGCAAGACTGGCTTCCCGATGGTGGATGCCGGCATGCGACAGCTGCTGGCAACCGGCTGGATGCACAATCGCGTGCGCATGATCGTGGCATCGTTCCTGGTCAAAGACCTACACATCGAGTGGCAACACGGCGCAGAATGGTTCGAACGCCACCTGAGTGACTTCGACCCAGCATCAAATGCACATGGTTGGCAGTGGACCGCCGGCTGCGGAACCGACGCAAGCCCGTATTTCAGGGTCTTCAACCCGATAACCCAAGGTCTGAAGTTCGACCCGAACGGCGACTACGTGCGCAAGTACATTCCGGAACTGGCTCACATTGATGGCGCAGCAGTTCATGAGCCCTGGTTGTTGCTGGACGGCCTCTCGGGCGGCTACGTAGCGCCAATCGTCGACCACTCAGTCGAGCGCGAGGAAGCCCTGGCCAGATTGGCCGAGTTGAAGGTCTCTGGAGCCTAGAAGGTCAGAAGCGGATCTACTGCTACCGCAAGGAACAGCAGGGTCAAGTAGGTGATCGACCCGTGGAACAGCTTCATCGGGTTCTTCGGCTCTTCACGAAGGCCCTGACGGTAGAGCTTGAACGACTCCACCAAAAACCAGAGACCCGACGCCGTAGCGACGATCGTGTATGTCCAGCCCATGTTGGCAACGGGAATCAGCAGGAAGGTGCTGACCACGAGCGCCCAAGCGTACAAAATGATCTGCACCGCCACCACTGGTGACTTTCGCACAACTGGGAGCATCGGGACTCCGGCAGCGGCGTAGTCCTCTCGATAGCGCATTGAGAGAGGCCAGTAGTGCGGCGGCGTCCAAAGGAAGATGATCAAAAACAGAATGATTGGCGCGAGGTCGATGCTGTTGGTTACCGCGGCCCAGCCGATCAGTACCGGCATGGCACCCGCGGCCCCACCCCAAACGATGTTCTGCGGAGTGCGTCGCTTGAGCAGCATGGTGTAGACGAGAACGTAGAAGGCAATCGCGCTGACAGAAAGGATTGCCGAAAGCGGGTTGGCCAAGAACCAGAGCCAGAGCACAGATGCGAAGCCGGTGAGCCAGCTGAATACAAACGCCTCGCGCTTGGTCAGCTCGCCAGTGACAAGCGGGCGACCTTTGGTGCGTCCCATGATCTTGTCGATGTCGGCATCGATGTAGCAATTGAATGCGTTTGCGCTGCCAGCCGAGAGAGCGCCACCCACGAGCGTGCCGAGTACTAGCCATAGGTTCGGTAGTCCACCGCCATTGTTGGCCTGGGCAAGAATCATGGTTGGCACGGTTGTGATGAGCAACAACTCGATGACGCGAGGCTTGGTTAGCGCAACGTACGCGCGCAGCTTTGCCAGCCACTTTGGTTTGGATTTTTGCTCTGCCGATGACATCTCGACAAGTCTAAGTCACGCGACGCTCCCGCTCTTCCCTAGTAAATAGACCCGCGCGAAACGGCGCAAATTTGCGGCGGCAAAGCGCTCTCAAAAACGAGCTCCCGTAGCGCCTCGGCGATAAGATTGACCCCGTAACGGAATGTGGCGAACCTGGCAGCAACCTGCCATAGGCATAGTGTTCACCAGATTTTTCCGGCCATCAGGCAGAGTCGCCATCTCATTAATCCGTTTAACAGTTACGTAAGGAGCTGTCTTGTCAGCATTCCAGTGGACCGATCTAGATTCCAAAGCAGTGAACACCGCACGCGTTCTCGCGGCCGACGCGGTTGAGAAGGTCGGCAACGGCCACCCTGGCACCGCCATCAGCATGGCGCCAGTCGCATACCTGCTCTTCAACAAGGTGATGCGTCACGACCCAAAGGACGACCGCTGGGTCGGCCGCGACCGCTTCATCCTGTCGATCGGTCACTCATCGATGACCATCTACAACCAGCTTTACCTGCACGGCTACGGCCTTGAGCTTGACGACATCAAGTCGTTGCGCACGTGGGGTTCCGCAACCCCTGGCCACCCAGAGTACGGCCACACCAAGGGTGTTGAAATTACCACCGGACCTCTCGGTCAGGGCCTGGCATCGGCCACCGGCTTTGCGTATGCCGCTCGCTACGAGCGTGGCCTGTTCGACCCTGAGGCTCCAGCGGGTCAGTCGCCATTTGACCACTTCGTTTACGTCATCGCTGGCGATGGCGACATGCAGGAGGGCGTCACCGCTGAAGCAGCATCGCTTGCCGGCCACCAGAAGCTTGGCAATCTCGTTGTGATTTATGACTCAAACCAGATCTCGATCGAAGACGACACCAACATCGCTTTCACCGAGAACTTGAACGCTCGGTACGAGGCATACGGCTGGCACGTGCAGACGGTCGACTGGAAGAAGACCGGTAACTACGTCGAAGACGTCGCAGAGCTCCACGCCGCAATCGAAAAGGCCAAGGCAGCCACCGACAAGCCTTCGCTCATTACCCTTCGCACGATCATCGGTTGGCCTTCGCCTAAGAAGCAAAACTCGGGCAAGATTCACGGCTCCGCTCTCGGAGCAGAAGAGCTCGCCGGCCTTAAGAGTGCCCTTGGTTTCGACCCGGAGCAGACCTTCCAGGTCGATGCAGACGTTATTGCTCACACTCGCGGCTACCAGAACCGCGCCGACGCGGCTCGCGCCGAATGGCAGGGCGACTTCGACAGCTGGGCGGCAAAGAACCCTGAACGCAAGGCGCTCTTCGACCGTGTTCAGTCGGGCAAGGCGCCAGCCGGTCTCGAAGCGGCACTGCCGAAGTTCGAGGGCGGAACCGAGGTCTCGACTCGAGCCGCATCGGGCAAGGTAATCAATGCCATCGCGGCCGTCATGCCAGAACTATGGGGTGGCTCGGCCGACCTAGCTGAGTCGAACCTGACCACCATCAACGGCGCTAAGTCGTTTGTTCCTGCTGAGTGGTCGACTCACGAGTGGTCGGGCGACGCCTTTGGCCGAGTCTTGCACTTTGGAATCCGCGAGCACGCGATGGGTTCGATCCTCAACGGCATCGTCCTGCACGGCAACACGCGCGCATTCGGCGGCACCTTCCTGATCTTCAGCGACTACATGCGTCCCGCCGTCCGCTTAGCGGCCCTGATGAAGGTGCCGAGCATCTTCGTCTGGACCCACGACTCGGTCGCCCTAGGCGAGGATGGCCCGACCCACCAGCCGATCGAACAGCTGGCCACCCTGCGTGCCATCCCTGGTCTCGACATCGTTCGCCCAGGCGACGCAAACGAGACCGCATACGCGTGGAAGACCATGCTCGAGCGTCGTGAAGGGCCAGCTGGCATCGCCCTGACCCGTCAGAACATTCCAGTTATCAAGCGCGGCGAGGCCGACGCAACCGGCGCTGTCTTCGCTGGCGCAGAGAACACCGCAAAGGGTGCCTACACGCTCATCGATGCCGCCGGCGGCAAGGCGCCTCAGCTGGTGCTACTTGCAACCGGCTCTGAGGTGCAGTTGGCCGTAGCTGCTCGCGAACAGCTCGAGGCCGAGGGCATCGCAACCCGCGTCGTCTCGGCCCCTTGCGTCGAGTGGTTTGAAGAGCAGGACTCGGCATACCGCGCCGGCGTTCTGCCGGCAGGTGTCGCGACTGTCTCGGTTGAAGCCGGACTCTCGCTCGGCTGGGCACAGTACGCGCAGGCTCATGTGTCGATCGAGCACTTCGGTGCCTCGGCCGACTTCAAGACCCTTTTCCGCGAGTTCGGCATGACCACCGAAAACGTTGTCGCAACCGCCAAGCAGCTGCTCGGCTAATCCCCCAGTCTTCGAAACAACCAAAGGAACATCATGACTAATCCACTCGCACAGCTCGCCGCTAATGGCGTCAGCATCTGGCTCGACGACTTGTCGCGCACCCGCATCCGCTCGGGCGCACTTCGTGACCTGATCACCAACCGCTCGGTCTCGGGTGTGACCACCAACCCGACCATCTTTGCCGGCGCAATCGGTAAGGGTGAGGGCTATGGCGAGCAGATCGCTCAGCTGGCCGCCGAGGGCAAGGACGCCGCTGGCGCAATCTTCGAGATCACCACACAGGACGTGGCCGAGGCCTGCGACATCTTTGCGGGCGTCTACGCCGCCTCAAAGGGCTTCGACGGTCGTGTTTCGATCGAGGTTGAGCCTGGTCTCGCTAACGACACCGAAGGAACCATCGCACAGGCGAAGGAGCTCTTCGCGAAGGTCGCTCGCGAGAACGTGATGATCAAGATTCCTGCCACCAAGGCCGGCCTCGGAGCCATCACGGCTGTTATCGCAGAGGGCATCTCGGTTAACGTAACTCTGATCTTCTCGCTGCAGCGCTACCGCGAGGTCATTGCCGCTTACAAGGCAGGCATCGCTCAGGCAAAGGCAGCCGGTCACGACATCAGCAAGATTCACTCGGTTGCATCGTTCTTCGTTTCGCGCGTCGACACCGAGATCGATAAGCGCCTTGTCGCTATCGGCACTCCCGAGGCCACCGAGCTCAAGAGCAAGGCAGCGTTGGCGAACGCACGTCTCGCCTACGAGGTATTCGAGCAGGCCTTCGCGGCTGACGACTGGGCCGACTTGGCCGCTGCCGGAGCAAACGTTCAGCGCCCGCTCATGGCATCGACAGGCGTCAAGGACCCTGCGTTGCTCGACACCCTCTACGTCACCGAGCTCGTCGCACCGCAGCTGGTCAACACCATGCCTGAGAAGACCATGGAAGCCGTCTACGACCACGGCATCGTTCCCGCGAACTCGATCACCAACCACTACGAGGAGGCCCGTCTCGTGCTCGACGCTGTCGCCAAGGTTGGCGTTTCGTACGACGATGTGACTCACCTGCTCGAGACCGAGGGCGTTGACAAGTTCATCGTTTCTTGGAACGAACTGGTCGAATCGGTCGACGAAGCCCTAGCGGCCGCCAAGTAATCGCGGGCTCCCAGATGACTCTCAAGGTAATCACGGGCGGTTCCGTCAGCGCGGCTGTCGCAGACTTCGTTCCGCAACTGGTCGCAGACAAGGTCGCCAGCCGAATCGCCGCCAAAGACTTCACTCTGTGGGGCAAGGACGCCGAGGCCGAATCTTCGATCCGTATGGGCTGGGTTACCTCGGCTTCAGACAGTCAGGGCCTTGTCGCCGACATCATCTCGCTGCGCGACGATTTTGCCGCCAAGGGCGTAACCCGTTTCGTTCTGTGCGGCATGGGTGGCTCCTCGCTCGCACCCGAGGTCATCACCCGCACCGCCGGCGTTGAATTGGTTGTCCTTGACTCGACCAACGCCGACCAGGTCGGTGCCGCGCTGGCGGGCGACCTCGCCACAACCGCGATCGTCGTCTCGTCGAAGTCTGGATCGACCGTCGAGACCGATTCGCAAAAGCGCATCTTCGAGCAAGCGTTCACCGATGCCGGCATCGACAAGACCGACCGCATCGTCGTGGTCACCGATCCGGGCTCACCTATGGAGGCAGCTGCCAAGGCAGACGGCTACCGCGTGTTCAATGCTGACGCTACCGTGGGCGGTCGCTACAGCGCCTTGACCGCATTCGGCTTGGTCCCATCCGGTCTCGCAGGTGTCGACATCCAGGCCTTGCTGAACGAGGCAACCGCGGTAGCAGAGCAGCTGGCTAGCGATGACGTTTCGAACCCGGCTCTGGTTCTTGGTGCGGCTCTTGCCAAGACCCCAGGCGAGTACGGTCTACGCGACAAGATCGGCATTGTCACCGAAGGTTCGCCGATCGTCGGCTTTGGCGACTGGGCCGAGCAGCTCATCGCGGAATCGACCGGCAAGCTCGGCAAGGGCATCCTGCCTGTCGTTCTCGAGCCGAGCAGCGCCGAACTGCACTCTGGTCTCGCCGACCTGCTGGCAGTGCGTTTGGTCGCCGACGCGACCACCGCCGGCTACGACGAGGTTTCGGTTTCGGGTCCGCTTGGCGCGCAGTTCCTACTCTGGGAGTATGCAACCGTTATCGCCAGCCGTCTGATCGGTATCAATCCGTTCGACCAGCCCGACGTCGAATCGGCCAAGATCGCCGCTCGCGGAATGCTCGAGAACCGCGCTGACATCGCGGCACCCGCGTTCGTGGATGGCTCGATCGAAGTTCGTTCGGCAGAGCTCGACCTGACTGGTAAGGCAACTCTCAAAGACGCGCTTGGCGCACTGCTGAAGCAGCTCGACACCGACTCGGGCTACGTCTCGATTCAGGCTTACCTCGACCGCACGAGTGCGCCACAGGCGGCCGAGCTGCGCGAGGCTGTCGCCAAGGCGACCCGCCGTCCGGTGACCTTTGGTTGGGCCCCACGCTTCTTGCATTCGACCGGTCAGTACCACAAGGGTGGTCCGGCGCAGGGTATCTACCTGCAGATCGTCGCTGCTGCGAAGACCGACATCGCGGTTCCGGGACGCAACTTCACCTTCGGTGAATTGATCGCATCCCAGGCAGCTGGCGACGCTTCAGTTCTCGCCGCGCTCGGGCGTCCGGTGCTAACTCTGACCCTCAACGACGTCGAGGCCGGTCTTGCCGCCCTCGCAGCTGCACTCTAGCCACTAGGAGAAATCTTGAGTCCGGTAAAGCTAAGCGCGGGGAACAATCCGCTTAGAGACCCAGGCGATCGCCGTCTGAATCGCATCGCTGGCCCAAGCGGGCTAGTGATCTTCGGTGTGACCGGTGACCTCTCGCGCAAGAAGCTCATGCCGGCCGTCTACGACCTCGCCAACCGCGGTCTGCTTCCGCCGGGCTTTGCCCTGGTCGGCTTTGCGCGCCGCGACTGGGAAGATCAGGACTTCGAGAAGATTGTGCACGACTCGGTTCGCCAGTACGCGCGCACGCCGTTCTCGGAAGAGGTCTGGCAGCAGCTTGCCTCGGGCATCCGCTTCGTCTCGGGTGAATTCGGCGATGATGCGGCTTTCGATCGTCTCAAGGAAACCATCGAGTCCCTCGACCGAGAACGCGGCACCAACGGCAACCACGCCTTCTACCTATCGATTCCACCTAAGGCATTCGAGCAGGTTTGTCAGCAACTCTCGCGCTCGGGCCTAGCGGCACCGAAGCAAGACGAGTTCCGTCGTGTTGTGATCGAAAAGCCCTTTGGTCACGACCTGCAGTCGGCTCGCGAGCTTAACGAGGTCGTCGAATCGGTCTTCCCTGCCGACTCCGTGTTCCGCATCGATCACTACCTAGGCAAGGAAACCGTTCAGAACATCCTCGCGTTGCGCTTCGCCAACCAGATGTTCGAGCCGCTCTGGAATGCTAACTTCATCGACCACATCCAGATCACCATGGCCGAGGACATCGGCGTTGGCGGTCGTGCTGGCTATTACGACGGTGTCGGCGCCGCCCGCGACGTGATTCAGAATCACCTACTTCAGTTGCTCGCGCTTACCGCCATGGAAGAGCCAGTTTCGTTTGACGCTGCCGACCTGCGCGCCGAGAAGGAGAAGGTCTTGTCTGCCGTTCGCCTTCCGAGTGACCTTGGAAAGCACACTGCACGCGGCCAGTACGCAGGCGGCTGGCAGGGCGGCGAGAAGGTTCCAGGATTCCTCGACGAGGATGGCATGAACCCTGAGTCGGGAACCGAGACCTACGCAGCCATGCGCCTAGATATCAACACTCGACGCTGGGCCGGCGTGCCGTTCTACCTTCGCGCCGGTAAGCGCTTGGGTCGTCGCGTCACCGAGATTGCCGTCGTTTTCAAGCGGGCTCCACAGCAGCTGTTCGAAGAGTCGCAGACCAGCGCCCTCGGCCAGAACGCCCTCGTGATTCGCGTTCAGCCAGACGAAGGCGTCACGATCCGTTTCGGCTCCAAGGTGCCTGGTGTTGGCATGCAGGTGCGCGACGTCACCATGGACTTCGGCTACGGACATGCCTTCACCGAGGCCAGTCCAGAGGCGTACGAGCGCCTCATCCTGGATGTACTGCTAGGCGACCCTCCCCTGTTCCCGCGTCACGAGGAGGTCGAGTTGTCGTGGAAGATTCTCGACCCGATCCTCGAGTTCTGGGCGAAGCAGGATTCGTCAGTTGATCAATACCGACCAGGTAGTTGGGGTCCAGCCTCTGCCGACCAGATGATGGCCGTCGACGGCCGAGCTTGGAGAATCCCGTGATCGTCGATCTGCCAAACACCACCATCAGCAAGGTTTCCAAGCAGCTGGTGCAAATTCGCGAGCTGGGTGGCGCAGTCGCGCTCGGCCGTGTACTCACGCTCGTCATCCAAACCAACCTCGATGGGCTCGAGAGTGCTATCAAGGCTGCAAATGAGTCGTCGCACGAGCACCCATGCCGTGTGATCGTTCTTGCCGAGGACAACACAGATGCCAAGGACGCCGAAAACCGTCTAGATGCCCAAATTCGTATCGGTGGTGACGCTGGCGCGTCTGAGGTGGTCGTGCTGCGCGCCTTCGGTGAGGTCGCAGACGACCCTGAGAGCCTCGTGACGGGCCTCCTGCTGCCAGATGCACCCGTCGTTGCATGGTGGCCTACCGAGGCCCCTGCGAACGCCAAGGCGTCACAGATTGGACGCATCGCGACGCGTCGCATCACCGATGCGGCCGAATCGACCGACCACAAGGCATTCCTAGCCAACCTGGCTAAGACATACGCACCTGGCGACAGCGATTTCGCTTGGACGCGTCTTACGCTCTGGCGCGCGCAGCTGGCAGCGATTCTCGATCAGCCACCGTACGACCAAGTTGTAGGCGTAGAGGTCACCGGTGCCGAGGATTCGCCTAGTACCGACCTGCTGGCAGCCTGGCTGCAACTAAAACTGAAGGTGGACGTGAAGCTCAATCGTTTTGCCCGCGGCAACGCCGTTGCCGGCATTCGCGGTGTGAAGCTCATTCGCAAGAGCGGCGACATCGAAATCGTGCGCAACCAGCCTGGCGTGGCAACGCTGATTCAGCCGACTCAGCCGACCCGCGAGATTTCGCTGCCTCGTCGCAGCCTGCGCGATTGCCTGAGCGAAGATATGCGACGTCTCGACGCCGACGACCTATTCGGCAAGGTAATCGCTACTTTCAAGCCAGGTAAGTAGTGACCAAGCTCGAGGTTTTGCGTTTCGCTACTGCCGATGCGGTTGCCTTAGCGGTTGCCGAAGCCGCCGTTTCACGCATCTTGGATCTGCAGCGCACGCACGACCGTCTCGACATTGCCATAACTGGTGGAACCGTCGGCATCAAGGCACTCGCCTGCTGGGCCAACCACGTTGACCGCGATGCGATCGACTACAGCAAGTTGCACTTCTGGTGGGGCGATGAGCGCTTTGTCGCTCGCGATTCGTCCGACCGAAACTTCAACCAGGCGTGGGATGCACTGCTAAGACACCTTGACGTTCCAGCAGCTAACCTGCATCAGTTCCCCGCCGCGGGCGAAGGGCTCGGCCTAGAAGCCGCCGCGCGCGAATTTGAGTCCCACTGGCTTGCCGAAAACCCGACTATCTCGTTTGCATTTATGGGTATGGGTCCTGACGGTCATGTGGCTTCGCTATTCCCCGGCAAAGACAACTTGGGTGCCCAAGCCGCCGTGATCGCGGAGCACGAGTCACCAAAACCTCCGCCGCAGCGTTTGAGCTTCAGCTACGCCGCGATCAACACTTGGACAGAAATCTGGTTCACCATCGCGGGCGGCGACAAGGCCGAGCCAACTGCGGTCGCGTTCTCGACCGACCCGTCCGTGTTGCCTGTTGGTCGTATCCACGGCACCCGAGCCGACATCTGGTTCATCGACGATGCGGCGGCGGCCAGCCTGTAGCACCTCCGGGTATAAGAAAACCCCTGGTTCTCAAACCAGGGGTATTTTCTTGCTTGCGGCGGGCCGTGACTAGTTCGAACTATTTGCAGCCTCGGCAAGGCGAATGCGTCGCTCACGAACTGCCGCCACGGCTTCGTCGAGCAGCTGCTCGGCCTCTTCTTCGGTGCGGCGTTCTTTGACGTAGGCAAGGTGCGTCTTGTACGGCTCGTGTTTTGCGATTACAGGCGGGTTTGCCTGGTCCTGGCCCGAAGGCAAGCCACAGTTCGGGCAGTCGAGTAGTTCCGGGATGTCTGCTTCGTCTACAGTTGCCGCGAACATTGGGCTCTGAACGTGCCCGTTGATGCAGTAGTAGCTTCGAACGACGCGGTCAGCCTGGTAACCGCGATCCTGCTCCCCCATTGGGCCAGCACCGATGCGGGAACCGCGGATGCTTGAACCGTTTGCAGTCATTGGAATCTCTCTTGCTGGTATTCGACTAGGTAGTCGGGATTTATTCGATGCCGAAGCGGGTGAACAGACCCAAAGCGATAATGTCGATTACCCACACAACGCCCAGAATGATGGTGATGCGGTTGAGGTTGCGCTCGGCAACACCCGACGACTGCAGGTTGCTGGTTACACCGCCACCGAACATGTCAGAAAGGCCTCCGCCGCGACCCTTGTGCAGCAGGATCAGCAGCGTCAAAAGCAAGCTGGTGATGCCCAGTAGTACGAGAAGGGCGATGCGCATTGCGCTCATTTGGTTTCCTATCGGGTGGTTGGCCGGAAGACCGGTCCCCTGCCGCGAACGGCAAGTAGAACCTTAGAAATTATAGAGTGATGTGCTTCTGGAAGCGTGCGATGCCGCTGAATTCCTCAGCATCTAGGCTTGCGCCACCAACGAGAACGCCATCGACTTCGACGCTCTTTAGGAAGCCAGCCACGTTGTTGGCCTTGACCGAGCCGCCGTAAAGAATGCGGGTCGCAGCAGCGATGTCGCCCCCGTACTCCTTCTCGATGGCCTCGCGGATCTTGCCACACACGTTTGCCGCCTCCTCGGGGGTGGCGACCTTGCCGGTGCCGATTGCCCAGACCGGCTCATAGGCGATGACGAACTCGCCGAGCTTGTCTTGGTTCGCGAGCGCTGCGAGGGTCTGGCGCACTGGCACGGCGCTAGCGCCTTCGGCTTCGAGCTCCTCAAGGGTCTCGCCGACGCAAATGACTGGAACTAGGCCGTGACGGAAGGCCGCTGCCGTCTTGGCATTGACGGTCTCGTCGTCCTCGTTGTGGTAGCTGCGTCGCTCACTGTGGCCGATCAGAACGTACTTCGCGTCTAGCTTCGCCAGGAAGGCACCCGAAACCTCGCCGGTGTAGGCGCCGTTGTCGAACTTGCTGAGATCCTGAGCACCTAGCTCGAGCTCGAACTTCTCGGCGTCAATGAGGGTCTGCACCGTCCGCAAATCGGTGAAGGGTGGGAAAACGGCAACATCAACTGCTTTGTAGTCGAAGTCGGCCTCGTTCAGCGTCCAGGCTAGCTTCTGCACCAGGGCGATTGCCTGCTGGTGGTCGAGGTTCATCTTCCAGTTGCCTGCGATGAGTGGAACGCGGTTTGCCATGATGGTTTCCTTCTGTTCGAGTTCTGACTAGACGGCGAAGCCGAGCACTTCGAGGCCTGGAAGCTTCTTGCCTTCGAGGAATTCGAGGCTAGCGCCACCACCGGTTGAGATGTGACCAAACTGCTCGTCGGCGAAGCCCAGGATGCGCACAGCGGCGGCAGAGTCGCCACCACCCACGACACTGAAGCCGTCGGTCTCGGTAAGAGCGGCTGCGACGGTCTTGGTTCCGTTGGCAAACTTCTCGATCTCAAACACACCCATCGGGCCGTTCCAGAAGATGGTCTTCGAGCCGCGAATTACCTCAGCGAACTTGACCGCCGAGTCTGGACCGATGTCGAGACCTAGGCCCGTGGCGCCGAATGGGCTGCTTTCGATAGCGTCGGCCGCGGTGATCGCAACGTCCGCGTCGGCGCCAAACTTGCTCGCCACGACGATGTCGGTTGGCAGTACGACCTCGACACCCAGTTCTTCGGCGCGTTTGAGGTAATTCTGGCAGGTCTCGATCTGGTCGACCTCTAGCAGGCTCGCGCCGACCTTGTGGCCCTGTGCGGCCAGGAAGGTGAAGACCATTCCGCCACCGACGAGCAACTTGTTTACGTTAGGCAGCAGGTGGTCGATCACGCCAAGCTTGTCGCTTACCTTCGAGCCGCCGAGGACAACGGCATACGGACGCTCAGGGGTCGAAGTGAGGCGCTGCAGAACCGCCACCTCCTTCTCGATGAGCAGGCCTGCGGCGCTCGGGAGGGCCTTAGCGAGTTCGTAAACGCTTGCCTGCTTGCGGTGAACCACGCCGAAACCATCGCTCACGTAGAAATCGGCGAAATCGGCTAGTTCGGCGGCGAAGGCGGCGCGCTCAGCTTCGTCCTTGCTGGTCTCGGCGGCGTTAAAGCGCAGATTCTCGAGCACTGCGACTCCACCAGCGGTTAGTGCCTTGGCAACCCCGCGAGCCTCGCTGCCG
>JBEDDI010000012.1:0-39000 GCA_041176265.1 Actinomycetota bacterium
AGCAGCTCGCCGAGGCGCTTCGCAGCAGGAGCGAGCGAGTACTTCGGGTCTGGCGAACCGTCGGGGCGGCCGAGGTGCGAGATTACGATTACCGAGGCGCCCTGGGCCTGTAGTGCCTTGATGGTCGGAACCGACGCCACGATGCGGCCGTCATCGGTGATTCGGTCTCCGTCCAGCGGCACATTGAGGTCGCAGCGGATGATGACGCGCTTGCCATCGAGGTTTGGAAGGCTTGCCAGAGTGCGCATTTGAATCCTTGGTTTTGGGGTTTCACGCAAGAACTGGGTCCGAATTTGTATTCGAACCCAGTTCCTGACGTGTGCTCAGCTTCGCTGAGGCTTAGAGCTTGCTTGCGACTAGCTCGGTGAGCTCGACGAGGCGGTTTGAGTAACCCCACTCGTTGTCGTACCACGAGCTGATCTTGACGGTCTTACCGATTACCTTGATCAGTCCGGCGTCAACGATCGACGAGTGTGGGTCGGTGACGATGTCTGACGACACGATAGGTGCCTCGGTGTAAGCAAGGATGCCCTTAAGTGGGCCCGATGCTGCGGCCTCCTTGTAGGCGGCCTTGATCTCGTCGACGGTGACCTCGGTCTTCGAGACCAGGGTCAGGTCGGTGATCGAACCGGTCGGAACTGGAACGCGAAGCGCGTAGCCATCCAGCTTGCCCTTGAGCTCAGGCAGAACCAGTCCGATGGCCTTTGCTGCGCCGGTCGACGAAGGAACGATGTTGATCGCTGCGGCGCGTGCGCGACGAAGGTCGCCGTGTGGGCCGTCCTGCAGGTTCTGGTCAGCGGTGTAGGCGTGCACGGTGGTCATCAGACCGTTCTCGATGCCGAACTTGTCGTTGAAGACCTTCGCGAATGGCGCGAGGCAGTTGGTGGTGCATGAAGCGTTCGAAATGATGTGGTGCTTCGAGTTGTCGTAGAGGTGCTCGTTGACCCCGATTACGAAGGTTGCGTCTTCGCCGGTTGCTGGAGCCGAGATGATGACCTTCTTAGCGCCGGCCTTGATGTGGGCCTGAGCCTTCTCTGCCTCGGTGAAACGACCAGTCGACTCGATGACGATGTCTACGCCCAGCTCGCCCCATGGAAGATCTTCTGGGTTGCGCTCTGCGAGCACCTTGATGACGTTGCCGCCCACGATGATGTTCTGGCCGTCGACCGAGACGTCCTGGTTAAGGCGACCGGTGACTGAGTCGTACTTGAGCAGGTGAGCCAGCGATGCTGGGTCTGACAGGTCGTTTACTGCAACAATCTCGAGGTCAGTGCCCTTTGCGAGCTCTGCACGAAGGTAGTTGCGTCCAATGCGGCCAAAGCCGTTAATGCCAACGCGAGTTGCCATGATTTCTCCGAACGGATTAGGCGCCACGAATGGCGCGTTTTGTATTGGGTTTCGGGGCAAAAAGCCCTAAATCTAGCCACGCGCCATCGGGTGGAGAAGCTTTAGTTAGCCTAGCAGCAGGCCAGTGGTTTTGGTGCGTGCCGCAGCGAAACGAGCCTGAACATCTGCCCAGTTCACGATGTTCCAGAATGCTTTCACGTAGTCACCCTTGACGTTCTGGTAGTCGAGGTAGAACGCGTGTTCCCACATGTCGAGCATTAGAAGTGGAACGGTCGCCGCGGCGAGGTTGCCCTGCTGGTCGTAAAGCTGCTCGATGATCAGTCGCTCACCGAGGGAATCCCAGGCGAGGAAAGCCCATCCAGAGCCCTGGATGCCGAGCGCTGCGGCGTTAAAGTGTGCACGGAACGCGTCGAACGAACCGAAGAACTCATCAATCGCAGCGGCCAGCTCGCCTTCAGGCTTTTCGCCCTGGTTAGGCGCCAGGTTGTTCCAGAAAATCGAGTGATTTACGTGACCGCCGAGGTGGAAGGCGAGGTCCTTCTGAAGCTTGTTGATGTTGCCGAACTCGTTCTTGGCACGTGCCTCCTCGAGCTGCTCAAGAGCCGTGTTGATGCCAGCGACGTAGGCTGCATGGTGCTTTGAGTGGTGCAGCTCCATGATGCGCCCCGAGATGTGTGGCTCAAGGGCACCGTAGTCGTAGCTGAGTTCTGGAAGCACGTACTTTGACATTTGTCTCTCCTATTTCTGCGGCGGTTGGCCGATAGTTGTAAAACTTCGAGGGCCTTGCGGCTATTCCTCGTCGATATCATCCGGCACAAATGCGTCGGTAGCTGGAATTCCCAGATCTGCGGCGCGTTTGTCGGCCATGGCAAGCAGGCGACGGATGCGGCCAGCGATGGCATCTTTGGTCATCGGTGGGTCGGCGAGGTGGCCAAGCTCATCGAGCGAGGCCTGTTTGTGCTGCAAACGCAGTTTGCCGGCGTAACTCAGGTGGTCTGGAATGTCCTCACCCAAGATCTCGAGCGCGCGTTCGACTCGAGCACCCGCGGCAACCGCGGCTTGAGCCGAGCGACGCAGATTGGCATCGTCGAAGTTAGCAAGGCGGTTGGCGGTGGCGCGAACCTCGCGGCGCAGCCGCATCTCTTCCCACCGAAGCACGAGCGTGTGTGCGCCCATGTGGGTGAGCATCGAAGCGATTCCCTCCCCCTCACGAACCGTCACTCGAAAGGCGCCACGGACCTCGCGGGCCTTCGCGGCGATACCGAGTCGGCGAGCTACGCCAACGAGTGCCATGGCAGCCTCGTTGCCTGGTGCCGTGATCTCGAGCGATGCACTGCGGCCAGGGTCGGTTAGCGAACCGTGTGCAAGGCAGGCGCCGCGCCAGATGGCTTGGGCCTCTTCGATCGAGCCGGAGACGAGGGTGGCCGGAAGGCCGCGTACAGGGCGTCCGCGCTGGTCCAGGAGGCCGGTCTGGCGCGCCAGAACATCACCCTGTTTGATGACACTGATCTGGTAGCGGCTGGTGCGGCGAATTCCTCCCGGAGAAATCACGGCTAGTTCGCTATCGATTCCGTACAGATCGCTGATGTCTTTGCGAATGCGGCGTGCGAGTTGAGCGGTGTCAACCTCTGCCTCGATGGCGACTTTTCCCGAGATCAGGTGTAGCCCACCTGCAAAGCGCAAGATTGTCGCAAGTTCGGCTGCGCGCACAATCTTCTTGCTCACCTCGATGCGAGCTAGCTCGTCTTTCATGTCCATTGTCAGTGCCATGTCTATTCCTTCCCCAAGTCTCGGTGCTTCACGTGTACGCGCAGTTCCGGGTCTGCGCTAAGAGATTCGGCCAGCTTTATCGCCATAGCGACCGAGCGGTGCTTGCCGCCAGTGCAACCCACGGCGATGGTTGCGTAACGCTTGTTTTCGGCGACGTAGCCCGCGAGCACAGGCGCCAGAGTAGCTAGGTAATTGGGCAGGAACTCCTGCGCGTTTGGCTGCGAGAGTACGAAGTCGGACACCTGCTGGTCCTTGCCGGTGAAGGGTCGCAGAGCCTCACTCCAGAACGGGTTCGGCAGAAAGCGCATGTCGGCCACCATGTCGGCGTCAGCCGGCAGCCCGTACTTGAAGCCGAAGCTCATTACCGTCACCGTGAGCTTGCCGCTCTGTTCGAGCGAGAAACCGTCTGCGATGCGAGTGGAAAGCTGGTGAATGTTCAGGTCTGAGGTGTCAATTAGGACGTCCGCCTGGCCGCGAACGGCAAGTAGTCGCGAACGTTCATCGGTGATTCCATCGAGGATCGTGCCGTTGCCTTGAAGTGGGTGTGGGCGCCGAACCTGTTCGAATCGTTTGACGAGCGCCGCGTCGTTGGCTTCAAGAAAGAGCACGCGCAGGTTGACGTTGCGGGCACGCAAATCGGCCGTGTAGTCGCTGAGTGCCGAAAAGAACTCGCCGCCGCGCACGTCGATGATTACGGCCAGGCGCGGGATTGGAGACTTCGCAAGCGTCAGTAGGTCGGCAATTGGCTCGAGCATCTGCGGCGGCAGGTTGTCGACTACGTACCAGCCGAGGTCCTCCAGAGCGTTGCCAACGGTTGATCGACCCGCTCCCGACATTCCTGTCACGAGTAGCAGTTCGGGGGCTGTTACCTGCCTCGAGTTCATTGCTACCTGCTCCCCTGCCGCTACGGCGTGTCGCCACTATTTACGCGGATTTACAGAGTCTAGCCAATGTGCGACACGCCGAGGGCAAAATTGCGAAAAAGGTTAGTCTTTTGCGACTTCTTCGAAGATCTGCTGAGCGAGTACCGGGCCTATGCCAGAGATCGAACCAATCTCATCCGCCGACGCCAACTTGAGGCGCTTCACCGAGCCGAAGTGACGCAAGAGAGCGGCAACGCGCTTCTCTCCGAGCCCAGGAATCTCTGTCAGGCGCGTCTGAAGCGATGCCTTGCGTTTATTCCTTTGGAACGTGATGGCAAAGCGGTGTGCCTCGTCGCGGATGCGCTGAATGAGGAATAGTTCATCGGTAGCTCGAGGCAAGATAACGGGATACTCCTCCCCGGGCTTCCAAAGCTCCTCGAGCCGCTTTGCTATGCCCACGACCGCGATGTCGTCAATGCCCGAATCGCGCAAAGCACGAGCTGCCGCGTTCACCTGTGGTTGACCGCCATCGACCACTAGCAGGTTTGGTCGGTACGAAAACTTCTCGATGTTTCCCTCTTCGTCTCGGGCTGAGCGATCGACGGACAAATACTTCAGCCGGCGCATAAGCACCTGGTAGATGGAGTCTGTGTCGTCCATCGCATGCTCGATTGAGAACCTGCGGTACTGATCCTTTTTTGCGAGTCCATCCTCAAAAACCACCATCGAAGCAACTATGTTGGTGCCGCCAAGGTGACTCACGTCGAAACATTCGATACGAAGAGGGGCATCGGCAAGTCCGATGGCCTTCTGAAGCCCCTCGAGCGCGCCAGCTCGAGCCGTGAAGTCTGCGGTGCGACGTGTTTTGTAGAGCAATAGCGCGTGCCTGGCATTCGTGGTGGCCGTGTCAGCGAGGGCCTTCTTGTCGCCACGCTGGGCAAGGCGCACGGTCACCTTTCCGCCGCGAGCCTGCGATAGCCAAGTTTCCATGGCCATGTGATCAGCCGGAAGTATCGGCACCAGGATCTCTTTCGGTACTTCCGCCTTATCTCTAGCCTCAGCGTACGCATGCTGGAGGACGTATTCGATGAGTTCGTCTGGAGTGCGCTCGAGCTCCTTGTCCACAACCCATCCGCGCACACCACGAATTCGCCCGCCGCGCACTATGAACATCGCCACGGCTGCGGCTAGGTCGTCTTGCTCGATACCAAATAGGTCGGCGTCTGTTTGATCGCTGAACACGACGGCGCTCTTTTCAAGAACCGTCTCGAGCGCCTGCACATCGTCGCGCAATCGCGCCGCGAGCTCATAGTTTTGTTCTAGGGATGCCGCCAACATACGTTCACGTAGCGACTTTATGTGCTTGGTGTCGTTGCCTGCCATGAAGTCTGCAAGTCGCTTGGCAATCTCCTTGTGCTCAGCGTCGGTTACTCGACCCACACAGGGTGCCGCACACTTGCCGATGTCCGCCAATAGGCATGGACGACCGGCCTGCTTCGCCCGGTTGTAGACGCCGGCAGAGCAGGTTCGCACCGGGTAAACCTTGATGAGGGCGTCAAGAGTCTCGCGCACTGCCCAGGCCTGCGTGTACGGACCGTAGTACTTGACGCCCGAAGATTCTCTGGTTCGCGTCAAAAAGGCGCGAGGAACCCTATCGCCGAGCGAGATGGCGAGATACGGGTAGCTCTTGTCGTCTTTGAAGACCACGTTGAATGGTGGATCGAACTGCTTGATCCAAGTGAATTCGAGCTGTAGCGCTTCGAACTCGCTGTTGACAATGGTCCACTGCAGATCGGCGGCACTCGTGACCATTCTGCGCGTACGCGCGTGCAGTGTGTCTAATGGCGCGAAGTAACTCTGCAGCCTCGCGCGTAGGTTCTTGGCCTTACCCACATAGAGGACACGGCCATTTGCATCGAGCCAGCGATAGACGCCCGGGTTCGTGGGAATCTCGCTCGTCTTCGGTCGAAAACTGAGCTCGTTAGCCATTGGCTAGGCCTTTAGCATTTCGGCCAGGAAGCTCCCCGTGAAACTTGCCTGGTTCTTGGCGATCTGCTCCGGTGTGCCCTCTGCGATTACGGTGCCTCCGCGCGAACCGCCCTCTGGACCCATGTCAATTACCCAGTCGGCGCATTTGATGACGTCTAGGTTGTGCTCAATCACAAGTACGGTGTTTCCCTTGTCGGCGAGACCGTTCAGGACCATGAGTAACTTGCGGACGTCCTCGAAGTGCAGACCGGTGGTCGGCTCGTCGAGCACGTAGATGGTTCTGCCAGTGCTTCGCTTCTGAAGCTCGGTCGCCAGCTTGACGCGCTGTGCCTCGCCACCCGACAGAGTGGTCGCACTCTGGCCCAACCGCACATAGCCCAATCCGACATCGACCAGAGTCACAAGGTAACGAGCGATTGCAGAAATCGGAGCGAAGAACACCGCGGCTTCGGCGATGGGCATCTCAAGAACCTCAGCGATGTTCTTTCCCTTGTACAGAATTTGAAGTGTCTCGCGGTTGTAGCGAGCTCCGTGGCAAACCTCACAGGCCACGTAGACGTCTGGCAGGAAGTTCATCTCAATCTTCAGGGTGCCGTCGCCCGAACAGGCTTCACAGCGACCGCCCTTCACGTTAAATGAGAAGCGACCCTGCTGATAGCCGCGCGCCTTCGACTCAGCCGTCTCAGCGAAGAGTTTGCGAATGTGGTCGAATACGCCCGTGTAGGTAGCCGGGTTCGAGCGCGGTGTGCGTCCGATCGGTGCCTGGTCGACGTGAACGACCTTGTCGAGCTGATCTAATCCCTCGACTCGAGTGTGCCGGCCAGCGACGCCCTTAGCGCCATTGAGCGCGTTGGCGAGAACCTGATAGAGCACATCATTTACCAACGATGACTTGCCCGATCCACTAACGCCAGTGACGGCAGTGAGTACGCCGAGTGGGAACTCGACGTCGACATTCTGCAGATTGTTTTCTCGCGCACCAACCACTTTGATTTTGCGCTTCGGGTCTACCGCACGGCGCTTGGCCGGCAACTCGATAGATTCACGGCCCGACAGGAACGCTCCGGTGATCGACGCCTTGTTTTTGAGTAGGTCGGCGTATGTGCCGCTGTGCACTACCTCACCACCGTTAACCCCCGCGCCTGGGCCGATGTCGACCACCCAGTCGGAAGCCTTAATGGTGTCCTCGTCGTGTTCGACGACGAGCAGGGTGTTGCCGAGGTCGCGAAGTTTGATGAGTGTGTCGATGAGGCGTCGATTATCTCGCTGGTGCAGGCCGATGCTCGGCTCGTCTAGCACGTAGAGCACGCCGGTAAGTCCCGAGCCAATCTGAGTCGCGAGGCGAATTCGCTGCGCCTCGCCACCCGAGAGCGTGCCTGCCGAGCGCTCGAGACTCAGGTAGTCGAGTCCGACAGCAAGCAGGAAGTCGAGGCGTGCCTTGATCTCGCGCAGCACCTGCGCCGCAATCTTAACATCGCGTTCTGCCAATTGGATCGAGTCGAAGAACTTGAATGATTCGCCCAGGCTCATCGCAACAACATCGTGAATCGAGTGATCTGCAACCTTTACGGCGAGCACCTCTGGCTTTAGTCGCGCTCCATCGCAGGCGGGGCAAGGGATCTCACGCAGGAAGGCCGCCCACTTCTCGCGCACCCAATCGCTCTCGGTTTCGCTCAGTTTGCGCTCAACATATCGCAGGACGCCTTCAAATCCGCTGGTGTAGCGCAGTTCGCGTCCATAGCGGTTTTTCCACTTAACTTTGACGTCGAAGTTGTTGCCCAGAAGCACGGCCTCGCGGATGTCCTCCGGTAGGTCTTGCCATGGCGTCTCGAGCGAGAACTCGAGTTCATCTGCTAGGCCTTGCAGGTTGCGCAGGAAGAATGGATAGAGCCCCTTGCCGGTCTGCGACCATGGCAGGATCGCTCCCCCAAGAATGCTCGCTTCAGAGTCGCCGATGACTAGTTCTGAATCAACGTTCATCTTGGTGCCGAGACCGCTGCATTCCGGGCAAGCGCCGAATGGAGCGTTGAAAGAGAAAGTTCTCGGCTCAATCTCGGTGAGCGTCAGCGGGTGTTCGTTCGGGCATGACATCTTTTCGCTGAAGACCTGGCGACGATCATCGGCCTTCTCATCGCGATCCACGAAGTCGATGAGGATGCGGCCCTGAGCGAGCTTGAGCGCCGTCTCGACGGAGTCGGTAAGTCGCCCGAGGATGTCATCTTTGACAACCAGGCGGTCGATCACGACGGCGATGTCGTGCTTGAAGGTCTTCTTGAGCGGTTGAGCCTCGGCAAGCTGGATGGTCTCGCCGTCTACTACCGCACGGGCAAATCCCTGAGTCAGAAGGTCGCGGAACAGGTCAACAAATTCGCCCTTTTTCTGATCGACGATCGGTGCCAGCAGCTGGAAGCGGGTGCCCGACTCGTAGGCCATGATCTGGTCGACGATTTGCTGCGGGGTCTGCTTGACAATCTTTTCGCCACATTCCGGACAGTGCGGAACTCCCACTCGGGCCCAAAGCAGACGCAGGTAGTCGTGAATCTCGGTGATCGTGCCCACGGTTGAGCGCGGGTTGCGGTTGGTCGACTTCTGGTCGATCGAGACAGCCGGTGATAAGCCCTCGATGAAGTCGACGTCGGGACGGTCGACCTGGCCAAGGAACTGTCTGGCGTAGGCGCTTAGCGACTCCACATACCGACGTTGCCCCTCGGCAAAGATGGTGTCAAAGGCGAGTGATGACTTGCCTGAACCGCTCAGACCCGTGAAGCACACCATGGCGTTGCGCGGCAGCTCAACTGAGAGGTTCTTGAGGTTGTGGACGCGCGCGCCCTTGACGACGAGTTTGTCGTCGGCGTGGTTTACAGGTTTCGGCACTAGAAAATCCTAAGTAGTCGCTATGCGTGACGCTCGTAGTCGCGCAGGTCTTTTTTGAGTTCGCCTATTTCGTCGCGCAGGCGAGCAGCTAGCTCGAATTGAAGTTCTGCCGCGGCAGCCTTCATCTGCTCGTCCAGTTCCAGGATTACATCGAGGATCTGCTGTCGGCCCATGGCCTTCGTGTCAAGACGAACGCGGTCGCCGCCGCCTTGGTTCGCGTTGCCAGGCTTTTTCTTGTTGGCATTGAACGCTTCTATTAGCGCAGCGGTGTCTTGTTCCTCGCGCATCAGATCGTCGGTGAGGTCTGCGATCTTCTTGCGCAACGGCTGTGGGTCGATACCGTTGGCCTCGTTGTAAGCCACCTGCTTCGCACGGCGCCTGTCGGTCTCGTCGATGGCTTGTCGCATGGCATCGGTAATCGCGTCGGCGTACATGTGCACTTCGCCATTGATGTTTCGGGCGGCGCGTCCAATGGTCTGAATCAGCGAGGTGGCCGAACGCAAGAAGCCTTGCTTGTCGGCGTCGAGAATGGCAACGAGTGATACCTCGGGAAGGTCAAGGCCTTCGCGAAGGAGGTTGATGCCAACCAGTACGTCGTAGACGCCCGCGCGAAGCTCGCGAAGCAGTTCGACTCGTCGCAGGGTGTCGACGTCGCTGTGCAGGTAGCGCACGCGAACGCCCGCTTCAGTGAAGAAGTCGGTTAGCTCTTCGGCCATCTTCTTCGTCAAGGTCGTGACCAAGATGCGTTCGTCGCGTTCGACGCGGGTCCTAATCTCATCGAGCAGGTCATCGATCTGACCCTTGGTGGGTTTGATGACAATCTTCGGATCGATAAGTCCGGTCGGGCGAATGATTTGCTCGACTGCGCCATCAGCTACTCCCAGCTCGTACTTGCCTGGCGTCGCTGAGAGGTACACCGTCTGGCCAACCCTGTCGAGGAACTCATTCCAACGCAGCGGCCGGTTGTCCATTGCGCTCGGTAGGCGGAAGCCGTGCTCGACTAGCGTTCGCTTGCGACTGGCATCGCCTTCGTACATTGCGCCGATCTGGGGAACCGTAACGTGGGATTCGTCGATGACAGTTATGAAGTCTTCGGGGAAGTAATCGAGCAGACAACTCGGCGCGCTACCCGGTTCGCGGCCCTCGATGACGCGCGAGTAGTTTTCGATGCCCGAGCAGAATCCAATTTCGCGAATCATCTCGAGGTCGAAGGTGGTGCGCATCTTTATTCGTTGGGCTTCGAGTAGCTTGCCCTGCGCCTCGAACTCGCGCACTCTCGCGTGCATCTCTTCTTCAATTTGTTCTAGGGCTCGACCCATTTGTTCTGCCGGCGCAACGTAATAGGTTGCCGGGAAAACCGCGACGGTGTCGAGCTGTTGAACAACTTCGCCCGTAAGTGGCGAGAGTGAATAGATTGCCTCGATCTCGTCGCCGAAGAACTCGATGCGCGTCGCCAACTCGTCATACACAGGAATGATTTCGATGGTGTCGCCTTTGACACGGAAATTGCCGCGCGAGAAATCGATGTCGTTGCGTTTGTACTGCAGTTCGACGAATCGTCGGATCAAGGCGTCGCGATTGACCGATTGGCCAACCTGCAGCGAGATGGCCTGGTTTAGGTATTCCGCGGGCGCGCCGAGACCGTAGATGCAGCTAACGGTTGAGACCACGATGACGTCACGTCTCGATAGCAAGCTCATCGTCGCCTTGTAACGAAGTCGCTCGACCTCCTCGTTAATCGAGCTGTCTTTCTCAATGAAGGTGTCTGTCTGCGGAACGTATGCCTCTGGCTGGTAGTAGTCGTAGTAGCTCACGAAGTACTCGACGGCGTTGTTAGGCAGCAGCGATTTGAATTCGGTCGCCAGCTGGGCGGCGAGTGTCTTGTTGTGAGCCAGCACAAGCGTCGGACGCTGCACGGCCTCGATCAGCCACGCGGTCGTCGCAGACTTACCCGTTCCGGTCGCACCGAGCAGCACGATGTCCTTTTCCCCGGCGTTGATACGTCCAGCAAGTTCCGCGATAGCGATTGGTTGATCGCCCGAAGGCTTGTACTCGCTGATCACCTCAAACGGGTGCACCGCTCTGCGCTGGTCCATCACCGGCCCTCAGCCAGTCCGGCGGTTGCTGCCTTGCGTTGAGCCTCAGTCTCCAGCAGGTGATAGAGCTGTTCGGCATCACGCAGCAACAGGCCTAGCTCCTGATTGGAACTGAGAATGTGATCCGCACGAGCCGCGCGTTCAATAGGCGTCGCTTGGGCGTCAATGCGCCTCGCTGCATCTTCCTGCGTCCAGCCACGCGACTTAACCATTCGCTCGATCTGTTTGTCGCGAGGTGCCTCAACTGTGACGACGGCATCAAATGGCAGTTGAGATGCCGTCTCGACTAGAAGCGGGATGCTGTAGACAACCAAAGCGGCGGCCGGCAATGTTCCGCTCAGGCGGTCGATTTCTGCCCTCGCCGCGGCCTGGATGGCAGGGTGAACGATCGCCTCGAGTTCCTTGCGTTTCCCCGGCTCGGCGAACACGACCGCGGCCATGGCTGCGCGATCCAGGTTGCCCGCCGAGTCGAATACATGGTCGCCAAAGGCTGATCGAATTTCCGCAGCGGCTGGTGTTCCCGAAGAAACGACTCGACGAGCTAATTCATCGGCGTCTACGTGGGCCGCTCCTAGGCGCTCCCAGTGTTCGGCAACGGTCGATTTGCCGGCAGCAATGCCACCCGTTAGACCTACCAAGAACATGCTCCAAGCCTAGGTTAAAGCGAGAAGGGCCGAGCACCAGGCTCGACCCTTCTTTGACGCGAGTGTTACTCGGCGCTCTTTAGCTTGTCGCGCAGTGCGGCCAGCGACTCGTCACCCGCGAGGGTTCCGGTCTCTGAGCTCTCACTCGAGTAGCTAGCCGATGCGGCGGCTGGCTCGGCGGTGTCAGGAAGGTTGGCTGCTGCCTCGTTTGCGGCTGCAACCTGCTTCTTGTGAGCCTCCCAGCGTGCGTGAGCCTCGGCGTACTCCTTCTCCCACTTTGCACGTGCCTCTTCGAAGCCGGCCTTCCACTCGTTGGTGGCTGGGTCGAAGCCCTCTGGGTACTTGTACTGACCGTTCTCGTCGTAGTCAGCTGCCATGCCGTAAAGGGCTGGGTTGAAGTCGGTGCCCTCTGGGTCGACCTCTTCGTTAGCCTGCTTCAGCGACAGCGAGATGCGACGACGCTCGAGGTCGATGTCAATTACCTTGACGAATACGTCCTGGTTAACCGAGACAACCTGCTCTGCAAGCTCGATGTGCTTCGACGAAAGCTCGCTGATGTGAACGAGGCCTTCGATGCCGTCTGCGACGCGAACGAACGCACCGAATGGAACGAGCTTGGTTACCTTACCTGGTGCGTACTGACCGATCGCGTGAGTGCGAGCAAATACCTGCCATGGGTCTTCCTGAGTTGCCTTGAGCGACAGCGAAACACGCTCGCGCTCCTGGTCAACCTCGAGAACCTCAACGGTGACTTCCTGGCCGATCTCGACGACCTCGCTGGCGTGCTCAATGTGCTTCCAGCTGAGTTCCGAAACGTGCACCAGACCGTCGACGCCGCCGAGGTCGATGAACGCACCGAAGTTGACGATCGACGAAACAACACCGGTACGGATCTGGCCCTTGGCCAGGTCTGCGAGGAAGGTGCTGCGATTGGCCGACTGCGACTCCTCTAGGAGTGCGCGACGCGAGAGGACCACGTTGTTGCGGTTCTTGTCGAGCTCAAGGATCTTGGCCTCAACCTTCTGGCCGAGGTATGGAGCGAGATCGCGCACGCGACGTAGCTCGATGAGCGATGCAGGAAGGAAGCCACGAAGACCGATGTCGACGATAAGACCACCCTTGACGACCTCGATCACGGTACCGGTGACAGTGCCATCGGCTTCCTTGACCTTCTCGACGTCGCCCCACGCGCGCTCGTACTGTGCGCGCTTCTTCGAAAGGATAAGACGACCTTCCTTGTCTTCCTTCTGAAGAACAAGTGCCTCAACCGAGTCGCCGACTGCGACGATCTCTGATGGGTCTGCGTCGTGGCGGATCGAAAGCTCGCGCGAAGGAATGACACCCTCGGTCTTGTAGCCGACGTCCAGGAGGACCTCGTCGCGGTCGATCTTTACTACGGTACCTTCGATGAGGTCGCCGTCGTTGAAGAACTTGAGGGTGGCCTCGACAGCAGCGAGGAAGTCCTCAGCAGAGCCAATGTCGTTTACGGCGATCTGCTTCTTTGGGGTGGTGGTCATATTTAGATTTACTCTTTACGGACAATAATCGGGCTTTGTCGACGGATTCGACTCGGCATTGAATTTGGGTTGTTGAGCAAGACGCGCAACCCTCCAAGTCTAGTTGGAGCGTGGCCCTATTCCAAGGGCTATTCGCCCAAGTTGCAGAGAAACTCAGCGACGCGACGAGCGACATCTTGTTCGTCGTGGCCAGTGACCTCTACCTCGACTCGCTCCCCCGATCGAATCCCGAGAGACAGGATGCCGAGCATTGAGGCCGCAGAATGCTTCGGGCCTTCGGTTCTGCCAATCTCGATTTGGTGCTCGGTGGCGCTCACGAGACGAGCAAGTTCGGCGGCCGGCCTGGCGTGTAGGCCCTCGCTCGACTTGATGACTGCTTGAAAGCGCTCCACTAGTGACCGGCCTCGTGCCATGTTTTACCAACGCCCAAGTGCACTTCGAGTGGCACGCTCAACTGGGCGACATTCGACATCCTGTCGACCACGAGTGCTTTCAGAGCCTCCAGCTCCCCCGCTGCGACTTCAAACACGAGCTCGTCGTGCACCTGAAGCAGCACGCGGCTGCGCATGCTTGCGGCGATCATGGCCTTATCGATGTGTGTCATGGCAAGTTTCATGATGTCTGCCGCGGTGCCCTGAATTGGGGCGTTTAGCGCCGCGCGACGAGCGTTCTCGCGAATGGTGAATATCTTGCTGTTAAGGTCGTCGAACGGGCGACGGCGACCGTATTCGGTGACGGTGAAGCCCTCGGTCTTCGCATTGTCGACGACCTTTGCCAGATAGCGCTTGACGCCACCAAACCGTGCAAAGTAATCGGCCATGAGCTGCTTTGCTTCGCCGTTCGAGATACGCAACTGCTTGGCAAGCCCGTATTCGCTTAATCCGTAGACCAACCCGTAGGACATTGCCTTCACCTTCGAGCGCATCGCCGCTGTGACCTCGTCGGGAGTTACGCCAAAGATGCGCGCGCCTACGAATCGGTGCAGGTCTTCCCCGGCATTGAACGCTTCGATGAGTCCTGCATCCTCGCTGAGGTGCGCCATGATGCGCATTTCGATCTGTGAGTAATCGGCGGTTAGCAGTGTCTCGTAGCCTTCGCCGACGATGAACGAATCGCGGATCTGTCGGCCGCGCTCACTCTTGATTGGAATGTTCTGGAGGTTGGGTGCCTCGCTCGAGAGTCGCCCGGTCGAGGTGCCGGTCTGCACGTAGTTGGTGTGGATGCGGCCGTCGGAACCAACCGCCTTGAGCGTGATCTCAACGATCTGCTTGATCTTGGTCACCTCGCGGTGTTCGAGCAGCTTCTCCAGGAACGGGTGCCCGGTGGCCTCAAATAGCTCCGCAAGCGCGGCCGCGTTCGTCGAAAAACCAGTCTTCACCTGTTTGGTGCCGGTCATGCCCAGATCTTCGAATAGGACCGTCTGCAGCTGTTTAGGTGATGCCAGGTTGATCTCTTTGCCGATAATCGCGTAGCACTCGGCGGCAACCGAACTGATCTCTTGCTCAAGCGAGGAGCTGAGCGCCTCGAGCTGTGTGCGGTTGACCGCTACGCCGGCGTGTTCCATTCGGGCGAGGGTTTCGATGGTCGGTTGTTCGACCTCGCCGTACACGCGCAAGCCATCGATGGCTTCGACTCGCTTGTGAAGCTCGGTGGCCAAGAGCGCTGTTAGCCAGGCATCGAGTGATGGGTCTTCGGCATGTTCGGCGATTAGGTGATTCGCATCCCCGCGTTCGACAGCGATACCTAGGTATTCGAGCGCAAGGGCGTCAAGCCCGTAGTCGCGCTGCAATGGGTTGAGCACGTATGCCAGCAGGGTCGTGTCGTAGTCAACGCCATGGAGTTCGTAGCCGACATCCAGCAATTGCCGCGTGAGATCCTTGCCCGCGGTTGTCGCCTTGGCCTTGCTGGCATCGGCAAGCCAGGCTGCGAGGTCTGCGCTATACGCAGCGTCGTAGTGTGCCACCATGCGCACGGATTCGCTTGCGACGGCAATGCTGGTGAGCGCACCCTCGAAGAACTCGACCGAAAGTCCGACCGTCATACCGTGAGATTCAACCCATTCGAGAAGTTCGGGCAGACTGACCTGCTTAGCGGCTGGACGCTCGATCTCGTTAAACGGGCTCGCTGCTTCTTGCGGCTCCTCAGCGCCGTCCTGCGGTGCCGCCGAATCAGCTGACACAGTCGATCCGTTTGCTGGAGAGGCAGCCGCGACGCTCGCACCAGAGCCGCGCAACCTCAGGACTCGTTCGGTAAGGGTCCGGAAATGCAACTTGGCGAAAACCTCTCGCACAGCGTTTTCGTTGACTCCGCGGAGCGCGAAATCATCGAACGAGTAGCCGATCTCTAGATCGCGCACCAGGTGATTGAGTCGTCGGTTGCGAACCGCATTTGCCTGATGTTCGCGCAGCGACTCGCCAACCTTGCCCGGAATCTGGTCCGCTGCGGCAAGAACGCCAGCAAGGTCGCCGTATTGCTGGAGCCACTTCGCTGCGGTCTTCGGGCCAACACCTGGCACGCCGATTAAGTTGTCGCTTGTTTCGCCCACGAGTGCGGCTAGGTCTGGGTACTGCTTGGCGTGGACACCGTACTTCTCATAGACCGCCGCGTCGTTCATGCGTGCGAGGTTGAGAACGCCTTTCACCGGGTACAGGATCGTGGTGTCCTCGGTAATTAGCTGAAATGTGTCGCGGTCCCCACTGACGATGAATACTCGGTAGCCCGCGGCGTTGCCCTGATCGGCCATCGATGCAATGAGGTCATCGGCCTCGTAATTCTCGCGAGTCAAAGTAACAATGTTCATCGCCGCTAATGCCTCGCGAAGCAGTTCGGTCTGACCATTGAATTCGGGAGGCGTCTCGCCTCGGGTGCCCTTGTACTCCGGGTACTCGAGGGTTCGGAATGATTCACGCGACAAATCGAAGGCAATCGCCAGATGCGTGGGCTTCTCAGCGGCGAGGATGTTCAGAAGCATCGAGATGAAGCCTTGGATGGCATTCGTGTGCTGCCCCTCTGGGGTCTTGAAAGAGTCTGGGCTTAGCGCGTAGAAGGCTCGGAAAGCCAGCGAGTGCCCGTCAACGAGCAGAAGAGTAGGCTTTTCGGTATCTAGCATGCGAACAGAATACTTCGCCGATTAGACAACCGGACGCTTCCAGTCAAAGAAGGAACGCAGTGTCAGCAGAAGCCATCAAGACCTCCCCCGCAGCGGCAGAACTCCTAGCCAAGCGCGGCCTCGGTGACCTAGCCGAAAAGATGGGTATCGAGCTATTGGAACTCAGCGCGGAAAGATCGGTCGCGCGCATGCCGGTAGCAGGTAATACCCAGCCCCTAGGAGTTCTTCACGGTGGCGCGCACGTGGTGCTAGGTGAGAGTCTGGGCTCTTTCAGCGCAAACGTGTGGGCCCACCCGGAACGATTTGCGGTTGGCATAGAGGTAAACGCATCGCACTCGCGCTCTGCCACCGAAGGTTACGTAAACGCTGTCTGCACGGCCATCACGCTTGGCAAGACGCTAACCGTGCACGAGATTGCGATTTCGGATGATGCCGGCCAGCGCCTGAGCACCGTCCGGATAACGAACCTGCTACGCGATAAGAAGTAGTTATGGAGCCGCCGGTGCGGCATCCTTAGCGGCATCGGGGCCGAATTGCTCGATGACCGATTGCGCGACCTGCTTCATAGTTAGTCGGCGATCCATCGAGACCTTTTGAATCCAGCGGAAAGCCTCTGGTTCATTCAGACCGCGCTCAAGAAGCAGACCCTTGGCGCGCTCCACGAGCTTACGCGTTTCGAATCGTTCATTGAGGTCGGCAATTTCGTGTTCGAGGGCAGCTATCTGTTCGTGACGGCTAACGGCGATACGAATCGCCGGCAAGAGGTCGTTTGGGGTGAATGGCTTGACGATGTATGCCATTGCTCCCGCCTGCGAAGCGCGCTCGACGAGCTCGGTCTGACTAAAGGCCGTGAGTAGCACCACAGGGATGTTCAGTTTGGCAATTTGCTCAGCCGCGCTGATGCCATCCATCTTCGGCATCTTTACATCCATGACAACCAGGTCTGGCTTGTGCTCGGTAACGAGGGCGACGGCCTCCTCGCCGTCACCTGCCTCGGCAACCACGTCGTAGTTGTTCTCGCGCAGTATCTCGACGATGTCCATGCGGATGAGCGATTCGTCTTCCGCTACTACAACTCTGAGTTTCGTTGCCTCTGTCATGTGAAATACCTTATGGGATATCCTCGTGGGTGGCAGGTCACGATTTGGGCTAGAATTGCCCGAGTTGGCGCGCGAGCGACGACAGGCCGAAATGGCGAAATGGCAGACGCGGAGCACTCAAAATGCTTTTCCCGAAAGGGAGTGTGGGTTCAAGTCCCACTTTCGGCACAAAAAAGACCCCCGAGGTTATCGGGGGTCTTTTCTTTTGACTTACTTGCGTAGGTATGCCGGCGCAGCCTCGTTTACCGCGTCACCAACACGGTGCACGCGCAGGCTGTTGGTCGAACCTGGGATGCCAGGCGGAGTACCTGCGACGACGACGACCTCTTCGCCTACCTTCGCCTTGCCCTGGGCAAGAACGATCTCGTCGACCTGGTGCATCATCTCGTCGGTGTGAGTGACTGGATCAACCAGGAAGGTCTGAGCGCCCCAAACGAGCGAGAGTCGGTTGCGCACCGTCTCGCTCGGCGTGAATGCGAGGGTAGGCACCGACGAGCGAAGTCGGGCCACGCGACGCATTGAGTCGCCGGTCTCGGTGAACACGCAGACGTACTTACTGCCTAGGAGCTCCGCAATCTCGACCGCTGCGAGCGAAACGGCGCCGCTGTGGGTGTGTGGACGAGTTCCCAGCGCAGGGATGCGCGAGAGACCGTTCTCTTCGGTCGACTCAATGATTCGCGCCATAACGGCAACGGTCTCGACCGGCCACTTGCCAACCGAGGTCTCGCCCGAAAGCATTACGGCGTCGGCACCATCGAGGATGGCGTTTGCGACGTCCGAGGCCTCTGCACGGGTTGGGCGCGAGTTGTCGATCATCGTCTCGAGCATCTGGGTTGCTACGATGACTGGCTTTGCCCAGCGGCGCGAAAGTTCCACGGCACGCTTCTGGACCAGTGGCACCTCTTCGAGCGGCAACTCAACACCGAGGTCGCCACGGGCAACCATGATGCCGTCGAAGGCGTCAATGATTTCCTCAAGCGCGGCTACGGCCTGTGGCTTTTCGATCTTGGCGATGACGGGCAGGTACTTGCCCTCTTCTTCCATGATTTCGTGCACGCGCACGATGTCGCTTGCGTTGCGAACGAACGAAAGAGCGATCATGTCGACGCCGAGGCGGATACCCCAGCGCAGGTCTTCCTCGTCCTTCTCTGAAAGCGCAGGCACGTTCACAGCAACGCCAGGGAGGTTGATGCCCTTGTTGTTCGAAACCGGTCCAGGAACCTCGACCACGGTGGTGACGGTGGTGTCCGAAACCTCGGTTGCACGCAGGGTGACCTTGCCGTCGTCGATCAGAAGCAGGTCGCCAGGCGAAACGTCGCCAGGAAGACCCTTGTGGGTTGTGCCACAGATGTTGACGTCACCCTGGATCTCATCGATGGTGATCTTGAAGGTCGCGCCCTTCTCGAGCATGACCGGGCCATCGGCGAAGCGGCCGAGACGGATCTTCGGGCCCTGCAGGTCAACAAATACACCCACAGCCTTACCGAGGTCGGCAGCAGCCTTGCGAACGTTGTTGTAAACGCCCTCGTGCACGCTGTAGTCGCCGTGGCTCAGGTTCATGCGGGCGACGTCGACACCCGCTTCAATTACGGCGCGAATCTGCTCATAGCTTGAAGTTGCCGGTCCCATGGTGGCAACGATTTTTGCGCGTCTCATTTGTTCCTTCTGATTCCGGTCGGTGACCGATTGGTTGTTCTTTTTTGGTAAATCGTGGTTACAGGCCGATGGCCTTGTCGGTTGGTTTGACTGGCTTTGGCAGCGTGGTCGAACCGGTTAGGTAGGCGTCCACAGCTGCGGCAGTCGACCGACCCTCTGCGATAGCCCAGACAATTAGGGACTGCCCACGGCCCGCGTCGCCACAGACGAAAACATCGGGCAGGTTAGTGGCCCAGTTGGCATCGCGTGACACGTTGCCACGCTTGTCTAGCGCAACCTCGGACTGGCTCTCGAGCTGGTCGCCTTCGACCCCCGTAAAGCCTAACGCCAGGAATACCAGGTCGGCCGGAATGATGCGCTCGGTGCCGGCCTTTGGCAGGCGCTTTCCGTCGACGAACTCGGTGTCCGCGACACGCAATCCAGTCAAGATTCCGTCTTCGCCGACAAAAGAGACGGTCGAGTGTTCGTATTTGCGCTCACCGAATTCCTCGTGCGCCGAAGCCACTTCGAAGAGGGTTGGATAGGTCGGCCAAGGCTGGTTCGCCGTGCGCTCGGCCGAGGGCTGCTTGCCGATGGCCAGCGTGGTTACAGACAGCGCGCCCTGTCGGGTGGCCGTGCCCAGGCAGTCTGCACCGGTGTCGCCGCCACCAAGGATGACGACATGCTTACCTGCTGCGTCGATCTGGTTTGCGACCGCCTCCCCAGCTACAACGCGGTTGGCCTGGGTCAAGTAGTCCATGGCGAAGTGCACGCCAGATAGCTCGCGACCGGCCACATCAAGGTCGCGCGGCTTGGTTGCTCCAGTCGCTACGATCACGGCGTCGTAGCGTGAGCGAAGCTCTTCCCACGTGATGTCGGTGCCGATGCTGACTCCGGTGCGGAAGCGAGTGCCCTCCGCCTCCATCTGAGCGACGCGGCGGTCGATGTGGTGCTTTTCCATCTTGAAGTCGGGAATGCCGTAGCGCAGCAGGCCACCGATTTTGTCATCACGCTCGTAAACGGCAACCGTGTGGCCGGACCGAGTGAGCTGCTGGGCGGCTGCTAGGCCCGCAGGACCCGAACCGACGACTGCAACCGTCTTCTGCGATGCGCGCTCCGGCGCAATAGGAGTGACCCATCCGTTTTCAAAGGCCTGGTCAATGATCGAGACCTCGATCTCCTTGATTGTCACTGCAGGCTGGTTGATGCCCAGAACGCAGGCGCTCTCACACGGGGCTGGGCAGAGACGGCCGGTGAACTCCGGGAAGTTGTTGGTTTTGTGAAGGCGCTCGATCGCGGCTCGTGCATCCTCACGCCAGGTCAGGTCGTTCCACTCTGGAATCAGGTTGCCTAGCGGGCAGCCCTGGTGGCAGAACGGCACGCCGCAGTCCATGCAACGCGAAGCCTGCTGCTGGATGACGCCAGAGTTGCGGCGCTCATAGACCTCTTTCCAGTCCTGGATTCGAACAGAAACTGGGCGACGTTCGGCCGTCTCACGCTCGGTTACCTTAAGGAATCCTCTTGGGTCAGCCATTCGTAACCTCCAAAATCTGGCTCCAGACCTCTGCGCCGTCTGGATCGACACCGGCCGCAACGGCCTTATCGCGAATGCTCAGTACGCTCGCGTAGTCGCGTGGCAGTACTCGGGTGAAGTTTGCGACCTCACTGGCAAAGTCGGCGAGGATGCGAGTCGCAAGTCCACTGCCGGTCTCGGCGACGTGGGTCTCGAGCAGCTCTCGCAGCTTGGCCGCGTCCTTGTCGTCGAGCGGGTCGATGCCTAATTCGCGGTTTGCCAAAGCCTCGTGGTTCATTCGGTCGGCGCGAAGTTTGTAGACGTAGGCGACGCCTCCAGACATGCCGGCACCAAGGTTGCGTCCGGTCTTGCCCAGAATCACCGCGACACCGCCGGTCATGTACTCAAGGGCGTGATCGCCGACACCCTCGACCACTGCTGTTACACCGGAGTTGCGGACGAGGAAACGTTCACCGACGACACCGTTGAGGAAGATCTGACCACTTGTTGCGCCATAACCGATTACGTTTCCGGCAATGATGTTGTTCTCGGCCTCAAAAGAGCTCGCGCGGTTCGGGCGCACAACGACCGTTCCGCCCGATAGGCCCTTGCCAACGTAGTCGTTGGCGTCACCCTCGAGCGAGAGCTTGATGCCCTTCGGTACGAACGCCGCGAACGACTGACCGGCCGAACCACTGAGCTTGATGTCGATGGTGCCGGCTGGCAGGCCATCGGCTGCCCAGCGCTTAGTCACCTCGTTGCCGAGCATCGTTCCAACGGCCTGGTCTACGTTCGTGATTGGAAGCACGATCTCGACCTTGTGTCCATCGGCAAGCGCAGGCTGCGCGGCGGCAATCAGCTTGTGGTCGAAGTGGTTTTCCAACTCGTGGTCCTGCGAGGTGCTGCGGCGCAATGATGCACCCTCGCCGATCTTCGGTTGCGCAAGGATTGGGCTCAGGTCGAGGCCGTCTGCCTTCCAGTGCTGAATTGCACGGTTGACATCGATGAGCTCGCTGTGGCCGATCGCCTCATCGAGCGAACGGAAACCTAGCGCGGCTAGGTACTCGCGCACCTCTTGCGCCAGGAACTCGAAGAAGTTGACCACGAACTCTGGCTTGCCGTTGAAGCGCGCACGCAAGGTTGGGTTTTGCGTCGCAACACCAACTGGGCAAGTGTCCAAGTGGCAGACGCGCATCAAGATGCAGCCCTCGACCACGAGTGGAGCGGTAGCAAAACCGAACTCCTCCGCTCCGAGAAGCGCGGCGATAACGACGTCGCGTCCGGTCTTCATCTGGCCGTCTACCTGTACCGAAACTCGGTCGCGCAGGCCGTTCAGCAACAGGGTCTGCTGCGCTTCTGCTAGTCCTAGTTCCCAAGGTGTGCCGGCGTGCTTGAGCGAGTTGAGCGGGCTGGCGCCGGTTCCGCCGTCGTGGCCGGAGACCAGGATGACGTCGGCCTTGGCCTTCGCTACACCGGCGGCGACCGTGCCGATTCCGACCTGTGAGACGAGCTTGACATGTACGCGGGCCTCGCGGTTCGCGCGCTTGACATCAAAGATCAGCTGCTTAAGGTCTTCGATCGAGTAGATATCGTGGTGCGGCGGAGGCGAAATCAGACCAACGCCCGGGGTCGCGTGACGCGTGCGGGCAACCCACGGGTAAACCTTGCCAGGAGGCAGTTGGCCGCCCTCGCCAGGCTTAGCGCCCTGCGCCATCTTGATCTGAATGTCATCGGCGTGCGTCAGGTACATGCTCGTCACGCCGAATCGACCAGACGCAACCTGCTTGATGGCGCTGCGACGAGTCGGGTCGAGCAGACGCTCCACATCTTCGCCGCCTTCACCAGTGTTCGACTTGGCGCCGAGTTGGTTCATGGCGATGGCGAGGGTCTCGTGCGCTTCCTTCGAAATCGAACCGTACGACATAGCACCGGTTGAAAATCGCTTGACGATTGAACTTATCGGCTCAACCTCGTCGATCGAAACGGCCGGGCGAACACCCTCACGCAAGGTGAACAGGCCGCGCAAAGTCATCAGCGCCTCGGACTGGTCATCGATGAGCTTGGTGTACTCGCGGAAGATGTCGTACTGCTTGGTGCGAGTAGAGTGCTGCAGCTTGAACACGGTCTCCGGGTTGAAGAGGTGAGCAGGACCCTGTCGACGCCACTGGTACTCGCCGCCAGTTTCCAGGCCCTCGTGCACGTTGCCGCGCTCCCCGATTGGGTAGGCATGGTCGTGGCGCGAGCGAATCTCGGCGTGGATTACGTCGAGGCCGATGCCGCCGAGTTGGCTGGTAGTGCCCGTGAAGTAGGTGTCCACCAGTTCCTGGCTGAGGCCAATGGCTTCAAACACCTGAGCACCCGCGTAGGACTGCACGGTTGAGATGCCCATCTTCGACATGATCTTCAAGACACCCTTTCCGAGTGCCTTGATGAGGTTCTTGGTGGCGTAGTCCACGCTGATGCCGGCAATCTGGCCGTTCTTCACCATGTGTTCGACGGTTTCCATCGCAAGGTACGGGTTCACAGCTGCGGCTCCGTAGCCTATGAGCGCGGCAACGTGGTGAACCTCGCGCACATCGCCGGCTTCGACAACGAGACCGACGCGCGTACGCAATCCTTTACGAATCAGGTGGTGGTGAACGGCCGAGGTGAGCAGTAGCGATGGAATTGGCGCGTGGTCGCTGTTGCTGTTGCGGTCGCTGAGGATTACGTAGGTTGCACCATCTGCGATTGCTGCATCGAGCTCGCTGAAAATCTCACGAATACGTGCCGCTAGGCCCTCGGCTTCGCTGTCTAGGCGGTAGAGACCGCTTACGGTGAAGGCCTTACCGGCTCCCGGGCGCTCATCAATGTGTGAAATCTGTGCCAGTTCGTCGTTGCTGAGAACTGGGAACGGCAAGATGACCTGCTGCGCATGCTCCGGGGTTGCGCTGAGTAGGTTGAGCTCTGGGCCGATGCCGGTGCTCAGCGACGTCACCACTTCTTCTCGAATCGAGTCGAGCGGCGGGTTGGTCACCTGAGCGAATTGCTGAACGAAGTAGTCGAATAGCAGACGCGAGCGATCCGAAATTGCAGCGATTGGTGTGTCCGACCCCATAGCACCAAGCGGTTCCATGCCGGTTTTGGCCATTGGTGCGAGAAGGATGCGCAACTCTTCTTCGGTGTAGCCGAAGGTGCGCTGGCGACGATTTACCGAACCTGCAGGCGACGAGATGTGCTCGCGCGGCGGCAGGTCGCCTAGCTTGATGCGGTTGGCCTCGAGCCACTCACCCCAAGGCTCCAGAGCAGCAATCTCGGCTTTGATCTCGTCATCGTCGATGAGCCGACCATTCTCGGTGTCGACCAAGAACATCTTGCCCGGCTGCAGTCGTCCCTTGCGGACCACCTTGGCTGGATCGATCTCGGCTACGCCGATTTCCGAAGCGAGAACAACTAGACCGTCATCGGTGATTAGATAGCGTCCCGGGCGCAGACCGTTGCGGTCGAGCGTCGCGCCAACAAGCGAACCGTCGGTGAAGACCACTGCAGCCGGTCCGTCCCACGGCTCCATGAGCATCGAGTGGTACTCATAGAAGTCCTTGCGGGTGCGCTCGATGTCAGAGTGCTTTTCCCAAGCCTCAGGAATCATCATCATCATCGCGTGTGGCAGGCTGCGACCACTCATGTACAGCAGTTCGAGAACTTCATCGAACGATGCCGAGTCGCTGCCGTCCGGGGTGATGATCGGGGTCAGCTGAGTGATGTCACCAATGTGGGCCGAGGCAAGCTGCGCCTCGCGTGCGCGCATCCAGTTGCGGTTGCCCTTGACCGTGTTGATTTCACCGTTGTGTGCAATCATGCGGAACGGGTGAGCGAGAGGCCAGCTTGGGAAGGTGTTGGTCGAGAAGCGTGAGTGTACGAGAGCAAGGGTCGAAGCGAATCGTTCGTCGCTCAGGTCTGGGTAGAAAGGCTCGAGCTGAAGCGTGGTGACCATGCCCTTGTAGACGATGGTGCGCGACGAGAGGCTCGGGTGGTAGGCGCCGAGGATGCGCTCGGAGCGCTTGCGCAGTCGGAACGACATGCGTTCCAACTGCATTTCGCTCTCCCCCGCCAGACCGGCGACGAATACCTGACGAATAGCGGGCATTGCCTCGCGAGCAAGGTCGCCGAGAACGCTCGGGTCAGTTGGCACATCGCGCCAACCCAAAACCCGCATGCCCTCTTCTGCAGCCAGGTTCTCGAAGCCGGCCTCAATCGAGGCCGCCTCGGCTGCATCGGTAGGCAGGAAGACGAGTCCAGCGGCGTAAAGACCGACTGCTGGCAGTTCGAAATCTACGACCGAGCGCAGGAACGTGTCTGGAATCTGAGTGAGGATTCCCGCGCCGTCGCCCGTGCCTGCGTCTGAACCTACGGCTCCACGGTGTTCAAGATTGCGCAGTGCGTTTAGAGCGGTGTCAACGATATCGTGACCGGCGGTGCCACGCAGCGTGGCTACCATGGCCAGGCCGCAGGCGTCTTTGTCAAACGCTGGATTGTAGAGACCCTGTGCCTTCGGGGCGGTCGAGAATCGCGCGAACGGCGACAATGCGGCCATGAGTCACTCCAATCGTTGTAAGGAAATTAGAGGGACATCGTTGGCCCAGTGTGGGCGATTACGCATCGCCGAGGTCACCGAAATGGTGATGAAATCTGTGGAAAAGTCTATCCGAAACGGGCTAGTTAGGCAGCCTATTCCGCCGAGGTGTATTCCCCACTCTTAGCCTTCTTCACACGAGTCTTGGCTGCGTCTTCTTCGGGCTCAGGTTCACGGAAATAGACAGTCTTAGCCGATGCCGGCTGAACTTTGGTTTGCCAGTAGAACAGCGCTAGGCCGGCCACGACACCCAAGATCGCAAACCATTGGAAGGTACGCAGCCCGAAGAGAATGTTGCTCGGATCAATGCGCA
The DNA here is from genome assembly GCA_041176265.1 of Actinomycetota bacterium. Lineage (GTDB taxonomy): Bacteria > Actinomycetota > Actinomycetes > Actinomycetales > Microbacteriaceae > Rhodoluna. The sequence goes on from JBEDDI010000012.1 coordinate 25,383, forward strand.
TTCCCTCGATGAAGAAACGGCAGGCCGAGTACCAAACCAAGTAGAGCGCGATCAGGCGCCCGTTGCGCAGCGCATACATGCGATCTGCCACGATGAGGATCGCTGCGCCAATCAGGCTAAGAATCGCCTCGTAAGCAAAGGTCGGGTGGAATGCCGTCTCAGAAGGCAGGCCTACAGGAATCGCGTCGGGATTCTCAATAATTATTCCCCAAGGCAGGTCGGTCGGAGCGCCGAAGAGTTCTTGGTTGAAGTAGTTACCCAGACGGCCAATAGCTTGCGCGATTAGTAGGCCAGGAGCGATGGCGTCTGCGAATGCCAGGAAGTTCACGCCACTGAGACGGGCGCCTACAAAGGCACCTAGGGCACCAAAGATCAGGGCGCCGTAGATGGCCAGACCGCCCTCCCAGACGCGCAGTGCCGACCACGGGTCGCGACCCTCTCCGAAGTAAAAGTTCAGATGGGTCAACACGTGCACGAGACGGGCGCCAAGAATTCCAATTGGCACTGCCCATAGGGCGATATCGATGACCTCGAGCCCGACTGCTCCGCGTTGTTTAAGGCGGAAGTGTCCGAGGGTACCAGCGACGAAGATTCCCGCGATGATGAATAGGGCGTAGAAGTGGATGCCAAACGGGCCGATGTTGATCTGGCTGATGGTCGGGCTAGGGATGCTGCCGATGGCATTTGCAAAGCTGATTGATGACATTTGACCTACCACTACTTGAAAGTTCTGACTACGAGCCTATTAGACGCGGGCGCGTAGCTCGCGCACCTTGGCGACGAGGCCAGGCAGGCCATCGTTTTGGTACGCGCGAACGAATGCAGAACCCACGATCGCGCCGTCTGCGTATTCGTTAATCTCGGTCACCTGCTCGGCGGTCGAGACCCCGATGCCGACGCAGGTTAACGCAGTGGTGCTGGCCTCACGCACAGACGCCACGACCGATCGTGCCTTGGCATCAAGTTCGGCACGTGCACCGGTGATTCCCATGGTTGAGACTGCATAAACGAATCCTCGCGACAGGTTGCAGGTGTTCGCAACACGTCCCTGACTCGAGGAGGGCGTTGCCAAGAAGACTCGGTCCAGGCCGAGTTCGTCCGAGACACGCAGCCATTCCCCCGCCTCGTCGGGAATCAAGTCGGGCGTTATGAGTCCCGCTCCCCCGGCGGCCTTGAGTTCCTTGGCAAAGCTTTCGACACCGTACTGAAGCACTGGGTTCCAGTAGGTCATGACGAGTACCGCAGCCTCGGTGCGTGCAACGACCTCGCGCACCGCTTCGAATACCTGAGAGAGCTTGAAGCCACCCTCGAGCGCCTCAAGCGTCGCGGCTTGAATCACGGGGCCATCCATGACCGGATCGCTGTATGGAACACCGAGTTCTAGAACGTCGACACCGTTCTGGCACATTGCCACTGCCGCCTCAATTGAGCCTTCCAACGTCGGATACCCGATTGGAAAGTAGCCTACGAGCGAACCTGCGCCGTCGGCCTTGTTGGCGGTGAGGATTGCCTCTGTCTTGCTCATGCCTAGGCTCCCAAAAGTCCGAAGTATCGAGCTGCGGTTTCCATGTCTTTGTCTCCGCGCCCCGAGAGGTTGATCAAGATGCTCGAGCCTGGCTCAAGTTCGCGCGCGATCTTCAGAGAGCCAGCCAGAGCGTGTGCCGATTCGATCGCAGGGATGATTCCCTCGGTGCGGCTGAGCAAGCGCAGCGCGTCCATGGCCTCTGCGTCGCTGATGCCGCGGTATTCGGCGCGGCCGAGGTCCTTAAGCCACGAATGTTCAGGACCGACACCCGGATAGTCGAGACCGGCCGAGATCGAGTGGCTCTCGATAGTCTGACCGTCTGCGTCCTGAAGCATGTAGCTGCGTGCGCCATGAAGAACTCCCGGCTTGCCGTAGTTCAGAGTGGCGGCATGGCGTTGCGTTTCCATCCCATCGCCGGCAGCTTCGAAGCCGAAGATCTTGACCTCTGGGTCGTCGAGGAAGGCGTGGAATAGGCCAATTGCGTTGCTGCCGCCGCCAACACAGGCGGCAAGGGCGGTCGGCAAAAAGCCGTAACGATCGAGCATCTGTGCGCGAGCCTCGGCGCCGATGACCGAGTGGAAGTCGCGAACCATCTCGGGGAATGGGTGCGGGCCTGCGACGGTGCCCAGCAGGTAGTGGGTGTTGTCCACGTTGGCAACCCAGTCTCGCAGCGCTTCGTTGATGGCGTCTTTTAGGGTGCGGCTGCCACTCTTTACAGCGATGACTTCGGCGCCGAGTAGCTTCATGCGGGCAACGTTGAGCGCCTGGCGTTCGGTGTCGACCTCTCCCATGTAAACGGTGCATTCGAGCCCGAATAGAGCGGCGGCCGTAGCACTTGCCACGCCGTGTTGACCAGCACCTGTCTCGGCGATGATGCGAGTCTTGCCCATGCGTTTAGTTAGTAGAGCCTGCCCCAGAACGTTATTGATCTTGTGTGAGCCCGTGTGGTTGAGGTCTTCGCGCTTCAGGAAAATGCGAACGTCCCCCGCGGCCGACGAGCCGGTGTGCTGCGCGAAGCGAGGAGCCTCGGTGATGATGCTTGGGCGACCCGTGTAATCGCGGTGCAGTGTTGCGAGCTCGGCTTCGAACGACGGGTCTGACTGAGCCTCCCGGTAGAAGGCTTCGAGTTGGTCGAGAGCAGCGATGAGTGATTCTGGTACGAATCGGCCACCGAATTCCCCGAAGTATGGCCCTTGAGCGTCGCGAAGGTTCGACATGTTGGTCCTAACTAACGAACCGCGGTGAATTGCGGTAGCTGCACGGATGGATCATTTGTCACGAGAGCTTCGCCGACCAGAACTACGTCCGCTCCCGCCTGGCGGTAGTGCTCCACGTCTGCGACGGTACGGACGGCCGATTCGGCGACGGCGATGACACCGGAGGGAATCAGGTGACGCAGGCGACCGAACAGGTCGCGGTCGGTTTCGAAGGTTGAGAGGTCGCGTGCGTTTACGCCAATAAGCTTCGCGCCGCAGTCGACGGCGCGTGAGAGCTCAACTGCGTCGTGCGTCTCGACGAACGCGGTCATCCCGAGGGATTCGGTGAATGCCTTGAGCTCCAAAAGTCGTGTCTGTTCTAGCCCAGCCACGATAAGCAAAACTATGTCTGCTCCGGCGCTCCGAGCCTCAAGAATCTGATACTCGTTGGCAATAAAGTCCTTGCGCAACAGAGGAACATCGACACGTGCGCGAACGGCCTTCAGGTCGTCGAGCGATCCCTTAAAGCGACGCTCTTCCGTCAGTACCGAAATCGCTGATGCACCGTAGGCTGCGTAGGTGGCGGCAAGATCGGCTGGATTCGCAATCGCGGCTAGGTCGCCCCGGGATGGCGAAGCGCGCTTAACCTCGGCCAAGACTTTGATGTGGTCAGAAGGTGCAAGAAACTCAAGAGCATTCAATGCTGGCTTCGTTGACAGCGCGAGGGCTTCCACCTCGCTGAATGGGATGCTTTGCTGCCGATTGGCTGCATCCTCTAGAGAACCCGCGTAAAGCGAGCTCAGCATTAGTTCTTCTTGCCCTGGATGCCGAAGCCGAGCTTCGAGAGCACTGGACCGGCGACGATGCCCACAACGGCGAGGATGATTGCAACCGTGAACAATTCTGATACTTCAAACCAGGCGCCAGCAGTGCCAATCGCGAATGCGATCATGATGATTGTGACCGACGTCCAAGCCGCGATTGAGTCGCCGTGGTTCTCGCCGTTGTGCTGAGCTGACATGTTTGCCTTTCTAAAGCCGACTCGATGATTTTACCCTGTCGAGCCCTAGCAATTGCTAATTGTCGCGCTGAGAGTCCCAAAGCGCTATCGGATCGGCCGTGGCGTCTGCTTCTGCCGCAGCCGTATGTCCGGGATTAGCAGGTGAGTTAGCCTCACTAACTCGGCTTGGCCAATCCTGGGCTCGCAAAAGAACAGCAGCTGCACCCCAGATCATTGCCAGTCCGAAGCCGGCGGTGGCGTAAGGCCAGGTCGAACTGCTTGGCGTGATTGAACTGACGTCGTGAGCCTCGGCGACGTTGGTCAACGTTGCGATGCGCCCGGACGCATCATGAGCCATCGGGTTGAGCAAGAAATCAACCGTCACCAGAACCAACCCGACCGCCCCGAGAATGCCGATGCCGGCGATCAAACGTGCCGCCGTGCCGCGTACAAGCCAGAGCACTACCGCACAGGCCAAAAGGAATAATGCGATTGCGCTGGAGCGGGAGTCGAGTTCGCCGCCGGTGAGTGACCCAAGCGTGACCGACTCGCCATCGGGCGTCATGGTCAAGGTAAGCCACTCGAAGTTGATCGAAGAGATCGCGCCAATTGCTCCGAGGGTGCACACGGCTAGCGCTCTGCGTCGGCTGGAGGCTGCGCTCTTAGTCGCCAAGGGCGGCCTCGATGCGTCGAAGCGAGTTCGCGGCAGCTATCGCGCGCATCGGCGCCGACGCCTTGCTGATTGTCTCGGCGTGCTCTGCCGCCGGGTCCGAATCAAGCACGATGCCCGCACCTGCTTGGACCCGAGCCATTCCATTGCGTAGGAAGGCTGTGCGGATGGCAATCGCAAGATCGGCGTTGCCAGCGAAGTCGAAGTAACCCACGACGCCACCGTAGGTTCCGCGGTTCGCCGGCTCGAGTTCGTCAATGATTTCAAGGGCTCGTGGCTTTGGTGCTCCACTCAGAGTTCCGGCAGGAAAGGTTGCTGCGAAGGCGTCCACCGCATTCTTGTCAGCCCGCAAACGGCCAGAGACGCTGCTGACCAGATGCATGATGTGGCTATAGCGGTGTACCTGCATGAACTCGGTCACGGCCACCGAGTCAGGGGCGCAAACACGCAACAGGTCGTTGCGCGCGAGGTCCACCAACATCAGGTGTTCCGCGCGTTCCTTGGCGTCAGCAACTAACTGATCCGCTAGTTCGGCATCTTGGTCGATGTCAGAACCTCGTGGACGCGAACCTGCGATTGGGTGGGTCGTGACAGCGCCACCTTGCACCTGCACGAGGCTCTCCGGTGAGGCTCCGACGATTGCATAGTCGCCATCGGCGTCGGTGAAGTTTAGGAGGTACATGTATGGGCTTGGGTTGAGCGTGCGCAGTACGCGATAGACATCGAGCGGGCTAGCAGAAACCTGCATGTCGAACCGCTGCGAAAGAACCACTTGGAAGACGTCGCCCTTGCGGACGTATTCTTTTGATTGCTCAACCTTGGCCATGAATTCCGCCGCGGTCATTCGGGGCTCGAAGGTTAGCGGCGTGTTCAGATTGAGCTCCGCTAGGTATGCCTCAGTTGGTCTTGCGATGGACTCACGCATGTTTTCAAGGCGCTCCATGGCGGCGGCGTAAGAAGCTTCAGCATCGAAACCCGCATCGATAAAAACATTCGCGATCAGAAGTAGCTTGTTGGTTTTGTGATCGAGCACGACCAAGTCTTCGAAGAGCGACATGCCGAGCGTCGGGGCGTCGAAGTCTGCGCCAGGGCGCGACGGGAGGTTCTCCAGCTCACGAATTACGTCCCAACCGATGACCCCGACAAGACCATTGGCCAGCGGTGGGAGTTCCGCCAATGCGTGATCGCTTACCCAGGCTGACTGCAACTGGCGCAGTGCGCCAAGTGCCGTTGAGGTGTTGAGTGCAACACCGTTCGGCAGGGGTGCCGCGCCCGATGGGCTGTGCCAGGTAACCGGTTCGCCGGATCGCTGCGCGAGAAATCCGCGCACGTTCACACCGACGAAGCTGTAGCGCGCCCAGACGCCATGCTCGGCTGACTCGAGCAAGAAGCTGCCTGGGCGACCTGCTGCCGTCTTCTCGAAGACAGATAGCGGCGTCTCGCTGCCGCTAAACAGCTCCTGCACTACTGCTATCACGTTGCCACGCTTGCTCTGAGCCAAAAACGCCTCGTACGAAGTTACGCTCACGAATCGACCTCATCGACGCGAATACCGGCCGGCAAGACCTCGTCGGCGTCGTTTGCGATGAACAGGGTTGCGCTATCAAAGCAACTCTCAGTGCCGTTGTGGCAAGCAGCCCCCGCTTCGAGCACGTGAAGGAGAAGTGTGTCACCGTCGCAATCCGATTCAATCGAGATCACGCGCTGAGTGTTGCCGCTCGTTGAGCCCTTGTGCCAACGTTCGTTGCGAGACCGCGACCAAAACACCGCCTCGCCGAGCTCGAGGGTCTCCGAAAGCGTTGCGCTGTTCATCCAAGCCATCATTAGGACTCGCTTGCTGATGACGGACTGAACGATAGCCGGAACCAGACCCGCATCGTTGTACCTTATGGCGCCAAGCGCCGTGGTGTCGACTGCCAAAGTGCTACCTCATCTCGAATCCGGCCGCACGCAGAGAGGCCTTGGCCTGGCCAATGGTCACAGAGCCCTCGTGAAAGATGCTCGCTGCCAAGATGGCGTCCGCACCCGCTGCGGCAGCGGGCGCAAAATCGTCGGCCGAACCGGCGCCTCCACTAGCAATGACCGGCACTGTCGCAATGGCCCGCACGTCGCGCAGCATCTGAACGTCAAAACCCGCTCGCGTGCCATCGGCATCGATGGAATTCACGAGCAGCTCCCCTGCACCGAGTTCTTGGCAGCGCGTAATCCAGTCCAGCGCATCAAGTGCGGTTTCGGTGCGTCCGCCATGCGTAGTAACCACATAGCCCGACGGCTGCGCCTCGCTGCGCTTCAGATCGAGCGAGATGACGAGCACCTGGTTGCCGAATCGATTGGCGATTCGAGAAAGCAACTCTGGGTCGGCTACGCCTGCACTGCCGACACTAACCTTGTCGGCACCCGCGCCGAGTAAGCGGGCCACATCATCGACTTCGCGAATGCCTCCGCCGACAGTGAGCGGTATGAACACCTGTTCGGCAGTCTTGGTGACTAGGTCGTACATTGTCGAGCGGTTGTCAACGGTGGCGCGCACGTCTAGAAAGGTGAGCTCGTCAGCTCCATCGGCGTAATAGCGCGCGGAGAGTTCGATGGGGTCGCCGGCGTCGCGCAGATTCAAAAAGTTGACGCCCTTGACTACTCGGCCGTCTGCGACGTCGAGGCAGGGAATCACGCGAACCGCGAGCGACACTAGATCCTCGCTGCGTGCAGTGCACTCACGAGAAGGGCGCGAGCGCCGAGCTCGTAGAGCTCATCCATCTTGGCATTGATGTCATTTGACTTCACCAGCGCACGTACTGCAACCCACTCCGGGTCCTGTAGCGGTGAGATCGTTGGTGATTCGATGCCTGGCGTGATTCGCGTCGCTTGCTCAACGATCGCAGCTGGGCAGTCATAGTCGAGGATGACATACTCGCGGGCGACCTGAACGCCCGGCCGGGAGCCACGATCAACTGAGCGCTGCTAACCAAGACCGGGCCGAAGATCTCGAGTCCGGCCTGGCGGAGGGTGTTACCCGTCGAAACGACGTCTGCCACTGCGTCGGCGACACCGAGGCGAACCGCTACTTCGACAGCCCCATCTAGCGGAACTAGGTCTACGCTGACGCCTTCGCGGCCCAGAAAGTCCTCGACCAAGTGCGGGTAGGCCGTGGCAACACGCTTGCCCTCGAGCTCAGCAAGGCTGCTGAAGCGGCCTGTAGGGCCAGCAAAACGGAAGGTCGAGCCGCCAAAACCCAGGTCCGCCACGCTAAGCGCGGCTGAGCGCGAATCCAGCAGCAGGTCTAGACCGGTTAGACCGACATCGAGTGAGCCGCGTCCAACGTAGGTTGCGATGTCGCGGGGTCGAAGATAGAAGAATTCGATTCCGTTGGTTTCGTCGACGACGTGTAAGTCCTTCGGGTCGCGACGGACCGCGTAGCCGGCTTCTTTGAGCATAAGGATGGCTGTGTCAGACAGAATTCCCTTGTTCGGGACTGCAACTCTAAGCATGGATCAGAAGTTCTTCTCTAGGTCGGCGAGCGAAATGCCCTTGGCTGTCATCAAAACCTGGAGATGGTAAATCAACTGCGAAATCTCTTCGGCGGTGCGCTCATTGCCCTCGTATTCGGCAGCCATCCAGACCTCTGCGGCCTCTTCGACGATCTTCTTGCCGATGGTGTGCACGCCGGCATCGAGCCACTTGACAGTCTCGGAATTTGCTGGGCGCAGCGCGGCCTTCTCTGCAATTTCTGCCAGTAGTGCCTCGAAGGATTTCATGCGTACTAGGTTACCGCCTAGTGGAAATGGCCGTGACCGCGCTCTGCCGCGGAACGTAACGCTTGTATCTGCTCGGCTCGATTCGGGTTTTTGAATACCGCGCTACCGGCGACGAACGTGTCTGCGCCGTACCGGGCAACCTGCTCGATGTTGAATTCGTCGATGCCCCCGTCAACCTGCAGCCAGACATCCAGACGCTCCTGATCGATGCGGCGGCGCGCCTTCGATACCTTGTCCAGTGTCGAATCGATCAACTTTTGACCGCCGAAACCCGGTTCAACTGTCATGACCAGAAGCTGGTCGAACTCGCTCAACACGTCGAGGTATTGTTCCACATCGGTGCCGGGCTTGATAGCAACTCCGGCGCGGGCGCCCGCTGCGCGCAGGCGTCTGGCGGTGGCAACAACATCTTCTGATGCCTCAGCATGGAATGTAACGCTGTAGGCGCCAGCTTCGGCATAGCCGATTGCCCAACGGTCCACGTCGGAGATCATGAGGTGCACGTCTAGTGGCCTTGCCGAGATCTGCTGCATACGTTGAACCATCGGGAGGCCGAACGTTAGGTTCGGCACGAAGTGGTTGTCCATCACGTCGACGTGAACTAGGTCGGCGCTAGCAATTGTGTCGAATTCGCTCTCGAAGTTGGCAAAGTCGGCTGAAAGAATGCTCGGGTTGATCCTGACTGTCACGCCTTGGCCTTTCGCTTGGTTTCTTTCTTCTTGAAGAGTGCCACAAACATCGCGTCGGTGCCGTGAATGTGCGGCCATAACTGAACTGTCTTGCGACCCTCGGTGAGTTGCAAGTCGGAGGTGATTGCATGCAAAACCGCGGATGCATCGACCAACTCGAGTTCATCAAACTTCTTGAGCGCCCAATCGACCTGGGCGGTCGTTTCTGCGGGGTGAGGTGAACAAGTCACGTATGCCAAGAGCCCACCCACTCTCAGGGATGCCGTCGCCGATTCGAATAGTTCCCGTTGTAGTACAACCAGCTCGTCTAGGTCGCGCGGCGACTTGCGCCAGCGTGCCTCGGGTCGGCGCCGCAGAGCGCCGAGACCCGTACAAGGCGCATCTAACAGGATGCGGTCGAAACGGCCGGGCGCCTGTGCGCCGAGTGCACGTCCGTCGCCCTGTCTAACTTCGACGTGACTTGTCGGGAGTCCCGCCAGTGCTTTTCGAACCAGTTCGACTCGGTGTGGCGTGACTTCGTTGCACAGCAGGTTGGCGTCGACTAGGTCGGCCTCTGCTGCCATAAGTGCGGCCTTGCCGCCTGGACCGGCGCAGAAATCTGCCCAGAGCTCGCCCTTCGCAGGAGCCGCTCCCCCCGTGTCACCGGAGAGGTCGGCGCGCGTTAGCGCCAGGGCGGCGAGTTGCGAGCCCTGGTCCTGAACACGCGCAGATCCTTGCTGTATCGCCTCGAGCAGCGCCGGGTCACCACCGGCTAGTTCGAAACCTATGGGGCTAGCGCCGCCCGGCGTCACGCCCGGCAGATCGGTAAGAAGCGATGCCGCGTCAGTGCCGGGAAGGGCTACGATACTCACTTTCGGTGGTTTATTGTCGGCGGCGAGGAGCTGCGCAAGTGTCGCTTCAAGAGCATCCAACTTGAGCGCCTGACGCAAAGCACGCACCACCCAGACGGGGTGCGAGTACTGAACTGCGAGTCGATCGTTCTCGTCTTCGAGTCCGGCAAGAACGCGCTGCATCCAGTCGTTGCGGGTTCGCTCAGAGATACGCCGCAGTACCGCATTTGTAAAACCCGTTAAACGGGCCGGCAGGACTTCCTTAGCGAGATCGACGGTCTCGGCAATGGCAGCGTGTGGTGGAGTTTCTAACTCGAGAAGTTGGTGCGCGCCAAGTCGCAATACGAGCAGAGCAGTCGGGTCGACCTCCTCCAGGCTGCGGGCGGCTGCGAACTCGATTACCTCGTCGTAAAAAAGTTGCCAACGCAGTGTGCCAAAGGCCAGCTCCTGCGCGAACCCTGCGTCGCGTACTTCTAGCCTGGCCGCCGCGAGCCGTTTCGGCATCACTAGATTTGCGTATGCGTCGTCGAACTCGACGTCTGCCAGGACCTCAAAGGCCAATCGTCGGGCGGATATGCGTTCGGCCATCACTTGCTTTCGATCGTGATAGGTAGTTTTGCGCCACGAGCCCAATCGATTGCGGCCATTGCGGTTTTACCGGCTGGCTGAACCTCAAGCAGTTCCAGCATGCCACCGGCTAGCCCGAGTGCGACTCGTTCGCCCACGAGGTCAATCGTGCCGATTGCTAGAGCGGTGCCTGCTTGGGTGCTCAGCGGGCGTGTACGAAGCACGCGCAATTGCGTGTCGCCGAGCTCGCACCAAGCAACCGGTTCGGGATTGGTTCCACGGACGAGGCAGTCGGCTTCAAGAGCCGACATGCTTGCTTGCAAACGAGCCTCATGCCGAGAGAGTTTCGGAGCAAGTGTCGCACCAATGTTGTCCTGCGCTGACAACTTGGCGATGCCCGATTCCAATGCCGGCAACGCCTCCGCCAAAAGGCTCTCACCAAGTATTCGGCAGCGATTTAGTAGCTCCCCCGAAGTCTCGTCGGATTGAATCTCTGTCTCGAGCATTCCTACGACCGGGCCGGTATCCATACCCGCGTCCAGCTTGAACAGGGTGACACCGGTCGTGCGATCCCCCGCCATAATCGCTCGTTGCACCGGCGCGGCTCCCCGCCAACGTGGCAGAACGGAGAAGTGCAAATTGAACCAACCGCGAGGAAGCGCAGAGAGCGCGTCGGACTTGAGGAGAACCCCGTAAGCGATGACCACGCCGAGCTCTGCGCCGGTCTCGCCGATTGCTGCAAGGGTGGGCTCGTCCAGGCGGTTTGCCTTGATGACTCGCAACCCTAGAGCTGTCGCCACCAAGGCAACCGGGCTAGGTGTCAGGATGCGTTTGCGCCCCTGAGGTGCGTCTTCACGAGTGAGGACACCAACGATGTCGAGGTTTCCAAAACGAGGATCGGTAGCGAGAGTTTTGAGGGTTGATGCAGCTACCTCTGGCGTGCCAGCGAACAGGATCTTCAAGCGGACCGCCTTTCGCCCACTAGATTACTTCGACTTCTTCCATTCGCACGCGAAGCGGGCGCATTGCGCGACCAGACTTGCCCACGAGCGCGCGATTGGTTGCTGCCAGGTCCAGTTGCAACGTCTTCAGGCGCAAGGCTAGATCGACCCCGACGGCATACTGGTAGCGAATCAGCAGGCGAGACTCGCTGACAACGCGCTGGCGATCGTCGCGAATCGGGATCGGACCCAAGAGCTCGACACCTGTTAGCGGAGTAAGTTCGTTGGCGACCTGTTGCAGCAGATCTGGAGTAGAAATCACCGAGGCCAGTCGCACGGCTGGCGGGAAGCCGTGAACCCTTCGTTCGGCCAACTCGGCAGCCATCAGGTCGCGAATGTTCCAGAGGCTTAGCGCCTGAGCTGTCGCTCCCTGCACTCCCGATAGCGTTGCCCGACCGTCCGGCGCTAGCAGCGCGAGCGCGTTTGCCCAGAGTCGCACCGCCTCTTCTCGGGCACGTAGGCTGTCGCGCGTGAGCAGGTTCGACGCATCAAGCAGGATGACGGCTCCGTACCCGCCAGCAACGGTGGGTTCGGCCCCGGGTGTGGCAACTACGATCTGCGGACCGGGCTTAATCGAATAGGTCGAGCTGGCTCCTGTCGACTCAACTAACTTGACGCCGGGGAATGCCTTTCCGAGTTCGGTAGCCGTCCTTGTCGAGCCTGCGCGGCCACTGACCAATGCCGTGTTCCCGCAAGCATGGCACGCAATACCGAGGTTAATTGCGTTGCACCAGCGGCACGACGGTCGGTTTTGTTCGTCGATCCAGATAGGACCGTGGCAACTGCGGCATTGCATTCGCTCCTTGCAGTTTTTGCAGTAAACCGAGACGGAGCCGCCGCGAGCGGCCACTTGCACCAGCACGGGCTGTTTCGCTGCCAGAGCCTCGCGAATGGCACGCCAGGCCAGACTGTCGATGCGGGCCACGTCCTCGCTCCATGCCAGGCGAGGCTTGTGAGCAACCGAATCGAAAGCCTCGAAATAGCCCACCTCGCAGAGCCTTTGTGACTCGGTGGAGACCGCGTTGCCGACGAAGGCGAGGTTGAACCCCTCCAACTGCTGTCGCGCAAGGATCACCTCGCGTGTCGATACGTACGGCGCTGTCGGCTCGAGATAGCTCGAATCGCCATCGTCCCAGAGGAAGACCGTCTCTAGGTTATGAATCGGCAAGTATGCCGCAGAGCGATTGCCAAGAATTACCTGCGATTGTGCGCGCGATGCGGAGCAAAACTGTTTGTATCGCCCCACACGAGCCGAGGCCGGCGCGTACACAGTATGTTCCACATTCGCCGCCGACAGTGCCTCAGAGAAGCTCGCCTGACTGCGCAAATCTGGCACGAGAATCAACATGCTCGCACCTTTTGAAAGGGCGTCAGATGCGGCCGCTGCGGCCAAGGCCGGGCCAGATTGGGTGCTCGTGTAGCTGGGATCGGCGAGGATTGATCGTCGCCATCCGCTTGAACCCCTAAAAGTTGAGGCTCCTAGGCTCGGACCTGCCACCTTGTCTACCGTTGCTGCCCTAGTGGGTAGCGCCAACTTTAATAGATCGGACACCGAGCAGGCGTTGCGTTGGGCAAGAGTCTTGCAGAGCGCATAAATGGCTGGGTCGAGGATTCCGTGCTGCGACTGAACTTCGATCAATTCGCCGAGCTGCCCGGCAAAGTCTTGCTCAGAGCTAAGCCCCACAACGTAGCCGGAAAGACTCTGTTTTCCCTTGCCAAAAGGAACCGTGACCAGCGAGCCGACCTGGACGCTCTGAACGAGTGCATCAGGAACTCGGTACTCAAATTCCCTATCCAGCTGCGGCAAACTCGAGTCGACTACGACCCGGGCAAACATTGGAACCGCGTTAGGCACCGCGAGCTGCGTTGCTGGCGGCCTCTAGCAGCGCGGCTGCACGATCGGTCGATTCCCACGTGAAGTCGGGAAGTTCGCGACCGAAGTGTCCATACGCTGCCGTTTGCGCGTAGATCGGGCGGAGCAGATCGAGCTCCTCGATGATTGCGCGAGGACGCAGGTCGAAAACCTTGCCAATCGCCTTGGCTATGTGCGCCTCGTCAATCGTGGCGGTACCGAATGTTTCAACGTAAAGACCAACCGGACGCGCTACACCAATGGCGTAAGCCACCTGCACCTCGGCTCTTGCAGCTAGCCCCGCTGCCACCACGTTCTTTGCCACCCAACGCATTGCGTAGGCAGCCGAACGGTCTACCTTCGATGGGTCCTTGCCACTGAATGCGCCTCCGCCGTGGCGTGATGCGCCTCCGTAAGTGTCGATGATGATCTTTCGACCGGTTAGGCCTGCATCGGCCTTTGGTCCGCCCTGAACGAAGATTCCGGTTGGGTTGATCAATAGTTTTGTGGTCGACACGTCGAGGCCGGTCGCCTCA
>JBEDDI010000013.1:0-36674 GCA_041176265.1 Actinomycetota bacterium
GTCTGAAGCCAGGTCGGTCGCAGCTACTTTCCAGGGGTGAACGCGAAGACATTCAACGAGGAAACCAAGCGTCGACTGGTTGCCGAGATCGATGGCGAGCTGGCCATCTCGGCGCGCTCGCTGCCGCTACTGCCTAGCGACAGCCGTGTTGCCGTTGCCGCCGCTCAAATGCTTTTTGAGGCCCTGAACCGCCGCATCGCCAACACTCCAGCGGCCACGATTGCCACCACCAGAATTTCCGTCGGAAACTTCACCAAGCTTGCGCTGTTAGTTCGTGCATACCTCGGTATTTTTCCGAAGGCCTAGAACACGAGGATCCAAATGAAAAAAGCGGTAATCATTGGCGGCGGCATCGGTGGCTTGGCAACCGCAGGTCTGTTAGCCAAGGCAGGCATGCAGGTGACGCTACTCGAGGGCCGCGAACGCGTCGGCGGTCGCGCATACCTTTGGGAACACCAGGGCTTCAAGTTCGACATGGGTCCGTCGTGGTACCTAATGCCGGATGCCTTCGAGCAGTGGTTCCGCCTTATGGGCACCTCGGCCGAGCAGGAGCTCAAGCTCGTTCGGCTTGACCCGGCATACCAGACCCGCAACGAGGGACGTGGCGACCTGCTGCGCATTCGTGCCGACCTTGCCGAAAACAAGAGACTCTTTGACGAAATCGAGCCCGGCTCGGGCGACCGCCTGCAGGCATACCTCGACAGCGCCGAAGACGCATACGACCTGTCGGTTAAGCGTTTTTTGTATACCAACTTCCGCGATGCGCGCGCGTTTGCCAGCCCAGACGTCATGAAGCGTTCGACGAGGTTCCTCAAGCACCTACTCACCCCGTTGCACACGTTTGTGAGCCAGCACGTGAGTGATGATCGCCTGCAGAAGATTCTCGACTTTCCCGCGGTTTTCCTTGGTGCATCGCCGTACAAGACGCCGAGCATGTACCACCTCATGACGCACGTGGACATGAATCAGGGTGTGTTCTACCCGATGGGTGGCTTCTACACGATCATCGAGGCGATCGAACGCTTGGCCAAGTCAGCCGGGGTTGACATTCGCACTAACTCGCCGGTTACCAAGATCGAGGTCGACGCTTCGGGAACCGCAACCGGCGTTCGCGTTGGCGAGGCATTCTTTGAGGCCGATGTAGTGATTGGCAATGCCGACCTGCATCACATCGAGACCAAGCTACTCGAACCGAAGCACCAGACCCTGCCCGAGTCTTGGTGGCGCAAGCGCTCCCCCGCCCCGTCGGCGATCTTGCTTTACCTCGGCGTTCGCGGCGAACTGCCAGACCTCGACCACCACACTCTGCTTTACACCAAGGACTGGGGCAAGAACTTTGCCAAGGTGTTCCGCAAGCCGGGCGACCGTAGCAAGCCGGAGTATCCGAGCCCAGCGTCGATGTACATCAGCGTGATTTCGAAGACCGACAAGTCGACTGCTCCTGCCGGTTATGAAAACGTCTTCGTGCTGGTCCCAATCGCACCGGACGTTCGACTTGGCAAGGGTGGCATCGACCGCGCCGGCGATGCCGAGTTCGAGGCCGCAGCCGATCGAGTGATCGACCAGATTGCAGACTGGTGCAACGTGCCAGACCTCGCCGAACGAATCGTCGTTCGCCGCACCATGGGCCCAGGCAACTTTGCCGACGAGCTAAACGCTTGGTCTGGTACCGCACTCGGCATGGCGCACACCCTGCGACAGAGCGCGTTCTTCAGACCTAAGAACCGCAGCAAGAAGGTTTCGAACCTGTTCTACGTTGGCCACAACACCATCCCGGGTATCGGCCTGCCGATGTGCCTTATCGGAGCCGAGCTCGTGTTGAAGAACCTCATCGACGACCGTTCGGTTGGGCCGATGAAGAAACCGGTTTCTGCCCTGCCTGACATGGCTTGGAAGGGCCTCAAGTGATCGCAGGCCTTGGCTGGGTCTACGCCGCAGTCCTGATCTTCTCTCTCGTGGGCATGACCCTCATCGATTGGAAGTATCGACTCGCGTTCTTCGCCAAGGCCGCGCACCAGCCTCGAGCCGCCATTCTCACGGTTGCCGTTGCCTTGGTCGGCTTCATCGCAATCGACATCATCGCAATCGCTAGCGGCTGGTTCCTTGCTGGCGAATCGACCTTCGCCACAGGAATCTTCCTGTTTGGTGAGGTGCCGCTCGAGGAACCGCTTTTTCTGCTACTCATGGTTTACACGGGCCTTATCTTGGCCGAGGTGCTGGCTAGACGGAGGCGCAAGTGACTTACACGCTTGTTGCCCTGCTGGGCATAGTGGCCGCGGCGATCGCATACATCGTGGCTCGAGCCAAGGCTGCTCAGATCGGCAGGCGCATCCTGCCCCTAGGCTTGCCGCTCGCTTTGCTCTCGCTAATCACGTTGGTGTTCGACAACCTAATGATTGGCGCGCAGCTCTACAGCTATCAACACAATTCGATTCTGGGAATCTATGTTGGCCTCATGCCCATCGAGGATTTCAGCTATCCGGTAATCACATCGCTTTTGGTGGCCGCGTTAGGAGCACCACGTGAGCGCTAAGCCGAGCGGACTCGAACTGCTGAAGAAGCTGTTCTGGTCGTCGAGACCGATCAGTTGGATCAACACCGCCTACCCATTTGGCGCTGCTTACCTGTATGCGTCCTGGCTCGCCGACGGCGGATTGCACCTCGACCTCGACTTCGCGCTCGGATTCCTGTTCTTTCTGATCCCTTACAACCTGCTGATGTATGGGCTGAACGACGTTTTCGACTACGAGAGCGACCTCAACAACCCACGCAAGGGCGGCATCGAAGGTGCCCTGCTCGAACCAAAGTGGCACGGCCCGATGGTGTTTTGGTCGATCGCGAGTTGCATTCCGTTTCTGGCGTACTTCGGGTTCACCTGGGCGATGCCTGCGGTCGTATGGCTGGCAGTTTTCGTGTTCACCGTGGTTGCCTACAGCGCTAAGGGGCTGCGGTTCAAGGAGGTTCCTCTGCTAGACAGCGCTACCTCGTCGAGCCACTTCTTCGGCCCGATGATTGTCGGACTCTCCGTCGCCTCCGGCGAGTTCTGGCTGCCTAGCGCATCCGCGCTCGTGCTTGCTTTTGCGGCGTGGGGAATGGCCTCGCACGCCTTCGGTGCGATTCAAGACATTAAGGCTGACCGCGAGGCGGGCATCGCATCCATAGCTACGGCGATCGGTGCCAAGCGCACGGCCTGGTTCGTTGTTCTGCTCTATGTCGCGGCCATCGCATCGGTTTGGTTTGCTCTCGGTTTGGCCGGTCTGCCACTGATGGTCGTCGGCCTTGGCTACATCTGGGCGGTAGCACCTTCGCTGCGCTTGACGGATGCCGACTGCGAGCTGTCGAACCGCGGTTGGCGCAAGTTCCTGTGGCTGAACATGGTTGCCGGTTTTGCAGCAACGATTCAGCTAATCCTCGCGATGCTGCCAGCGAATTAGGTTCGCCCGACTAAACCCGCGCGCACAAACACCGCAACTCGATTCGCCGCGGGGCTTGCGATACCTGAAGTGTTCGTGCCCTGCCGGGCAGTAGCCGACCCAAGGCGCAGTCTGCTCTGCAATCTCCTTGCCGCTGAATCGCTCGGCACGATAACCGATCGACTTGGCGGTGGCCAGCCACTTCTTGCCGTGCCCAGCTGCCTTACCGCTGAGTGCGTGTGCGATCTCGTGCAGCATCACCTGGCGACTCTCGTCGAGTGAGTGAATCGACACCAGGTATTTCGAAATCGAGATGCGGCGATCGGTGTATGAACACAGGCCGGCACGACGTTTGGCGCTGTCGAAGCCGAAGCTCCAATCGTTCACGTCGAGGTGCTCGCGCATCAGGTCTTCTGCCGTGGCCTGCACGAAGTCGAAACGATCGCAACTCATGCGCTGATACCGGTACTTGCCATCGTTGTATTGCCGACCATCGATGAAACCGACCTTGGCGTATGCACAATGTGCGCGATCGTTGTCGACCATCACCGAGAGCGTTACCTTCTCGAGCCTTAAAACCTCGAGAGCAAACTCGGTTGCTAGCCGCATCGATTCGGTGCCGAGGCCGCGACCAAGGAACCCGCTGCGCAGCGCGATGCGAATGTTCATCGCATGCTTCTTTTCGTCGTACTCGTTGAGCACGACCTCGCCGGCAAAGTCGCCGGATGCGTTGTCGAACACGGCCCAATCCATGCGGTCGGTCTTCTCGCGGCGCGTTGTGAGCCAGTCGATGATGCGCTGCTCGGTGAAGCTCTGAGCGGGGCCGGTCCAGCGCGAAACCTCTTCATCGGCGAGCATTTCTAGGTACTCGGTGAGAACGTGCTCGCTCAGTTGAGCGAGCGTGACAACCCCACCGCGAAGGGTGGGTGCAACGGCAGGCGCTTGGATCGTCATGGCTCATCGAGAATAACCGCCAGAGCGCCGTTATTTCGGCTTTGTAAAACATGCCGGCAACCCTTCGTTTTCTGCGAGTTTGCCGTGAATTCACCGCTAGATTGCTCTCATGGCTAATAACACCTCAGGCTCTGCTAAGGCAACCTCAATCGAAACAAACGATATTGCTCCGATCTCCGCAGGTGAGCGCCACGGTAAGCCGTGGCACTTGTTCACTGTCTGGTCGTCCCCGAACCTAGAGTTCGCCACCATCTTCATTGGTGCCCTTGCCGTATTCGCTGGCTTGAACGTATGGCAGGCAATCCTCGCCATCGTGGTCGGTAACGGTCTTGCTGCAATCACTCACGGCTGGTTCAGTAGCTGGGGCCCACGCCACGGCGTGCCTCAGATGGTGATCGGCCGCAGTGCCTTCGGTCTCCGCGGCAACATCCTGCCTGCAGCTACCTCGACTCTGGTCGCAGGTATCGGCTGGTTCGCGGTTAACACCACCTCGGGTGCGTTCGCTCTAGCAACGCTGACCCAGGGCGCGCTACCTCTATGGATCTGCGTGACCATCATCATCCTGGTTCAGGTTGTTGCTGCGTTCATCGGCCACAACTTCATCCAGAAGTTCGAGCGTTACGCATTCTTCTACCTCGCAATCGTCTTCGCGATCGTTAGCGTCATCATCATCTCGAAGGGTGACTTCAGCGCTAACCCAGCCGACGGCTTCAACTGGGGCGCATTCAGCATCGGTGTTGCACTTGCCTACGGCTACACCCAGGGCTGGACTCCGTTCGCTGCCGACTTCACCCGCTACCTGCCAGCAAACTCGTCGCCTAAGGCTGTCGGTCTCGCTGCCGGTCTCGGTAACTTCACCGCTACCACCCTGCTCATGTCGGTCGGTGCGATCGCATGGAGCGGCGTTGTCGATGGCTCGAAGCTTCCTACCTCGGCATTCACCGAGGTACTACCTGGCTGGCTTGCAGTTCTGACCTTGGTCGGCATCGCGGTTGGTTCGGTATCGGCAAACGTGCTGAACATCTACTCGGGCACCATGTCGTTCATCGCTGCCGGAGTGAAGCTGGGATTCAAGTCGCGTCGCGCGATCATGGTTCTGCTTGCCGGTGTTATCGGCGGTAGCCTTTCGTACTTCGCTGTGGAGGACAACTTCCGCTTCTTGTTCGAGCTGTTCCTGCTCACCGTTGGTTACTGGCTGGCTCCTTGGGTTGCCATCCTCGTTATCGACCGCCTGCAGCGCAAGGGTCAGAACATCGATGCGCTAATCACCGAAGAGGCAAAGCACAGTAACATCGCTGGCCCAATCGCATTCGCGATCTCGGTTGTTGCATCGATCGCTCTGTTTGCAAAGGCAGAGATGCCTGGCGTCAAGTTCCACGGCATCTTGGTTGACAACGGCACCGTAGCCGGCGACTGGACTGCACTTGTTGGTGCAGCCATGGCCGCTGTGCTGTTCTTCGCAATCTCGAAGCTCACCACCAAGAAGTAACCCAAACAACTAATCGAGAGGCCTCGGCAATGGAATTCCAAAAAGGACAGATCTTCGCTACTGACGAAGAGAAACTTCAGGTTGCTATTGCCGAGGCCCACCTCGGTTTGTCAGAGGGTGGCATTCCTATCGGTGCAGCACTCTTCGACGAAGAGGGTCGCCTGCTCGGCAGCGGCCACAACCTTCGTGTGCAAGAAGGCGACGCCTCGATGCACGGTGAGACCTCGGCGTTCCGCAATGCGGGTCGTCAGCGCTCATACAAGAAGGTCACTCTCGCGACCAGCCTTTCGCCTTGCTGGTACTGCAGCGGACTGATCCGTCAGTTCAACATCGGCCGAGTCATCGTCGGCGACGACAAGAACTTCATGGGCGGGCAGGACTGGGTTGCTGAACACGGCGCCGAGCTGCACGTGCTCAACGACCCAGGTCTCATCAAGCTGATGGGCGACTGGATCGACGCCAACCCGACCCTCTGGAACGAGGATATTGGGGAGGACTGAGTATGGCGGAGCTCTGCTCCGAGAGGCTGTCCGAACCTTGTGCGAACAACCACTGCCCAGACCCAGTCTGGGCTTTCGCATTTAAGCCCCGCTAATATTTCAGAATGACCAAGCACAGCCGCCCGTGGGGCTATCACGCTCCAAACCAGTCGCCAGAAATCGACTGGGAGCTTCAGCCAGACACCATCGCCGTTCGCGGCGGGCTGGCGCGTACCGGTTTTGGTGAGACGGGCGAGGCGCTGTTTATGAACAGCGGATTCACCTATGACTCGGCCGAGCAGGCTGCCGCATCTTTCCGCGACGACGAGGAGCACTTCCTCTACAGCCGCTTCGCAAACCCGACGGTCGCGATGTTCGAGCAGCGCCTCGCGCAGCTTGAAGGCGCCGAGGCTGCGATGGCAACCAGCACCGGAATGTCGGCGATGTTCGCATCGGTCGCATCGATGGTCAAGCAGGGCGACCGCGTCGTCGCATCGCTCAACATGTTCAGCTCTTGCTACGTCGTGCTGTGCGAGATCCTGCCGCAGTGGGGCGTAGAGACAATCCTGGTCGACGGCAACACCGAGGCCGAATGGGCAGAGGCGCTGAACGAACCGACCAAGCTCGTTTTCATCGAGAGCCCCAGCAACCCGTTGCTCGGCATCATCGACATCCGTATGGTCAGCGACCTTGCCCACAAGGTCGGCGCGACCGTGATCGTCGACAACGTCATGGCATCGACCGTGCTGCAGAAGCCGCTCGAGCTCGGCGCCGACGTCGTCATGTATTCGGCAACCAAGCACATCGACGGCCAGGGCCGCGTGCTCGGAGGCGCTGTGTGCGGTTCGAAGGAATACATTCGCGGCACGCTGATGCCGTTCATTCGCCACACCGGCCCGTCGATGTCGTCGTTCAACGCCTGGGTGCTGCTCAAGTCGCTCGAGACCATGTCGATGCGCGTCGAGCGTATGTCGTCGAACGCGCTGGCAGTGGCCCGCGCACTCGAGTCGCACTCTGCCGTGGAGCGCGTCTATTACCCGGGTCTCGAGAGCCACCCAGACCACGCTCTGGCTATGCGTCAGATGAAGTCGGGCGGTTCGACCGTTTCGTTCAAGCTGAAGGCCGACCAGGCCGGCGTATTCAAGTTCATGGATGCGCTGCAGGTCATCGACATCTCGAACAACATCGGTGACTCGAAATCGTTGATCACCCACCCGACCACGACCACCCACCGTCGTTTGACGCCGGAGGTTCGCGAGCAGATGGGCATCACCGAGAGCACCGTTCGGCTTTCGGTCGGACTAGAGGCCGAGGCAGACCTGGTTCGCGACCTGACTCAGGCGCTCGGCAAGCTCTAGGGCTTACTTCAGGCTGGCCGCGATGCGGTCGATGGCCTCGGTGATCTGCACCTTGCTGGCGGCGAAGTTGAAACGCACAAGGTTCTTGTAGTTCGCGCCGCCCATGTCTGGTCCTGGCACTAGCGCCACACGCGCGTCGCGCAGAATCGCGGCGGCAGGGTCATCGCCCAGGTTCAACGCGGTTACGTCCCACAGGCTCAAGTAGCCGGCCTCGGGCAGGTGCGCGATGACACCCGGCAACTTTGCGTGCAGCTCGGCAAGCATGTGGTGGCGGTTCTCATCGAGAGTGTTCATGCATGCGGCGAGCCAGTCATCGCAGTCGTTGTATGCGGCGACCATCGAGAAGGCGCCGAGCAGCGACGAGCGCCAGTGCATGGCCTCGACCGACTTCTTGACCAGCATGCCGACCTCGTCCGATTGCCAAACCAGGATGGCTGCCTTGAGGCCAGCGGTGTTGTAGCTCTTGCTGCTCGAGGTCACGCAAACACCAGTGCGTGCGGCGGCATCGCTGACCGACAGGTAGGGCACGAATGGCTCGCCAGCAAACGCCAGCGGCGCGTGAATCTCGTCGCTAATGACAATCACGTCGTAACGTTCGGCCAATAGGGCCAGCTGCTCGAGCTCGGCGCGCGAGTGCATGCGGCCGACCGGGTTCTGCGGGTGGCACATCAGGTAGAACTTGGCGCCGGCGGCAAACGCATCCTCGATTGCAGCAAGGTCGAGCGACCAGTGAACCGCATCCTCGGCCGACTCGTTGCGACGCAGCGGTGCATCGACCAGGCGGAGGCCAACTTCGGCGGTCCAGCCGAAGAATGAGGAATAGACCGGCGAGCTGATGACCACGGCATCGCCGGGTTGCGAGTTGGCACGCATGAATTCGACGGTGGCCACGCCGACATCGGTTGCGACGCGCAGGTTACGCGGGTCGACGGTCCAGCCCCAATGGCGCTTGGCATAGCCCGCGAAGGCCTCGCCCAGCTCGGGGATCGGGCCAAGGTAGCCGAGGTCGTCGCGCTGCACGAAATCGATCAGCATGTCTTTGATTGGCTTGGCCAGCTCGAAGTCCATCTCGGCAACGTGCATCGGCAGGACGTCGGCCGGGTAGCGGCGCCACTTGGATGAGTGGCGGGCCTTGAGTTCGTCGGCGGTTCCGGCTGCGAGTGTTTTCGGGCTCATGCATTCAGTATGCCAAGTTGCACTAAAAGTCAGAGTGACACTAAGATAATTTACACATAAAGTCATCGTGACTTTTAGCACTGCAGCTGGGATGCCCCTGACGAGGCACTTAGTCTGCGGCCAGGACAGGAGTGGCCATGAGCCAGCAGCCCGTGATCGCGGTCTCGACCGTGATCTTCGCGCTGCGCCCCGACGAGCAGGGCGTTCGTCGACTGGCACTGCCGCTCGTGCGACGCATCCGTGATCCATTCAATGGCCAGTGGGCACTGCCTGGCGGACCGCTCGAGGCCACCGAGACACTCGTCGACTCGGCCGCGAGCACTCTGCGCGCGACGACCGGCCTCGCCCCCGCTTACCTCGAGCAGCTATACGCCTTCGGCAACCTCGACCGCAGTGCGGAATCGACCGAGCGCGTGGTCTCGATCGTCTACTGGGCGCTGGTTGGCGCGGCCGAGGCCGAGCGAGCAATCGAGAGCCGGAACGTGCAGTGGTTCTTTGCCGACGACCTGCCACAGCTGGCGTTCGACCACAATCTGATCGTCGAGTACGCCCTATGGCGCTTGCGCAACAAGGTTGGCTACAGCCGAGTCGCCCACGGCTTCTTGAGTGAGCAGTTCACCCTCGCCGAACTGCGCGAGGTGTACGAGGCGATCCTCGGCAAGCAACTCGACCCGGGCAACTTCCGTCGTGCGGTCGAGGCATCCGGTGCAGTCGTAGCGACCGGTGAGCGCGTCGCCGGAACCAAGCACCGCCCGCCGATGCTCTACCGCTACAACTCAGACTTCGACCTGACCGACCAAGGCCCACTGGCCGCGAACCAAACCAAAACGGGAGCAAAGAAATGACCAACCTGGCATCGGTAAACGAGCGTATCCAGCTGATCGTCAAGGGTGCGAGCGCCGGCTCGACCTGCAGCCCGAGCCTGGCCGATGGCCCATGGGGCTTCGACACGACGCCTGGCTACGGCCCGGGTGCATCGAACGAAGACCACATCCCTTCGGACGCCCCGCGACAGGGCCAGCTGCCGCAGGAGTACCGCGAGGCCAGCGACGCCGAACTGCACGAGCGCATTCGTGCCGCGAAGGCTACCCTCGGCGATCGCGTAGTGATTCTCGGTCACTTCTATCAGCGCGACGAGATCGTCCAGCACGCCGACTACCTAGGCGACTCGTTCCAGCTCGCGAACGCGGCCAAGGCTCACCCCGAGGCCGAGGCAATCGTGTTCTGTGGCGTGCACTTCATGGCCGAGACCGCCGATATCCTTTCGGGCGAAGACCAGAAGGTGATCCTGCCGAACCTGGCCGCGGGTTGCTCGATGGCCGACATGGCCGACGCCGACTCGGTCGAGGAATGCTGGCGTCAACTCACCGAGCTTTACGGCACCGAGCCGGATGAGCACAGCCGCGTGCCAGTAATTCCGGTCACCTACATGAACTCTTCGGCAGCCCTCAAGGCCTTCTGCGGCCGCAACGGCGGTATCGTCTGCACTTCGTCGAACGCCGAGACCGTGCTGCGCTGGGCATTCGAGCGCGGCCAGCGCGTACTGTTCTTTCCTGACCAGCACCTCGGTCGCAACACCGCCAAGGCCATGGGTGTGCCTGTCGAGCAGATGCCGCTGTGGTGGGGCCGCAAGCCACTGGGTGGCAACACCGCGGACGCCCTGCACGACGCCAAGGTAATTCTCTGGAACGGTTTCTGCTCGGTGCACAAGCGCTTTACCGTCGGTCAGATCGAAAAGGCTCGCGCCGAGTTTCCCGGTGTTCGCGTCATCGTTCACCCGGAATCGCCAATGGAAGTCGTTGACGCATCGGATGAGTACGGTTCGACCGACTACATCCGCAAGGCCGTCGAGGCCGCGACCGAGCCGAGCACCTTCGCTATCGGCACCGAGATCAACATGGTGCAGCGCCTGGCCGCCCAGCACCCGAAGCACAACATCTTCTGCCTCGACCCAGTGGTCTGCCCTTGCTCGACCATGTACCGCATCCACCCTGGCTACCTCGCTTGGGTGCTCGAGCGTCTGGTCGCCGGCGAGGTCGTCAACCAGATAACGGTCGACGAGTCAGTGGCCACCAATGCACGCGTCGCACTCGAGAGAATGCTGGCCGCCAAGCCGCTCTAAGCGGTGGCTTAGCTCCCTGAGGCAGACTCATGAAGAAGCTCGTTGTTATCGGAAGCGGCATCGCTGGACTAATTGCCGCCGTCGAGGCCAGCCGCACCCACGAGGTTGTGCTGGTTACCAAGTCGGTGCTCGCCGAGAGCAACACGCACTACGCCCAGGGTGGTATCGCTGCCGTGACGTCGACCGACGACACCGTTGCCGAGCACATCGCCGACACCCTCGCCGCCGGCGCTGGTTACTGCTACGAGCCAGCCGTGCGAGTGCTTTGCGAGGATGGCCCTGCCCGCATCAACGACCTGGTGCGTTTCGGAGTTGACTTCGACCGCAACCCAGCCGGCACCGACTGGGCCCTCGGGCTCGAGGCCGCGCACTCGCACGCACGCATCCTTCACGCCGGCGGCGACACCACCGGGGCCGACATATCGAACGCCCTGGTTCGCGCCGTTCGCTCGATTGCGGCCGAGGTTCACGAACACACGTTTGTCAGCGACATCGTTCTCGGTTCGGCCGGTCAGGTCGTGGGCGTCGAACTGATCGATGCTTCGGGCAAGCACGTCGTCGAATGTGACGCCGTCATCCTCGCCTCTGGAGGCGCCGGACAGCTCTACCGTCACACCACTAACCCAGCGGTCACCACCGGCGATGGTGTTGCGGCGGCATTCCGCGCGGGTGCCGAACTCGCCGACGTCGAGTTCTACCAGTTCCACCCGACCGCTCTGGCAGTGCCGGGCTCGTTCCTGATTTCGGAGGCCGTTCGCGGCGAAGGCGCAGTGCTGCTGAACAAGCGCGGCGAACGCTTCATGCAGGCGCTGCACCCGCTGGCCGAGCTGGCTCCGCGCGATGTTGTCGCGCGCGGCATTCAGAGTGAAATGCTCGCTCAGGGCGGTCAGCCCGTGCTGCTTGACGCCTCGGCTTTGGGCAGCGAGTTCCTTGCTAAGCGATTCCCTAGCATCACCAAGGCAACGCGGTCATACGGCCTCGACTGGGGTCGCAACCCGATTCCTGTGACTCCGGCGGCGCACTACTGGATGGGTGGTGTAGCCACCGATATCTTTGGCCGCACGAGCGTTCCAGGCCTCTTTGCGGTGGGCGAGGTTGCCTGCACCGGCGCCCACGGCGCTAACCGGCTCGCTTCGAACTCTCTGCTCGAGAGCACTGTCTCGTCGCACCGAGCCGTCTCGGTTCTCGACGAGCGATGGCCAGCCCAGACCAGCGGCGTGCGCTTTGCCGATCAGGGCCTGCTGGCCGAGATCGAACTAGCCGACCCAGCCGCGCGCACCAGCGCCGACGGGGCTACAGCCGTGGTAGACCGTGTCGAACTGCAGACCCTGATGTGGGACAACGTGGGCCTCGCCCGCTCGGCCGATCTGCTCGAGGCGACCCGTCGCGAGCTATCGCGCTGGCGCCCGGCATCTGAAGAAAACCGCCTCTTCACCGACTGGGAAGACGCCAACCTGCTCACGCTGGCAACCGCCGTGACCGAGGCCGCGCTGGCCCGCACCGAGAGCCGCGGTGGGCACTTCAGACTCGACCACCCGGCCACCGACCCGAACATGGCCAAGCCCATCACCATCGTCAGAAAGGCACGCTAATGCTGACCGACAAGATCATCGCCGACGTGGTTCAGCGAGCACTAGACGAGGATGCACCTTGGGGCGACGTCACGAGCGAGACCCTCATTCCCGTTGCCGCGCAGGCCACCGCGATCCTAAACGCTCGTGAGGCCGGCGTATTCGCCGGCGCCGATGTTTTCGCGGCAGCCTTCGAGCTGACTGATCCGAGCATGGACGTCGAACTGCTCATCGCTGACGGCGATCGCTTCACCCCAGGCCAGCCCTTGGCGCGCGTGACGGGCTCGGCTCGCGGCGTGCTGACCGCGGAGCGCATCGGGCTCAACTTTGTGCAGCGTATGAGCGGTATCGCGACGCTTACGGCCGAGTACGTCGCGCTCGTTGCTGGCACCAATGCCCGCATCGCCGACACCCGCAAGACCACGCCTGGACTGCGCGCGTTCGAGCGGCACGCAGTTCGCTGCGGCGGCGGCCACAACCACCGCTTCAGCCTGTCGGACGCGGTAATGGCTAAAGACAATCACCTGGCCGTGCTGACCGCGGGCGGCAAGGATCTCACCACCGAGCTCGCTCGCGTGAAGCGCGAATTGCCACACACCATGAAGCTCGAGGTCGAGGTCGACCGCGTCGAGCAGATTGCGCCGGTGCTGGCCGCTGGCGTCGACATCATCATGCTCGACAACTTTGATCTGGATGCGCTGCGCGAGGGCGTCGCGCTAATCGCGGGTCGCGCCATCGTCGAGGCATCGGGCGGCGTCAACCTGAACACCGTTGCCGCCATCGCCGCCACTGGCGTCGATGTGATCTCGGTTGGCGCTCTAACCCACAGCGCTCGTGCCCTCGACCTCGGCCTGGACATCGAACTGCACTGATGATTTACCTCGACCACGCTGCCACCACCCCAGTTCTGGAGGCCTCGCTGCGCGCGGCCTGGCCTTGGTTGACGACCGAATTCGGCAATCCGTCATCTACCCACGAGTTGGGATTACGCGCGAAGGCCGCACTCGAAGATGCCCGTGTTCGAGTGGCGGCGGCAATCGCCGCTCGACCAAGCGAGGTCTACTTCACCAGCGGAGCCACCGAGGCCAACAACCTCGCCATCAAGGGCATCGCCCTGGCTAATCCACGCGGCCGACACATCGTGTCTGCAAAGACCGAGCACGAGTCGGTTCTTGCGAGCATTGATTATCTAGTTCGCGAGCACGGCTTCGAGGTAACCTGGCTCGAAGTTGACGACTGGGGCATGTACACCCCGGATTCGCTAGAAGCAGCACTCCGCTCTGACACCACGCTGGTCACACTCATGTGGGTTAACAACGAGACGGGCACCCTGCAGTTCATTGGTTCGCTGTCCTCAATTTGCAAGGAGCGTGGCGTTCCGATGCACGTCGACGCCGTGCAAGCCGCAACCACCGAGGATGTCAACATGTCTGACTACAAGGTGTCGGCAGTATCACTCAGCGGCCACAAACTCGGAGCGCCAAAGGGCTCAGGGGTGCTCTTCGTGCGCGACGGGATTCCGTTTGCGCCACAAATCGATGGCGGCGGCCAAGAGCACGGGATGCGCTCGGGCACTGAAAACGTGGCCTGGGCTGTTGCCTTCGCGACCGCAATCGAGATCACTCGCTATCGCAGCGCCGAACCATTTGAACTGCCAGACACCCGACGCTTCATCGAGCGCGTCTTGGGCCAAGTGCCAGGAGCGCGATTGACGGGGCATCCGTCCAATCGCTCGCCACTAATCGCGTCGTTCGTTTTTGAAGGGGTTTCTGGCGAGGCCGTATTGCTTGAGCTAGAGCGTCACGGCATTATTTGCTCTAGCGGATCGGCCTGCGCTGCCGGTCGCGATGAACCGTCTCACGTGCTCAATGCAATGGGCTACGACGACGACTTAGCGCGGACCGCCGTGCGTTTCAGCTTCGCGAAGCGCTTTAACAACCAGAAGAGCACCGCAGAGCAGTCGGACTACGACCTGGATCGCGTCGTCGATGTGCTGCGCGAAGTAGTGCTAACTCTTCGTGGCAGGATGAACTCATGAGCGCATCGAACCCAAAGATTCTTGTCATTCTGCATGACAAGGACGGCAACCTGAATGAGCTGGCGGCACCGCTCGCCGAGGCTGGCCTTGCAATTGATACCTGGGATGTCGAACACGACCCGAAGGTGCCCTCGGTCGAGTCTCTCGGCGCATACGACGGCATCATCTCGCTCGGTGCACAGGCTGGCGTTCTCGAAGAGGCAGACCACGCCTGGATGACCCACGAGCGCAAGATCGTGCGCTGGGCGCTTGACAACGAGGTTCCGCTGCTGGGTCTGTGCTTTGGCTCGCAAATCATCGCGGCTGAGGCTGGCGGCAGCGTCTATAAGGCACCGGTCGGCGAGTTCGGCTGGACCGAGGTCGAAATGGCGCCCGAGGCGGCAACCGACCCAGTTCTTGGCGCTCTCGGCGAGCGCCCACTCGCGTTCCACTACCACTACGACACCTTCGACCTGCCAGCAAGCGCAGTGCTGCTTGGCACGACCGACGGCATCAAAGAGGCGTACCGCATCGGTAAGGCCGCGTGGGCCACTCAGTTTCACCCCGAGGTCGGCCTAGCGCAGATGCTTGCCTGGTTCAGCACCTACCGCGCTTCGTATGAGCGCAAGGGAGTAGACGTGGACGAGCAAATCGCGCTAAGCCACCAGAACTGGATGCGCTACCGCAAGCAGGCAATCGATCTGGCCACGGCATTCGCGGCGCAGGTCAAGCAGCACGCCAACACTTAGCCGCTCAAAAGGCAAGGCCGCGTGGATAACCACGCGACCCCGCGACTCGGTTAGAGGTTTTCTGCTAGCTCCGCGTCGATTTCAGCCTTGATTTCGTCGGCAGTCTTGCCATCCGAATCGTATGTTCCGTGCAGGCCAGCTGGAACGTCGACGGTGAACCCAGCAGCCTTGGCGCCGTATGCGGTCGCTCGAACGCACATGTCGCTCTGGCAGCCGATCATAGTGATGTCAGTCACTCCCCTAGCCTTCAGCTCGGCCGCTAGGCCTGGGTTTGACTCAAAGGTGTCGCTAACGGTCTTTCGAACGTGCAATTCGCCCTCGGCCGGCTGGAACATCATCGGCCACAGCTGTTCGCCAGGGGCATCCATTTCGCCTTCATCGCCATCGTTCTGCACGTGCACGATCAGCCAGCCAGCATCGCGGGCTTGCTTCAGGCGGGCTTCCAGGCGCGGCAGTAGCTCGTCGGCGTCCGGCAGGCGCCACTGGTACTGGGCAAAGCCCCACTGCTGAACGTCAACAACCATGAGTGCGTGAGTCATGCCGCCAGTCTAGATTGCTCACCCACCAGCCGAGCAATCCTGTGCTTGACTAGGCGAGTGACTTTGCAGCTCTTGATATCGGTGGCCGTTTTCAGCTTCGTCACGTCGGTCACGCCCGGCCCAAACAACACGTTCCTGCTGGCCAGCGGTGCCAATTTCGGCATTCGCCGCAGCCTGCCATACATCAACGGAATCATGGCTGGCCTCACGGTGATGATGGCCGCAATCGGGCTCGGGCTTGGCGCCGTCTTCATTGCAATTCCTGCCGTGTATCAGGTGCTCAAGTGGGTGGGCTTCGCCTACATCGCTTATTTGGCGTATGCGATCATTCGCAGCACCAGCAAATCGGAGTCCGGCGAGGCTACGTATACGGGCTTCGTCAAGGCGACCGTCTTTCAGTTCGTGAACCCGAAGGCCTGGATCGTCATCGCTTCGTTCATGGCCTCGTATGCGCCTGTCGAGCTCGGCATCTGGAACGTGGTCGGCATCTGCCTTTTGTTCCTCGTGACTACCTACCCTGGCGCTTTCCTGTGGGCGGTGTTCGGTCAGGTTCTGCGCGGATTCCTGAGCAACCCTGCCAAGCGCCGCTGGTTCAATGTGGTAGCCGCGATCCTGCTGGTGGCTTCGATGCTGCCCGTACTGTTTCTGCACTAAGGGTTGAGCATGGAATTCGAATTTGAAGGCGAAATCGTCGAATGGCGCGGCCCTGCCCCGTTCTACTTCGTGCCACTGCCTCTAGATGTCGCAGCCGAGATCAAGTTGGTTGAGGCGCAAGCCTCTTACGGCTGGGGTTGCATTCCGGCCGATGTGACGATCGGCGACTACAGCTTTTACACCGCTTTGATTCCGCGCGAGGGCACGTACTTTTTGCCTCTCAAAGTCGAGGTGCGCAAGCGCGCAAACCTGGGAATCGAGGGCCCAATCTCGGGCAGTCTGGTTCTGCGCGGAGCCTAGGCCGCAACCACTACGCGACGGTACTCGTAGCCGTAGCGATCTCGCTCTAGTTCGCCAGCCTCGACGAGCATGCGGCGCATCAACGCAAAATCGTCGACATAGGCCTCGAAAACCTCATTCAGTTCCTTTTCGCTGTAGGTGCGACCCGGCTCAAGTTGAGTCAACAGCCACTGCGACAGCTCGATCTTTTTCGAGAGTTTTACAGGCATGCGCGTGATGCGGCCATCAGCGTTCGTGAACGTGCGAAATTGGGCTGGAATGCTCATGTTGCCAGCCTAGAGGTGCAGCATTCCTTGCGGAAACCAAATCTGCATCTGGTGGTAGGCGTCTATACCGAGCATTAGCGCAGACATAGCAAAGAGCAGAAAGAGCGGAAAGACGCCAACGCGAAACGCCCAGATGCCCAAGACCGCAAATCCGGCTGCCATCAGTGATGCGGGCACACCCGGCACGCTGCCATACCTGGTAGCGAGATCGACCCCAATCAGGGCAAAGGTGGCCCCTACGTATAGGAGCAAGTTGTCGACAAGGCGCTCTTCGCCCAGAAAGCGCCGCAGGCGCTTTCGATAAGAGATCGGTGCTGACTCCGCGTCTCCGACCTGCGAGTCTTCGTGCTTCAATCCCCACCCAAAGAACTTTTCGATTCGCTTCATCCCGAAAGGTAACCAAGCGGGTGCGACATTTTGCCTAAATAGACTTCTGGCGCTGCTAGGTTGAAACTCAATCAGGCGACTTCTTTAGCCTGCAGACAATTGGGGGCAATGTGGACAACGGAGCAGCAGCGGTTGGCTTACTAGTTCTATACGTATTTCTGTCGGTGCTCGGATTCATCCTCGCCGTCTTGATCTGGCGATGGATCTTCCGAGTGAATGAGATGCTCGCCGAGCTGCGTGTCATTTCATCGCAAGCGGTCTACCAAGGCGAGATGCTCAACTACATCTCAGAGCAGATCGCGAGCCAGAAGGACTCGTCCAAGCAGTAGCTACTTGCCTTCAGCGATGCGTTCGAGCGTCTTCTCAAGATACTTCTGCACCATCGCCTTGTGTTCCGGGTTTTCGGTCTCGAGCAGGTAGTTGAGCAGGAAGATCCTGCGCTGCAGCACTAGCGCATCCATTTCTTCTTGCGTGTATTCGGGCAGCGGCGCGACCGAGCGATAGCCCTCGAGCACAAGCTGCTCTTGCTCAGCGGTATCTAGGTAGTAGAGCGTCACCGCTATGTCTTGAATCGGCAGGCCGATTGCGCAGTCGTCGAAGTCGAAGATTGCAGCCTCGGTGCCGTTCCACATGACGTTCCAGCCGTGCACATCGGCGTGGATGATTTGTGGCTTGCCGGCGGCATAGAGACTATGCGTAACCGACTGGATGCGGTCGATCTGAGCCAACAGCACCTCGCGTGCCGACTCGGGTACCTCTGGCGATGTGGCGATGGTGTTGCTGCCGCCCCAAAAGAATTCCGAAATAACAGTCAACTCGGCACCTGCCGGTAACTGCGTCTCGCGTGAAGCCAGGTGCATTATCGCGATCGCGGCGCCGGTCGCGCGCAGCGCTTCGGGCGCTGGATCTTCAGCCAGCTCGGTGCCTTCGAGCCAGGTGAACATGACCGCCCATAGGTCCTTACCCAATGGCTCGTGCCAGACGCTCGAGACGTACTCGCCGCGCTGATTGGCAACCGGTGTCGGCACCGTTAGGCCCTGAACCTTGGACAGTTCGAGAACCCAGAAGATCTCGGCCCGAACGTTCTCGAGCGTGCGCTGCGAGTTCACGTTGATGCGCAGCGCGTACTTGGTGCCGTCGCCGGTGGTCACCTTGAAGGTTGAGTTGAACTCGTGGTTGATCGACTCGATCTGGCATGGCCCTAGGCCATAGGACTCAACCAGGGATGCGGCCAGCGGCTCAAGTGTCGCCACCTGTTGTTCGACGGTTAGTTCTTTGAATGCAGTCACTAGATGATTCTGGTTCAAGCCACCGTTAAAGTGAAAAACCCCCGGCTGATAAGACGCGGAGGTTTTCGTGCGCCCCCCGGGACTTGAACCCGGAACCCACTGATTAAGAGTCAGTTGCTCTGCCGATTGAGCTAGAGGCGCGTGCTGCGCCTAAGCGCAACGAAAGAAAACATTACCAGCAATCGAGCGGTCGCGCTAGTTCGAGATGCGTCATCGCCCAACCCAGTCATACTTGCTCGCTAATCGCGAACGCAACCGCTTGGCGCCCGGTCCGTTCACCTTGACTGGGTAGGCTAGGCACATGGACGAACCAATCCAACTGACAGCCGGCGAAGTTGCCCCTGTTTTTGAACTGCCGGATCAAGATGGCAAGCCATTCAAGCTTGATTCCCTTCGCGGCCAGAAGGTCATCCTCTACTTCTTCCCTGCTGCGCTCACCCCTGGTTGCACCAAGGAAGCCTGCGACTTCAACGACAACTTGGCTTCGTTCAAGGCCGCGGGCTACACCGTTATTTCTGTTTCGCCAGACAAGATGGCCAAGCTCAAGAAGTTCCAAGAGGCCGAAAACCTGAACTTTCCGCTGCTTAGCGACGAGGACATCGCCGTTCACAAGCTCTATGGCGCCTACGGTGAGAAGGCGCTTTACGGGCGCCTCTACAAGGGCGTTCTGCGCTCGACCATTGTTATCGACGAGCAAGGCGTGATCACTCACGCGCTCTATCGAGTCAAGGCAACCGGCCACGTCAACATGCTTCGCAAGCGCATCGGGCTAGACGCCTAGAAACCCCGAGACTTCGGGCGAAAGCCCGCTACTTGTCGCGCGCAGTGTGCGCGAGGGACTCCTTGCTGAATAGCAGGAAGAGCACGAGCGCCGAGGTCACCACGAGCTCTCCACCAATCCAAGCATTGGCGCTCTCGCCGGTGAAGCTGGCGGACGCAACCGCGAGTTGAACCAACTGCCAAAACACGGATGCGCTTCGCGCCCAGGCGCGTCCCTCATACAATCGCTTCGCCGCCATGGTCACCCAAAGGGTTGCGCCGAGCCACAACGCCAGCAGCGCGAGAGCAGCCGGAACCACCACAGCCGTACCCGTTACCAGGTCGATAATCTGCCCGCCAGCGAGCACCGCAGGGGCCAGCGCTTCGAGCAAAAGAATGACGACGGCGAGCTTGATTGCCCTCGGTGCGGCAGCTGGTTTCGGCTCGGTCATGGTCGCTCCTGCTCAAAATTGGGTATTGCCAAAAGGCCTTTCCTGTGACACGATTTTCAAAGGAAATTCCGCGCTAAAGCCCCTCAGATTGGCTGTTTTCGCGCGTTTCAAGCATAAGTTTCCGATCGCTGGTTTCACGCCAGCAAAACCGCTAGACAAAGGAATACCGCATGGACATGCAGTGGCTGAACCAGTCAAGATGCCTCAATGAAGACCCAGAACTTTTCTTCCCTGTTGGCAACACTGGACCCGCTGTAGAGCAGATCGAACAGGCCAAGGCCGTCTGCCGCGAATGCAACGTTTCGACCCAGTGCCTCGAGTACGCCATCAAGGAAAACCAGGACACCGGAGTATGGGGTGGCCTGAGCGAAGATGAGCGCAAGAGCCTAAAGCGCAAGTACGCTCGCGCTCGTCGCGCAGGCTAGTCTGCACACAGTTTTGAAAGACCCGCTTCGGCGGGTCTTTCGCTTTAACGGGCTCTGCGTTGCGCGAGCTGGGCAAGGCCGGAGGCAGCCGGCTAGAGCGGAATCGAGATGGCTACGCGCGTGCCGCCGTCAGCTGGGCTCATCCAGCTGATCGTTCCGCGCAGCTCGCCCTGAATTAGCGTGCGAATAATCTGGGTGCCTAGACCCTGGCCCACAACGCCACCCTCCAGCCCTCGACCGTTGTCACTGACCGTTATATCGAGCTGCTTGGGTTTGCGTTCTGCATTGATGTGAACAACACCGCTGCGATCGGCTAGGCCGTGTTCGACGGCATTCGTGACTACCTCGGTGAGTGCCACGGCTAGCGGCGTCGCCAACTCGCTCTTCAACATGCCGAACTTGCCATCGATCATGGTGCGAACCGTGGTGTTCGAGCTTGCTGCCACCTCGCTAGTTAGCATCAGCACGCGGTCGAATACCTCGTCGAAGTTGAGATCTTGATTGAGACCCTCAGAGAGGGTGTCGTGCACGAGCGCGATGGCCGATACGCGGCGCATTGCCTGGTTTAGCGACTCTCGGGCATCATCGCTGTCGGTTCTGCGCGCCTGAATGCGCAGCAGGCTGGCCACGGTCTGCAGGTTGTTCTTGACTCGGTGGTGAATCTCGCGGATTGTCGCGTCCTTGGTGATCAGTTCGCGTTCTTGGCGGCGCAGATCGGTGACGTCGCGGCAGAGCACCAAGGCGCCGAAGCGTTCACCGGCCTTTTTCAACGGGATGGCGCGAACCGACAGCGTGCTGTCGCGCGACTCGAGGTCGGCTCGCCAGGGAGCTGTGCCCTGAAGCACGAGCGGCAGGGCTTCGTCGACATGGTTGCCACCTCGAATTAGCTTTGCCGCACTCTCTAGCAGCGACTTGCCCTCGAGCTCACCCGTGATGCCGAGGCGATTGAAGGCCGAGAGCGCGTTCGGGCTGGCGAACTGCACGATGCCGTCTTCGTTTAGGCGCAGCAAGCCGTCGTTGGCGCGCGGTGCACCGCGACGCGAGCCGGTCTTTGCAGCCAACTCGGGGAAAGCGCCCTCGGTGACCATGCGCAGCAGGTCGTTGCCGGCCGATAGGTAGTTGAGCTGAAGCTTGTTTGGGGCCTTGGCGTCGGCCAGGTTGGTGTGACGAGTAATGATCGCGATCGGATGCTTGGCAACTTCATCGTTGCGCACGCTGACGCGGCGCCGCACAGGGATTGCCGCGAATCGAGCCAACTGGCCGTCGACGGATTCCGTGTTCTTTACCTCAACCGGGTTGCCAGACTCGAACGCCTCGTTCATGGTTGCGAGCCAGCCGGCCTGCGCGGGCTGACCGCTGATATCGCGATAGAACAGCGTTGCCGCGCTCGAAGGGCGGGCATGCGCCATAGCGATGAAGCCGCCGTCCTTGCTCGGCACCCACAGCACGAGGTCGGCGAAGATCATGTCGGCGATCAGCTGCCAGTCGGCGGTCAGCTGATTGAGCCACTCGATGTCGGCGTGGCTAGCCTTGCCGTTCTGCTTGGCCAGCTCTCGAACTGTGAACATGTGACGAGTTTATCTGCGTGACAAGGTCGCGCATGGCCCGTGCTATTGGCCCTCGCGGCTTGGCATGCACTACCGAAACGCCGCGGCTCAAGGCCGAGTCGCAATTGCCTGCATCTTCGGGCACGAAGAAAACCTGGTCGACTGCGATCCCCGCCTTAGCAAGCAGGTCAAGCACTTGGGATTGCGCTCCCCCGCCAATGGCCGTCGTGCGCCAGCGATTGACCGCGACCATGAGTCGACCGGCAACCAGGTTCTGCAAAGAGGCGAGTAGGTTCAGAGTTCGAGACAGCGACACCGGATCGGCTGCCGTCACGACGATTGCCACATCTGCGGCGGTCAGAGCCTTCACAGTCGCTTGATTGCGACGCATGCCGAGCTCGGGGTCCACTTCGGTTGCCGTTGGATTTCCGCCGAGGTCGAGAACGAGTTGGTCATAGCGGCCGACTTGGTCGTGCAACAACAACCCAACGCTGTACTCGTCGAGCTCGGGCCAACGATCGAGCGACGCTATGCCCGTGAGCAGGTCGTATGCGCCAGCGCGTGCCACGAGTCGCTCGTGCTCGCCGTCGCTGTAACGCTCCTGTCGGATAAGCCGGGCCGAACCAAGCACTCCCGCCGTGATCTCGGTTCGCGCGTGCATGACGGCCTGGCTTGGCGAGAAGGTATCGAGGTCGAGCAGGCACGTTGCGCGCATTGCTGTGCCGCGCGCACCACGTTTACCCGGTGACTCTGCTATTGCTTCTGCCAAACCCGCAGCGAGCGTCGACTTGCCGACCGAACCGAGTGCCGAGCAGACTGCTATGACTTGCGGCTGCGTCGGCGAACCGAGGCTTAGCAGAGAGAACGACCGGTCGGCACCGGATGCCTCGGCCTCCATCCCCGGCAGCTTCGAGCCGGCCGCGCTGAGGGCGACTCGCCTACCCTGTCGACCGAGCAACGGCGCTAAGAGACTCCGCTTAGCCATCAGATTCGCTAGCCAGTGGCGAACGAACCACCGCCAGCCTCGACTGATCGGCCAGTTGGGCTGCAAGAAGTGCCTGAACCTGATCCGCTTGCACGGCAAGGTCGATGGTTTTCGTGGCAGCCGAGTACCCCTGCTCATCTGCCGATACTGCCAGAACCGTAGCCTGACTCGCGATGAGTGCAGATGGGGTCGTCCAGACGTCTACGACATCGCCAACCCTTAGGGCGCGCACGGGAACGACGACGGGCCGAATCGAAACCACGTTGGCACCGGTCACCAAGTTGTTTCCCGAGCCCGATCCCACTGCCCTCGAGGGCAAAAGCTCGCCAAGCGTCACGGTCTGCAGCATGATGGCACCCGCGGCCGGTGCAGATTTCAGGTACGCGCCCGCCAGCGACTGCGGTAACTCGACCCAGGCCAACTGCTTGCTGTCGACTAGGCTGCCCGCCGGCATGTCGACTGCCGCGGTCAGCACACGCACAGTAGCGGACGAGGTTTCGGGCCGATCGACCAACTGCCAGGCACCCAGAGCGAGCGAACCCAGCCCGAGAGCGAGCAGCGCATACTTGCCTACTTTGTTCATGTCTTGCCTCTCGTTGATTTCCATGATTCTGTCGGCATTTTGCGAGAGCAGGGCGAGTTATGCACAGACCAACTCAGAGAAACGGGCGCGCACAGCGAGCAAATTCGCAATTGGCAACTGGATCGCCGTCTTTCCCAGCCCGATACTCAGAAAGTTCCCCGCAACGCCACTGACTTGGGCATCGAAACCCTGCGATTCGTCGCGCGTGAACAGTCGCAGTCGAATCGGCGTAAACCACTCGGCCGCTAGTTGAGCCAGATTCGTCTCGGTGCGCGTGAGGTGACTCGCCCCCAGGGGTGTCGATTCGAGTTCCACTACTCGAAACAACTTGATTGCGGCTTGGCTAAAGGCCCACCAGTTGCCATCGCTGTGATCGATGCCGGCAATGAAGTCAGCTCCAATCTGCGGCGAAATCAAAAGGATGCGGTGCCCGCCGCCGCCGAACTCGCGCGGAGCCGTTCGCACAAACTGCACCTCTATGGCCTGTGCCTCACTGAGTGTGTTTTGCTGGCGCAGGAGCGATTCGAAACGGGATTCCAGGTCCTGAAATAGGTCGTTGAGATTCATGAGCACACTTTGGCTGATTTGAGCCCGGCAAAACTTAGTTATTCACAATTCAAATTTCAAGACTTGCGAAGCCCAAAACTTGCCTGAATAGTTCAAAAAGTGCCGACCGATTGAGGCATGTAAGGGGTGGTGCAATGCCAACAGCAAAAGGATCCAAGATCGCTCTTGCCGACGACTCGGCGCGAACCGCGCTCGGGCAGCTTTATGAACCGGCGCGCTTGCCAAACGGCAAATTCATCGAGCCGCGCATTCTTGCCGAGGTGGTAGCCAAGGGAGCGGTCGAAATCATGGCCGGTATTCGCGAGGCAAGTCAACTAGCAGACCTGCTTGCCGATGATGTCTATGTGCTCTTGCGAGACAAGGCAAGCCAGGCAAAGTTGGCAAGAATCAAACGCGGCGAGTTGCCACAACGGCCGACATTCAAGGTGACTTCAAGCCGAATCCAGCAGCCTCAGCCGAACGCAATCGAGGCGGTCGTAATACTTCAGGGCCCGTCACGGGTTCGTGCCGTAACGCTGCGGATCGTAAAGAAAAACGACCGCTGGAAAGTCGCAGCGGTCGCAATTCTTTAGCTAGTTAGTTCCTGAAGAACGAGCTGCCCTTTTCGCCTTGCTGAGGCTTCTGCGGGTTGCTCTGCGGGGCTGCAGGTGCCTCGTGCACCTCGGCAGCGCCATCCTCGTTAGGAGCACTGTACGACAGCTGCTCGGCAGCCGGAGCCGCCTGCTGCTGAACCTGGGTCTGCACCTCGAGGTTGAACAGGAACTGGATCGATTCCTCGCGAATCGCACCCATCATCTGCTGGAACATCGAGAAGCCCTCGCGCTGGTACTCGACCAGTGGGTCGCGCTGAGCCATCGCACGCAGGCCGATGCCTTCCTTGAGGTAGTCCATCTCGTAGAGGTGGTCACGCCACTTGCGGTCAACGACCGAAAGCACGACACGACGCTCGAGCTCGCGCATGGCCAGCTCGCCAATCGTTTCGGTGCGACGCACGTACTGAATGTTGGCGTCCGAAACCAGCTCGCGAGTGAGCCACGACTTGGTCAGCTTGGCACGGTTGCCGGCTTCGCTGAGCACCTCGCCGATCTCGAGACCGATCGGGTAGATGGTCTGAAGTTCGTGCCAGAGGGCGTCGAGGTTCCAGTCGCCACCAGTCTGCTCGCCGATGTGCTGGTCAACGATGGTCTCAATCACCGATTCGATGAACTCGTCGACGCGACTCTTGATGTCATCGCCCTCGAGGATGTGACGGCGGTCGCCGTAGATGGCCTCGCGCTGGCGGTTTAGAACGTCGTCGTACTTGAGGACGTTCTTGCGAACCTCCGCGTTGCGGGCCTCAACCTGGGTCTGCGCGCTCTGGATCGCGCGGCTGACGACCTTCGACTCGATCGCCATCTCGTCTGGAACCGAAGCACGGTTCATGATCGAGGCGGCGGCGTTCGAGCTGAACAGGCGCATCAGGTCGTCGGTCAGCGAGAGGTAGAAGCGCGACTCACCAGGGTCGCCCTGGCGACCAGCTCGACCACGCAGCTGGTTGTCGATGCGACGCGACTCGTGACGCTCGGTGCCAAGTACGTAGAGACCGCCAACCTCGAGCACGCGTGCCGCCTCGGTTGCAACCTCGGCCTTCACGGCCTCAAACTCGGTTGCCCAGGCTGCTTCGTACTCGGCTGGGTTCTCTTCGGCGTTTAGGCCGCGCTTGGCGAGGGCCTCGACAGTTAGGAACTCGGCGTTACCACCGAGCATGATGTCGGTGCCTCGACCGGCCATGTTGGTTGCCACGGTGACGGCGCCGAAGCGACCGGCCTGGGCAACGATTGCGGCCTCGCGTGCGTGGTTCTTGGCGTTAAGCACCTCGTGGCGGACGCCGGCCTTGGCCAGCAGACGACTGAGGTATTCGCTCTTCTCGACCGAGGTGGTACCAACGAGGACCGGCTGGCCCTTCTTGTGGCGCTCGGCGATGTCGATGACGACCTGGTTGAACTTGACCTCTTCGTTCTTGTAGATGAGGTCGGGCTGGTCGATGCGAACCATCGGCTTGTTGGTCGGGATTGGCACGACACCCAGCTTGTAGGTGCTCATGAACTCGCCGGCCTCGGTCTCGGCAGTACCGGTCATGCCCGAGATCTTGTTGTAAAGACGGAAGTAGTTCTGCAGGGTTACGGTGGCGAGGGTCTGGTTCTCGGCCTTAACCTCGACGCCCTCCTTGGCCTCGATCGACTGGTGAATGCCTTCGTTGTAGCGACGACCAGGCAGGGTGCGGCCGGTGTGCTCGTCGACGATCAGGACCTCGCCGTTCATGACGACGTAATCCTTGTCGCGCTTGAACAGAGCCTTGGCACGAATCGAGTTGTTGAGGAACGAGATCAACGGGGTGTTGGTCGACTCGTAAAGGTTGCTGATGCCCAGGTAGTCCTCAACCTTTTCGATGCCAGGCTCGAGGATTCCGATGGTGCGCTTCTTCTCGTCAACCTCGTAGTCGATTACGGGCTGCAGGCGGTCGGCGATCTTGGCGAACTCGGCAAACCAACGGTTGGCATCGCCCGAGGCAGGACCAGAGATGATGAGCGGGGTGCGGGCCTCGTCGATGAGGATCGAGTCGACCTCGTCAACGATTGCGAAGAAGTGGCCGCGCTGAACCAGGTCTGATTTGTCGAGCGCCATGTTGTCGCGCAGATAGTCGAATCCGAACTCGTTGTTGGTGCCGTAGGTGATGTCGGCAAGGTACTGCTCGCGACGCTGGGCAGGGGTTTGACCGCTGAGGATCACACCGTTAGTCATGCCAAGGGCACGGTAGACGCGCCCCATGAGCTCGCCCTGGTACGAAGCAAGGAAGTCGTTGGTGGTAACCACGTGTACACCGCGGCCGGCGATTGCGTTCAGGTAAGCGGCAGTGGTGGCCACCAGGGTCTTACCTTCACCTGTGCGCATTTCGGCGATGTTGCCGAGATGCAGGGCTGCTCCACCCATGAGCTGAACGTCGAAGTGGCGCATGCCGAGGGTGCGCTTGGCTGCCTCGCGAACGGCCGCAAAAGCTTCTGGAAGCAGGTCGTCGAGCGATTCACCCGCGGCGTAGCGCTCGCGGAGCACGGCGGTCTCGCCGCGAAGCTCTTCGTCGGTGAGCTTTACAAAGTCTTCTTCGAGTGCGTTGACTGCCTTGGCATAGTTGCGCAACTTGGCGAGCAAACGGCCTTCGCCGGCACGCAGAAGTTTGTCGATGATGGTTGCCAAAGTCAGCTCCATAACTGTCTAGATAACTCCCTCAATCCTACGGCAACGACCCCCGCCAGAAGCCTGACGGGGGTCGTTGAAGGGGGCTTTCGCCGAGGGCGGAACGGGCCTTAGTTCAGCGTCAGAACGCCGTAGTTCCAGCCCTTGCGACGATAGACGACCGAGACCTTGTCGGTCGCTGAGTCGAGGAACAGGTAGAAGTCGTGGCCGACCAGTTCCATGTGGTCAATGGCGTCGCTGACGCTCATCGGGTCGCCATCGAATTCCTTTCGGCGAATGACGATCGGGTTGTGACCGACCTGCCCAATCTCTTCGCTCTCGGTCGACGTCGAACTGGCTGCCCCAAGGAGCACATTTGCGTCGACGGCGTGCACGTCGAGACCAGCGAAGTCGCTCGCGGTGAGTTCGCTGACACCGGCCGAACCGTGGCGACCGTGGTGCACCTTGCGCTTGTCTGCTGCGCGACGAAGGCGCTCGGTGAGTTTGTCAAAGGCAACGTCGAAGGCTGCGAATTTGTCGCCAGCGTGAGCCTCGGCACGAACGACGTGGCCCGGTTCAACTACGGT
This sequence comes from Actinomycetota bacterium, assembly GCA_041176265.1. GTDB lineage: Bacteria > Actinomycetota > Actinomycetes > Actinomycetales > Microbacteriaceae > Rhodoluna. Next base: position 27,879 of record JBEDDI010000013.1, read on the forward strand.
GAGTTCGACTTGGTCCTCCGGACCGGAGCTGCGAGAGTGGTCGTGGCGAGTCACTTTGATTTCGAAGGCCTCGAGCCGGTGTGTTAGCGCCTCGATCTTGTGCATACGTTCTGCTACGTATTCGCGGAATCGGTCTGAAACCGTGAGGTTTCTGGCCTGGATTTTTGCTTCCATGGTGACCTCCATCGTTCGGGCCTCATTGCCCGGTGGCACATTCAAGTGAATGTGTACATAAGTTATACCCGCCCAGCGGTTTGCGTATCGTTTTTGCTCAAAGTTTCGGCAAGAGCGAAAAAACTTATCGAAGGCTGTGCTTCGGCTCTTGTAAATGCGGCCAACAAGGCCCTCCTAGCCTCGAATAACGTCGAGCCGGTTGTGACTACGTCGTCGCAAATTACGACCGCAACCGGCTGTGCCGCAGCCTGCAGACGTGCCGTTTCAGATTCAAGGGCAGTTGCATCGACTGACATGGCACCGGCGACGTTGCGCGCTCGAGCCCGAACGCCAAGACCTCTTTGATCTCGAGGCTCGTAGACAAACTCGAGGGATTTTGAGACGAGCGCAGGCTCAATGCAGTGGCTGGCCAACCAGTGCGCCATCTCACGAGCCAGATTGAAGCCGCGTTTGCGCCACGAGGAATGCGAGCTAGGAACCGGAACGAACAGAATTGAGCCTGGCCTTGTGTTCGAGAGACCCACACGCAAGCCGTCCAAACCCGCTGCACCAAGAACGACGCGTAGCAGTGCGGTTTCGCCGCCGTCTTTCATGGCGCGCACTACTCGCAATGTCGACCGATTCACCTGCGCAAGACGCACTCCGACGAAGTCTGCTCGAGCGACCAAAGTCGGCGCGAACAGTTCGCTTGCGCATCGCGAGCAAAGCCGATCCGGAGGGCGGGCGCAGCGCATACATCTACTGGGGGCAAGCATCGAAAAAACCATGCAGCAAGAGTGCGCGCGTCCAGATGTCTGAGAGCCGTGGACTCGAAAACTGTGGAAAACCTGGGTTTAGCTGGCCCGAATTTGTGCAAACTGGCCCGAATGCTGGCGGCTGGGCTCGAAAGCCGCTTATTGACCGGCGTAGTGAACGGCGATTAGGCCCTGCGCGACGCGCTCCCAGTTTGATGACTTGTAGCGATAGAGCTCGCCGTAGCGGTTCATCACGAACACCTCGCCGACCGGTGAGCTGATCACGCGGATACCGTTCGAGATGCCCAGCAGCGAACTGGAATCTGCGCCAACCACTGCGATATGCGTGAGTGCGCGTACTCCGTCGTTCGAATCGAGGATTGCAACCGCTGTCTCGCCCGACCAAGCGATCGAGATCGGCGAGGTGAGCTGCGGGGCCAGCTGAACGGGCGTTCCGAGGCCGATTGGCTTGCCTGAATCATCGCGAATGATGGTCGAAACCCAAACTTGGCTTCCGCTTGGTGTCTTGATGCGCGCGGCGAGGCGTGACCCCTCCGAACTGATTGCGATCTCTTGGCGGTTTGCTAACGAAAGCCAGCCAGCCGGAACCACCGCGGCCTTGCCATCCATGCCGATCGCGCGAATCTGCGAGCCAGCCGCCTCACCCATCGACCAAAGGTAGCCCTGGCGATCAAATACCGAACGCACCAGGTTCTTTCGGTTATCGACCAGCAATGGCGTGCTTCCTAGAGCAGACAGCAGAATCAAGTGGATGCCGTCGTTGCCGCGAATCGCGGCATGAGTCTCGTCGGCCGAGAGGCTGAAGTCATCCGCGTTGAAGGCGACGGCCAAGGCCCGCACCTGACCGAAATTGCTCGGCTGGGCACCGCTTAGATGCTTGAATCCCTCGTTCGAGAGAATGGTTGGCGTTGCCGCGGCAACTGAGGTGGCACGCGAATCAAAGTCGGCGATGCTTTGCGGCGAACGCTCAACCAGGATTTGCACCTGAGTGACGCCAGCAAGCTGCCGCAGTGTCGCACTCAACTGCGACTTGAACTGCATCTGCTGGGTTGGGCTCAGGCTAAGGAACTTGGAGTTCAGGTCGACGGCGGCGGTGCCGGCTGCAACCGTCACGGACGCAATCGACAGCTTCATGCCCTCGGGAATAGCCGTCGTGACAGCCTTCGACAGCCACTCGCTAGGCCCGGCAAAGAGCTCGGTAACCATTCGAGTCGAGGTCGATGCGCGCGACGGGAACCAGCGAACGTCTGGCACGAGGTACTTGAACTGCTTGTCGAAGAAGTACAGCGAGTAAGACTGGAAGATAACGTCGAAAATCGGGCGGTTCAGAACGGTCAGGTTAGGCGCAGAGGTGATGCGCCACTCCCCCTGCTCTCGAGCAAGCGTGAAGTCCAACACACGCTCAGTGCCAGCCGGTAGCGCCGAATACACGCCGTGTGCATCCAGCTCGGACTGCACCTCTATGGTCACCTGGGTGCGGCCTGCCTCGTCAAAGGTGATTTGTGGGCGGCCAGTCTCGACCAGTACGCCCTGATCCGGGCTCCAACGATTGCGGAACCTCGACGACAGGTATTCACGCGCCACCGAGTAGTCGTTTTGTGGGCCGGTTCCGGCGTTCAAGAAGCCCATGATGACTTCGTCCTGCGATGCGCCGTCGACCGGACCGGATGGCGAGTAGTAGAGCTGGTCTGCCGACAGCGCGGCGTCGATGACCGAACCCTGGCGCACGTCGCCCGAGAGCGGCATGTGCGCGCAACCAGAGAGTGCCAGAACGGCAACCGTGGCGATGGCCACCAGCCTCGCGAGCCTACGCATCCTGCTCACCCGCCTCGAGTTCGTCGATCTCTGGCGCCACCGCGTCAGACTCGATGCTCTTCAGTGATGGAGCCTTGGTCTTTGGCGGCAGCGGCAGCGGCGACTGTGTGAAGTTTTGGTTGTGCTTGCGCGGCAGGGTCAACCGGAACGATGCGCCCTCGTTCGGGCGAGCCCAGACCTGCAGCCAGCCGTTGTGAAGGTTGGTGTCTTCGAGCGAGATAGCTAGGCCTAGGCCGGTACCGCCCGCGGTACGGTTTTGGCGCGACGGGTCTGCGCGCCAGAAACGGTCGAAGACGCGATCGACCTGTGCACGGGTCATGCCGACGCCGTAGTCGGTGACCGTGACCGCGACAGCCTTGTCGTTGGCACCAACGCAGACGAAGATCGGCTTGCCCTGGCCGTGCTCGATCGCGTTGCCGAGCAGATTGCGCAGCAGACGCTCGATTCGCATCGAGTCGAGCTCAGCCTCAACGGCCCCGTTCGGAATATCGATCTCGATCTTGGAACCCTTGGCGTTGGCGAGCGGCTCCAGCGACGCAATCGCCGAACCGACGATGCCATTTAGGTCGTGAATGTCGAGGTCGGCGCTGACCGCACCCGCGTCATAGCGCGAGATTTCGAGCAGTGACTCAAGCAACTTCTCGAAGCGCTCGATCTGGTCGTGCAGCAACTCGGCCGAGCGCTTGGCTGGGCCGTCGAGGTGCTCGCGCTGGCTGAACAGGAAGTCGCCGGCGAGCTTGATCGTGGTCATCGGGGTGCGCAGCTCGTGCGAGACGTCGGAAACGAAGCGCTGCTGCATCTTCGACATCTTGCTCAGCGATTCGATCTGCGAGCGAAGCGTCGTGGTCATTCGGTTGAACGAGTTAGCCAGCTGCGCAATCGCATCCTGCCCCTTCTCGCTCAGCACCAGGTCGAGCTCGCCGTCGGCGATGTCTTCGGCCACGCGCGCGATCTCTTGAACCGGGCGAACGATGCGACGCGTCACCAACCAGCTGATGCTAGCGATGATGAGGATGGTGACCATGCCACCGACCACGAGCGTGGCCTGAACGAAGTCGAGGGTCTCCTGCTCGCCGGCCAGGTTGAAGACCATGTAGAGCTCGTAGTCGCCGGCAACTGGAATTGAAACGGGTGCACCAACGACGATGCCCGGATGCGTGGTGCCGTCAGCGCTTGTGATCGTGACGGACTGGTAGGACAGCCGGGTAGACGTGCTGCGAACCTGCTCGCGTAGCTTCTCGGTGAAGATGGTGGTGTCGAGGTCGGCCGAGATTGGGCTTTGCAGAACCACACCGGTTACTTGCCCCGGGCTGCGCAACAGGGCAACCTTGCGGCTGTCGTTGCTACCCGTGATCTCGATGTTCGGCACGACCGAGTTGACCAGTCGCTGCAGCGCGATTTCGTCGGTGTCGGTTGCCGCCGAGAACGTGCTCTGAACCTCGACTAGCGCACGCTCCGATTCGCTGAGCACCTGGTTGAGTCGGGTATTGAAGAGTCCGGTACCGATTGAATAACTCAAAAAGCCACCGAGCAGAACTAGAGCGATGGCGCTAAATGTGACGGTGGCGGCGACGGCGCGAAGCTGCAGCGAACGACGAAACTGGCGCGTTAGCGCCTGCAGGATGCGTTTTGGGTTCACTTGCGGTTAGCCGTGCCAAGTTGGCTGGTCTTTTAGAGACCGGTGCCAGCCTTGTAGCCGATGCCGCGCACGGTGGTGACAATCTTCGGGTTGTCTGGGTCGTCTTCGATCTTCGAACGAAGGCGCTGAACGTGAACGTTGACGAGGCGAGTGTCGGCCTTGTAGTGGTAGCCCCAAACGGTTTCGAGCAGCATCTCGCGAGTGAAGACCTGCTTTGGCTTGGTGGCGAGAGTAAGCAATAGGTTGAATTCGAGCGGGGTCAGCGACAGCTTCTCGCTGCCGCGACGAACCTCGTGACCAATGATGTCGAGTTCGAGCGGGCCGATGCGAACCACGTCGCCCGCATCTGCGGCCGAGGCCTGCGCACTGCGAAGCAGGTGAACATTGATGCGCTCGAGCAGCGACTTGTGGTCAAACGGCTTGACGATGTAGTCAACGGCACCCGATTCGAGGCCCTTTTGCATGTCTTCGGTCTCTGACTTGGCGGTCAGCATGATGACCGGAACGCGACTAGAGGCGGTGAGCTCCTTGCAGACTTCGACGCCTTCCTTGCCAGGCAGCATCCAGTCGAGCAGGACGAGGTCTGGGTTGGTCTCGTTGAAGATTTCGACGGCGCTTGATCCGTCTACGCAGAACTCGACCGAGTATCCGGCGTCTTCGAGCACGATGCCGACCATGCCGCGAATTCCGGCGTCGTCATCCACTACAAGGATCTTGTAAGCCATAGCTAACCTCTGTTCGTTCTTACTCTCGAACCGTTGAAACAATTAATAGCGGTAATGCTCGACCTTGTAAGGCCCGTCAACCGAAACACCGATGTATGCGGCCTGTTCAGGCGATAGACGAGTTAATTCAACACCAAGTGATGAAAGGTGCAAGTTGGCCACCTTTTCGTCTAGGTGCTTCGGTAGAACATAGACCCCAATCGGGTACTCGTCGCGCTTGGTGAACAGCTCCAACTGAGCCAAAACCTGGTTGCTGAACGAGTTGCTCATCACGAAGCTTGGGTGACCGGTGGCGTTGCCAAGGTTCATGAGTCGACCCTCGCTGAGCACCAGGATCGAGCGACCGTTTGGCAGTCGCCACTCGTGCACCTGTGGCTTGATCTCGATCTTCTCGACGCCGGCAAGCTTGGCTAGTCCGGCCATGTCGATCTCATTGTCGAAGTGACCGACGTTGGCTACCACGGCCTGGTGCTTCATGCGCAGCATGTGCTCCACAGTAAGGATGTTGGTGTTGCCGGTAGCGGTAACGAAAATGTCGACCTGGTCGATGACGCTCTCGATTCGAGCAACCTGGTAGCCGTCCATAGCGGCCTGAAGTGCACAGATCGGGTCGATCTCGCTGACGATTACGCGCGCACCCTGGCCGCGCAGCGCCTCGGCCGAACCCTTGCCCACATCGCCATAGCCGGCGACGAAAGCGACCTTGCCGCCCATGAGCACATCAGTCGCACGGTTGATGCCGTCCGGTAGGGAGTGGCGGATGCCGTACTTGTTATCAAACTTGGACTTGGTGACCGAGTCGTTCACGTTGATGGCTGGGAACAGCAGTTCGCCGCGCTTGTGGAAGTCATAGAGGCGGTGAACGCCGGTGGTGGTCTCTTCGGTAACGCCCTGAATCTCGCCGGCAATCTGGGTGAAGCGGCCAGGCGCGGCAGCGATCGATGCGCGCAGCAGGTCGAGGATGACCGCGTACTCCTCGCTGTCGTTGGCGGCGGTTGCTGGCACGGCGCCCGCAAGCTCAAACTCGCGACCCTTGTGCACCAGGAGCGTTGCGTCGCCGCCGTCGTCGAGAATCATGTTTGGGCCGATGTAGCTTTCGCCGGCTGCTGCGGCCTCTGCCGACCAGTCGAAGATGCGGTCGGTGCACCACCAGTATTCTTCGAGAGTCTCGCCCTTCCAGGCGAATACAGGTACGCCGGTTGGCGACGCTACGCTGCCCGAACCTACGACGATCGCGGCGGCGGCTTCGTCCTGAGTCGAGAAAATGTTGCAGCTTGCCCAGCGAACCTGCGCACCGAGAGCAACTAGGGTCTCGATGAGCACGGCGGTCTGCACGGTCATGTGCAGCGAACCGGCAACGCGGGCGCCCTTGAGCGGCTGGGCGGCCGAGAACTCGGTGCGCAGAGCCATGAGGCCAGGCATCTCGTTTTCGGCGAGGCGAATCTGATGGCGGCCGGCCTCGGCTAGGTCGAGGTTTGCGACGCGAAACTGGTCGCTGGCAAGAACGTGATTAGCGGCTGCTGACATGTGGCGAATTACTTTCTGATGAGAGCGAGGACTTCGTCGCGAAGACTGTGCATTAGGGACTCGTCAGAGGCTTCGACGTTAAGGCGCAGCAGAGGTTCGGTGTTCGAACTACGAACATTAAACCACCACCACGGCTCGCCCGCGGCGTTCTTTCGGCCACCGTTCGGGCTGGTGATGGTGAAGCCATCGAAGTTGTCGACTGGGCCGCGTCCTTCGAATGCAGCGAGGATGCGCTCGCGCGCGGCAGGAACATCGGCGACGGTCGAGTTGATCTCGCCCGACATGAAGTATGGGTTGTACTGCTTGGCGAACTCGCTGAGCGGAGCGGCCTGCGCGCCGAATTCGGCTAGCACGTGCATCGCCGCCAGCATGCCGTTGTCGGCACCCCAGAAATCGCGGAAGTAGTAGTGTGCCGAGTGCTCGCCGCCGAATACCGCATTGGTCTCGGCCATCGCATCCTTGATCAGACTGTGGCCGACCTTGGTGCGGTAAGGCTTTGCGCCATCGGCCTCGATGTACTCCTCGACAACGCGAGAGGTGAGCAGGTTGTGCAGGATAGTGATCGGCGCGCCAGGGTTCTGGGCCTTCTCGCGAGCGATCTCGCGACGGGCGACGATTGCGGCAACGGCACTCGGGGTCACTGGCTGTCCCAGCTCGTCGATCACGAAACAGCGGTCGGCATCGCCATCGAAGGCAAGTCCGATGTCGGCTCCGTGCTCGATGACGGCACGCTGCAGGTCGACCAAGTTCTTGGGGTCGAGCGGGTTTGCCTCGTGGTTCGGGAAAGTGCCATCCAGCTCGAAATACATCGGCACGATCTCGAGTGGCAATTGCTCGAGGTCGGTTGCGTGACCGAGAACTGCAGGAACCGTCATGCCACCCATGCCGTTACCCGCGTCGACTACTACCTTGAGCGTGCGGATCGCCGACAGGTCGACCAGCTCGCGCAGGTAGCTGGCGTAGCGAACCAAGATGTGCTCCTGGCGGTAGCTGCCCGGCTGCTCAACCTCGTCGATGCCGGTTTCGATGTACGCGATTGCGCGGTCGCGGATCGCGGCTAAGCCCGTGCTCAAGCTGATGCCGCGAGCACCAGCGCGCGAGAACTTGATGCCGTTATAAGTGGCTGGGTTGTGCGATGCGGTGAACATCGCTGCTGGTGCATCGAACACACCCGAAGCAAAATAGCTCTCATCGGTTGAGCAGAGGCCAATCGAGACGACATTGGCACCGCGAGCCTGAGCACCGCGTGCGAAGGCGTCGGCAAATTCGGGTGATGAGTCGCGCATGTCGTGACCGACAACAACATCGCCGCCGGCTGCACCTAGCTCGTCGACAAAACCGGCGGCGAGCGCCTCGACGATCTCGACGGTCAGGTCGGTTCCGACCAAGCCGCGCACGTCATAGGTCTTGACGATTGCATCCCAATTGATGTTGCTCATTTTGCTTCCTTAGGCGAGGCTCGCGTGGATGACGACTTGCCATCCGTTTGGGCCTACAAAGTTCTTTGCGTGTTCACGACACAGGTCGTGTGCGTGCGGTTCGGCTCTTGCGCTCAGCGGGCCGATTACCGCCGTCGAGGTCGCGTATTCGAAGGTCAGGGTTGCAACCGCGATTTGGGTGCAAGCTGGCTTGGAACAGAGGCGTTCAGACACCCGTCAAGGATACCAATTTGGCGAAATCGCCACCTAAACTGGGCGGCATGGACATCGGCCGCAACTCGCAGCGAGACCGCCACGGGCGCGGCATTCGCGGCCTGTTGGTGCGCGCCCCGTTCCGCGGCCGTAAGCGCCCCTCGGGCTTCGTCGAGGTGGTTGCCAGCAGCGTGGAATACCTCAAGGGGAGTTTTCCTGCCGAGCTGGGCAAGCTGCAGTGGCGAGTGATGGATCAGGCTCCGATTGAGTTCATCGATGGCGCCGAGCGCGTTCGCCGCTGGACCAACGATCCGGCCACGATGACAATCACGATTTACCGTCTGCCAATCGAACGTCTCGGCCATGTGCGACGAATGGATGCGCTGCACGAGCGCATGCACGTCGAGGAATACGTCTTTAGTGCCGCGGCCGACCTGATCGGTCGCGATCCGATGGATCTGTTACCCGGCGGCGGCCGTTAGCGAACGCTGACCCAAACCTTGGCCGGCAGATTCTTGTAATCCGTGATC
>JBEDDI010000014.1:0-34874 GCA_041176265.1 Actinomycetota bacterium
CACCGACGCTGCGACCGGAATGGCCACAAGCGCACCGAGCACGCCCAGCAGGGTTCCACCGGCTAGAGCAGCAACCACAACCACGGCACCAGGCACTGCAACTGCCTTGCTCATCACTCGAGGGCTGATCAGGTAGGCCTCTACCTGCATGTAGATCAGGTAGTAGATGCCGACGATGATGGCGGTGGTTGGCGACATGGTTAGCGCGATGATGGTTACGATTGCCGAGCCAGAGAGCGTTCCGACTAGCGGAATCAGGCTCAGCAGGAACGTCATGAACGCGAGTACTAGCGCGAACTTGAAGCCGAGCACCGTGAGCAGAATAAACGTCAGCACGCCGTTGCACATCGCGATGAAGACCTGGCCGATCACATAGCGACCGACCGAATCGGCAACCTGCTCGGCAATGCTCTCAAACTGGTCGCGGCTGGTCGCAGGCACGAGCGAGTAGACCCACTGCTTGAAGCGCTTGAGCGATGCCATGAAGTAGATGGCCAGGATCACGATGATCACGCCGCCGAAGAAGCCATTGACGATGCTGATGCCGACCTGAACCACGCCACCAAACATCGATGGCCAGTTGGCCGAGTTGCCGATGAACTCGCCGGCGTGCGTGATCGCATCGCCGATTGCGCCGTCAAAGCGCTTGTCGAGGCTAACGACGATTGGCTCGTGCACCAGCCCGTTGAGGTCCTGTGGCGCCTGGGCTAGAAACTGGCCGGCCTGACGCAGCACCTGCGGAATAAAACTCGAAACCAAGATCGCGATTACGCCGATGAAACCAAGCAGAACGGCGGTGATGGCGAGTGGTCGCTTGAGGCCTAGGCGCTCGAGCTTGCTGACGATCGGGTCGAGGCCCAGCGCGATGAAGATCGCGGCAAACACATACGTGATGATGTTGGCAATCGAAACGAACATGCCACCAATGACTAGTGCGGCCAGAACGCCCAGCCCGCCCAACAGGCCAACCTGAAACGGGTTACTTATCTTTAGGTTGGTCTGTGCCATGGCTGCCCCTGCCTATTAGTTGGAGTCGATTACAAACTGGATGCGGTCCATGACCGTGCGCAGGTTCTTGATGTAGACCTTGATGGCGTCTCGCTCGACGGCCAGTTTCTGCAGGCGGTCCTCTGCGGTGTGAACCGCTGCGTTGGCCTTCTCCTGGGCATCCTTGATGATGGCTCGCGCCTCGGCGTCGGCGGCCGCGATCGTGCCGTCTGCCTTGTTGCGAGCCTCGTCGGTGGTCTTCTTGGTGATCGACTTGGCGGCGGCCTCGAGCGTTTCTGCCTCAAGGCGCGCGGCGTTGGCGCGGGTGAGAGCGTTCGAGAGGTTCGCGTTGGCTTCGTCGAGGTACTTCTGGGTTAGAGCGACGGCTTCCTGGTGCTTTGCCAAGTATTCGGCTTCAGCCTCGGCACGACGAGCAGTGAGCTCGAGCTCCAGGTCGATTCGAGCCTCTTCGGTGAGCAGCTCACGAGCGCGCTCCCAGTCGATCTCTCGGCCGCGCTGGCGCTCGGCAATTAGCTTCTTCTCGGCGAGGTCGCGTTCGGTCTTGGCGCGCAGCAACTCGGTCTCGCGCTTTGCTGTCGCACGCAGGCGGGCTGCCTCGGTTGCCACGGCACCGCGGGTCGCCGATGCCTCGCGCTCGGCGGCGGCGATCAGCTCTGCGGCGCGTGCATTGGCTTCCTCGAGCGTCAGCTCGTAGTCAGACTTAGCCGAGCCGATGATTCGATCCGCGCGGCGCTGTGCCTCGGCGACAAGGGCGTCGTAGTAGCCCTTTGCCTGGCCGCGCTGTTCATCAAGCTCGACGGCAAGGTTCTTGCGAATGCGGTCGCGCTCCTGCTCGGCGTCCTGAATTAGACGCTTAGCCTGCTCCTCTGCGGTCGAGAGGATTAGCGCTGCCTTTGCGCCCACACCGGCATAGGTTGGTTCGCCGACCTCGCTGATGGTCTGCTGGGCCTCTAGCAGGCGGTTGTTGGTGTCGCGGAGTTCGGCAGCGAGCTGGGCGTTCTGGCCCGAAAGCTGCAGAATCTCGCGACGCAGGTCGCGCAGCGCGTCGTCGACGCCAGCCCGGTCATAGCCCCTCACGACGAGGGGAAACTCGGTCTCTTCAGCTGCCAAAACGCTGCTCCTAGGCCACTTCGATAAACTTGATGCACAGACAAATCGTCTTCGCCAAGTTTAGTCTTTGGCCGTCTGTGACCGACCTAGCCCGAGGATGTCTATGCGCTTTTTGATTGCCGCAGTGCTCTTCGTGGGCTCGCTGGTCACCTCGCTGCTCGGTATCGGTGACCGCACCATCTGGGCACCACCAGCCGATCACCACGTGTCGCTGACGCTCACGTCGAATGCGCCTTACGTGATCGTGCCCGCAAGCGTCCTCGGCCAACACACGGGCAAGCCAGTCATAACGGTCAAATCGAAGAACCCGACTTCACCCGTGTTTGTCTCTTACGGCCGCGAATCCGACATCAGGGCCTGGCTGGGCTCGGCACACTACGTCGAGTTGCAGGCCGACAAGACAGCGGCAGGCGTCGCGACCGTTAAGCAAGGCCTTGACCGCATCGGCATCCGTGGAGTTAGCCCAATCGGCAGCGACCTCTGGGTTGATTCCAGAAGCGGCAACGGACTTGTCGAAATTCAGACGGATGGCCAGGTCGCAACCGCAGCGCTAATCTCAAGCGACGGCGTTCTGCCGACGCCAACCGAACTCAAGTTCGTGTGGGGAATCAAGCACGATCTCACTTACTCAAACACGATGCTCTACATCGGCGGCGGGCTGCTGATCGGCTCAATCACGATGTTCATCGTCGCCTCGCGGCACAAGCGCGTGAAGCGTGGTCCACGTCGGCGCACGCCAAAGCCACCGCGCGCTAAGCGCATCCGCGTTAAGGCAAACAAGGAACTCACCAAGGGGCGCGGACGCCGCTCTTCGCGCCGAAACCCGCTTGGCAAGGTGTCGGTTCGTCTGGCCGCTGTTCCGCTCGTGCTGGTGACCAGTGCCGCGCTTACCGGCTGCTCACTTCAGTGGCCGGGTGTGACCAGTGCCACGGATCCGAGCGCCAGCCCCGCCGTGACCTCGAGCGCCAACACGCCTTCGCCGGCTGTCGTAACACGCACCCAACTCGAGCGCATCATCAAGGATGTCTCGACGGTTGCCGCGAACGGTGACAAGGCGAACAACCGCGCCTTGATTTCATCGCGATTCGCTGGGCCGGCGATGCAGATTCGCGCCGTGAACTACGCCCTTCGCAAGAAGTCGAGCAGGGTTGACGCGCTGCAGCCGATCGCGCCACGCACTGTGACGTTCAGCTTGCCGGCCGCGACAGATGTCTGGCCGCGCACAATCATGGCCGTCACCGACGAGCCTGGGCAGGCAGTGCCGCCGCAGATGCTCGTGCTTCAGCAGGCAAGTCCGCGCGAAAACTATAAGGTTTGGTACGTTTCGCGACTGTTGCCAGGCGTCAAGATTCCCGCCACGCCGACCGAAACCGTTGGAGCGATTCCGGTTGACGCCAAGAGCGTGTTCATCAAGCTCGCGCCAAATCAACTTGCGGCTGCGTTCGGCGATGTGATCAATAAGGGTAAGGCCAGCCTAAGTGCGGGCCTGTTCGACCTAACCAGCCCGTTCTACACCCAGGTTTCGAACGATCAGAAGGCGCAGGTTGAGACCCTCACCAACGCCAAGGTCACCTTCAAGCACAGCCTCGGCGAACCCAACGTCCTGGCCTTGGCAACAGCTGATGCGGGTGCACTCGTTGCGACATACATGCATGACACCTACGTCATCAAGCCGAATCGCGCTGGTGCGGCTGTGGCAGTCGAAGGGCAAGAGAAGATTCTGCTCGGCACTGGCGGATCGACCACCGGAGTTCAATCGGTTTATGGCGACATGTTGCTGTTTTATGTGCCTCCGGTCACCTCGAAGGGCGAGATTCAACTGCTGGGTGTCACTCAGGGCCTGATCAGCATTAAGAAGTTGTAGGAGCACTCATGGCCGAACCTTTTTCACGTGCATCGCTTGCCGGCGCCGTCGACCTAACCGCCCTCAAGCAGAAGGCTCAGGCACCTGCCGGTGGATCCGGTGTCGTTGGTGCTTCGGGGGCCGCTAGCGCTCCGGGCGTTGGTGCTACTGGAGCTTCTAGCGCCGCGAACGTAAAGGCCACGCCAAACGCACAATCCGGCCAGGTTCCGGTTCGCTCGCTAATCATCGATGCCGGCGTGCAAAACCTACGCGAACTCCTCGGGCTCTCGAACGAGGTTCCGGTTTTGGTCGACTTCAAGACCGCAAGTGTGCCAGGTTCGGCGGCCATGACCGAGTTGCTTGCACGCCTAGCGACCGAAGCTGCCGGCAAGTTCATCCTCGCCCGCGTCGACGTAGACAAGCAGCCGGAGATTCTCGAGGCATTCCAGCTTCGTCAGGGCGGTGTAGCGGTTGCTCTCCTTCGCGGTCAGCCGGTTCCGCTAATCAGCGTCGACTTAGACGAAACCGAGGTTAAGGCCCGCCTGTCGCGCGTTTACGAGGTTGCGGCGCAGCAGGGCATCACGGGCACGGCCGTCGTCTCGGGCGATGCCGCTCCAGCTCCAGAGCCCGCACTGCCGCCACGTCACCAAAAGGCCTTCGAGCTCATCGATGCGGGGGATTACGACGCGGCCATCAACGAGTACGAAGCTGCCCTGCGCGAAATGCCGACCGACACTTTGGCAATAGCCGGCCTCGGCCAGGTCAAGCTCCTGAAGCGCGTTGAGGGGATCGATTTTGCGACCGTCTTGTCGAGTGAGCCAAACCCAGAAGATGCCGATGCGCTTGCTGCAACGCTCCTGAAAGCCGATGCCTGCGTGGCAAGCGGTCACGCCGAATTTGGCATGAATCTATTGCTCGAGAGGTTTGCAGTGCAGTTCGGCGACCGCGAGGTGCTGCGTGCGCGTCTGCTCGATTACTTCACGATTCTGGGCGAAGACCCAGCGGTCTCGGCCGCTCGGCGTCGACTTACCGCGCTGCTTTACTAACCAAGAAGCGGGCGAACCTCGACCTTGCGGTTGCAGGCAAGCGAGCCGCCGTGTGCCAAGCTAAGCGCCTCGTCCATGTCGGCTGCATTGATGATCCAAAAGCCGGCGACAAACTCGGTCGAGTCGTGCAGCGGCCCAGGGGAGACCTCGCCTAAAGACGCTCGGTTATCGATGACGGTTGCTTCTGCTGGCGAACTAATGCCACAGGCGAAGATCCAGTGCCCGTTGGCCTGAAGCATGTCGTTGAACTTGTCGATCTCGGCAATCTCATCCGAGGTACCCGAGCGTGACTTGCTGTCGATGACGTTGATCAAATAGCGCATGGACCAATTCTTACCGAAGCGCGCACATTCTTAGGGTTGCAAATCCGTTCGATTTAGTGGGAGTTCAGCCACGACCGTCGTTCCTCGTTCGTTGCTCGAACGCGTCCAACCAATGCAGCACTCATCCAGCAGTTTGCTGCCGATACCCATTCGCTCCGATGGGGATATTTCGCTCCCGTCATCTTGCGCGGTCAACCTGATGGTTCTCTCGGTCGTTAGCTCGATGTGGATGTCTAGGTGTTTGGCTCGCCCGTGCTTCACGGCATTGAAGGCAAGTTCTGGCAATAGGTCTTCGAGCGCGTGGCATAGTAGCGAGTCTGTGTAAATGAGTTCTCGAAGTTGATCTTCGACGTGTACCTGCACCTCGCAGACGTTCTCCCACGTTCGCGCCGTCTCATCGACCGCTTCGTCGAACTTGAATGGCCGCGAACCGGCCTCGCCCAGGCTAAGAATGTTTTCAACTAGGTTCTCTCGGTATTCAGTCAGTGAACCCGCAGACACATCGTCCTGTTTGAGGGCGTTGGCGAGTTTGAGGTAAGTCGCAGAGAGGGCTCCTTGAACCTTGCCGTGTAGTTGATTGGCGAGCGAGTGCTCGAGTTCACGGTGTTTTTGACGTATTCGGGTGATCTGCCAGCTGGCCTCGGCCGTCGTCGCCATGAGCTGCTCCTCGACCTTGCTCATGGCCTTTCGTGCCTGATAAAACAGCGCGGTGCTTACCCCAATAATCAGGGTGTAAATCATTGAGGGGAACCGGAAGATGTGCATCGCCACATCTGCGGGAACCAGAAGGTCGGCGATGACACCGGCGATCGATCCGCTGGCGAGGAACCCGAGCGTCACAGCGAGGGCTTGGATGCCAACCTTGCTTTTGCCGAGAAACCTGACCGTGACCGCGCGGTAGATCGAGAGAAAGCCAAGCTGCAAAATCGGCACGATTATTAGCAGGTGCCAAGCATGGGTGAGCGTAAGAATTTGAACGGTGCTGGGTGCAATAAGAACCGCGGCAGCCAGGGTAGAGGCGGTCGGACGATTGTTTTCGACAGTGAACGCTTGGCCAAAAACGCGGGGCCAAGAAACGCCAACTAATCGCGGCATAGCGGGTTCCGGACTCCAAGTTTGAGTCGAGTAAGCCAACTGTTGACTCATTGGTCTGACAACCTGGTCGATCGCGGCTCGAAGACCCGCAAGTGCCTGCAGAGGCTCGCGCGCTTGCAGCGCATCCACTCGCTTCAAGAGATCCGTCTTGATGTTGGCGATGAGTCGCTCGTTGGCCTCGGTGATCTTTTGTTCGGCCTCGAACTTGATGCGGTACAAGCGTTCCTGCTCGCCAAACATGGTTTCGAGCAGTTCATTATGGCGACGAATCTGATGCAACCAGAGGCCAATCACCACAACGCCAAGACCGACGTAAAGGACTGAAAAGGTGACTCTCACAGGCATTCCTGTGACCGTGTTTATTCCAGCGGCATCGAGAACTAGTTGGATCACCACGCCTCGAATGGCTGTAACCACTACCAGCGCGGCGAAAAGCGACCACCCCTGAAACTTGCGATTGAAGAGTTTGAAAACCCAGACGAGCATCCAAAGCAAAGCCCACATTGCGACCTGGGCAACGAAGATGATCAACAAACGTGCAGCGGGCTGCCCGTTTGACACTTGAGCGCTGTCAAACCAGTTGGCGAGCAAATTCCAAAAGAGCAGGATTAGGAACACGGGTAATCCAAGGGCGTCGGCCGGCGTTAGACCTTCTCGAATCAGACCCCTGAGGTTCACGTTATTGGCCAAACCCGATCTCGGCGAAGTACTTGCGAACAGCAGCAACTCGAGGGTTCATAGTCGAATCTTGCGCTAAGTCGAGCGCTTCATATATCTGCACAAGGTATCTCTCGATCGACTTGGTGCTCGTTCCCAGGCGTTTAGCTATCTCGTTATTGACGTACCCCTCGGCCAGGAGTTGGAGTACGAGGAATTGTCTATCGTTCAAGACCTTGAGGGAGTTGCTCGCGTTGGAATCTTGGCGCACCTCCAGCGACTTGTCGGCAAGCACCTTTTCGAGGGCTTTCAACAGGTATGCGGTGTCGCTGACCAGGTGTTTGCGCAGAAAGCCAACGTTCGGTGGCAACTCGATACCGTCTCGCGATGCCGAACGCGCATCGGGGTATTTCGTCAGAATCAGCACTGCAATATCTGGGCGCGTTTCGTGCAATACGTGGGCGAGGTGAATGCCATTCGGTCCCGAACCCAAATCGACATCGAGAAGCATTACATCTGGGTCAAACTCCGCAACAAGTTGCCGAGCCGCGGAACTGCTGCTCGCGGCACGCACCTCGAACCCAGCTCGGCCTAGCTCTTGCACGAGCAGATCTTGGACGAGTGGTTCATCTTCAACCACAACCAGTCTGCGAGCGTCTTGTTGCATGCTTCCAAACTAACAAGCGAAATCTCTGCGGAAACCGCGCGTGAGGGATTTCCCTAGCATTTCAGGGCCTTCAAAAATCGCCTACTTACCCTTTCCCTGAATCTTCCTAACCAACCGAAGAAGGGGACTCGATGTCATTCATCTTGCGTAGTTCAAAAACGTCGCGACTGGCCAAGCTGGTCGCATCATCGGTCAGCGCTTTCGCCCTAGTGGCAACAGCCTTGATCGGTGCCACCATCACCGCAGCTCCGGCTCAGGCTGTGCAGCGCATCACCAAGCAAACCGGATTCAACGGGCGCGCTTGGAGCGTCACCAGTGCCGACTCGCAGGGTGTTCGCTACATCGGCGGTGACTTCACGTCATACCAGGCCTGGAACACCGGTCAGGCTGCGGTCGTCGACGCAACTACCGGCGAGGTCGACCCCTCCTACCCATCGGTTAGCGGCTGGCCTTACGAACGTGCCGCTGCGCCTGATGGCAATGGTGGCTGGTACATCGGCGGGGCGATGTCGAATGTTGGCGGTACTTCCGTCTCGCGCATCGCGCACATCAATGCCGATGGTTCGGTCGATACCGCATGGACTCCTGCCGTCACCGGCGGTCAGGGCGTTCTGACGATCGCTGTCTATGGTGATGTAGTCCTGTTGGGTGGAACGTTCACCGCGGTTAACGGAACAGCACGCAACCGAATTGCTGCCATCAAGGCCGATGGCACTCTGCTGAGCTGGAACCCGAACGCCAACTCGGGTGTCATGAGCCTCGAGCTCCTGGCCGACACGGTCTACGTGGGCGGCAATTTCAGCAACATCGGAGGTGCGACTCGTAACCTGGCGGCATCTATCCGCCTTGACGCACGCACAGGCGGCGCGACCGGCACATGCCTGACCAACTGGGATGCAACCGACTGCCTGACTTCATGGAACCCAAACGTAAGCGGCTGGGGTGTCAAGTCCATGGCAATCTCTGGTGCCAACACCTACCTCGCTGGCGCATTTTCGACCGTTGGCGGGCAGAGCCGCAATGGCGTTGCCAAGGTAAACACCACCACGGGAGCAGTTGGCAGCTTCAACGCCCAGCTCAACTCTGAAGCCGGCGCGGTTGTTGTCGGTGGCGGTGTCGCATACGTCGGCGGTTCGTTCACGAGCGCAGGTGGCGCAACTCGCAACCACCTCGCCGCATTCGACACCACGACAGACACGATGGCCAGCTGGGACCCTAACGTGACCGGCAACGAGGTCAACGGCATGACCATGCAGGGCAGCACCGTCTACTTCGCCGGTGTATTCAGCTTCGTCGGCGGAGTTGGACGCAACCACGCAGCAGCAGTAGACGCTTCGGGCACCTTGTTGGCTTGGGACCCGCACGTTGCCGACCAGGGCAACGGAGCGCAGTCGCGTGTTTCGGGCATCGCCTCGACCGCAACCCAGGTTTACATTCTTGGCGATTTCAATGCTGTCGGCGGTCTGCACCGCATGCACGCGGCCGCTGTTGACGCTGCCGGTTTGATCACCAACTGGGCACCAGCCGTGAACGGACCGGTCTTCAGTTTCAGTCGTTCCGGTTCAACCATCTACATGGGTGGTAACTTCTCGATTATTAACGGTCAGAGCCGACAGGGCGCAGGCGCTGTCGACACCTCGGGCGCTGTCACCTCGTGGAATCCGCACCTAGATGGTCGTGCCGTGAGCATCATTGCATTGCCGACCCGGGTCTATGTTGCCGGCTGGTTCAACAACGTCGACACGACCGCGATGAACAACATCGCTGCAGTTGACCCAACAACTGGTGCAATCGACCTAACCTTCGATGCCGACGTCGACAACGCCGTTCGCACCATGACTCTCTCGGGCAGCACCCTGTTTATCGGCGGTGACTTCGCGAACGTGGGCGGTCAGGCGCACGGTAACGTGGCTTCGGTCGACGCCGCCACGGGTGCCGTGAACTCCGCGTTCACCGCATACACCGGCGTCGGTGCTCAGATCTGGTCATTCGTTGAGACCATTGCCGTTGTTGGCGACCGCGTCTATTTCGGTGGCTACTTCGGTCAGGTTAACGGCCAGACCCGCAACTACATAGCTGCGGTAAACAAGACAACTGGCGCTCTAGACACCACCTTCAATCCTGATGTCTCTAGCTGGGTCTTCGCTATCACCCCATCGATAGACCAGACCAAGCTCTACATTGGTGGCAACGCAATCACGGTCACCGGAACCAACGGCAGCGCCGCAGGTATCGCCGAGATCAGCCCGGTTACCGGTGCGCTGAGCAGCTGGCGTGCAGACACAGGTGAGGTTCGAGGCATCTCGGTCTCATCCTCAGTTGTCTACCTTGCTGGTTCGTTCAGCAGCGTTGGTGGTCAGGCTCGCGAGAACACTGCGGCCGTCGGCACCATTGGCGACATCCTCGACCCATGGCCGATGAACCCATCGACCAACGTGACCCTGGACGTCATCATTCCTAACCAGGAGCCTGGTGCGGTTACCAGCTCGCCGAGCGGTATCGACTGTGGCGGTGGCACATGTGCCTACGCCTTCTCGACTGGCTCAACCGTTACCCTAACGGCAGTGCCAGACGCGGGTCAGGCCTTCACCGGCTGGGCGGGTTCGTGCACAGGCACGACCAGCACCTGCACCGTGACCCTGGCCGCGGCTTCGACCGCGACCGCTCACTTCGGTATTGCGAGCGTTCCAGGCAACTCGAACAGCAACAGCAGCACGCCAAGCGTGACGCCAACCCCAACTCCGACGGTAACCCCGACGCCGACTCCGACTCCAACCGAGACTCCGGCGCCAGTCACTCCGACGGTCGTTAGCGCAAGCAAGGCAATCACGTTCGCGCCGGGCAACGCTGTTCTCGACGCAGCCGATAAGCGAGCACTTGATGCCGTGGCAGCTCAGATTGCGGGGCTTGCAAACGCAAAGGTCACTCTGCAGGGCTTCGCTCAGAAGACTAGCAAGTCGCGACAGGACCTAGCTGTTGCGACTGCTCGAGCCAAGGCAGCGCTGGCGTACCTAAAGAGCAAGGGGTTGTCAGCTCGATTCACGCTGATACCAGCTCGCAAGGCGACCGACCCTCGCGACGTTGCTCGTCGTGTGCTAGTCAAGGTCACCGGCACCAAGTAACACCAATCAATTAGCAAGCGGTGCCTCGAGCTACTCGGGGCACCGCTTCTTTTTAGCTCGGGGGGGGAGGAGGCGCGGGCTGATTCGAGCAACTAACGTTGAAGCATGTCCGGCCGAATCCTCTACGTTGCGTTCGATCACCTCAACGCTTCGCGAGGGGTGCTAAGGCAAGCCGACAAGAGTCATGACCATGTCGTGCTGGTCCAGAGCGCTCGCATGCTCGAGGGGCGCCCTTGGCATCCGGAGCGCCTGTTCTTCTTGGTCTCGTCGGCGCGTCATTTCGCTGCAGAGCTCGAGGCCGATGGCTTCAGAGTTAGCTACATCAAGGCATCAACGACGATAGATGGGTTGCGACAGGCGCAGCGCAAACTCGGCGATCTGCCCATCTGGTCGGCTGAACCGTCATCATTCGTGCAGTTCCGCCAGCTGCAAGAGTTTGGCGTGCAGTACGTGCCCAACGACTTCTTTCTGACCACTCGAGTTCACTTCGGCATGTGGGCCGAGCGGCAGAAGACATTCGTGATGGAGAACTTCTATCGCGCGCAGCGCGTGCGCCTTGGCATCCTGGTCAATGGGGGTGAGCCCGAGGGTGGCCGCTGGAACTACGACGCCGAAAACCGCCTGCCACCACCGAAAAACTACACCTGGCCGCGATACCTCACCCACGAGCGTGATTCCATCGACTTTGAGGTGGCAGCTGAGCTAGGCATGCAGCCGAGCCAGACCTGGGCCACCACACGCAATGGAGCGCTGGCGCAGCTCGCCAACTTCGTCGAGCATCACCTCGATGGGTTTGGCCCCTACGAAGACGCGATCACGAGCGAAAACTGGGCTCTGCACCACTCACTCTTAAGCCCATACCTAAACAACGGTTTACTGCATGCCAAGGAAGTCGTCGATGCCGTGTTGGCGGCATACGGTTTGGGCAAAGCAAGGATCGAGTCGGTCGAAGCATTCGTGCGCCAGGTGATTGGTTGGCGCGAATACATCAACGGCATGTATTGGTTCTTGGGCGAGGACTACCGCGAGCGCAACGAGCTAGGTGCTCACCGCAAGCTCTTGCCCCTGTTCAGTGATTCGAGCAAGACGCGCATGGCTTGCGTGCGCTCGGTGGTCGCTGACGTCGAGCAGCGGGCCTGGGCGCACCACATCCCGCGATTGATGGTTTTGAGCAACCTCGCACTCGTGACCGGCACTAACCCGCAGGAATTCCTCGACTGGATGCGCGAGCAATTCATCGACGCGGCCGAGTGGGTTATGGTGCCGAACATCATCGGCATGGGAGTGCACGCCGACGGCGGTCAATTGATGACCAAACCGTATGCCGCTGGCGGGGCATACATCTCGCGCATGACCAACTTCTGCAAGGGCTGCCAGTACGACCCCAAGCTACGCGTGGGTCAGACCGCTTGCCCATTCACGACGCTTTATTGGGACTTCCTCGATCGCCACCACGAGGCATTCGCCAAGAACCACCGAATGTTCCAACAGGTGAATGGCCTCAAGCGCTTGAGTGACCTGCCCGAGCTGCGCCTGCGCGCCCAGCAGGTGCTAGACGGGCTTGACCGCGGCGAGATTTAAGGCAGTCGGCGGCTAATCAAAGCGGCGATGGCCACAATCGCTGCCCCGGCAAGGAGCAGATTGCCCATTGCGCTGCCCTGCTGAATGAGGAATAGACCTGAGCCGAGCAAACCGGCAAAATAGATGGCCGAGCTCTGGCCATTTTGTGCTCGTTCAAGCTTGCGAACTCTCGATTCAAGCTGCGGGTTTCTAACTGCGACTTCGCCGCGCTCGAGTCTTGCGGCCAGGCTGTCTAGCCGGTTAGGCAGGCGCAGCAGGGTCAGCACAGCTTCAACGCCCTGGCGTGCGAATGTTCCCAAGGTTGAATTGGCGCTGCCCTGCAGCAAGGTGCGGGCGAATGGATCGAGGGCATCCCACATGTTGAAACTTTGGTTCAGGGTGCTTGTCACGCCCGAAACGATTGATATGGTGCGACCCAAGAGAAGAAAATTCTCGGGCAGCTGGAAGGGAAGAGCGCGCAGCAATTCGCCAAACTGCATGGCGAACTCCTTCAGCTCGCGCGGGTCGGTGTTCACCAGATCGGCCACCCCAACCCCGCCGAACCGCTTGAACAGGGCTTCGACTGCCTGCTCCAGCTGAACGGTGTCGGCGCTCGGCAGCAACACGTTCAAGCGCTCCACCGAAGCAACCCAAGCGCGCGCGTCTCGCGTGACCACGGCGAACAAAAAACGCTGAAGGTTTTCCTGCTGCTCTCGTGAAACGCGACCCATCATGCCGAAGTCTATGAAGGTCAGTGCAAACGGGCTATCGGGTTGGTTGGGCGTGGGCGTCACAAAGATGTTGCCCGGATGCGGGTCTGCGTGAAAGAACCCATGAACAAAGATCTGTTCAAAGGTAACCCGCGCCAATTCGGCTGCCACCTGGTTGGGATCGAGCCCAGCCTCAATCAGCCCTTCGACATCAGAAATCTTGATGTCGGCGACGTTTTCAAGTGTCAACACAAACTTCGAGCTGCGATCCCAAATTACCTCGGGAGCAGAGACAAACGGGTCTGACGCGAAGTTGCGTTTGAAAGCCTCAAGGTTGGCCGCCTCGTTGAGGTAATCAATTTCTTCGAGGGTGGTGGCGGCAAACTCCTCGATGAGGGCTGGGGCGTCGGCTCGACGCGAAATCAGCTTGACCTTTGATAGCCAGATTGCGACCCTGCGCAGGGCGGCGAGGTCGATGTCGACAATTTCTTGGATTCCCGGGCGCAACACCTTCACGACAACCTCTGCCTCGCCGTATTCACGGGTCAGGGCGGGGGACAGGCGGGCCGCGTGAACCTGACCGAGCGATGCCGCGGCAATCGGTGTTTGAGCAAAGTCAGCGAACGCCGCCTGAAGTGGCATTCCCAGTTCGCGCTCCACTTGGGCCACGATGTCGTGGAAGGGTTCGGGCGCTACGGAATCCTGCAGCCCCTCGAGTTCGCGCGTGATCTGCGCTGGCAGCACGTCCAGACGAGACGAAAGAAATTGGCCTACCTTGATCATGAGGCCGCCCAATTCGGCGGCCAACACCCTGAATCGACGAGCCACCTTCTGCAGGCGTGCCAAACGGCCTCGGCGAGTTATGGCGGCAAGCCCAAGTCGGGGCAGGACCAGTTCGAACCACCAAGATTGCAAAAGGACCCTGGCAGCAAAAAGCAGGATGCGTCTATAGCGGCGCTTAAGCAAGCGGGTGCGGTCGGGCTGCGCGGGGTAGGTGTTCATGGCGGTTGCGACTAGTCGTCGGCAGCCAACAGCTTGAACAGGTCCTTGCTGGCCTTTGAAATCACTCGGCGAGCCTGAACCTTGGTTTGGGGTGAGGAGGTGGCCGCGGCTCCGATTGCCTGCACGAGCCGGGCCGAAGCCCTGGCGAGGTCGGCCTTTGCTCTCCAATCCGAGCTCTCTTGCGGCTCATCTGAGCTGCCTTCAGGCTCATCTGAAGCATCCTGCTGATCGATGAGACTCTGCGCAGCCTGACCGGCTTCGGTCAATCCATAACACTTGAGTTCGTCGTCGATAGTCTGCGTCGCAAGCTCACTTGCCACAAGTGCCTCGAGTGCAGCAAATACCTCGCCAGTGGTGGCGGCCCGCTCGCCCAGCAGCAGGCGCATTTGCTGAGCGATGCGATGGCCCGGCTTTGGTGCGAACTCCAGCAGCGCAAGCACCATGTCTCGAGTCTCGACCGAGGCCGTGCTCGTTCGCTGGGGTTGCGTGACGCGGTCGAAGTTGGCGCTGACGGCGTTAGCCACATCGCGCAGTAGTTGGCTTACATCGCTCATCGCAAAATGGTTTTTCACGGCATCCATTCGGTGTTGCAGGTGCCATTTCAAACCGGATGAAACCGCAGTTCATTCCTGCAGGGGTCGAACCCAGACTGCAGATGCAAATGACACCGCTTGCGATAACCTTTGGTCAGTAGCAATTCACTTACAAATTGGGGGATTCCATGTATTGCACCAACTGCGGCAACCAGTTCACCGGTTCTTTCTGCGCTAACTGCGGCACTGCTGCCAACGGCGCACCTGCAGCACCACAGCAGCCGATGTATGCGTCAAGCGCACCAGCCAAGTCGCGCACCACTGCGGGCGTTCTCGGCATCCTGCTTGGCGGTCTTGGCATTCACAAGTTCTACATGGGCAAGATCGGTGCCGGCATCGTTTACATCCTGCTCTGCTGGACCTACGTGCCTGCCATCGTCGGCCTTATCGAAGGCATCGTCTACCTTGCTGGTGACGACCGCTCGTTCAACGCGAAGATCAACGACGGCAAGTTCTTCTAGATTTCAAGATGCTGAAGATTGTTATTGCGCTAGGTCTATCCGCGACGCTATCGATCGCTGGGATTGTGCTGCCTGCCGAGGCAGTCGTCGCAAAGAAATACGCAAACTGCACGGCACTGAAGAAGGACTACCCGGGTGGAGTAGCGCTTGCCGCTGGCTGGAAAAACAAGGGTGGTTCGCTCAAGAACACACCCGTGGTGAACGCTAAGGTCTACAAGCTGAACGCTGCGAAAGACCGAGACGGCGACAAACTCGCCTGCGAAAGTTAACCGACAGCGGCTCGGAGATAGTCCTGCAGTGCAGGATCAACCGCGTGTACAAACGTCCCCTTGATGCCGCGTGTAAGTAAAACGCGATAGATGTTAAGGACGTACTCGCGAATGTCTTCATCGCTAAATGTGAGCCCAAGTGTCGGGTTGTTCTCCTGGCCTTTGGCATCGAAGTAGTTTTCACGATTGAACACGATACGCCGGGCGGAGGCGTCGTAGCTCACGTCTGGGCCAATGATCACCCCAGCGTAGTTAAGGTCATAGCCTTGCACGGTGTGAATGGAACCGACCTCTTCCACAGAGGTGGCTGAATTGATCCAGTCCTGTGCTGTGCGATTCCAAAACAGCTTCAGTCCGTCTATCTCGATGTCGTGTTGCTTGGGGTTGCTTTTTGATAGCCACGGCCAGGCGTAGCCAGCCAGCAAACGTGAAAGCCCAGCTTGACTATCAAGCCTCAATATTTCCTCGCGCATCGCAGTTACCGAGTCGAATACTTCAAGGCGGTAAGTGCCGTAATCCCTCTTGGGATCCAGCGCCCTTCCATGCAAGAGGTCGTCGACAAAATCTACATACGCGTTACCGCCCTCCACCCGCATCTGGTTCGTTAGCCCGAAATAAGTCTTGTTCGCATCAGCAGTCGCTTTCAACGACTCAATGGTCGCGAGTGGAATATCTGCAGGTTTCACTGCTTGCAGCCCATCGACGAGCAGGATTGTTTGTTTGCTTTGCTTGAAAACCCAATCGAGTTGGGTCTTGCTCTTGTCATCAGTGCCGAAAAGGGCGATGTTTGCACTTGTGAACTTCTTGTTCAGCATTGCGGAGGACTGATTGGCACGTCGTTGCAGGCGGTGTGCTTCGTCAACGATGACCAGGTCGAATGGTTCGGGTGCTTCTGCGAGCTCAAAGGCTGACAAAACCATCTTCTTTTCCAACCCTGGCGTCTTTTCAAACACCTTCTTGAGCGATGTTCGCAGGGATTGCTGGGGAATAACGAGAGCTACCCTTTGGAGCTTTGACAAAACCGACTTGTTTTCTCCTATGAACAGCTCCGAGAAGACCGATTCGCCATCGATGACATCAACCGCATTCCCATCTCTGATATCCGCCAGCAGCTTCATCAGGTAGATCGCGACGATCGTTTTCCCTGTGCCTGGACTGCCTTCGATGACAAATGGCGGATTGGATCGCGAACTCCTCAGAGTCACAATCGTCTCGAGGATGTGTTGAACAGCGATGGCCTGGTCAGTATTGAGGGACTTGAACGGCGAGTACTTGAAAAAGTCCGTGTTTATGAGTTCGTTTATTGAACGTGTGAGGACTTTCTCTTCGACAAGCTTTGCAAAAATCTTGTCGAATTCCTCTTGGTAAGCACTTCGGTCGAAGTAGTCGGAGTTCACTATGCCGCTATTGCCATTGAGGACCTTGAATTGGTTGTCGGCGAACAGGAACTTGATGAGTTGCGATTCGAGATCCAGGCAAGCCGACTTGTTAAATGAATCGTTTAGCACGACGGTAACCGCTGAAAGGTCGGACTTTGAGCCGGAATCGATATGCTGTCGCATGCGCATCTCGAAGTTTGTTGTTTCGCCTACGTAGACTTTATGAGACCCCAGAATTGTATATACAACAGGCCAGTTACCTAGTTTGCCTTCCAGAGCCGCCTCGGCCGCAATCGCATCCTTATCGAAGGCAATGTTGGTGAATTTAGAGTTGGTCATACTTGGCGCTCGAGCCTTTGGCCTTCTCAACTGGGTATTTAGATTCCGTGATGCTTAGCTTCTCGAGAATTAGGTTTGTGGGGTCCGCGCCCATCTTGTCAGCCAAAAGGAATGCATAAGTAAGCACGTCGGCTAGTTCCTCCCGCAGGCGCGCCTCGACTGGTTGATCTGTCCACTGGAAACACTCCAGCAGTTCGGCTGACTCAATTGAGATGCTCTTGGCAAGGTTCTCGGGCGTGTGAAACTGCTCCCATTCGCGTGCCGCAACGAATTCCCGCAATCGTATAAGCGTCTCTTGATTCCCCATGCTGCGAGTCTAAATTACTGAGCAGGGCGGAACCACACCGCGCCGAGCGGCGGCACGCTGATGAGAGCCGAGTGCGGCTGACCGTGGCTGCCAGGGCCGTCGGCCGAGATCGCACCAAAGTTGCCCACACCTGAACCGCCGAAACCCTCGGCGTCGGTGTTGAGAATCTCATCCCACTTGCCGGCAAAAGGCAGACCAAGCACGTGGTCGTGGTGCGGGTGGCCCGCAAAGTTGATGACCACGGCAATCGGGTTGCCAGCGTCGTCCCAGCGCAAGAAGCTCAGCAGGTTCGCGTCGGCATAGCCGCCGTCGATCCACGTGAAGCCCTCGCGCTCGTGATCGCGCTGCCACATAGCAGGGTTCTCGAGGTACAGCTTGTTGAGCGTGCCAACGAGGCTCTTGAGGCCCTGGTGAGTCGGCTGGTCAAGAATCCACCACTCGAGCCCATGCTCCTGGTTCCACTCGCTCTGCTGCCCAAACTCGCTGCCCATGAACAGCAACTGCTTGCCAGGGTGGCTCCACATAAACGTCAAATACGCTCGCACGTTAGCCAGCTGCTGCCAGCGGTCGCCTGGCATCTTGGCCAGCAGCGAACCCTTGCCGTGCACTACCTCGTCGTGGCTGATCGGCAGAATGAACTTCTCGTCGTATGCGTAGAGCATCGAGAACGTCAGCTCGCCGTGGTGGTGCTTGCGATACATCGGGTCTTTTTCGATATATCTCAACGTGTCGTTCATCCAGCCCATGTTCCACTTGAAGCCAAAGCCCAAGCCGCCGCCATCGGTCGGGGCGCTTACGCCACCCCAACTCGTGCTCTCCTCGGCGATCATCATCACGCCAGGATTGCGACGGTATGCGGTTGCGTTCGCCTCTTGCATAAACGCGATGGCATCGAGGTTCTCGCGGCCACCGTACTGGTTTGGAAGCCAGTTGTCGCCCTCGCGCGAGTAGTCGAGGTAGAGCATCGAGGCCACGGCATCGACGCGCAGGCCATCGATGTGGTACTCCTCAAGCCAGTAGAGCGCGTTGGCCACCAGGAAGTTGCGAACCTCGGTGCGACCGAAGTCGAAAATATACGTTCCCCAGTCAGGGTGCTCGCCCCTTCGCGGGTCGGCATGCTCATACAGTGGCTCGCCATCAAAGCGCGAAAGCGCCCATTCGTCCTTTGGGAAGTGCGCTGGAACCCAGTCGAGAATCACCCCGATGCCGGCCTGGTGCAGGCGGTCGACAAGGTACTTGAAGTCGTCGGGGTTGCCGAAGCGGCTGGTCGGCGCGTAGTAGCCGGTGACCTGATAGCCCCAGCTCGGCGCATACGGGTGCTCCGAAACCGGCATGAACTCGACGTGCGTGAAACCCAGCTCGGTGACGTATGGAATCAGCTCGTCGGCCAGTTCGCGATAGCTCAGATCCTTGCGCCACGAACCCACGTGCAGCTCATAGATGCTCATCGGCGACTTGAGCGCGTCGCGCTTGGCACGGGCGGTTAGCCAGGCGGCGTCATCCCACTTGTGCGTGCTATCAACCACGACGGATGCGGTTGCCGGCGGCACCTCTGCGTGGCGCGCGAGTGGATCGATCTTGGTGATCCAGTTGCCGCCCTTGGTGAGGATCTCGTACTTGTACTTGGTTCCGGCACCGATGCCCGGAATGAACAGCTCCCAGACGCCGGTCGAACCCATCACGCGCATCGAGTGTGCGATGCCGTTCCAGTGGTTGAAGTCACCGACCACGCGCACGGCCTGCGCGTTTGGCGCCCAAACGGCGAAGCGAACGCCGTAGCTGTCGCCGAGCTTGTTGCCCTTCGTGCTGCCGGCAACGTTGTGCAGGTGGCTGCCAAGCGCCATCCAGAGCTCTTCGTGGCGACCTTCGCCGATCAGGTGCAGGTCGAGTTCGCCGATGGTCGGCAGGTGACGGTATGCGTCATCCGCACGCCAGGTTGTGTCACCCTCGTGCCCCACGTAGGTCGCGGCGATTCGGTAGTCGGGGGCGCCGTCGAACGCGGCCGCAGGCACAAGGCCCTGCCACACACCGTGGTCGAGGTGCTCCAGGTTCAGCGTGCCGGTGGCCAGTTCGGCCACGACAGCCTTGGCCAGCGGGCGCAGAGCGCGAATTACCCAGGCCTGCGCCTTGCCTTCCGCGTCGACCAGCTGATGCGCGCCAAGCACCGAGTGCGGCTCGTGATACGAACCAGTGCCGACCTTCCAAAGGACGTCGTCGGCGATACTTGGCAGGGCAGGGGAGTTGGTGCTCTTAGCCATGACTAGCCCTTCACAATCTTGGTTACGTGCAGAAGGTGTGCGGACTCAACGAAGCTGTCGAGGCGCACGTAGTTGTTCGCGCCCCAGACCCACTTGTCGCCGGTGATGAGGTCATGAACCTCAAACTGAGCGTCGCTTGGTAGTCCGAGCTTCGCCAGATCAAGGTGGACGGTGGTTTCGCGCACCGAATGCGGGTCGACGTTCACAACCACGATGATGGTGTCGGCCTTGCCGGTCGGCGAGTACTCGGCAGCCAGATGCTTGCTGAACGCCAGGATGCTGCCGTCGTCTGTGTGATGGAACTCGATGTTTCGCAGCTGCAGCAGGGCGGGGTGGTCCTTGCGAATCTCGTTTAGGCGCGTGATGTGCGGCGCGATCGAGCGGCCAGCCTTATCGGCTGCGGCCCAGTCGCGTGGCTTGTACTCGAACTTTTCGCTGTCGATGTGTTCCTCGGCACCAGGGCGAGCAACACACTCGATTAGTTCGTAGCCGGCATACATTCCCCAGCTAGGGCTCGCGGTTGCGGCGATGGTCGCGCGCAGCTTGTGGGCCGCAGGGCCGCCATACTGCAGATACTGCGTCAGGATGTCCGGCGTCGAGACCCAGAGGTTAGGGCGGAAGAAGTCGGCCGACTCGTATGCCAGCTCGGTCAGGTAGCTCTGCAGCTCATCCTTGGTGTTTCGCCAGGTGTAGTAGGTGTAGCTCTGCTGGAAGCCGACCTTGCCGAGCGCATGCATCATTGCTGGGCGGGTGAAGGCCTCGGCCAGGAACACCACATCGGGGAACTCGGCGTTGACCTCGGCGATCAGCCACTCCCAGAAGTTGACCGACTTGGTGTGTGGGTTGTCGACACGGAAGATCTTTATGCCGAAGCCAATCCAGTGCTTCACAACCCGGAGTACCTCGAGGTAGATGCCATCGCGGTCGTTGTCGAAGTTGATCGGGTAGATGTCCTGATACTTCTTTGGCGGGTTTTCGGCGTATGCGATCGAGCCGTCGGCGCGCGTGGTGAACCACTCAGGGTGCTCCTTGACCCACGGGTGGTCAGGGCTGGCCTGCAGGGCGAGGTCGAGCGCAATCTCTAGCCCCAGCTCGTGTGCCTTCTTGACGAACGCCTTGAAGTCCTTTTCGGTGCCCAGGTCTGGGTGAATCGCGTCGTGGCCGCCGGCCTCCGAGCCGATTGCCCACGGCGAGCCGGGGTCTTGCGGGCCTGCGACGAGGGTGTTGTTTGGGCCCTTGCGGTGTGCGTGACCAATCGGGTGAATCGGCGGCATGTAGAGCACGTCGAAGCCCATGGCGGCAACGGCTGGCAGGCGCTTTGCCGCGGTCTTGAAGTTGCCCGAGGTCCAGGTCTTGGTCTTGGCGTCGAACTTGGCGCCCTCGCTGCGCGGGAAGAATTCGTACCATGCCGCCGCACCGGCATATTCGCGCTCGCAGTTGATGAGGTATTCGTCGCTGAGGGTGATTAGGTCGCGAATCGGCTGGTCGGCAATGGCCTTGACGATGGCGGATGCGTTTGCCGCCTCGAAACGTGCCTGGGCTGAGCGCGACTTGTCGTCGAGCGCCTCGGCCAACTCGACCAACTGCTTGGCGTTGGCCTTGGTGCGGCCCTTCTCGGCTGCGGCACGCGTTAGCAGGCGAATGCCCTCGAGCATCATCAGCTCTTCGTCGACGCCGACGGCCAGCTTGACCTCGGTGTTGTGGTGCCAGGTCTCGAACTCGTCGCTGAATGCGCGAATCTGAAAGCGGTAGTGACCCTGCTCGGTCAACTGAGCGGATGCGTGCCAGCGGTCGCTGCCGGGTGCGCCGGCGTGCATGCGGTGAATGGTCTGCTTGCCGGTTGGGCTGGTGAGTAGCAGCTCAACGCCAAGCGCGTCGTGACCCTCGCGGAACACCACGGCGCTGAACGGAATCACCTCACCGACGATGCCCTTGGCGGGCCAGCGCCCACCTTCGACGCGCGGGGTGATGTTCAGGATCGGCAGTCGGCCAATCGGATCATCGTGGCGGTAAGCGATTTCAGTGGTCACAAGACCAACTTATTGCCTAGAGCAGTGGCGATGCGGGCTGGAGCCCAAGCCTTAACTGCTTTGTTACGCGCTTTTGCGCTCGAGGCCGGCCTAAACGGCGCGTAGGAGCCAGATTGAGGTGCCTGAAACCTCGAGCTTGTCGCCGGGGGCATAGGTGGTGACGGCTGCGCCCTCAACTGGCGGCACTTCGAGTGCCGAGTTCCACAGCAGCTCATACTTGCTGGCATTTGGCACGTCTGGCAACGTGATCTCGCTCATCGCCTCGCGGCCGTGAATCAGCAGCAGCATCGAGTTGTGGCTGCCGTCGGCGTTCAGGTGCGAGCTGTAGCGCAGCAGTGTGCGGCGTTCCTGGTTGTGCCAGTCGCCCTCGCTCATGATCTCGCCCTTGCGGTTGTACCACTTGATCATGTCGGTGTGTTCGGTGGCCTGGTCGAAGTCGCCGAAATTGGTCGGGCGCAGCACCGGGTTTTCGCGACGAAGCTTGATCAGGTATGCGACGGTCGCCTCGAGGTCGCGCTGCTGACGCGTGACGTTCCAGTTGACCCAGCTGAGCACGGTGTCCTGGCAGTAGGCGTTGTTGTTGCCCTGCTGGGTCTTGCCGCGCTCGTCGCCGGCGGTGATCATCGGGATACCGCTCGAGAACAGCAGCGTTCCCATCAGGTTGCGCATCGATTTGCGGCGCTGGCTCGCGATTGCCGCATCGCCGTGTTCGCCCTCGACGCCGTGATTGAAGCTGTAGTTGTTGTTGGTGCCGTCGCGGTTGCCCTCGCCGTTCACCTGGTTGTGCTTGACGTTGTAGCTGACCAGGTCGTGCAGGGTGAAGCCGTCGTGGGCGGTCACGAAGTTGACTGTGCCAAGCGTGCCGCTCGGGCCGTCGACGATGTCGCGCGAGCCGGCGAGGCGGGTGGCTAGGTCGGCAACGCCGTTCCAGTGGTTACCACTCTGACGGGCTGTTGCGATGTCTGAAAGCCAGAAACGACGGATGCTGTCGCGGTAGCGGTCGTTCCACTCGCTGAAGCGGTCGGGGAAGTTGCCGGTCTGCCAGCCGCCGAGTCCCACATCCCATGGCTCGACAATCATCTTGGTCTTGGAAAAGGTCGGGTCTTCGACGATTGCGCGCAGAAGCGGGTGCTGCGGGTCGAACTGGTTGTGCTCGTTTCGCGCCAGGGTCGAGGCCAGGTCAAAGCGGAAGCCGTCGATCTGCATCTCGTTAGTCCAGTAGCGCAGGCTGTCCATGACTAACTGCAGCACGGCAGGGTTGCCAAAGTTGAGCGAGTTTCCGCAGCCGGTGGTGTCGTGGTACCAGCCGTTGTCGTCGATTCGGTAGTAGTTCGCGTTGTCTAGGCCGCGGTATGAATATGTCAGACCGCCGCCGCCACCCTCGGCGGTGTGGTTATAGACCACGTCGAGCAGAACTTCGATGCCGGCACGGTGCAGTTCGCGAATCGCGGTCTTGAGTTCGTCGATTACGGCTTGTGGGCCAGCGGCACGAGCCGTCTCACTCGCATAGCGCGGGTGCGGGGCAAAGAAGTTGACCGTGTTGTAGCCCCAGTAGCTGATCAGACCCATCTTCATCAGGTGTGGCTCGCTGATAAACATCTGAATCGGCAGCAGTTCAATCGCGGTGATTCCGAGGTTGCTCAGGTGCGCAATGGTGTCCGGGTGAGCCAGGGCGGCGTATGTGCCACGAATGTCATCCGGGATGTTGTCGTTGCCGCGGGTAAGGCCGCGAGCGTGTGCCTCATAGACGATGGTTTCGCCGAGCGGGATGTTTGGCTTGACGACGCCCTGCCAGTCGAAGTCATCGGTGGTGACGACGTTGTGATAGTCGCGCGGGCCCTCGCGGACAACGCCGCGGGCATACGGGTCAATCAGGTCGATGGCCGGGTTGAACTTGTGCTTTGGCCCGGTCGGCCCCTGGGCGCGCAGCGCATACTTGGTGCCGACCTCGATAAGCGCGTCGGTGGCCGACCAAATGCCTGGTTCGTTCTGCAACAGTTCCAGCTCGTGGTCGACCTGCTTGGGGTCGGAGTCATTCAGGATGTGCATCTTGATGCTCTCGGCGGTCCGCGAGTGCACACGAATAGTGCCAAGGCCACCCTCGATGGTGACTCCTAGGCCGCTCGGGCGCAGCAGGTCAGAGAACATAAGTGAAAAGCCTAGTTTGTAGGCTGTCGTTATGGCCGTTTATTTGGATCACGCCGCGACCTCGCCGATTAGGCCAGAGGTTGCCGCCGAGTTCGCCCGCCACCTGGGTGTGGTTGGCAATCCATCGGCAATCCACAGTTTTGGCCAGGCTGCCGGGCGGTTGGTCGAGGAGGCTCGCGAGGAGCTGGCTTCGGCAGTTGGCTGCAATCGCAGCGAGGTCCTCTTTACCTCAGGCGGCACCGAGAGCGACAATCTGGCCGTCAAGGGCATCTATTGGCAGCAGGTGGCGACTTCGAATGGCGCTCGCCGCGTTATCGTGACGGCTGAGACCGAACACCACGCCGTTCTGGATGCGTGTCTGTGGCTGCAGCGCCATGACGAGGCAGAGGTCGTTTTCGTTCCTGTTGACGCTCGCGGAATGCTCGACCTGGGTTGGCTAGGCGGCTTCTTGGCCGATCGTGCTGCCGAGGTGGCGTTGATTACGTTGATGTGGGCAAACAACGAGACGGGTGTCGTGACCGACATCCCTGAGGTTTGCCGTATCGCGGGGGAGCACGGCGTTCCCGTGCACTCCGATGCGGTGGCGGCCTTTGGGCACATCCCGATTGATTTCGCGGCTTCGGGGCTTGCGGCGATGAGCATCACGGCACACAAGGTTGGCGGGCCGGTCGGCATCGGTGCGCTGATTGTGTCGCGCTCGCTCAAGCTGACCGCGCTGCAGCACGGCGGTGGGCACGAGCGCGGTATGCGTTCCGGCACGTTGAATGCCCCGGCGGCGAAGGCCTTTGCGCTCGCCGCAACCATGGCCGTTGCAGAGGTTCACTCCCGCACGGCCGAGTTCGAGCGTCTGCGCGACAGGTTGATCAACGGCGTGCTGGCGATTGGAGCCGATGTCGTTCTGACTCGCGGCGATGCTCCGGCCTTGCCGAATAATGCGCACTTCACATTTGCCGGCTGCACGGGCGACAGCCTGCTGTTCCTGCTCGATATGGCTGGGGTTTCGGTTTCGACCGGTTCGGCGTGCACGGCCGGCGTTCCGCGTGCTTCACACG
The DNA here is from genome assembly GCA_041176265.1 of Actinomycetota bacterium. Taxonomy (GTDB): domain Bacteria; phylum Actinomycetota; class Actinomycetes; order Actinomycetales; family Microbacteriaceae; genus Rhodoluna. The sequence goes on from JBEDDI010000014.1 coordinate 24,980, forward strand.
TTGTGATGGCCACGGGTCGCGCCGAAAACGAGGCGATCGGCTCGATGCGCGTGACCCTCGGTTGGAACTCAACCCAACATGACGTGGATGCGCTGCTCGCAGCCCTGCCTGCGGCCCTCGAAGGTGCGCTCAAGGCTGGCCTAAACGCACGCTAGGGCTTGCCCTGTGCCTTTAGCCTCCGGCACTGCGAAACATACCTCCGAGCACTTTGCCCCAAATGCCGATCTTTTCGTCGGACGGATCCCTGCTGGAGGCAATTGCTTCTTGGTGCTGATGGGTAATTGCTTCGTCGACTTCTGCTTCAGCCTCTGCGAGCAATCTGGCCTCACGCTCTTCTGGTGTCTCGTCCACGGCTTCCCCTCGAAGTTCATCGGCTGAGTATTCCTTCAATGTGCCAGTTTAAACTTGAGGGATGAAGATTTTGGCGGCCATGTCAGGCGGGGTTGACTCTGCCGTTGCCGCCGCCCGCGCCGTCGAGGCTGGGCACGAGGTTGTCGGTGTGCACCTGGCCCTTAGCCGCATGCCTGGCACCCTGCGCACCGGCTCTCGTGGCTGCTGCACGATCGAAGACTCGATGGATGCCAAGCGGGCATCAGACAAGTTGGGCATCCCTTATTACGTGTGGGATTTCAGCGAGCGATTCAAGGAGGAGGTCGTCGACGACTTCGTTGCCGAGTACGCCGCGGGTCGCACTCCGAACCCGTGTATGCGCTGCAACGAGCGCATCAAGTTCGCCGCGCTGCTAGAGAAGGCACTCGCGCTCGGCTTCGACGCCGTCTGCACCGGCCACTACGCCACAATCGTCTCGGCCGAGGACGCCGAATCTGGCGAGCTTGAGCTGCACCGCTCGGTCGCATACGCCAAGGATCAGAGCTATGTGCTGGGCGTTTTGACCGCCGAGCAGTTGAAGCACGCGTACTTTCCGATTGGTGCGACGGCATCGAAAGACGAGATTCGCGCCGAGGCTGCTGCTCGCGGCCTTGCCGTTGCCGCCAAGCCTGATTCATATGACATCTGCTTCATTCCCGAGGGCGACACCCGTGACTGGTTGGGGGAGCACCTCGAACTGCACCCGGGCAACATCGTCGATACCTCGGGCAACGTTCTTGGGCAGCACGATGGCGTTGAGGCATACACGGTCGGCCAGCGCAAGGGGTTGAACCTCGGGCGCCCCGCGGTCGACGGCAAGCCTCGCTATGTGTTGTCGATTCGGCCGAAGACTGCCGAGGTCGTGGTCGGTTCGCACGCCGCCTTGGCCGTGGTTGAGCTAGCTGGCTCGCGTCTGTCTTGGTGTGGCGCACCGCGCGCCAACGCGCACGAGTGGTTCGATGCCGAGGTTCAGGTGCGTGCTCACGCCGACCCGGTTGCGTGTTCCGTTGCCCTCGTCGATGGCGAGTTCGTCGTCACGCTAAACGAACCGCTCATGGGGGTTGCGCCTGGGCAGACTGCCGTGATCTACCTAGGCAGTCGCGTCTTGGCTCAGTTCACAATCGACCGCACTGTCAGTGCCGAGGCTTAGGCTGTTCGCGTGAACGACTTCGAGGCCGCCAAGGCCAGGCATGCCGAGCTGGTTGACCAGATCAACCACCATCGCGCCGCCTATTACGAGGGCAACACGGTTCTCATCAGCGATGCCGAGTACGACGCGCTCGCGCACGAACTTGATTTGCTCGAAGCCAAGCATCCCGAGCTGATCACCGCCGACTCACCTACGCAGACCGTGGGTGGTTCGGCTAGCGCGACCTTCTCGCCATCGCCGCACCTCGAGCGCATGTGGTCGCTCGACAACGTCTTTTCGCACGATGAGTTTCGCGATTGGGCCGCTCGTTCGGCCGATACCGGTCAACTGACATACCTGTGCGAGCTAAAGATTGACGGGCTGGCCATCAACCTGCGCTACGAAAACGGTGTGCTGACCAAGGCCGCGACGCGCGGCGATGGCGTTGTCGGCGAAGACGTCACGGCAAACGTCATGACCATTCGTGGCATTCCGCACCGTCTCGAGGGCTCCGGGCATCCGGCCGTCGTCGAAGTTCGCGGAGAAATCTTCTATGCCATCCAAGACTTCAATCGCCTCAACGAAGGCCTAATCGCCGAGGGCAAGGCGCCGTTTGCCAACCCTCGAAATTCGGCCTCGGGTTCGCTTCGCCAGAAGGATGCGGCCGTCACGGCATCGCGCCCGCTGCAGATGCTGGTGCACGGCATCGGTTCTTGGCAGTCGGCCGACGGGTCGGGCGTGCCCGTTGCAAACCAGAGCGATGTTTATTCGCTACTCGAGGGTTGGGGTCTGCCGACCTCTAAGCGCTTCCGCGTGGTCGAATCGGTCGACGAGGTGCTGGCATACATCGATGAATTCGCCGCACAGCGCCATTCGCTCGAGCACGAGATCGATGGCGTTGTCGTCAAGCTGGACTCGCTTGCCGTGCAGGGGGAGCTGGGCTTCACCTCGCGTGCGCCTCGCTGGGCGATTGCCTACAAGTACCCGCCAGAGCAGGTCAACACCAAGCTCGTCGACATTCGCATCGGTATTGGCCGCACCGGTCGCGCAACGCCCTACGCGGTCGTCGAGCCCATCAAGGTCGCTGGTTCGACCGTCGAGTTCGCGACGCTGCACAACCAGGAGGTCGTGGTTGCCAAGGGCGTGCTGATCGGCGACACAGTCGTGCTGCGCAAGGCCGGCGACGTGATTCCCGAAATTCTTGGTCCGGTAGTCGAACTGCGCGATGGCACCGAACGCGCCTTTGTGATGCCTTCGAATTGCCCTGAGTGTGGGGGAGCGCTCGCTCCTAGCAGCGAGGGCGACGTCGACCTGCGCTGTCAGAACGCCGCCGGATGCCCTGCTCAGCTGCGCGAGCGCGTTGCCTACCTCGGTTCGCGCGGCGCACTCGACATCGAGGCACTCGGCTATGTTGCCGCGGTTGCCCTTACCCAGCCGCTCGACGGTGTTCAGGCTCCGCTTCGCACCGAGGCCGACCTGTTCGACCTAACGCTCGAAGACCTGCTCCCGGTTCGTTCGTATGTGCTCGACCCCGACACGGGCATTCCAAAGTTGGATGAGGCTGGCCATCCCAAGGTGGTTGAGTTCTTCAAGAAGAAGGACGGCACTCCGGCAGAGGTCGCACTCAAGCTGCTGCGAAACCTCGAAGAGGCAAAGACCCGCCCGCTTTGGCGAATTGTCGTGGCCCTCTCGATTCGTCACGTTGGGCCTGTCGCCGCTCGCGCCTTGGCTAGTCACTTCGGCTCGTTGACAGCGATTTTCGCAGCCACCGAGGCCGAACTGTCGCAGGTCGATGGGGTTGGCGCAACCCTCGCCAGTAGCATTCGCGAATGGATCGCCGTTGACTGGCACCGCGAAATCGTCGAGCGTTGGGGCGCTAGCGGTGTCCTCCTCGAGACTCCGGGTCACCCGGGGCCGGGCGCTGCCGTCGAGGGTGCCGGTGGTCGGTTTGCCGGCATGTCGATCGTGGCGACCGGCAGCCTCAAGCAATTCACCCGCGACGAAATCGAAGAGGCCATCATCTCGAACGGCGGCAAGGCTGCCTCGAGCGTCTCAAAGAAGACCTCGTTCGTGGTTGCTGGTGAGAATGCCGGCTCGAAGCTGGCCAAGGCCGAAGATCTCGGCGTCGAGGTCATCGACGAGGACGAGTTCGTTCGTCGCCTCAACTCGTAACGCTGCGAAACACGCCCGAAACGCGCTACGGGTAGACTTGTGAGCAATCCGAACTCCATCGTTTTGAGAGAGATTCATGTCTGAAATCACCCCCGACCTCGTGCGCCACCTGGCTGGCCTCGCACGCATCCTGGTCACCGACGAAGAGGTCGACAAGTTCACCTCACAGCTTTCGCTAATCGTCGACTCGGTCGCCACTGTTTCGAAGGCCGTTGAAGGCGATGTGCCTGCCACCAGCCACCCGATTCCGATGGCAAACGTCTTCCGTGAAGACGTCATCGAGCCTTCGCTGACTCAGGCCGAGGCCCTCAGCGGAGCGCCTGACAGCGCCGATGGTCGCTTCCGTGTTCACGCAATCTTGGATGAGGACTAAACGATGACTGATCTAACTCGCAAGAGCGCACACGAGCTGGTTGAGCTGCTCACCAGCAAGCAGGTTTCCTCGGTCGAGGTAACCCAGGCCCACATCGACCGCACCGCCGCAGTCGATGGAGCCGTTCACTCATACCTTCACACCTCACCCGAGTCGGCCCTGGCCACCGCAGCCGAGATCGACCGCAAGCGCGCCGCGGGCGAAGCCCTGCACGCCCTGGCCGGTCTGCCAATCGCGGTCAAGGACAACCTGACCACGACCGACGCACCGACCACCTCGGGCTCGAAGATTCTTGAGGGCTGGATTCCGCAGTACGACGCGACCGTCGTCGCCAAGCTGCGCGCAGCCGGCATGCCGATCCTGGGCAAGACCAACCTCGACGAGTTCGCGATGGGTTCATCGACCGAATTCTCGGCGTTCGGCCCTAGCCGCAACCCTTGGGACCTCGACCGTATCCCTGGTGGTTCGGGCGGTGGCTCGAGCTCGGTTGTTGCCTCGTTCCAGGCTCCAATCGCTATCGGTTCAGACACCGGTGGTTCGATCCGCTTCCCGGCAGCCGTCACCGGCACCGTCGGCACCAAGCCAACCTACGGCGCAGTCTCGCGCTACGGCCTAATCGCACTTGCAAGCTCGCTCGACCAGATCGGCCCAGTCAGCCGCAATGTGCTCGACGCCGCTCTGCTGCAGGACGTAATCGCCGGCTACGACAAGCACGACAGCACCTCGCTGCCTGAGTCGCTTGGTTCGATGGTCGACGCGGCCAAGAAGCTCGATGTCAAGGGCATGCGCATCGGTGTCATCAAGGAACTGACCGGCGCCGGCTTCCAGCCAGGCGTTCAGGCCCGCTTCAACGAGTCGCTGGCCATGCTCCAGGCTGCCGGTGCCGAAATCGTTGAGGTTTCGTGCCCAAGCTTCGAGTATGCAATTGCTGCCTACTACCTGATCCTCCCTGCCGAGGCATCGTCGAACCTCGCAAAGTTCGACTCGGTTCGCTTTGGTCTGCGCGTTACCCCAGAGGGCAACCCGACCATCGAGCGCGTAATGGCCGCCACCCGCGAGGCCGGCTTTGGCCCTGAGGTCAAGCGCCGCATCATTCTGGGTACCTACGCCCTCTCGAGCGGTGCATACGACAACTACTACGGCGCAGCACAGAAGGTTCGCACCCTGATTCAGCGCGACTTCGATGCCGCGTTCGCAAAGGCCGACGTGCTTGTTTCACCAACCGCGCCGACCACCGCGTTCAAGCTGGGCGAGAAGCTCGAGGACCCGCTGGCTATGTACCTGAACGACATCGCAACCATTCCGGCGAACCTCGCGGGCATCCCTGGCATGTCGATTCCTAACGGTCTTGCCGAAGAAGACGGTTTGCCTGTCGGCATCCAGCTCTTGGCTCCGGCTCGCGAAGACGCCCGCCTTTACCAGGTTGGTGCGGCCCTCGAGAAGATGCACGAAGAAGTATGGGGCAAGCGAATGATTGATTTCGCTCCCGAGCTGGAGGTGAAGTAATCATGGCTAAAGAAGAGCTCATGAACTACGAGCAGGCGCTCGCACAGTTTGAGGTCGTCATCGGCCTCGAGGTGCACGTCGAGCTAAACACCAACACCAAGATGTTCTGTGGCTGCAAGAACGAGTTCGGCAACGAGCCAAACACCAACGTATGCCCGATCTGCATCGGCCTGCCTGGTTCGCTACCTGCCGTAAACAAGCGTGCGGTGGAGTCGAGCATTCAGATTGGCTTGGCACTCGGCTGCGACATCGCGCCAACCGGTCGCTTTGCCCGCAAGAACTACTTCTACCCAGACCTTGCCAAGAACTTCCAGACCTCGCAGTACGACGAGCCAATCGCCTTTGAGGGAGCCCTCGAGGTAGAGGTGCCGTCAGGCAACAAGTTCAACGTTCTGATTGAGCGCGCGCACATGGAGGAAGACGCCGGCAAGCTCACTCACGTGGGTGGAGCAACCGGTCGAATCCAGGGTGCCGAGTACTCACTCGTCGACTACAACCGTGCCGGTGTGCCTCTGGTCGAGATCGTCACCAAGCCGGTCTTCGGCGCCGGTGCCGAAGCGCCTGAGCTGGCAGCGGCATACGTTCGCTCGATTCGCGACATCGTTCGGGCATTGAACGTCTCAGATGCCCGCATGGAGCGCGGAAACGTTCGCTGCGACGCCAACGTCTCGCTGCGCCCACACGGTGCCGAGAAGCTGGGTACCCGCACCGAAACCAAGAACGTGAACTCGCTTCGCTCGATTGAGCGCGCGGTTCGCTTCGAGATCCAGCGTCAGGCAGCGATTCTCGCCAAGGGCGGTTCGATTCTTCAGGAGACCCGCCACTGGCACGAGGACCGCGGTGTCACGAGCTCGGGTCGTCCAAAGTCGGATGCCGACGACTACCGCTACTTCCCTGAGCCAGACTTGGTTCCGGTTCAACCTTCGAAGGAATGGATCGAGCAGCTACGTGCCGGCCTGCCAGAGAACCCGGCTGACCGTCGTCGTCGACTCGCAGCAGACTGGGGCTTTAGCGAGCTCGAGTTCCGCGACGTAGTCAACGCAGGCCTGCTCGACCAGATCGAAGAGACCGTTGCCGCCGGCGCAAAGCCGCAGGCCGCCCGCAAGTGGTGGGCCGGCGAGCTGAGCCGCATCGCGAACGATGAGAGCAAGGATGTCGCCGAGCTGGCCATTTCGGCCCAGCAGGTTGCAGAGCTTGCCGGCCTGATCGACGCCGGCAAGATCAACGACCGCCTCGCTCGCGAGGTTCTCGGGTTCGTTCTTGCAGGCGAGGGTTCGCCAACCGAGATCGTTGCCGCTCGCGGCCTAGAGGTCGTGTCTGACGACGGCGCACTCATCGCCGCCATCGACGAGGCACTCGCTGGTCAGCCAGACGTTCTCGATGCCATCCGCGAGGGCCGCATGCAGGCCGCCGGTGCCGTCATCGGTGCCGTCATGAAGGCAATGAAGGGCTCAGCGGATGCGGCACGCGTGCGCGAGCTGCTTATCGCTAAGGCGAACGCCTAAACACGAGTTAATCGAGAAAACCCCGGGCTGTTGCTCGGGGTTTTCGTTTTTCATAAGTGCATGTGGCTCGATCCGAGCAAAATGGCCTGGTTCGGCCAGGCAGATTTATCTGACTTTCCTGTTCTTCAACCGATGCCACCGGGTCGTACTACTCCTGGCGGGGCTTCAAAAGAAAAAGAGCCTGGAAACCCAGGCTCTTTTTCTTTTTCGGGTGAGTAACGGGACTTGAACCCGCGGCCCCCTGGACCACAACCAGGTGCTCTACCAGCTGAGCTATACCCACCATGTGTTGTTCAAGAACAACAACCGCAAGAGTCTATCAGTTGGCGGGCTTCAACGCATCCGCAGCCGCCTTGGCCTGGTCGCTCGTTGGGCCTGGCTGCTCAACAAAAACCGTCTTGCGGTAGTACTTGAGCTCCTCGATCGACTCGAGAATATCGGCCAGCGCGCGGTGGTCGCCGGTTTTCTTCGGCAGGTTGAAATAAACGCGAGGGAACCAGCGGCGACTCAGCTCCTTAACCGACGAGACGTCGATGTTTCGGTAGTGCAGGTGCTGGTCGAGAGTCGGCATGTAGCGGTTCAGGAACATGCGGTCGGTGCCGATCGAGTTGCCGGCCAGGGGAGCTGTGCGTGCATCCGGCACGAAGCGCTGAACATACTCGAGAACCATGCGCTCGGCCTCGGCTAGGTCGACACCCGATTCGAATTCCTCGATCAGGCCCGACTTGGTGTGCATGTCACGCACGAACTCGCCCATGTTTGCCAGACCTTCAGCGGTCGGCTTGATAACGATGTCGAGACCGGCGTCGAGAACCTCGAGCTCGGAGTTGGTGACCACTACGGCCACCTCCACGAGGCAGTCGACCTCAACATTGAGGCCGGTCATCTCGCAGTCAATCCAGACTAGGTTCTCTGAAATTTCGATCATTCCTAAAAACTAAGGGAGGCCACCGACATTCGATGACCTCCCAATTTTAGTTGCGCGGGGTGCGCCGCAGTTACGCGCCTAGGCGGTTGCCTCGGCCTTGCGTGGCTTGACTAGCTTGCGACGCGGCTTCGCTTCGCCGTCGCCCTTGCCCGACTTGCGAGCAGCGCGACGCTCCTTGCGTCCTTCAACGAGCCAGTAAAGCACCGGCACGATGACCAGGGTCAGCACTGTCGATGAGAACAGGCCACCGATAACGACGATCGCGAGCGGCTGCGAGATGAAGCCGCCGCCACCGGTCACGCCGAGCGCCATAGGAGTCAGCGCGAAGATGGTCGCGAGTGCGGTCATCAAGATCGGGCGCAGGCGCTGGCGCGCACCATCCATAATCGCCTGCTGGGTCGGGCGCCCCTCGGCTCGGTACTGGTTGATCAAGTCGATTAGCACGATGGCGTTAGTGACCACGATGCCCACCAGCAACAGCATGCCAATCAGCGATGGAACACCAAGCGCGGTGTCGGTTGCCAGCAGCAACGCGAATGCACCCGTTGCCGCGAATGGAATCGAGATAAGCAGAATGAGCGGTTGCATGATCGAACGGAACGTTGCCACCATGACGATGAACACGATCGCGATTGCCGCCAAGAGGGCCATGCCGAGCTGCGAGAACGAGTCAGCCTGCGAGGCCGAAATGCCGCCAATCGACGCGCTAACTCCTGCCGGTAGCTCGATCTTGTCGAGGCGCTTGGTCACGTCGGCCGTGATGGCGCCAAGGTTGTTGCCCTCAGGGGTCAGCATTACCTTCGCGGTGCGATCACCCTTTTCGCTCGTGATCGAGACTGGCACGTTCGCCATCTCAACATCCGCGATTGAGTCCAAGCGAACAACGCCGGTCGCGGTCGGAATCGACAGGGCCTTGATCTCGGCAACGGTCGCCGGGATGTCGGCCTTCTTGACAAAGATCGAGGTCGACACGCTGTCGATGTTGACCTTGCCGATAGCCGAAGGGTTCATGGTCGAGGCCACGATTCCGCTAACGGCCATCTCGGTGAGACCCTTGCGAGCCGCAGCCATGCGGTCGATGGTGACCTTGAGGGTGCGCTGCTTTTCGGCGAGCGAGTTCGTAACCTCGGTGACGTTCTCGGTGCCCTGCATCGCGTCCTGTACGGCCGCAATTCCGGCGTTGAGTGCTTCATCGCTGGTGGCAGTCAGTTTGATGTCGATAGTCGAGGAGGAACCGAACGATGGACCACCGCCCGACGAGAACTTGACCTCGCCAAGGGATGCATCTGCAGCAAACTGCTTCTCGAGCGACTTCTGGAACTCGGCTTGATCGACACCGTCGATCGTGGTGATTTGCAGCGAGGTTCCGCCGGCCGAAGCGCCAAACGCAACGCGTCCGTCACCCGACGAGCCGATGGAGGTCTGGACGACCTCGACCTTGCCGTCTTGGTCTAGCAGGATCTGCTCGAGCTTGGCTGCGGCCTCGCCCTTCTGCTCGAGGGTGGCTCCAGGGGCCAGGGTCTGGTTCAGTACGAACGAGTTCGAGCCCGAGTTGCCGATGAAGTCGGTCTTTAGCTGCGATGACAGGCCGAAGGTGAGGAAGAGCACCATAACCGAAGCCACGATCGTGACGACCGGGCGCTTCTGCGTCCAGCTGAGCACTGGCAGGTAGCCACGCTGCAGCAGTGACTTGCGCTCACGGGCTTCCTCGGCCTCGCGAATCGCTTCAGCGTGCTTTGCGGCGGCAGCCTCCGTCTTGAACTCCTGCTGGGCCGGAGCCTTCAGGAACCAGTAGGCAAGCACCGGCACGATTGTCAGCGATACGAACAGCGACGCGACCAGCGCGATCGTGAACGTCCAGCTAAATGGACGGAATAGCTCTCCAACCAGACCGGAAACGAGTGCAATAGGGA
>JBEDDI010000015.1:0-32600 GCA_041176265.1 Actinomycetota bacterium
CGAGTACGGCTCGCTCGGCTGCTCGGGCGACCTGGCCCCGCTCGCGCACTGTGCACTCGTGCTGATGGGCGAGGGCCGCGCGACAGATGCCGCGGGCAACGAGCGCCCTGTGCCGGAGCTGCTGGCCGAGGCCCGCATCCAGCCACTTGAATTGCAAGAAAAGGAAGGCTTGGCGCTGATCAACGGCACCGACGGCATGCTCGGCATGCTGATTTTGGCGCTCGCCGACCTGAACAAGCTTGTCGACTACGCCGACACCATCGCGGCCATGAGCGTCGAGGGCCAGCTGGGCACCGACCAGGTGTTCCGCCCAGAACTGCATGAGCCGCTGCGCCCGCACCCGGGTCAGGCCCAGAGTGCGGCAAACATGTATGCGGCTCTCGCCGGCTCGCCGATCGTGGCTTCGCACCGAGTGGGCGACTCGCGCGTTCAGGACGCGTACTCGCTTCGCTGTGCGCCTCAGGTAACCGGCGGCCTGCGCGACACCATGGCCTGGGCAACCATCGTGGCCGAGCGAGAGCTCGCGGCCGCAATCGACAACCCGGTCGTGCTCGAGTCGGGCGAGGTCACCTCGAACGGCAACTTCCACGGTGCGCCAATCGCATACGTGCTCGACTTCCTGGCCATTCCAGCCACCGACGTGGGTTCGATGTCGGAGCGCCGCACCGACCGTGCGCTCGACAAGTTCCGCTCGCACGGGCTGGAGCCGTTTCTTGCGGCGGATGCCGGCGTCGACTCGGGTTTGATGATTGCGCAGTACACGCAGGCTGGCTTGGTTAGCGAGAACAAGCGCCTAGCGGCGCCGGCCTCGGTAGATAGCATCCCGTCTTCGGCTATGCAGGAAGACCACGTCTCGATGGGGTGGCACGCCGGCCGCAAGCTGCGCAAGGTGGTCGAAAACCTGCGCCGAATCCTCGCGATCGAGTTGGTTACCGCCGCCCGCGCGGTCGAGATGCGCGCCCCGCTTCAGCCTGCGCCGGTCACAGGTGCGCTGATCGCGCGTCTGCGCGCTGCAGGTGTTGGTGGCGTCGGCCCAGACCGCTTCCTTGCTCCGGAGCTAGCCGCCGCCGAAGACCTGCTTCGCTAAACCGTTGACAGTCTGAGCCCTTTGTACGGATAATTGCCGTACAGGGAGGTTGAAATGTCATTGATGCAGCAGCCAAAAGACAAACGCCTAGAACAGCGACTTACCGAAGCCCAGCGCGACCTCATCAGTCGCGGGGCGGACGCCAAAGGCAAATCCGTCTCGGACTTTGTGATCGAATCCGCCTGCCTGGCCGCCGAGCTGGCAATCCTCGACAAACGTGTGACTTACCTGGATGAAACCGACTTCAATAAATTCCTAGCGTTGTTGGATGAGCCGCCGAAGCAAGTGGCCGGTCTCGACGAGCTCTTCTCGAAGAAGGCACCTTGGCTCGCGTAAGCGAACTGGGGGCCCTGACCGCAAACCACTTAACCGCGGCATTTGATTGCGGAACCGAATCTCTAAATCGCTGGCTGCACGAACATTCCCTGCAGGCGCAACGTTCGGGATCAGCCAAGACTTTTGTGTTGTCGGAAGGCCGCAGGGTCGTGGCGTTCTACGCCTTGAGCACTGGATCCATGGGTTGGATCCCCAATTCGAGGCTTACCAAGGGCTTGGGTCGCCACGATGTTCCGGTCATCCTATTGAGTCGTTTAGCGGTAGATCTTGATTACCAAGGTCGGCAACTCGGGCGGTTCATGCTTCAAGACGCCCTTACCCGAATCGCGGGAATCGCCGAAGATGTGGGAGTCAGAGCCGTTCAGGTACACCCAATAAACGACGAGGCCAGGGCCTTCTACCTAAGGTTTGGATTCGAGGCGCTAGGTGACCCGAGTTATGGGCTTGTCCTGCTCATCAAGGATTTGAAGGCGAAGCTGAATAGAGACTAGGCGTCTTCGCCGAGTTCATCCTCGGCCTGCTGCCAGAGGTCGTCTTCGTCTGGCTTGTAAAGCGCGTATGCCACACCGGCAACCAGAGCCACGGCCAGACCGACGGTGATCCACTGGGCTACGGGGTTCTTGGCCTGCTTCTTGACAACGACGTTGGCCTTCGAAGAAGCCTGTGCTGCGGCAGCCTTAGCTTTCTTGGCAGCCTTGACTGCGTCGTCGCTGACGGCATCCCACTTGGTGTCGACGACCTTGAGGATCTCGGGCAGCACCTCGAGGATCGCTGAAAGGTCTAGTTTCTTGGCCATGGCACGAGTTTACGCTGTGGGCGCACCCCGAAACCAGCCTGAATGTAGGGGTGACCTGCGAGAATAGACCCCATGACCGTTCACACCTCAGTAGCTACCATCCACACCAACCTCGGCGACATCAAGATCAACCTCTTCGGCAACGAAGCACCTGTCACCGTGAAGAACTTTGAAGACCTCGCAACCGGCGCAAAGACTGGCAAGCCGTTCTACGACGGCGTCATCTTTCACCGCATCATTCCGAACTTCATGATTCAGGGTGGAGACCCTACTGGCACCGGCCGTGGCGGCCCTGGCTACACCTTCGACGACGAGCCACACCCAGAGCTCACCTTCCAGGAGCCTTACAAGCTGGCCATGGCCAACGCAGGACGCGGTTTTGATGGCTCGGGCACCAATGGCTCGCAGTTCTTCATCACTGTTGCCGAGACCAACTGGCTGCACGGCAAGCACACCGTTTTCGGTGAGGTCGCCGACCAGGCTTCACGCGACGTAGTCGACAAGATCGCTGCTGTCGACACCGACGGCATGGACAAGCCATTCGAGGCCGTCGTAATGCAGTCGGTCACCATCGCAAAGGCCTAATAGCCGTTCGATTTGAACTAACGAGAACCGACCGAAGATGATCTGTTATCGCCACCCGGGCCGCGAAGCCTATGTGCGATGCCAGCGCTGTGAGCGAGTGATCTGCCCAGACTGCCAGATCGAGGCTTCGGTCGGTTTCTTGTGTCCGGAGTGTGCCGGTGGCACACCAAACCAGGTGTATGCGCGCGCTCGTCGCGCCCGCGCAGTGGCTGCCGGAACCGCTCGTCCGGTCGTGAGCGTCTCGCTGATCGCCATCAACGTCGTGGTGTGGTTGCTGCAGGTGTTACCCGGTTCGAACCTCACGTTCGAACTGTTTTTTGCCCCAATAGCGATTTACGCAGAGCCCTGGCGCGCAATCACCAGCGGATTCGCACACTCGCAGAGCAACTTTTTGCACTTGGGCCTGAACATGTACTCGCTCTATGTCTTTGGTCAAGTACTCGAGCCGCTGCTCGGCCGAGCCCGCTTCTTGGCGATGTACCTGCTGTCAATCCTCGGCGGTTCGGTTGCCGTGGTTTGGCTCAGCGAGCTAAACGTGCCTGTGCTGGGCGCATCGGGCGCTATCTTTGGCCTGATGGGCGCATACTTCGTGATCATGCGCAAGCTGGGCGAACGCGGTGGTCAGCTCGTGGGTCTGATCGCAATCAACCTGGCATTCGGCTTCTTCGTGAGCACGATCAGCTGGCAGGCACACGTCGGCGGTCTTCTCGTTGGCGCGCTGGTAGGCCTGCTCTATGCATCCACTCGCCGGTTAAACCAAAAGACCCAGCAGATGCTGGGTCTAATTGGAATAACTGTGTTGCTGGTGGTCTTCGCTTACGCCGGGTTCTTCACCCGCGTGACCGCCGCGCTCGGCTAGCCAGCGAGACCTAAACCGATTACTTCCAGCGGGTCGACATCAAGAAGCCGACCATGGCAATGCCAAAGCCAACCAGAATGTTCCAGTTCTCAATCGACTGGATAGGAAGCTGTGCACTGCTGACGTAGTAAGTGATGATCCAAATCAGGCCGAGCAGCATGAAACCGAACATGACTGGCTTGAACCAGACTGGGTTTGCCTCGTCGCCCTTGCGAGCCTTAGGAGCCTTTGGCTTTGCAGGCTTGACCGGCTTGGCGACTTTTTCGGCCTTTGCCTTCGGGGCGTTCTGGTTTTCGACGTTTACATCAGACATAGGCACAAGTCTAACCCAGCGGCCGCCCGCGCCAAAGAGGGCGTTAGGCTTAAATACCTATGGTCAACATCCTGGTTCTCGACAACTACGACAGCTTTGTCTACACGCTAAACGGCTACCTTCAGCAGCTTGGCGCGCAAACCGAGGTGCTTCGCAACGACGTCGTAACCGAGGCCGAACTGCCGGCACTCATCGAACGGTTCGACGCCGTATTGATCAGCCCGGGGCCAGGCACGCCAGGTGACGCGGGCCTCTCGATTGCGACCGTGAAGTATGCGCTGCGCACCGGCAAGTCGATCTTTGGTGTGTGCCTTGGGCACCAGGCGATCGCCGAGGCCATGGGCGCAACCGTAACCAGCGCCGAGGAGCTAATGCACGGCAAAACCTCGATGGTGGAGCACGACGGTTCGCTGGTCTTCAAGGACGTTCGGCAGCCGTTCACCGCAACCCGCTACCACTCGCTGGCAGTCGTCGAGTCGACAGTGCCGGAAGACATGATTGTGACCGCGCGCACGACGGCCGCCATGAACTCAAAGGGCGGCGTGATCATGGGCTTGCAGCACAAGTCGCTGCCGATCTATGGCGTGCAGTTTCACCCTGAGAGCGTGCTCACCGAGGGCGGCTACCAAATGCTGGGCAACTGGCTCGAGTCAATCGGTCTGGCCGGGGCTGCAGAGCGAGCAAAGTCACTCAGCCCGATGGTCAAGTTCTAAGAAAGCTCAAAGGTGGTCGCTCAAGGTCACCGCACCAGACAACGAATAGCCTTATCCAATGATTGAAACGTCCGCAGTGCTCAAGGCTCTCGAGAGCGAATCGATAGAGATAATTCGCGAGACCGCGGCGGCCTTCAAGCGTCCGGTGATGCTCTATTCCATCGGCAAGGACTCATCGGTGCTGTTGCACCTGGCCCGAAAGGCATTCCACCCAGCTCGAATCCCTTTCAAAATCTTGCACGTTGACACCGGTTGGAAGTTTCGCGAGATGATCGAGTTTCGCGATGACCAGGCCTCAAAACTCGACCTCGACCTGCTCGTCCACATGAACCAGGAAGGCGTCGAGGCCGACGCGAATCCGTTCGCTCTGGGTGCATCGGAATACACCCGAGTCATGAAGACGGTGGCTCTGCGCCAGGCCCTCGACGAGCACGGTTTCGATGCTGCACTCGGCGGATCGCGACGCGACGAGGAGCGCTCACGCGCCAAAGAACGCATTATGAGCGTGCGTGAGCCGGGTCACGTCTGGGATCCACGCCAGCAGCGCGCCGAGTTTTGGCGCACCTACAACCCGAATCTTGCACAGGGCCAGACCATGCGCGTCTTCCCACTGAGCGACTGGACCGAGCTAGACGTCTGGAACTACATTCGCCAAGAGGGCATCGAGGTGAGCAGCCTCTACTTCGCAAAGCCGCGTCCGGTTGTTTGGCGCAACGGCCAGGCAATCATGGTTGATGACGAGCGGTATCCGCTTCAGCCTGGTGAAGAGCCCGAACTTCGCGAAATTCGCTTCCGAACTCTCGGTTGCTACCCACTCACCGCCGGTGTCGAGTCGGATGCCAAGAATCTGGACGACGTGATCAGTGAACTCGAGAGTGTGAAGCTGAGCGAACGTGCCACCCGCCTAATCGATGGCAGCGACGAGACATCGATGGAAAAGAAGAAGGCCGAGGGCTACTTCTAATGACAAGCACAAGCCTTCCTGTGATTCGACTGGTCACCTGCGGCAGCGTTGACGACGGCAAGAGCACCTTGATCGGTCGCCTGCTGGCCGACACCAACAACATCCCACTCGACACCCTGGCTGCTGCCAAGAGCGTGCGTCGCTCTGGCTCGACGGTTCCGGTGGGCGAAATCGACTACAGCCTGCTGACCGATGGCCTTGAGGCAGAACGCGAGCAGGGCATCACGATCGACGTCGCTTATCGCTCGATGAACCTGTCCAGTGGGGCGCGCTTGATCATCGCAGATGCACCGGGTCACGAGCAGTACACGGCCAACATGGCGGTTGCCGCATCGCGTGCAGATGTTGCGCTAGTTTTGCTCGACGCCACCCGAGGTGTTCGCCCGCAGACCCTGCGCCACCTAAACATATGCTCTCTGATGGGCGTGGCCAAGGTCGGTGTAGTGGTAAACAAACTGGACGCGGTAGCCGACTCGCAGGCTCGCTTTGCCGAACTGAGCGCCGAACTCACCGCAACGACCGAGAAGCTCGGTTTTGCTTCGGTCGAGTTCATTCCGGTTAGCGCGCTTCACGGCCTCAACATCATCGAGGCCTCGGCTCAGTTCGCGTGGTTCAGCGGCCCAACCCTGCTGAGCTTCATCGAGTCACCGATGCCAGTTGCCGCGACCACCGGAGTCGCTGCCCGCATGGCGGTTCAGTACATCGCCCGCGCCGAAAACTTCAGAGGAGTCTCGGGTACGGTTGCCGGCGGGCAATTCGCCGTCGGCGACGAAATCATTGTGCTGCCATCAAACCGCACTGCAAGAGTCGCCGCGATCGAGACCTTCGATGGTTCGCTGCAGATTGCTCAAACCGGGCAACCTGTCACGATGGTTCTAGAACCTGACGTTGACGCCACACGTGGAGACATGATTGCTGCCGCGGCTAGCCATGCGACCCCAGCCAGCCGGTTTGCCGCGAACTTAATCTGGGTCGACGGCGAAGATCTGGTTCACTCGCGCTCGTATCTGTTGATTGCCGGTTCGGCGCAGGTGCCGGCAATGGTGACCAACGTAAAGTACGCGATCGACATCAACACAGGTGCCCACGAGGCGGCCCGCAAACTGTCGCTCAACCAGATCGGAAACGTTGAGCTGTCGCTCAATTCGCCGCTGGCACTGGACAGCTATTCCGCGAATCGTCTGACCGGTAATTTCGTACTCGTCGACCGCGTCACGATGCGCACTGTTGCAGCAGGGATGATCACGCACGCTCTGCGTCGCAGTGAGAACGTGGTGGAACACCATTTTGAGGTTGACCGCGATGTGCGTGCCGCCCAGAAGCACCAGACGCCAAAGGTCATCTGGTTTACCGGACTCAGTGGCTCGGGCAAGTCGACGATTGCAAACGAACTCGACAAGCGCTTGGTTGCGCAGGGGTACCACACCTACGTTCTCGACGGCGATAACCTGCGCCTCGGTCTCAACAAGGATTTGGGCTTCACCGCCGAGGATCGCGCCGAAAACGTTCGTCGCGTGGGCGAAGTGGCCAAGCTTATGGTCGACGCCGGCCTCGTCGTGCTGGTTTCGCTGGTTAGCCCGTTCCGACAGGACCGCGATGCTGTCAGGGAGCAATTTGCTGACGGTGAGTTCCTTGAGGTCTGGGTCGACACCCCAATCGAGGTGTGCGCCGAGCGCGACCCGAAGGGGCTATACAAAAAGGCCGCGACCGGCAATCTGCCAAACATGACCGGCGTCGGCCAGGGCTACGAACCTCCGGTTGCCCCGTTCCTGCGCGTGCTTGGCACCGATGCCACGGCTGCGGTCGTTGACCAAATCGTGGGTGCCGCCTTTGAGGCTTAGTTTCTGGATCGTTTTCGCCATCGGGCTAGTTGCACAGCTGGTCGATGGATTGATCGGTATGGGCTTCGGCGTGCTGAGCTCGACGGTGCTGGTCAGTCTTGGCACTGCAGCGGTAGTTTCATCGGCCGCGATTCACCTCGCCGAAGTTGGAACGACACTGGCATCTGGCTTGTCACACTGGCATCGCGAAAACGTTGACTTTCAGGTTCTTCGGCGCCTGGCTATCCCAGGAGGAATCGGCGCATTCCTAGGTGCGACCCTTTTGTCTTCGCTAGACCTGAGCGGCTCGAAGTACTTTGTCTCGACGATTCTGTTGGCGCTCGGTTTCGTGCTGCTTTACCGTCAGATCTTCAAGAGCGAGGCGCAGGTGGCGATCTCAGAGATCTCGAACCCGCGCTACCTCTACTTTCTGGGTGGCGTCGGCGGATTCGTCGACGCAGCTGGCGGTGGCGGCTGGGGTCCCATTGTGACTCCAAGCCTTCTCGCCACCACCAAGACCGAACCACGCAAAGTCATCGGAACGGTTAGCGCCGCCGAGTTCGTCGTTTCCACCTGTGCGTCGGTGGGCTTCCTGGCTAACCTGTGGCGAATCGACATCGACTGGACGGTTGTTCTGGGCCTAGCTGCCGGCGGCGTGCTTGCCGCACCGATAGCTGCCAAGTTTGTGGCAAAGGTTTCGGCTCGTTCGCTAGGTCTCGTCGTTGGCGTCGGAATCGTCGTGATGAACCTGTGGAAGCTGCTCAGCTAGCGGATTCAACAACGCAGCACTATAGGAAACGCTTTAGCACGCGCTTTACCGCGCGTTTGGCGCTAGCCAGAAAACCCGATCGGCGCTCTAGAGGCTTTGCCGCTTGTGCCTCAGTCAGAGAGAGTGCGACCTCAAGCATCTTCGACGCGGCAGTCGTTAGCTGCTCAGTCGTTGGAGGGGCAGCCGAGCGGTGAGCCTCGTGCAGCAGCGGGCCATCATGATTGGCAAAGAACTCGGACTTGATGTTCGCGAGTGGCTCGGCGAAGGCACTGTTGTAGATGTCAACCAAAGCATCGCTGGCGCTCAGTCCACGCCCCGGAACTGCCGATTCGAGCATGTTGAAGAACTTGCGGTTTTGCCACTGGTTGGCCACCAGTTTGCTTTGGGCATTCAGGGCATTCAAGATCAGCAGCGCCTCCTCGGAGAGGTTCGCATTTGTGCGGCCAGGCAAGGGCAGTTCGTCGAAGTCGACTTCAGGAGCAGCGCCAGCTATGAATTCGCGCAGAAGCAGATCTGAGGCACCGCCCTCTGGATAGAGACGCAAAGTCAGGTTGGAGCGACCGAAAGCGTTTGACCACATTCGAACCATGTTTTCAAAATCGAGGATGTGGCTCACGCGAGGATTGCCTGGAAGCAACGCTTCGTCGGAGATGTGAACACCCTTTTTGATAGCCATGCCGTGGTGGCTAAGCGCGATGCGCAGCGGTGAGCGCAAGTAACAGAGAATCTCGATCTCATCTATGCCTGCCGTCGAGAGCATCGATTTGAGTTTGGCCAAATCGGCATCCTTAGTGAGTCGCGACTGCAGGTGCTCGCTAGAAATCAGAAAAGTATTGCAGCCCGCCGCCTTAGCCTGTTGCACCTCGCGCTGAAGCAGGCGTGCCTGCCGTGCCGAGAACACCTCGAAATCCTTGGCAGATGTAATGCCTAGAGTGCGCAGCAGGCTATCGGGGCGAAAGGCCTCGAAGCTGGCAAGAGCTAAATGAAAATTGTTGCCCGAATGCTGAGACTCACAGACCCAGACACCGGCTTTGCGAAGCTGCGGAACGCCTAATTTCAGCAGTTGCTGAATGCTGGTTGTGCCGGTTTTCTCGAGCCCGATGTGCAGTATCGCGCGCATAGCTAGTTGGTCTTGCACTCCACGAATAGCGTGATCGCGCTGCCCTGAGCGGCGGCCCCAGCAGGAATCGACTGCTCAAGAACCACCGTGCCCTGCGTGCCAGTACAGGCCGCGCCGTTGCTGGTCTTAGCCTGAATCGAAACCACGAGGCCAACCTCGGCTGAGGCTAGGCGCGACTGGGCATCCGAGATGTCTAGGTTGCGCACGTCTGGAACCATCACCTGACCATTCGAGACGCTCAGGTTCACGACAGTTCCCTCAGGAACCTGCGCATTGGCAGCAGGATCGCTCGTGACGACGAGGCCGGCCTTAACCGATGCGCTGTTGACCTGCGTGATCGTGCCGAGGCTCAGCTTGACCGCTGCGAGTGCTGCCGAGGCAGCGGCCTCATCCATGCCAGCCAGATTAGGCATGATGACCGCGTTCTTGCCGGTTGAGATGTGCAGCGTGATCGTGGTGTTTGGCGGAACCTTGGTGCCTGCGGCCGGATCGGTGCTGATTACCGAATCGGCTGGGACGGTATCGCTGGTCTCGTAGATCTTGGCGACCATCAGGTCTTGCGCCTCGAGCGTGGTCTGTGCCTGCGTGTATGGCTGGCCAACCACGTCGGCTACTGCGGTGCCTCCGTTGCCCTGAATGTTGAAGTTGAACGAACCACCGAAAGTGATTAGCCAGACCAAAAGGCCGACAACCACAACGACGCCGGCGCTGCTTAGACCCCAGAGCAGGCCAGGGCTCGGCTTGTTGCCGCGCACGGTTGATGAGCTTGTAGTGTCTGGTTCGTCATCGCTTGGAATCTTGACGCCCAGGCTCTCGAATGGGTTTTCGTCGCCGGTCAGGATCTTTGGCTCGTCGTGCTTTACGCGTTCGGCAGGCTTGACCTCGGCCGGCACAGCGACGGGCATCTCGGCCGCGGGCATCACTGTCGTGTTGCCGAAGCCCAGGTTTTCGAGATCCTTCTCGAAGTCATCCTCGACCGGGGCAGTGGCAGGTGTTTCGGCCGGGGTGGTGAGCGAGGATGCGTCGTCGGGAACGACGAGACCTTCAGGCAAGACGATCGGTGCATCGCCGCTGATGACAGCGGCATTGTCGTTCGAATCGAAGCCGGCAAACATGGCCTCGATGGCGGCGATGTCGGCGTCGACCTCGGTCGCGGCCTCCGGCGCGGCTGACTGCTCGGCGTCGAGCGGCGCATCCGTGGTCTCGGCGGCAGCCGGGGAATCGGCCTCAACGAGCGGGGTGGCCAAGGTCATCGGGTTGCCGAGCGCGGCGGCAAGCATGTGCTCGCGGAACTCCTCGGCAGTCTGGAAGCGCTCCTCGCGATCCTTGGCCAGGGCACGCAGAACCACGGCGTCGAGCTCTCGCGAGACCTCCGGGTTGAACTCCGAAGGCACGATGACGGCTTCGCTGACGTGCTGGTAGGCGACCGAAACGGCGGTGTCGCCCTTGAACGGCGGGCGTCCGGCAAGCATTTCGTAAAGCAACACACCGGTCGAGTACAGGTCGGTGCGCGAGTCGACGGTCTCGCCCTTGGCCTGCTCTGGCGAGAAATACTGAGCCGTGCCCATGATTCCCGAGGTCTGAGCCATGGTGGCCGAAGAGTCTGAAACGGCGCGGGCGATGCCGAAGTCCATTACCTTGACTAGGCCGGCTTCTGTAATCATTACGTTCGCCGACTTGATGTCGCGGTGAATCACACCCGCGCGGTGTGAGAATTCGAGCGCGGTCAGAACACCGGCGGCGTACTCCAGCGACTCGTCGATGCTGAACTTGCGTTCGTGCAGCAGGTCGCGAAGCAGGCGACCCTTTACGTATTCCATAACGATGAACGGACGCTTGTGTTCCTGACCCTGCTGGTCGGTGGTCACGTCTTCGCCGGCGTCATAGACGCGAACGATGGTCGGGTGTGCCATGCGAGCCGAGGCCTGTGCCTCCTGGCGGAAGCGAGCTTCGAAAGTCGGGTCGTTTGCTAGGTCGCTCTTGAGCAGCTTGATCGCGACGGTGCGACCAAGTCGGGTGTCGATGCCCTCATACACGTCGGCCATTCCTCCGCGACCAATCAGGCCGCCGAGCTCGTAGCGTGACGCAATTAGGCGAGGTGTCTCAGACACTGTGCTCCTTAGTTTGAAACTTGAATAAGTCTATGGACTCGGCGTTGCCGAGGGTTCTGGCGTCTCTGACGGCTGCTGGGCATCCGACACGTAATAGATGATCTGGATGGTGTCGCCCACGTGCAGTGTGCCCAGTGGTGAGGCGTCATAGACGGTCAGCACGCGCGCATCGGTGCTCGACAGAGTTGAGCCTGGCACGGCGACGACCTGAAGGCCGAGCGCGGTCAGCTTGTTGTAGGTGTCGCTCACGTTGAAGCCCAGTACGTCGGTGGTCGTGACCTGAACCTCTGGTTCGCTAGAGGTTGAGCTTGGTGCCGGGGTGTTGCCGCTGCTAGGCGTAGATGCGCTAGGCGTCGGCGAGCTTTCGCTCGGCTGGAAGACGATCGCGATGATGATCGTGATGGCGGTGAGGCCCAGCGCGACGATGACCGCGATCCACGGCCAGACGACCGGCGGCTTTGGCGTCGGTGCGGTGTCGGTGTGCTGGGTGATTACGGTGGTCGCCGCGGTGACCGGAGTCGTTTGTTGAGCCAGGATTGCGGTTGCGGTGCTCGAGCGCGGGGCGTGAGGCAGCAGAGCCTCGGCGCGAACGGCAAGAGCCTTGGCCGACTCCGGGCGCTGGTTCGGCTTCTTGGCCAGGCAGGACATAACGAGGTTCTGTACGCGAGCCTCGATTGACTGAGGCAGCGGAGGAGGCGTCTCGTTGATCTGCGCCATAGCGATGGCCATCTGCGAATCGCCCGTGAATGGGCGGCGACCGGCGAGGGCCTCATATGCCACGATGCCGAGTGAGTAGATGTCGGTTGCTGGGGTCGCCGGCTTGCCAGTGGCCTGCTCTGGAGCGAGGTACTGAACCGTGCCCATTACCTGGCCGGTTGCGGTCAGCGAGACCTGGTCGGCAACTCGCGCAATGCCGAAGTCGGTGATCTTGACGCGGCCATCCGGGGTGATCAGCAGGTTGCCCGGCTTGATGTCTCGGTGAACCAACCCGGCCTCGTGAGCCTCGAACAGCGCTCGAGCGGTCTGGGCCACGATGTCCATGACCTTCTCGGCGGGCAACTGCTTGTCGCGCTCGAGAATCTTGGCCAGCGAATCGCCCGGCACGAGCTCCATGACCAGGTATGCGCTGCCCGCATCCTCGCCATAATCGTAGACGTTCGCGATTCCCTCGTGGTTGACCATCGCGGCATGGCGAGCCTCGGTGCGGAAGCGCTCTATGAACGACGGGTCACCCATGTATTCGGGCTTCAGGATCTTGATCGCGACGTCGCGCAGGATCACCTCGTCGTGAGCCTGCCAAACCTCGCCCATGCCGCCAACGGCGATGCGACTCTTGAGGTGGTAGCGCTCGCCGTAGACCTGACCGGCCTCGGGGGCTCCGCGATTGATCGGAGAATTGGTCACTTGTTCAACACCGCCTGAATGACTTTTCGGGCGATTGGTGCCGCCAATGTGTTGCCTCGCCCACCCTGGCCCTTGCCGCCACCATTGGCAACAACGACCGCGACTGCAACCTGCGGATTATCGGCCGGGGCAAACCCCGTAAACCAAAGCGTGTATGGCTCGCCCTCGCCGTTCTGGGCGGTGCCGGTCTTGCCGGCGACCTCGATGCCCTTGATCTGCGCGTTCGAGCTGACACCGCGCGAGACCGCGCCAACCATCATCTGCTTGACCTTGCTGGCGACGTCGGCCGAGATCGGCTCGCTGAAAACCTTGGGCTGCGGTTGGTCGAGCACCGCGAGGCTCGAAGACATCACGCTCTCGATAAGGTTCGGCTGCATCAGCTTGCCTCCGTTGGCGATAGCAGCGCTGACCATCGCCATCTGAAGCGGGGTCACGCGGTCGTCGAACTGACCGAAGGCCGAAAGGCCGGTCTGGGCGTCGTCCATGCCGGTCGGGTAGACCGATGGGGTAACCGAGAGCGGAATGCTGACCTGCTTGCCAAAACCGAACGCCTCGGCCATCGAACGGATCTTGTCTTGACCAAGCAGGATGCCGAGCTGCGCAAACGGCACGTTGCACGAGAAGCGGAGGGCGTCGGCGATCGATACGGTCGCCTTGCCACCGCACTTGCCTTCGCCCGAGTTCTGCACGTAGGTGTTCGTCCCAGGCAGCTTGTACTTGACGGGGTTCGGCAGGGTAGAGTCCATCGTCCACTCGCCGCTGGCCAGCGCGGTGGCCGCAACGACCAACTTGAAGACCGAGCCCGGTGCGTACAGGTCACCCGAGATCGCCTTGTTGATCAGCGGGTTGCCCTTGGCGTCGAGCAGGTTCTTGTAATTCGCGTTCGACTCGTCACCGGCGTGCACCGAGAGCATGTTGGCGTCGAAGGTCGGCTTCGAGACGAGCGCGAGGATCTTGCCGGTCGAAGGTTCGATTGCGACTACGGCACCCTCGAGGTTGCCGAGCGCATCCCAGGCCGCCTGCTGCACCTTAGGGTCGATGGTGAGCTCGACCGAAGCGCCGCTAACCGGGGTGCCGGACAGCACGGCATTGATCTGCTCGAAGAACTGCTGGCTGTTCTTGCCGGTTAGGTACGAGTTCATCGACGACTCGAGGCCGGTCGCGCCCTGGAAGAAGCTGAAGAAGCCGGTCACCGGCGAATACATCGGCGATGAGTATTCGCGCATAAAGAAGTAGGCATCGCCGCTCTTGACCGATTGGGCGATTGGCTTGCCGTTGACCAGGATCGCTCCGCGCTGCGTCTTGTATGAGTCGTAGACCGACCGCACGTTTCGCGGGTCGTTGCTCAGTGCGTCCTGATTAAAGAATTGAATGGACGATGTTGCCACGAACAGGCTCATGAACATCACCATGATGACCAGCGATACGCGTCTTAGTTCGCGGTTCATGCGCTCACCACCGCCGTAGGGATCTCGCCCGATTGCTCACGGTTCTTGCTGCCCGCTGAGTCGCTGATGCGAAGCAGCAGGCCGAGGATCACCCAGTTGGCGAGCAGCGACGAGCCACCGGCTGCCAGCAGCGGAGTGGTCAGACCGGTCAGCGGCACCACTCGTGTCACGCCGCCGACCACGATGAAGGTTTGCAGCGCGATGACGAAGCTGAGACCGACCGCGAGCAGGCGGCTGAAGTCGTCGCTGTGATTGAACGCGATGCGCACGCCGCGATAGACCAACAGCATGTAGAGCGCGAAGATGGCGAACAAACCGGCGAGGCCGAGCTCTTCACCGAGCGAGGCGATGATGAAGTCGCTCTCGGCAAGCGGAACCAGCTGCGGAACGCCACCGCCAAGGCCGGTGCCGAAGATGCCGCCGTGGGACATTCCGAAGATGCCCTGCACGAGCTGATAAGAACCGCCAACGGCGTCGTAGTGTTCGCTTGCAAACGGATTGAGCCACGAGTTGAAACGGCCCTGCACGTAGTCCATCAGGCGGCTGGCCACGAGTGCGCCCGTCACGAACATGGTCATGCCCACAATCACGTAGATCGCGCGGCCGGTCGCCACATAGATCATCACGATGAAGAGGCCGAAGTAGAGCAGAGAGGTGCCGAGGTCTCGCTGCACCACGAGAACGAGCAGGCTGGCGCCCCAGATAGCAAGGATTGGGCCGAGCTCGCGGGCGCGAGGAAGCTGAACACCAAGGAAGCGGTTGCCGACGATTGCCAGGGAGTCGCGGCGGGTGACTAGATAGCCCGCGAAGAACACCGTCAACGCAATCTTGGCCAACTCACCCGGCTGGAACGTAAAGCCAAAGATGCCGATCCACAGGCGCGCGCCGTTGATGGTCTTACCGATAATCGGCAGCATCGGCAACAGCAGCAGAGCGATACCGACGATCATCGCGATGTAGACGTAGCGCCGCAGGAACAGGTGCGTCGGAACATAAATGATCACTGCAGCGGCCGCTGCCAACGCGATGCACGTCCAGACCACCTGCTTGGCGGCGAACAGCTCGGTGCCACCCGCGGCGATCTGCGCGATGTCGAGTCGATAGATTTCGCTCAACCCGAGGCCGTTGAGGGCAACCGCGATCGGAAGGATCATCGCGTCTGCGTCGCGCGCATACTTTCTAAGAATCATGTGGATGCCGCCGGCGAATGCCGCCAACGGGGTCCAGTAAAGAAATAGGTCGGTCGTGACCTTCTCGAGCGTCGAAAGCTGAATCTGGGCGAGCTCGAACGCGTTGAGCGCGAGCACGAAGATCAAAAGGAGCGCTTCGATGTTGCGCAGACGCGGAACGACGCGCACGATCTTGGCGATGTTGATAGTCGAGGTGCCAGGGTTCTTCACGCCGGTCGGGTTGGTCGAACTCATGGCGTCACCGCCCCGCCCGCGCTATTCGACTGCAGCACGATGAACGAAACCTTTTGCTCGGCGCTTTCGAGCGAATCGACGGAGACCGAACCCGACTGGACGGTGCTGCTCCAGTATTCGGTCAGGTCTTCAACGCGGTAGTTGGTCATCTCGACCACGTGGTTGAACTTGAACGGTCCGAGCTCCTCGCGAATGCCCTGGAAGATTGCCACGTAGCCGTCCTGCTCGGCGATGTAGTAGCGCGTCTGCGTGTAGTTGATGGCCGTCGTGACAAGCGCGATCGCGAGACCGATAAGAACGGCGAGCGTGGCCACCTGACGAATGCGACGCCAACGGATGCGGCTGCGCGTCTCAAGCAGGATCTGCTCGAGGTATTCCTCTGTACCAGGCAGGAACTGGGCGTCTTGGAAGCCGCGACCGAGGATGTCGTCGATGATCTTGGTGTTGAAGATTCGCAGAACCTTGCGGCCCTTGCGCTCCTCGATGACGACCTCGTTAGCGCCCGACCCGACAAACCTTGGGGTCGCGACGAAGTCCGAAGGCGCGGTCGCGCCGATTACGTCTACCACCACGACGGTCACGTTGTCTGGTGCGCCGTGCTCGAGGGTCTCGCCGACCAGCAGCTCGGCCGCCTCGGCCGGTTCGACGCGACTGGTCAGAATGCGGTTGACCAGGTCGTCCGGCACATAGCCACTGAGGCCATCCGAGCAGAGCATCCAGCGATCGCCGGGTTGGGTGCCGATCACGAGAGAGTCGATCTCGGGGCGAGCCTCCTGGTCGCCGAGCACACGCATCAGCACGCTGCGACGCGGGTGAACCAGGGCCTCTTCGGGAGTGATCCGGCCGGTGTCAACCAGGCGTTGCACGAAGGTGTGGTCGTGGGTGATCTGCTCGACGTGTCCGTCGCGCACCAGGTAGATGCGGCTGTCGCCGATGTGGGCGATGACGACCTGGTCGCCGACGATCGTGAGGCCCGAGAACGTGGTGCCCATGCCGGCAAGCTCAGCGTGTTCCTCTACCGATGCAGCGAGGATGCCGTTGGCGTCCCAAATGGTGTCGCGCAGGCTTTCGGTTGCCGCGGCGACGTCGGTGAACTGTTCGTCTAGTCGAGCCACGCGCTGTGCCACGAGGGCAGAGGCGATGTCGCCACCGGCGTGACCACCCATGCCGTCTGCGACGAAGAAGAGATTTAGACCCGCGTAGCCGGAATCCTGATTGCTGGTGCGAACGCGTCCAACATCAGAGATTGCGTGGCTGATGGTCTTGATGGCCATGATGCGCGCTTAGGCTCGCAGCTCGAACGTGGTTTTGCCGATGCGGATCGGGGTGTTGAGTTTGACGGCCACAGGAGTGCCAACGCGCGAACCGGCGAGGAACGTGCCGTTGGTGGAGTTGAGGTCTTGAATCACCCAGTCGTTGTCCACCTGAACTAGCTTGGCGTGGTGGGTCGAGGCGTAGTCATCGTTGATAACCAGGTCGCTATCGCTGCTACGGCCAATCGTGATTTCGCGGCGGTCGAGGCGCAGGGTGTGGCCGGTGCGCTCACCCTCGGTGATGACTAGCTTGGTGGCGTTGGCCGATGAGCTCGACTGCGCTGCCGGTGCGGCTGCCGCTGCCGCTGCAAGACCACCGATTGCACCGGTCATGGTGTTTGGCACGGTCGGAGCGCTGACCACCTTTGGCGCCTTAGCCTCGGCGACCTTGTTGACCACCTTCTGGCCGAAGATGTCCGAGCGGATCACCGAGATGATCGAGAAGATGAAGATCCAGAGCACCACCAGAAAGCCGGTGCGAACGATCCAAAGCGCTAGTTCGCTCATGCGACACCGACCGACTTAGCGACCACGCGGAAGACGAACTCGCTGCGGCCGGCCTGAATGCTCGAGTCGGCGGCAAGCGGACCCTCGGCAATAGCCATGCCGCCAAGCTTGGTGCCGTTGGTCGAGCCGAGGTCGCGAATGCCAGCGTTCTTGCCATCCCAAAGGATCTCGAAGTGGGTGCGGCTGAGGCCAGAGTCGTCAATCTTGATGTCGGCCGAATCGTCGCGCCCAACGGTGGTGCGCGACTTGGTCAATAGGTATCGCTTGCCCGCGACGTCGAGGGCGGGTAGCCACTCGACCTCGAGTTTGTGGCTCGACGAGTCGACGGCGATCTGGCCCAGGGTGAGCGCGGAGTCTTCGACCAGCTGAATCGCTAGAGCGGCACCAAATTGAAAGCCCTGCTTCAGTGCGTGACGGGTGGCCAGGTCGGTGAGTTCGTTGATTAGCGGTTCGCCAAGCGTCGCCATGCGCTCGAAGTCGGCCTTGCCGAGTCGAACGGTAAAGGTGTTTGGGGCGAGGATGCGCTCGCGGCTCAGAATGCTCGCCTTGGAGTCCATCTCGGCGCGAATCGCCGATGCGATCTCGACCGGCTGCAACTCCGACTTAAAGGTCTTAGTGAATGCGCCGGTGACTACGCGTTCGAGCTTCTTCTCGAAGTTGTCTAGAAAGCCCAAAACTAAATCCTTTGGTGTCGGCGCGCTGCCCCGTGGCGGAGCGTTTCAAGTTTATTCGCGGGCCCATAAAACCAGTGGATGCGCAGGCAGTCGAACTCTGGTAATCTCGACTAGTTGCCCTGAACAGGGGCGGCACGCGCGAGTGGCGAAATGGCAGACGCGCTGGCTTCAGGTGTCAGTGCCTTCACGGGCGTGCGGGTTCAAGTCCCGCCTCGCGCACAAACAAAGAGACCCCGGTTATCCGGGGTCTTCTGCTTTATGCTCTATCGGTTCGACATGAATGTGATGAAGCTCATTGTGTATGACAACGCCGCGAAACCACCGAGCCCAGCCAAGACGATCGACCAGATGAACGACTTTCGCTTGATTGGATTGTTTCCTAAACCTCGAATGCCGAGGTAGACACCAAAAGCTCCAAGCGCCAGGCCAATGAACGGCAGAGCACAAAAGAAGAACGCGGCAATCGAGACAACCAAGGACACTACTGGATCTGTGGGCTTGGAAGGACGTGTTGCAACCGAAGACGGAGCCTGGACAGGATTCGATTCAAGCGCTGGTGTAGGCACGGTTGCTGGCGTTGGAGCGATTTCCGGAATCGGGAAATCAACCCTTTCGTTTGCGTTTGGCGGTGGCAGGTTGGTCATTATTTATCCTCTTCTTCTCCGAATTCCTCGTTTATGAAGTCATCCGCAATAATCGCTTGGTTCGGCGCTATGTCACCTTTGCTAGCTCGGAACTCGAGAGCTTCAGGGTGCAATTCGTACGATACGACGAGGACTTTCTCACGTTGAAGTTCTGCCAGCACCATCGCTGGGGATACTCGGAAGAACTCACGATGGGCGTTTACCTTGTTCACCCGGAACGACTCGAAGGCGTGGTGCAGAGCAGTCTCTAAGCCAACGGCGTCGTCCGAGAAAATCATGGCGTGCACGTCAAATCGGAAAGGCACAGAAGCGTCGCCTAGCTCGCGAATACGGTCCTGAGGATCCATTCGCCGAGTCATGCCGATTTTTACGACGTCAGGTCCAAAAGCACCGATGTTGGAGATCACGTAAACGTGTCCCATGCGACTATTGGCGGCAAGGGCATTCACCTTATCAATGCCGTCCTTAACCTCGGCGAGTTGAACCGTGTAGCGTTCGATTCCGTCTGTGTCACCGCGTTCTTGAGCGGCTTTTAGAGCTTCCTCGATCATCTTCTTGTTGTTCAACAGCTTGCGATTTTCGCGCTCTATCTCTCGAGCAACCTTGGCTTCTTCACGAAGTCTCGCCTTGCGGTCCGCTTCCGCTGCTTTTTCGATCTCGAGGGCTTTCAGATGTTTCGTTGCGATGTCAATCTCGCGCAATCGCAGGGCGTGGTAAGCCGGAGCGATTCGAAGTCCAATCATCGAACCTTGACGTTCGATCTGGTTCATCGCTGTTGTTAGACGCTTGACGTTAGCGTCCTGATTGCCAGCCTTTGCGCCTTTGACACAGTTTTCGGCCTCCGCGTTGTAGGCCCGAAGAAGGAGGGCAGACATGTCACGCACGAACTTTGCGCCTTCACTAGCGGAGTTGTTGAACATGAAGTTGGCAACAGCGGATGTGGCACTCTTTGTGCTGACCATTTGTTTTATCTGACTGCGGATAGTTTCGAGGTCGCTTGCGAGTGCTACCGACGAATCGGCAGCATGCTCAAAGTCGTATAGGCCGAATGACTGCAAACCCTCGACAGAGCGCAAGTTCACGAGGGTCTCAGTGAGAACCGATATCTGGTTGTTCAAAGCACTCAACTGAGCCTTTGACTGCGCCAACGCTTCATTTAGCGCCTGAATTTGGACGCCGAGGGCCTTCCGTTCAGCTTCACGACGGGCGTCATCCTCGATGCCGTATTTGTTAATCACGCTCTGAAGATCAGCGACCTGCACCTTCAAATTTTCTGCTTCATCCGAAAAGGCCTGGGCTGCTTTCTTGCCACCAAAAAAGCCAACTTTGACTTCTTTGTGTGCTGGTGCGGAGGGGGTGGCCCCCATTTGCTGACCAGCGGCTATCTGCTCCCTTGTCTGAGGATCACCCGTCCAAGTCTCGCCATTCCAGAACAAGAGTGAATTGGATCCATCCGGATTCGGATACCAACCTGCAGGTACATTTGTCACGGTTCCCCCTAGAACTGTCTTGGCTACCAGTGTAATTTCATGCCCCGACATCTTGGTTCGAGCCACCGATGCGATTCTGGTGCGCCCTAAGGATTTGGCCAGGGCGATTTAAGACTTTTCACACGAAAAAGCCCGTTGTCTGAGAGTGGGCTGGCAGGTTCGGCCCAGCACGCTGAGTTTCGCGACCTCGGCGTCGGATCTTTTTTAGTTTCTAAGTGTCCCTCCAACGAAAGGAACCACGGGAATGAAGAAGAACCTCAAGCGCAACCTCGTTGCAGCGGCCGGAGCCGCAACCGTACTGAGCCTGGCTTTCGCCAGCCCATCGCTGGCTCACAGCAAGAGCCAGACCAGCACCACCTCGACCAGCACCACTAAGGCCGCTCACGCAGACAAGATGGGTGCCTTCGGCAAGCTGGTGGCAACCGTTACCGGAGTGCCAACCACCGTGACCGATGCACGCAGCGCAAGCCGCGGCGCATACTTCACCGTTTACACCCTCGACGCAGCAGCGACCGCTGTGCCAACCACCCAGCCAACCACTGGCGGCGTTCGCCTCGAGGTGCGCGGCGGCACCCTTGCAACGGCCACCCTGACCGGTGACATCCCGCTTAAGGCAGGCGCTGCAAGCACCACCACCAACTACGCGATCTACCCTTCGACCGGCGGCACCGCTGTCTTTGCAACCGTCACCGTTGACGCAGCTGGCGTGGCCACCGTCACCTCGTCGGCAGCACTAACCGCTACCTACGATGCGACCATCGCTGCGGCCGCACCGGTTGCAGGCCCAGGCAACGCTAACGGCAAGGGCCAGGGCAAGATGGGCGACGGACGCGGTAAGGGCAAGGGCCCTAAGGGTCAGAAGGATGGCGTTGCCAAGGCCGGTGTCTCGGCCAGCGTGACTGTTCCTGCCGACGGCAAGGCCTACTCGATCAAGGTCACCGAGACCGCCGAGAAGGGCGTTGCCGTGGCAACCCCAGTCGCTCGCCCAGCCATTGCCCTGACCGGCACCGGTGCGCAGACCGTCAAGCTGGGTCTTGGCGCTAGCGACACCTACAAGATTGAGCTCGTTGCCGCCGATGGCACCGTCGTCTCGACCGTCACCGTCACTGTTGCCGCCGATGGCACTGTGGCCACCCCGATCGTTCTTGGCTAACCCCCCAGCCACCCGATCACCCCAAATAAAGAAGACCCTCGGCTGGCAGCCGGGGGTCTTTTTTGGGCTTAACTTAACCCTGATGAACAGCAAACTGCGCCTACTCGTTGTCGAGGATGAACCATTTACCCGGCAACTGGTGACGAACGCGCTCGAGCAGCAGGGCTTCGAGGTTCGCGAGTGCGGCGATGTTGCATCGGCCATCGACCTTGTTGCAACCTTTGAGCCGCACGTCGTGGTGAGCGACCTCGACCTCGGTGCGAATAGCCCCAGCGGAATCGATCTGCTACAGCACGTCGAGCGACTGCATCCGTGGATGGGTCTCGTGGCGCTTACCGCGCACGCAAACCCGCAGTTGGCCGCAAAGGGCCAGTTGCCCGCGAGCGTCGCGTACCTTGTGAAGTCTGAAGTCGGCAACCTCGACCAGTTGGGCGAAACGATTCGAGGTTCGATTAGCCGAACTCAGCAGGCCGGTGCGGGCCAAGCAGCCGAGGTCGCCTCGGCGCATACGTTCGTGATTTCCAAGGAGCAGGCCGAAGCGCTGCGAATGCTTGCGCAAGGCATGACCAACAAGGCCATTGCAGACGTGCGTGGCACGTCGATTCGTGCGGTGGAGAACCTGATAAGCCGCACCTACAGCGCTCTTGCTCTCGATCGCGATGGCGGACGCAACAACCGAATCGAGTCAGTGCGCCTTTGGCAAACGGGACGAGTACGCGTCGAGTGAGGCCGCTAGTCGCCGGGGTTATCGACGCCGCCAAGAAACTGGATGCGACACTCGCCGGAGCCAAGGCCGTTCGCCTTCAGGTCTGGTTCTTTCTCGCGCCGCTCTTCACCGCCTTCACGGTGCTGGCATTCCGGGATTCACTAGCGCTCTCGACAGCTGACATTCTTCGCATCGGCTTCACGAATCAGTGCATCTCTTTCGTTGTCTACGCGGTGACCCGGCCAATCGTGATTAGTCGCAGCGGTCGCTACTCGCCACTAGTGCTCATCGGCTGGAGCCTCACTTTCTGCATTCCGGGTGAAATCTTCAAGGGCATCCAACTGGGGTTGCCTTTGGATTGGCAGCCGGCTCAACCCGTGTTTTGGCTTTCGCTACCAACCAGTTGCCTCGTTGCTGCGGTCTGGCTGACGCTCAGCAGTTTGACGGTCAATTGGTTCGCCTCGGTTCGCTCGGTATTGGGCGAGATGAGAGCCGTCGAGGGCCAGTTGATTGACAACAAGCAGCGCCTGCAAAACCAGCTCGCCGATGATCTGCAGCGATTGCGTGAACAGGTCACCGAGTCGCTCCTGCCGAGCCTAGAAAAGTTGCGAAGTCGCCTGTTGGCCAATCGGTCGACGGCCGACTCGGTTTTGGTTAACGCGGCATCGGATATTCGAGAATTCTGTGACACAGAGGTGCGCGAACTGAGCCACCGAATAGCCGACGAAGCAGAACGCGTTCAAACGCCTCCACCCGCGACTCGCGTCGGAATAACGCGTGCCATCCTGGCGGTGATTCGAAACGGCGATGTTTCGGTGGGTCAGCTTTTCGGCATCATGTTGACGCTGGCGATTCCTTATGCGATCGATAGCGCTGGCTATCAAGCACTTCTGGTCACCGTGGTTGGTCTGACGGTCGGATTCATGGTGCTCAAGCTAATTGATCCAATCCGACGTCGCGCATTTGGCAACAATGGGGCGGCAAGTTTCGCATCCGCATTTGTGATGTACCTGGGCATCTCCACAATCGGTGTCTGGCTTCTTGAACTCGGCCTGCCTCTTTACGTCAGCCTCTGGGACTATGTCGACACCCTCCGCTGGTTGCTACCTGGAATCTTGATCTTTGTCTGGCTGGTTCTCGGCTTCGCATTCGGCGCAAACGACGTCGTGCAACTTTCCGTGAGCCGAATCCAGCAGACCAATCGGCAGCTTGCAACCGAAAACGAGCGACTACTTACGGCGGGGTCGGCAACTCGAAACCGCATCTACCGACTGCTACACGGCTCGGTTCAGGGGCGACTAGCTGCGGTCTCGCTTGCGCTAACGGCGATCGTGGGCGAGCCCAGCTCGGCTAAGCGCGAGCAGTTGCTCAAGCAGGCAAACGAGCAGATGGCCTTGGCTGAGGTCGATATTCGCGGTGCATTTGATGAGCGCGACAATGAAGCGCCCTTCCCCGAAAACCTAGCCGCACTGCAGAACTCATGGCGAAACCTGATGGCGATTGAAATGACGGTGGAGCCCGAGGCTCTAGCCGCGCTCGAGACGAGCCCATTCTTGAGTGGCGAGATTTTGGCGGCGCTCCAGGAGGGCATCACCAACGCCCACCGTCACGCCTTGGCTTCAAAGGTGTCAATCGAGCTAGTCGCGACCGAGGGCCAACTGGCCTTGACCATCGAGAACGATCGACGCGGCGAGGCGAACGACTCGGCCGACGGAACGGGAATCGAGCGAATCGCGCTCGGGGCGTCCTCGGTTAAATTCGATCGCGGCCAAGATTTTGCAATCCTGACCGCGACCTGGAAGTTGTCGGACTAACTAGCCAACCTGACCGGCTAGTGAACGCCCGCGAGTGTGCGAGTCGTTGCACTGCAGGTTGGCAGGCAGAGCGGCGCACTTGTCGCACAGCAGAATCAAGTCGCGGCAGGCCAGGTTTGCGCAGTTGCGGAACTGGTTGGTCGGCTCGCTGCAGTGTTCGCACTCGCCGATGATCTTGGCTTCGTCGCTGAAGTCGGTCTGCATGCGGCCGTCGAATACGTAAAGCGAACCCTCCCAAAGGCCCTTGTCCTTGAAGCGCTCGCCGTAGCGAACGATGCCGCCCTCGATCTGATACACCTCTTTGAAGCCGCGGTTGATCATGACGGCCGAGAGGATTTCGCAGCGAATACCACCGGTGCAGTAGGTGACGATCGGCTTGTCCTTGAGGTGGTCGTACTTTCCGCTCTCGAGCTCGACCACGAAGTCGTGGCTGGTCTGAACGTCTGGCACAATCGCGTTCTTGAACTTGCCGATTTTTGCCTCGAAGGCGTTGCGACCGTCGAAGAAGACAACCTCGTCGCCGCGCTCGTCAACGAGCTTGTTGACCTGGTCAGGCTTCAGGTGCACGCCACCGTTGGTTACGCCGCTGCGGTCGACCTCGACCTCTTCGGGCAGGGTGAACGCGACGAGTTCCTTGCGGTTCTTGACGCTCAAACGAGGAAAGTCGTTGCCGGTGCCCTCAGACCACTTGAAATCGATCTTGCCGAAGCCCGGGTACTCGCGGGTCTGGCGCACGTATTTCTTGAGCGCGCTCATCGGGCCACCGAGTGTGCCGTTGATGCCGTGCTTAGAAATCAGGATGCGGCCCTTCAGGCCGAGTGACTCGCACAGGGTGCGCTGCCAGAGCTTGACTGCTTCTGGGTCGGTGACCGGCGCGAAGCCGTAGTAAAGGATGATCTTTTGAAGTTCCACAAGCGCAATTTTACGCCCGAGGCGCTCGTAGGATAAACCCATGACCAACAGCGTTCAGCCGGTAAAGCCTGGCCTTCACATCAGCGAATACGACCAGTCAATCCGCCCTCAGGATGACCTATTCAGATTCACCAATGGCAAGTGGCTCAAGGACTTCGAGATTCCTGCCGACCAGGCCACCTACGGCTCGTTCATGGTGCTTCGCGACCTGAGCGAGGAGCGCGTACGAGCAATCCTCGAGGACGCAGCTGCCAACCCGAAGCCAGGCGTCAGCCAGAAGATCGGCGACATGTATGGCTCGTTCCTAGACGAGCAGCGCGCCAACGAGCTGGGCGTCGCACCGATTGCGGCCGACCTCAAGAAGATCGCCGAGCTCTCGACCCTGAACGACGCGACCAAGCTTCTCGGCGAACTGAGCACGCAGGGCGCGGGCGGCATCTTCGGCATGTATGTCGACAACGACCCGGGCAACCCAGAGCGCTACCTCGTCAACATCTACCACGGTGGAATCGGCCTTCCAGATGAGGCCTACTACCGCGAAGAGAAGCACGCCGAGATCCGCGAGGCATACACCCCATACATCGCCAGCATGCTGCAGTTGGCCGGCTGGTCGGCCGATGACGCCGACGCCGATGCCCGCGCCATCTATGCATTTGAGGCCGAGCTAGCCGGTCACCACTGGAACGTCGTCGACTCACGCGACGCCGAGAAGGTCTACAACCTGCACAGCTTCGAGCAACTGCAGACCCTGAGCAACACCTTCAACTGGAACCTATGGCTCGAGGGTGCGGGCCTTGGCAAGCACGTTCTGGCCGAGTCGGTCATCATGATGCCTAGCTTCATTTCAGGTCTAGAGTCGGTCTACAACGAGGGCAACCTGGCCACCGTCAAAGCCTGGCTCGCGTTCCACCTGATCAACGACATGGCGCCGTACCTGAGCGAAGAGCTGGTCAACACCCGCTTCGAGTTCTATGGCCGCAAGCTGACCGGTCAACCTGAGATGCGTGCCCGCTGGAAGCGTGCCGTTCAGGCCGTCGAGGGGTCACTCGGCGAGGCAGTCGGCGAGATCTACGTTCAGAAGCACTTCCCGCCTGCCGCCAAGGCACAGATGGAGGAGCTGGTCGAGTACCTGGTCAAGGCATACCGTGCCTCGATTCTCGACCTCGACTGGATGGGCGAAGAGACCAAGCAGAAGGCGCTGGTCAAGCTCGAGAAGTTCACCCCGAAGATCGGCTACCCGGTCAAGTGGAAGAGCTACGACGAGCTCGAGATCGACCGCCACGACCTGGTCGGTAACATCCGTCGCGTCAACGAGTTCGTGCACAAGCGCGAGGCGGCCAAGATCGGTTCGCCTATCGACCGTGACGAGTGGTTCATGACCCCGCAGACGGTCAACGCGTACTACAACCCTGGCTTCAACGAGATCGTGTTCCCTGCATCGATTCTGCAGCCACCGTTCTTCTCGCCAGAGAACGACGATGCCGTCAACTTTGGTGCAATCGGTGCCGTCATCGGTCACGAGATCGGTCACGGTTTCGACGACCAGGGCAGCAAGTATGACGGCGATGGCGCGCTCATCTCATGGTGGACCGACGCAGACCGCGCGGCATTCGAGGCCCGCACCAAGAACCTCATCGCCCAGTACGACGCGTTGATTCCGGCTCAGCTGGTCGGCAGCGAAGACGGCGTCGAGCACCACGTCAACGGTGCGTTCACCATCGGCGAGAACATCGGCGACCTGGGCGGCTTGGCTATCGCGCTGAAGGCATACCTGTTGATGTGTGCCGACAAGGGCGTCGACCCGCACGCCGAGAAGGATGGCTTCACCGGACCTCAACGCCTGTTCCTTTCGTGGGGTCAGGCCTGGCAGGGCAAGGGCCGCGACGCGATTGTGATTCAGCGCCTCGCAACCGACCCGCACTCGCCAAACGAATTCCGCTGCAACCAGATCGTACGTAACATCGATGCCTTCTATGAGGCATTCGGCGTTACTGAGAGCGATGCCCTCTGGCTCGACTCGGCCGAGCGCGTCAAGATCTGGTAGGCCTGGCTGCATGAACCTCTGGTGGCGTTTGCTTTGGGAGCTGCTGACTTGGCGCACCCGCAGCA
Source organism: Actinomycetota bacterium (assembly GCA_041176265.1). Taxonomy (GTDB): domain Bacteria; phylum Actinomycetota; class Actinomycetes; order Actinomycetales; family Microbacteriaceae; genus Rhodoluna. Next base: position 27,072 of record JBEDDI010000015.1, read on the forward strand.
AACTGCACTGGAGCGATGTCGGCATCCGTTCGTTTAGGGTTTGGCCGACCGACCTCGACATCTTCATGCACATGAACAACGCCAAGTTCTTGGCGCTGCTTGATGTGAGTCGCTACGACCTGGCCCTGCGTTCGAACACATGGAAACTCTGGAAGAAGCTCGGTTGGTACCCGGTCGTGGTAGCCGAGACCATCACCTTTAGAAAGTCGCTGCTGCCATGGCAGAAGTTCGAGATCGAGTCGAAGGTGGTCGGCTGGGATGACATCGCGTTCTACTTCGAGTGCCGATTCACCGTAAAGGGCGAGATCTACACGACCGCACACATCAAGGTGCGCTTCCTAAAGCGCAGCCACGGAATCGTGACTACGGCTGAGGTCTTGGCTGCCGACCCTAGCTGGGAGGCACACGAGCAAGAGATGCCCGAATGGGTGGCTCGCTGGTCGGCCGACTCGGCGCTGCCGAAGGGCAAGGAGCCAGCTCCGAGTGTGTGGGCCTAGCGCCTGGAGCTAGACGCTAGAACTTAGCGTCGATCTCGGCGATGAGCGCCTCGACCTTGGCGCGGATTGCGTCGCGAATCGGGCGAACCGCATCCACACCCTTGCCCGCTGGGTCTTCCAGCGGCCAGTCGAGATACTGCTTGCCTGGGTAGAACGGGCACTTGTCGCCGCAACCCATGGTGATGACGTAGTCCGACTCCTGGACGGCCGCGTCGGTGAGCACCTTTGGCACCTGGCTGGTGATGTCGATGCCCTCCTCGAGCATCGCCTCAACTGCCGATGGGTTGATCTGATCCTTTGGCTCGGTGCCTGCAGATAGAACCTGAACGCGGTCGCCGGCAAGGTGACGCAGGAAGCCCGCGGCCATCTGGGAGCGGCCGGCGTTGTGCACGCATACGAAGAGAACGGTTGCCTTGAAGTCGGTCATGGTTGTAAATCCTAGAGGTCGTTGCGTTCGCTGGCTTTAGGCCTTAAACAGCTTGGCGATGGCTAGCCCGACCGGCAGGGCCATCAATTGTGCCAAGGCAAACCAGGCTGCCGAAACGGGTTCGATGCCAGTAAGCGTATCGCTCAACGCGCGGCCCAAGGTTACGGCAGGGTTAGCAAAGATTGTCGAAGAGGTGAAGAAAATCGCCGAGGTGATGAACGCGCCGATGACGGCCGGTGCGGCCGCCCCCGCGCCGCGTTGCCCGATCGCCGCGATGATGGCGATCAGCAGTGCTGTGGCCAGAATCTCGCTCACGAAGGTGCCAGGTGTGATGCGCTCGCGCGTCGAAACCTGAACCGGGTCGAGCCCGAACATCCAGTTGGTCGCCATCGTGCCGACAACGGCTCCTGCCAACTGAGCGGCGATGTTCTCGAGCGCAACACGTGTCGAAACCTCGCGACGAGCGCGAGCGGCTAACGTGACCACGGGGTTGAAATGAGCGCCCGAAATCGGGGCGAACCACCAGATCAGGGCGGCGAGTCCAAGACCGATCGAGGATGCGTTGACTAGGCCCCGAACGGCCGCATCCTGCGTCAGTTCTTCGGCTGCGATGCCCGATCCGATGACGACGCAGAGCAGCAGGGCGGTGCCGAGAAACTCGGCGGCGATGCGGCGCACTATGCGTTCGCGCGCACCTGAGCGCGAATCTCGTCGAGCATGCCCATGATCTTGATCGACTCGTCGAGTGGGCGCTGGTGACATTCGGTGCGACCGTCGATTACAGCCTGGCTGACCTCGCGAATCATGTGGCTGTAGCCGGCGCCATCCTTCGGCACCTCGATGCGTTCAGCAATCAGGTTGTCGCCGCTGTCGTAGCGGTAGATGGTTGCCGAAACCGGAGTCCAGCACGGGCCATCGATCTCGATGTATGCGTCGGTGCCTGAGATGCGGGCCGTGGTTCCGTAGGTTGCGTTGAGAGCCGAAGCGCCGAAGCCGACTACCCCGTTGTCGTAGTGGAACTCGGTGACCGCCGAGGCGTCGGTTCCGTTGGGGTAGAGCTCGCCGCGCGAATACTGCGAGACCAGGTTGCCGCCGGCAAACCAGTCGATGATCGAGGTGGTGTAGATGCCCTGGTCGAGGGTCGAACCGCCACCCAACTTGGCATCGAACAGACGATGTGACTCGTCGTATGGACGGTTGAAGCCGAAGTGGGTCTCGACTAGTTTCAGCTGGCCGATCTCGCCGGCCGCGATGCGACGCTGCAGGTCGTTCATCAGCGGGTTGAACTTGGTCCACAGGGCTTCCATCAAGAAGAGTCCCTTGGCCCGAGCCAGCTCGACCACTTCACGAGCCTCGGCGGCATCCATCATGAAAGCCTTCTCGCACAGCACGTGCTTGCCGGCCTCGAGCGCGGCCTTGGTCATCCAGTGGTGCTCGCTGTGTGGGGCGGCAACGTAGATCAGATCGATTGATGCGTCCGCCAACGCTTCTTCATACGACTCGATTAGTCGCACAGGGGCGATGCCCCATTCGGCAAACTTCGGCTCGGCGCGCTTGGCATCGCGCGTGATCATTGCAACCAGCTCGGTGTTGTCGCACAACGCGAAGTCTCGAACGATCAGATCGGCCATTAGGCCCGTGCCAACCATGGCCCAGCGAATTTTCGTCATGGGCTAACTATAAACAGGTGAAGGTTCCGTCTTGGAACGTTTCAAGAAATGCGGCGCTACTCGGGCTTTGCCAGCAGGTCGATGAAGCCCGACGTAGCCGCCAAGTCACCGTCGCGCTTGACGACTAGTGCCTCGATGCCCGCGACGCGCTCCAGCCTGGCCAGACAATCCGGACCTTCTGCGAATGCAGCGGTCGCCCAGACATCGGCGGTTACCAGGTCGCGAGCTACCACGCTGACCTGCAGCATCGAGTTTGCCGCGGCCTTGCCCCCTGCTTTCGGATCCCAGATGTGCAAGCCGCGTTCGGCCGAACCACTCGTCGCCATCGCGCGAAACTGGGTGCCGCGCAGGTCGATCACGGTCAGGGTGCCAGCATCTGCGGCCGCGATCGAAACGGGCTTGTGAATGGCGATGCGCCAGTCGATTGGGTCGGTTACTGCGTCGCCAATCCAGACGTCGCCGCCGGCGTTCGCTGTGAAGTCACGAATTCCGGCATCAAGCAGGCGATCGATTGCTCGCTGCGCAGCCCAGGTCTTGACCAAGCCGCTCGGGTCAAAGGTGTTCTCGGGGGTAAACGCGCTGAACCAGCCGTCAGTCGCGGCCTCCCACTCGGCGCACTGTTCCCAGATCTGGTCAATCACCGGGTCTTCGGCGGCTACCGAGGTTTCGCCGCGAGCGAGCCTCGCGATGGGCGACTCGGGTTTGTAGGTGCTGAACATGCGGTCGGCCCAGTGCAGTTCCTCGCACGCCGCCGCGATTGCGGCATCCAGTTGCTCTTCTGGAAGGCCGGTTCTGCCGGCAAAGGCAAAGAAGGTGCCCATGCACTCTTCGCGATGCCTGAACGGGCGCATTGATGCGCTCACTAGCCGAGCTTGGTCAGGGCGGAATCGAGGGCCTGACGGTATGCCTCGGTCGTGAAGGTAGCGCCGCCCAGATTGCCGAATCCTGAGCCGTTGGCGTCGAGCGCGTATTGGTTAAGCAAAGGGAATGCTGCTTCCCAGCCGCGACTCGAGGTGGCTTGGACTTCTTCGATAGCCGTGATCACGCCATCCTTGCGGGTGACCTTGAGTTGAACCGTGCCGAACTCATAGTTGATTGCATCGCCAGTGGCCGTGGTTTCGCCATTCGCCGAGGCCACGGCGTCGCCACCGCCACCGGTCAACGTGGCGAAAACCGAGTGACCGGGGTTCAGCCACAGGTCGTTGGCTGCGACACCGCCGGCAACGCTCAACGAAGCCAACAGCACAGTGCTGGCGACGTATTTTTTAGAACTGCGCAAGTGCAGACTCCAATGCCGAACGGAAAGCTTCGCTCGTAAACGTAGCACCGCCGACATTAGAGAAGCCGGTTCCATTGGCGGCCAGCGCGGCGCTGACCAGAGTCGACGGCACAGCAGCCCATTCGCGACCCTTGGTGCTGGCTTGAATCAGGTTGATGGCGGTGATCTTTGAGCCGGTCTTGACGACCTCTAGCTGGATCGTGCCGTAGCGGTAGCCGATGGCCGAACCGGTGTGGGTCGCGCTGCTCGACGAGCCCGACGAACCCGATGAACCCGTCGAGGTGTTGCCGCTCGAGGTGTTGCCCGAGGATGGCACTGGCGTGGCTACGCTGCCAGAAGAGCCGGTTGAAGTGTTGCCAGTGCTGCTCGTGTTGCCAGTGGTCGTGCCACTGCTGGTTGACCCGGTCGAGGCCTGCGAGTTGCCTGCCGTTGCTCCGGTCGCATCCGTTGCAGGTGCGGTGGTTGCTGTAGTCTCGCCGCTGGCGACCGAATCGGTCGATCCGGTGTCTACGGTCGGGTCGGTGGTTCCGGCCGCGACGGTCGAGGTTGCGCCTACGTTGGCCTGCGCGGCCTGGTAGCTGCCGGCCAGGATGGCCAGCGAGACGATTCCGAGCGTTGCTTTAGTTGGGTTTCTCACCAGGCGTACTCCTCTGAGTGAATTTGGCGTTCTGGAACGCCTGCTTTGGAAAGGGACTTGGTGACCAAATGGGTCCAGGCGTCTGGGCCACAGACGTAGACGTCCGACTTCTCAAGGTTCGGGAACATCGAGTGCAGTCGAGCCTGGTCGGTGCGGCCCGCGTCGTCGCGGTTCATCCACGAACCCTCGCCGCGAGGGCCTTCGATCACGTGCAGGTCCATCTTGCGCAGGGACGCGATTTGCCGCAGCTCGTTCAGCAGCGCCGCGTCCTCCGAGTTGCGAACACGGTAGACGATCGAGATGTCGTTCGGACGCGAAGCCATCGACTCGGCCAGTGCGCGTACCGGTGGAACGCCGATACCCGATGCCATGAGGATGACCTTTTCGTTGGTGCGACGAGCCTCGGTGAAGACGCCGTATGGGCCTTCGAGGATCACGCGAGTGCCTGGCTTGAGGTGCTGCAGTAGCGCCGTGTCGTCGCCTCGGTTGCCCACGGTGAAGCGAATGTAGTGCGGGTTCGGAGCTGCCGAAATCGAGAATGGATGCGGGCGCCACCACTGCTTTAGCGTCATGATGCGCAGCTCGTAGAACTGGCCGGCCTGAGCACCGAAGCGGTGCAGGTTGACGCCGTTGATGTAGATCGAGACCGAGTCGCTCGACTCGCGAACCACAGACTGAACGCGAAGGTTCGAGCGGTAGCTGCGCACGATCGGCTCGACGACCCTGAACCAGATCAGGTTGAGCGCGACGAACGCGTACAGGCTGACCCAAAAGAAGGTTGCCAGTGGCTTTCCGGCCACGTCGCTGCCCATCGAGAACATGTGTGGCACCGCGGCTAAAACCGAGATGTACGAGAGCAGGTGCACGATGTACCACGCCTCGTAGCTCATCTTCTTGCGAGCGATGTTGAGCGAGGTGATCACGACGGCGATCATCAGCGCCAGCGAGATGGTTGCAAAAAGCAAGTCCTGGATGGTCAGCATGGAAAGGAATTCGCTGATGACGTCTTTGCCGTCAAG
>JBEDDI010000016.1:0-30835 GCA_041176265.1 Actinomycetota bacterium
GGTAGTCACCGTTGCGGTGGTCTTCGTTGATCTCTTCAACCAGGTCTGCACGACGAGCCCAAATGGTCACCTCGTTGCCCGCGTCGGCAAGAATCTTCGCAAAGGTGGTTCCCCAAGAACCAGCACCCATCACCGCAATTTTTGCCATGTCAGTTGCTCTCTTTCTTGAAGTTTCCGGTCACACTCTGGCCGTGCTCGGTCGGATCCCAAACCGTCGCCGGCGCTGGTTCACCGCGAAGCTCGGCGACCAGTTCGGTGATTTCGTGCATGACGACCTTGGTGGCCTCGTTCAGTTCGGTTGGGGTCAACTGTGACTTACGGAAGCGGTCGAGGTTGATCTCGTCGCCGACCACGATGTTCACGGTCTTCCAGAAGCCCGGACGGAACTTGCGCCCGTACTGTGGCAGAACCTGTTCGCTACCCCACTGACCAATCGGATACACCGGCACGCCAGCCTGCAAGGCCAAGCGCACGGCGCCCGGCTTTCCGCGCATTGGCCAGAGCTCTGGGTCGCGGGTCAGAGTTCCCTCTGGGAAGATTGCGATGCTGTGGCCCGCCTTGAGAAAGTCGAATGCTGCACGCAGCGGTTCGTCGTTGCGCTGACCGCCGCGATACACCGGAATCTGGCCGGCAGCTCGCAAGACCGGACCGATCACCGGGGTGCGAAACAGGCCTTCCTTGGCCAGAAAGTGCGGGCCGCGGTGCAGGTGTCGATAGATGAAGTAGGCCACGGCGAGGGCGTCGACATTGGTTACGTGGTTTCCAACGAGGATGTAAGCGCCGCTCTTCGGCAGTTTCTCGACCCCGCGCGAGCGCACGGCAAACAGCAGACGCACCAGAGGTACCAGCAGCCCGGCGACCAGGTGCACGACCAGGTGCGATTCCTTCTTGTCGATCGAAGGCATCGCAAGGGCTGGCTTGCGGGCCGTTGACTTAGTCGCCTTTGCCATCGTCTGCCCGGCGACTATTCGGTGTAGGTGAAGTCGGCACCGAGGTCGGTGAGCTTTTGCAGGAAGTGCTCGTAGCCTCGCGAGATGAGCTGCACGTTGGTGACGAGCGAGGTTCCCTCGGCTGCGAGCGCGGCAACCATGTGGCTGAATCCGCCGCGCAGGTCTGGCACGCGAATTTCGGCCGCCTTGAGGTCTGTCGGGCCCGAGATGACTGCCGAGTGGTAGAAGTTGCGCTGACCAAAGCGGCACGGGGTGCCTCCGAGGCACTCGCGATAGATCTGGATGTTCGCGCCCATCTGGACGAGGGCCTCGGTGAAGCCGAAGCGGTTCTCGTAGACGGTCTCGTGAATGATCGAGATGCCCTTTGCCTGAGTCAGGGCAACCACGAGTGGTTGCTGCCAGTCGGTCATGAAACCAGGGTGAACATCGGTCTCGATGACCACAGGGTGCAGTTCGCCGCCAGGGTGATAGAAACGGATGCCGTCGTCCTGAATCTCGAACGCGCCACCGATCTTGCGGAACACATTGAGGAAGGTCATCATCTCTGGCTGGCTAGCGCCCGCGCAGAAGATGTCACCCTTGGTCGCCAGTGCGGCAGCGGCCCACGAGGCGGCCTCGTTGCGGTCGAACAGAGCGCGGTGGGTGTAGCCGGTCAGATGCGATACGCCCTCGATGCGAATCACGCGGTCGGTGTCAACCGAAATGATTGCGCCCATCTTCTGCAGAATCGCGATGAGGTCCATGATCTCTGGCTCGATCGCGGCACCCGAAAGCTCGGTGATTCCCTCGGCTCGGGTTGCGGCGAGCAGCACCTGTTCGGTAGCGCCGACCGATGGATAAGGCAGGGCCACCTTGGCGCCCTTTAGACCCTCAGGGGCCGATAGACGGATGCCGTTTGGCTGCTTCTCGATTACCGCGCCGAAGTTGCGCAACACCTCGAGGTGAAAGTCGATCGGGCGGTCGCCGATGTGGCAGCCACCGAGGTCTGGAATGAACGCCTCGCCGAGCTGGTGAAGAAGCGGGCCACAGAACAGAATCGGGATTCGACTCGAGCCGGCGTGTGCGTCGATGTCGACCATGTGAGCCGACTTAACGTTGCTCGGGTCGAGGGTCATCACGCCGTCGTCAGAAAAATCGATCTTTACGCCGTGCAGCGTGAGCAGGTTCTTGACTACCTCGACGTCGCTGATGTGCGGGACGTCCTTGAGTACGCTGACCGAGTCGCCGAGAAGTGCGGCAACCATGGCCTTGGTGACGAGGTTCTTTGCGCCCTTGAGCTCGACGCGTCCCTTTAGCGGTTTGCCGCCGGTGACTGTGATCTGGCTCATCTGGCTCCTCTAGTGCTTTGCCGGCAAAGTCTTTGGCCGCCAGGCCTCACGCTTTGCCTCAAAGTCGGTAATCGCTTGCTCATCGCGAAGGGTCAGACCGATGTCGTCGAGGCCCTCCGTTAGACGCCATTTAGTGTATTCGTCAATCTCAAACGGCACCGTGAGGCTGCCAATCGTGGCGGTCTGGGCAGGCAAATCGATGGTGATCTGCACGCCAGGGTTGGCCTCGATGGCCTGCCACAGCTTCTCGGTGTCGGCATCGCTGATGACACCGGCCACGAGGCCCTGCTTGCCCGAGTTGCCGCGGAAGATGTCGCCGAACTTGCTGCTCAGCACGGCCTTGAAGCCGTAGTCGCGCAGAGCCCAGACGGCGTGCTCGCGGCTCGAACCCGTGCCGAAATCCGGACCCGCGACGAGCACCTGACCTGCGCGATACGCGTCCTGGTTCAGCACGAAGTCGGCGTCGTTTCGCCAGGCTGCAAACAGGGCGTCATCAAAGCCGGTCTTGGTGATGCGCTTGAGGTAGACGGCCGGGATGATCTGGTCGGTGTCGACGTTGCTGCGGCGCAGCGGTACTGCGGTGCCGGTGAAGACCGTGAACTTTTCCATTAGTTGTTCTCCAGATCTGCTGGCGACGAGAGAGTGCCGCGAATTGCGGTGGCTGCGGCGACGAGCGGCGAGACCAGGTGAGTGCGTGAACCCTTGCCCTGACGGCCCTCGAAGTTGCGGTTTGAGGTTGATGCGCTGCGCTCCCCTGGTGCCAGCTGGTCTGGGTTCATGCCGAGGCACATCGAACAGCCGGCGAATCGCCATTCGGCCCCGAAGTCCTTGAAGATCTTGTCTAGACCCTCGGCCTCGGCCTGCAAGCGAACGCGAGCCGAGCCAGGCACCACCATGAAGCGAATGTGGTCGGCCTTCGTCTTGCCTTCGATGATTGCGGCTGCGGCGCGCAGGTCTTCGATGCGGCTGTTGGTGCACGAACCGAGGAACACGGTGTCGACCCTGATGTCGCGCATCGGGGTGCCAGGCTTCAGGTCCATATATTCGAGGGCGTGCTCGGCAGCCACGCGCTCGTTCGGGTCGGCGATGTCGGCAGGGTTAGGCACGCTCTCGAGCAGGCTCACACCCTGACCGGGGTTGGTGCCCCAAGTCACGAACGGGTCGAGGGTGTTGGCGTCGAGGAACACCTCGGCGTCGAACTTGGCGCCCTCATCGGTAGCGAGGGTCTTCCAGTAAGCGACTGCGTCACGCCAGTCTTCGCCAACTGGCGCGTGCGGGCGACCCTCGAGGTAGTCGAAGGTGATTTGGTCTGGTGCGACCATGCCTGCGCGAGCGCCGGCCTCGATCGACATGTTGCAGATCGTCATGCGCGCTTCCATCGAAAGCGAACGGATGGCCGAACCGCGGTATTCGAGCACGTAACCCTGGCCGCCACCGGTGCCAATCTTGGCGATGACGGCGAGGATGATGTCCTTGGCGGTCACGCCCGGGCGCAGGGTGCCCTCGACGTTGATGGCCATGGTCTTGAACGGCTTGAGCGGTAGGGTCTGGGTGGCAAGCACGTGCTCGACCTCGCTGGTGCCGATGCCCATCGCCAATGCTCCAAATGCACCATGAGTCGAGGTGTGCGAGTCGCCACAGACCACCGTGAGGCCAGGCATGGTCAGGCCAAGCTGCGGTCCGACCACGTGCACGATGCCCTGGTCTACGTCTCCAAGCGAGTGGATGCGGATGCCGAATTCCTTGGCGTTTTCGCGCAGTGCGTTGATCTGGGTGCGGCTGGTGAGGTCGGCGATGGGCTTATCGATGTCCCATGTCGGAGTGTTGTGGTCTTCGGTGGCGATGGTGAGGTCTGGGCGACGAACCTGTCGGCCGGCCATGCGCAGGCCATCGAAGGCCTGAGGGCTAGTGACCTCGTGCACGAGGTGCAGGTCGATGTAAAGCAGGTCTGGCGCGCCATTCTCACCCTTGGCGACCAAGTGGTCGTTCCAAACCTTCTCGGCCAAAGTCAGCGGCCTATTGCTCATGCACACACCTCAAAAAATCGCGAACCTCAAGTTTACCGCGCCAAATCAAGGATGTCGCGGGTATCGGCGGGGCGCCAACACGACTGTTGCGAGCGCAACGCCTAGGCTGGCAACCATGAGCTTTGCCGAGCTAACCGACGCATCCATCCAACGCATCCAACTAAAAACCATTCGTGTGCTCACGGGTGGTCAGGTGCTCAGCGGATTCGGGCTCGGTTCGACCCTCTCGATCGGCGCACTCCTGGCGAAAGATCTCAGCGGAACGCCCGCCTGGAGCGGTGCCGCGGCAACCTTCAGCACCCTCGGTGCAGCGGTCTGGGCCATCCCCCTGGCTCGTCTGGCGAATGCGAGAGGTCGCCGTCGCGCCTTAGCCGCTGGCGCTGGGCTCGCAATCGCGGGCGCCCTGCTCGTGATCACGGCAACCGCGACCCGCACCTTCCCACTACTCCTGGTGGCCCTGTTCCTTATGGGCGCGGGTTCGGCAACCGGGCTCCAGGCCCGTTTCGCCGCCGTCGACCTACCAAGCCCAAATCGCCAGGGGCGCGACCTGAGCCTCGTAGTTTGGGCTACAACCGTCGGCGCCGTTGTCGGCCCGAACCTCTTCGGTCCAGGCGAGCTTGTCGGCAAGGCTCTCGGCCTGCCGCACCTAACCGGCCCGTTTGTGTTCACGATCATCGCGCAGGCGCTCGCCACAACCGTGCTCTGGTTTGGGCTCCGGCCAGATCCACTCCTGATCGCTCAGCAGCTGGATGCAGCTAAGAACTCTGCAAAACCCAAGGCCTCGCTTCGTCGTGCAGTCCAGATCTTGCGCGAACAACCGGTAGCCGGTTTTGCTGTTGCGACTATCGCTCTGTCGCACATGGTCATGGTGGCGGTGATGTCGATGACGCCGGTTCACCTGACCGACCTCATGGAGGCCATGCACCACGGGCCAGACCTGGTCATCGTCGGCTTCACGATCAGCCTGCATATCGCCGGCATGTATGCCTTCAGCCCAATTTTCGGCATGCTAGCCGACAAGTTCGGCCGCATCCGCGTGGTGGTCCTTGGCCAGTTGATTTACGTGGTCGCGCTCGGGGTGGCAGGTTGGGGCAGCGAGAGCATTCCGCTCGTTCAAGTTGGCCTATTCCTGCTTGGCCTCGGCTGGTCAGCATCGACCGTCGCTGGATCGTCGTTGTTGGCAGCCACTCTGAGCACAAACGAAAAGGCTAACGTTCAGGGTCTGAGCGACTCGCTGATGAACCTCAGTGGCGCTCTTGGTGGCGCGACGTCGGGAACGATTCTGGCTCTCGTTGCATTCGGCGGGCTAAACGGTGCCGCATTCATTCCGGTGAGCGTCACGCTCATCGCGGCTGCTGTCACGCATCTGCGTCACAATCGCGGTTAATTCGGCCATAGTCCGCGGTGCGGACTCTCGGTTAAATCAAACTCGGCTCAGAGAACAAGTCATCTGAGCCGAGCGTGGTGACCCCAGCGGGATTTGAACCCGCGCTACCGCCGTGAGAGGGCGGCGTCCTAGGCCGCTAAACGATGGGGCCGTTTAGAACAACCTGAAAACCTTATCACGAGCGAAGGCGACTAGGCAAACGCGAGCAGAGCCCGCGGAACCAGCTTGGCCTCGAGCGGCCCGCGCCCTACCGATTCGCCATCTGCATAGGCGGGCATGTGCCCCGAATCGATCTTTACGTGCTTGGCGCGCACGATCTCGACCGCGGGATGACCAACGTGCCCACCGGTGTAAACCTTAGGGAAAATCTTGATGAGCTCGAGCCGAGAAATCTTGTGCACGATGAATAGATCGAGCAACCCATCCTCCATGTTCGCCTCTGGCGCGATCAGCATTCCTCCGCCGAAAGCCGGCCCGTTGGCCGCTGCACACAACATCGCCTCGATCTTGCGAGCCTTGCCGTCGACCTCGAGCGCATACTGCAACGGGCGGAACTTCACGAGTTCGAGCAGCATCGCGAGCTCGTAGCGACGCTGGCCCTTCGGCCAGCTCATCCTGTTGGCCCGCTGATTTACCAGGGCATCAAAACCGGCGGATGCGGTGCCCAGCACCCAGTGCTGGCCGGTCGAACTGTTTAGGCGGATGGCGTCGATGGGCTTAGCCGCGCCAATTAGTCGCACGATTTGCTCGGTTGCGGCAGCGGCGTCGCCGACCGGTAGGCCGAGCGATCGAGCCGAGTCATTGCCTGTTCCGACACCAACGATGCCAAGCGGAATGGTGGTTTCGGCGCACAGGTTCACGCCCAGGTGAGCCATGCCGTCGCCACCGACGACGACGATTCCGGTTACGGAGCCGTCTGCGAGTGCCGCGCGTCCGTTGGCTAGGGCCTCGGCCATGTCGCGTCCGCTGAGGTCGACCGCATCGATGCCTAGTCGAGCCAGGGTATCGAACACAACCACACCTGCTGCAGCACCTTTACCCTTGCCAGACGTCGGGTTGACGAGCACGCCGAGGCGCTCGGCCACTGCGGTGTTGCGATCAGCGGTTGTGCCCATGGCGCATCCGTTCGGTCTGGCAACGTCGGCCGAAAACCTAGCGGCGTCGCGATGGTCGTCGCAGCAACTGGGCGTTGGCCGCAACGATGATGGTCGAGAGCGACATTAGCACCGCACCTAGGGCTGGCGAGAGAACCAAACCGAGCGGCATAAATGCGCCCGCGGCGAGCGGAATCGCGAGCACGTTGTATCCCGCTCCCCAAATCAGGTTCTGCACCATCTTCGAGTACGAGCGGCGGCTCAGGTCGATGGCCTGCGGCACTGCGGTCGGGTCATCCGAAATCAGAATCAGACCAGCCGATTCGATGGCAACGTCGGTTCCCGCGCCAATTGCGACTCCGACGTTGGCCTGAGCCAAGGCTGGCGCATCGTTGACGCCATCGCCAACCATCGCCACGCGCGAACGGTCGAGCTGCAGTCGCTTGACGAGATCTGCCTTCTGGTGAGGCAATACCTCGGCGAAGATCTCACCGATGCCGAGCTGCTTGCCGATCGAGTTTGCGACGCCCTGGGCATCGCCGGTTAGCATTCCGACGCGCTTGCGCATCAGTCGTAGCGCCAGAACGGCCTGTTCTGAGGTCTCGCGAACGACGTCGCCGAGCTCGATGTAGCCGAGCATCTGGCCGTCGAGCACGACATAGACGACGGTGTTGCCGGCATTGTTGGCGGCATCTGCCTTGACGAGGTCACTCACGTGGATGTCGACGTTGCGACTCGTAAGCAGCACAGGACCACCGACCAGCACGTTGCGCGCGTCGATGATGCCCGAGACACCCTGGCCTGGCACGGTTCTGAAGTCGCTTGTCGCGGCAATCTCGACGCGACGCTTCTGGGCCTCGGCGACGATTGCTCGCCCGATCGAGTGTTCCGAATACTGTTCGATACCAGCGGCGAGCGCAACGAGCTCGTCGGTGCTTCGCAGGGTTGACTGGTGCGCGAGGTGAGCCGCTACAAAGCCGCGCTGACCCGTGGTGAGGGTGCCGGTCTTGTCGAATAGCACAACGTCGACGCGGCGGGCCTCCTCAAAGGCTCGGCGGTCGCGAATCAGAATGCCCTGGCTGGCGGCCTTGGCGGTGACGATCGAGTTGACCAGTGGAATTGCGAGACCGAGTGCATGAGGGCAAGCGATGACCAGTACGGTGACGATTCGCTCGAGCACGAAATCGGGACTCTGGGTGCCGAGCATGGTCCAGACGACGGCCGTGACGATGGCAGAACCGAGGGCGGCGTAGAACAGCCAGCCGGCAGCCTTGTCGGCCAGGACCTGGGTCTTCGACTTGGATGCCTGTGCCTCGCGAACGAGTCGCATGATTCCTGCTAGAGCGGTGTCGTCGCCAACCGCGGTTACCCGAACGGTCAGGGCGCCTTCACCGAGAACGTCGTTGGTGGCGTTGATGGTGCCGGCGATAACCGCGCTGCCGGCGGCCTTGGCAACCGATGCCGACTCACCGGTGATCATCGACTCGTTGACCTTTGACTCGCCTTCGACCACCTCGCCGTCGGCAGGAACTGCCGCACCTGGGCGCACGAGCACGAGGTCTCCGACCGCAAGCGAGGCCAGCGAAACCGAGCGAGTGACACCGCCCTCGAGCAGGTCGGCGGTTGCCGGGAGCAACTTGGCCAGCGCGCCAACGGCGTCCGACGCTTTCATCACGCTGGACATCTCGATCCAGTGACCGAGCAGCATGATTGTGACCAGAGCGGCGAGCTCCCACCAGAAGTCCATGCCCTGCCAGCCGGTGTTGGCGAGCGTCGCTACGGTGATGAACAGCGAGTAGCCGAATGCCACGACCAGGGCTAGGGCGATTAGGGCCATCATGCCAGGGCGCTTGGCCTTTATCTCTTGCCAGCCAGTGCTTAGGAACACGCGTCCACCAGTGAAGAACAGAACCGTGCCGAAGACCGCGGGGATGAGGTCCATCAGCGGGAACGACCACATGAAACCGAACAACATCTGCACCGAGTGACTGAAGACCATGGTCGGCAGAGTGAGCGCAAGGGCCATCCAGAACTGCTTCTTGAACATGCCTGGGTCGTGATGGCTGTGGTCATGGCCTTCGTGGCCGGCGTGATCGTGACCGGCGTGCATGTCGTGACCACTGTGGTCGTGCGACCCATGGTCGTGTCCGGCGGACGGCAGGTCGTGCTCCCCACCGGTGGTGCAGCAGTTGTGACCCTCCTGGGTCTGCCCGATCAGGTGGTGCTGCTGATCGCACTTGCACTCGTTGGGTGGGCAGTGGCACTCGCCGCCAGGGTTGTGATCACAGCTGCACATCGGCGGATTGTCGCCGTGGTGCTCGCAGTGATGCTCGGCCGCGTGGCCGGCGTCGTGCTCGTGCGCGTTGGCGTGTTCGTGGCTCATTTGGCACCTCGGTTGTTGTTGAGTTCGAAGATCTGGCTGAGTTCGGCAACGGCCTTGGCCTGCTGTTCTGGGTCGTGCGAATGCATCATGTGCGCGACGTGGGTGCCGATGTGGTTTTCGACGATGAGTTTATTGAGCGAGCCAAGCGACTTCTGAATTGCAAGCGACTGCGTGATTATGTCCATGCAGTAGTCCTCGTTTTCGATTGCTCTCAGCAAACCCTCAAGCTGTCCCTGCAAAATCTTGCCACGGTGTATTGCTCGCTTTTTCAATGCCGCATCCATATGCCTATAATACCCCCTAGGGGTATTCGACAGGAGCTCGGAATGAATGTCTCAAGACGCGCCGTAATCGGTGGCTTGCTCGGTGTGGTTGCGACGGGCACGGTGGCCGGCTGTGCCTCGCAAACCGGCACCAACGCAGTCGGCGGCGGTCAAACCCTAGTTGGCGACGCCCTCAAGTCGGCGATCGAGCGAGTCGAGGCGGCTCGTTTTGCGAGCAACAAGACCACGAATCTGAACGTGCGTCAGGCCCTAGGCAAGGTCGAACTCGGGGCGGGCAAGACCGCAACCGCGAAACTCTTCAACGCCCAACTGCCGGGCCAGCACGTGCGGGCAAATTACGGCGACCTCGTGCGCTTGACCCAAACCAACGACCTTGGCGAGAACACCTCGATTCACATCCACGGCCTAGCCCTGCGCAACGACGCCGACGGTGTGCCGATGCTGACTCAGGACGAGGTCGCTGCCGGCGCCACCTTCACCCAGGCCTTCAAGGCGCCGCACCCGGGCACCTACTGGTACCACTCGCACACCGGTTTGCAGCCCGAAGAGGGTCTTTATGGCAGCTTCATCATCGATGACCCGAACGAGGCGGGCGCATACGACAGCGAGTGGATCCTGATGCTCGACGACTGGACCCTCGGGCTAGGCAAGACGCCGCAGCAGATTCTGACCGACCTAAAGGCTGCGACATCCTCCGATCACGACATGGGCCACATGGGCGGCATGAACATGGGCATGAACATGGGTGGCATGTCGGGCATGGCCGGAATGCAAGACCAGTTTGGGCTCGGCATGGGCATGAGCGACGTGCAATACCCCGCCTACATAATCAACGGCCGCGTTGCCGAGGATCCTGAGGTTCGTCAGGCGAAGGTCGGCGAACGCATCCGTCTTCGAATCATTAACGCCGCAAGCGACACCGCGTTCGTGTTCGGCGTCGACGGCCACGAGATGACCGTGACCCACACCGATGGCTTCGCGGTCAAACCGCGCAATTCGACGAGCGTGCTGCTGGGCATGGGCGAACGCATCGACGCAATCGTCACCGTGACCGACGGAGCACACAACGCCTTTGCGATTCCCGTCGGCAAGACCACCGGCGTGGCCCGATCCGTTCTGAAGACAGGTTCAGCCGCCATACCGCCGGCGAGCACGCTGCCAACAACCTCTAAGTCGGTGACCCAGGTCGTCGACCTGCAGGCCGCCGACGATGTTTTGCTGACCGGCAAGTCGAGCGCAACGCTCGAAGCGATGCTGATGGGAACGATGGTGCCATACAGCTGGAACATCAACGGCAATACCGACATGCACGCGACGCTGTTTGAGCTGCGTGAGGGCGAGACCGTCGACCTGAATTTCAGCAATCACTCGATGATGTTCCACCCGATGCACCTGCACGGGCACACATTCCAGGTGCTAGACGCTTATGGGCGAGGCCTCACCAACGGACCACGCAAGGACACCGTGTTGGTCAAGCCCATGACCAGCGTCAGGATTCGTATTCAGGCCGACAACCCGGGCGATTGGGCGATTCACTGCCACAACAGCTACCACATGGAAACCGGCATGATGGGTGCGATTCGCTACAAGTTGTAGCCTGTTGCCATGAAGATCACCAAGCACATCCACGCTTGCCTCGAGCTACTCGAGGGCGGTCAGCGCATCATCATCGACCCGGGTTCATACACCGAGCCGATGGGTTCTACCACGGACGTGCTTGCCGTCGTCATCACGCACAACCACGACGACCACTGCTCCGAGACGCAGCTTTCGGCGCTGGCGGCAACCAATCCAGGCCTGCAGGTTTATGCGACCGATGAGGTGCGAGCTCGTCTTGCGGTTTCGCTGCCCGAGTTGGCCGTCACGGCAGTGCACCACGGCGACTTCTATGAGGTCGGCGCATTCACGCTCGAGTTCTTCGGCGACATGCACCAAGAGATTCACCGTTCGATTCCGCTGATTCAAAACCGCGGCGTGATGGTCAACGACCGGCTCTACTACCCTGGCGACTCATACACGCAGCCGGATCGCGCGGTCGAACTGCTCGCGTGTCCGACTAGCGCGCCTTGGCTAAAGATCGGCGATGTGATGGACTTCGTGGCCGCGGTCAAACCGAAGCGCACTTTCCCGACTCACAACGTGCACCTGAGCGACATCGGCCATGAGTTGAACAACGGCCGCGTGAAGCTGGTCACCGAACAGGGTGGCGGCAGCTTCGAGTACCTAAAGCCTGGCGGCACGACCGAGCTCTAGCCTCCGCTAGATTTATCGTCCAGTGCGCTAGCCGCGCGCGACGAAGAACGAAGCGACCGAGAGCATCAAAGCCACCGGCACCCACATGTCGCGTTCCTTCTTGCTGCGCGAGATGCTGTTCATCACAAAGCTGAGGATGTTCAGCCCAAAGATAACCCAGTTCGCGATGCGATTTAGGTCGTCTGGCAGCATGCGCGGCAGGATCTCGATCTGCGCGAGCATGTGACCGACGATGCCCAGGTAGACCAGCAGCGTCACACCGCTCATCGCGCGGAATTTGCCCGGCAGCTTGCCCGGGTTTTGCCCGCCAAACGCGTACTCCCCCATTGGTGCGCCCAGGATCAGCGCGATTTGAAACAGGCTCACGGCAGCGAGCGCGAGAATGACAATCCATGTGGATACGTATGCGATGTTCACACGCCCAGAGTATGCGAAAACCCCCGCCGCAGCGGGGGTTTTCAAAGCTGGGATACCAGGACTCGAACCTAGAACAAAGGAACCAGAAACCTTCGTGTTGCCAATTACACCATATCCCAATGATGCACAGACCAAGCGGTCCAGTGGTCAATCTTAGCGGGCTTAGAACCGCTCGGCAAACGCGCGAAGACGGGCCATAGTCTCTGCCTTGCCGAGGATCTCCATCGACTCAAACAGCGGTGGCGAAACTCGACGGCCCGAGACGGCGGTGCGCAGCGGGCCAAAAGCGTTGCGCGGTTTGAGCTCGAGCACCTCGATCAGCGCGTGGTTGAGCGCGGCCTGCAGAGCCTCAGTCTTGAACTCATCGGCAGCAAGGCCGTCGATGGCGGCGATTGACGCATCCAGAATCTGGCGGGTGTTCTCGGGCATACCCGCGAGTGCATCTTCCTCGACCACGAGCTTGTCGGCTGTGGTGAATAGGAAGCCGAGCATGCCGACTGCCTCGCTGAGCACGGTCATGCGCTCCTGCACGAGTGGTGCGGCGGCCGTCAATATTGCATCCTGTTCAACGGTCACGGTCGAACCGAGCACGCCGGCCGACTGCAGGTATGGCACGAGGCGACCCTTGAAGTCTTCGAGGCCCAGAAGGCGGATGTGCGCTGCGTTGATGGCGTCGGCCTTCTTCTGGTCGAAGCGGGCCGGGTTCGGGTTCACGTTCGCCACGTCGAAGTTGGCGGCCAGTTCCTCGAGGGTGAAGATGTCCTGGTCGGCGCTGAGGCCCCAGCCGAGCAGCGACAGGTAGTTGAGCAGACCCTCGGGAATGAAGCCGCGGTCGCGGTGGTGGAACAGGTTCGACTCAGGGTCGCGCTTCGAAAGCTTCTTGTTGCCCTCACCCATGACGTATGGCAGGTGGCCAAACTGCGGGATGAACGTTGTGATGCCCGCCTCGACCATCGCGTTGTAGAGCGCGATCTGGCGCGGAGTCGACGAGAGCAGGTCCTCGCCGCGAAGAACGTGGGTGATGCCCATCAGCGCGTCGTCAACCGGGTTGACGAGGGTGTAAAGCGGCTGGCCGTTTGGGCGAACCACGACGAAGTCGGGGAACGAACCGGCAGGGAACGTGATTTCACCGCGAACCAGGTCGGTGAACGTGATGTCGACGTCTGGCACACGCAGTCGCAGGGCAGGGCTGCGGCCTTCGGCACGGTATGCGGCGCGCTGCTCCTCGGTCGAGTCGCGCTCCGAGTTGTCGTAGCCCAGCTGCTTCGGGCGGCCGGCTGCCTCGTTGCGAGCGTCGATCTCTTCGCCGGTGAGGTAGCTCTCGTAGAGGTGACCCGATGCCTTGAGTTTCTCGATCACGTCCATGTAGATGTGGGTGCGCTGCGACTGACGGTAAGGCTCGTTCGGGCCACCGACGCCAACGCCTTCGTCCCAGTTGAGACCAAGCCAGCCGAGGGCCTCGAGGATCATCTCAAACGACTCTTCGCTGTCGCGCTCGGCGTCGGTGTCTTCGATTCTGAAGACGAACTTGCCACCGGTGTGGCGCGCGTATGCCCAGTTGAATAGTGCGGTGCGCACGAGGCCAACGTGTGGCGTGCCGGTTGGCGAAGGGCAAAAACGGACGACTACATCGGCTCCGGTTGCGGTTGAAAACGGCGCGGTGATTGCGTTTGCGGCTGAGGTCATGATGCCCTCTAGTCTAGGCGAGCCCCCGCGGCCGCCCCTAGTGGACCGGATTGAGCAGCGTACCGATGCCCTCGACCTCGCACTCGACGATGTCACCCGACGAGATCTTCGAGATGCCCGAAGGCGTGCCGGTGAGAATCACGTCGCCGGGCAGCAGGCTCATGTTCTGCGAGACGTACGAAACGATGGCCGCGACGCCGGTCAGCATCTGGTCGATCGAAGCATCCTGTGCGGTCTCGCCGTTGATGCGCGACGAGATCTGCTGGCCGTCAGGCTCAAAGTCGGTCTCGATCCACGGACCAATCGGGCAGAACGAGTCGAAGCCCTTCGAACGCATCCACTGGCCGTCGGTGGCCTGCAGGTCACGCGCGGTCACGTCGTTGGCAATCGTGTAACCCCAGACGTGGCTGAGCGCATCGGCCTCGGAAACGTTCTTGGTGTACTGCCCGATGACGACCGTCAGCTCGACCTCGAGTTCGACCTGCTGGCTCTGGCGCGGCAACACGATCGGGTCGCCGGGGCCAACGATCGAGCTCGATGGCTTCAAGAAAATGGTTGGTTCGGCAGGCGCATCCATGCCCATCTCGGCCGCGTGCTCGCCATAGTTGAGGCCGACGCAGACCACCTTCGACGGAATCGTCGGCGCAAGAAGTTTGACCTCTTTGAGCGGGATGCGTTCGCCGGTCGTCTCGTAGCGGTTGACGAGCGGGTGCCCAACGCACACGACCAATTCAGGCCCGTCGACAATGCCGTAGCGCGGCTCAGAGCCGTCGCTAAAGCGCGCGATGCGCACTAGTCGACCAGCTTGTGCATCCAGCCGTGACGGTCTTCGACCGTGCCGTACTGGATGCCGGTGAGCTCATTGCGCAGGCTGACGGTCAGCTCGCCAGGCTCGGCGTTCTCGCTGCCGATGTTGCCCTCGCGGCTCTTGAACTGACCGACCGGGGTGATGACCGCGGCGGTGCCACAGGCGAACACCTCGGTGATGTTGCCCGACTCGATGCCGGCGCGAACCTCGTCGAGGGTGATCTTGCGCTCTTCGACCTTGTGGCCGCGGTCGCGCAGCAGCGTGACGACCGAGTCGCGAGTGATGCCGCGAAGAATGGTGCCGTCGAGCGCAGGGGTGGCAACCGAGCCGTCCTTGTAGACGAAGAACAGGTTCATGCCACCGAGCTCTTCGATGTAGGTAGCGGTCTCGGCGTCTAGGAACATGACCTGCGAGCAACCCTGCTCGTAGCCCTCGCCCTGAGCTAGCAGCGAAGCGGCGTAGTTTCCACCGGTCTTGGCCTCACCGGTACCGTGCTTGCCGGCGCGGGCCGAGTCGAGCGCGATCCAGATCGAAACCGGCTTGATGCCGCCGGTGAAGTATGGGCCCACAGGCGACGCGATAACTCGGTACTCGGCGCGGTGCGCAGCGCGTACGCCAAGGAAGTTCTCGGCGGCAATCTCGAACGGGCGAATGTAAAGCGTCTTCTCGTTGACCGGCTGTGGGACCCAGGCGCCGTCGACCTCGAGAAGCTTGTGCAGCGACTCGACGAAGATCTCGACCGGCAGTTCTGGCAGGGCCATGCGGTGTGCCGACTTCTGAAGGCGCTTGGCGTTTGCCTCTGGGCGGAAGGTCCAGATCGAGCCGTCCTGGTGACGGTATGCCTTGATGCCCTCGAAGATCTCTTGGCCGTAGTGCAGAACGGCCGCCGACGGGTCCATCATGATCGGACCGTATGGCTCGACGGTTGCCGAGTGCCAGCCCTTGTCTTTCTCCCACACGACTGTGACCATGTGGTCGGTGAAGTGGGTGCCGAAGGTTGGAGCCTCGAGAATCTGCTCGCGCTCGGCGTCTGGGGTTGGGTTCTGCGACTTCTTGATAGTCCACTCGGCCATTTGTGAATCCTTTTGCTTGTGCCGGATGCGCCGTGCGCACATCCAACGTTTCGGTTAGAGGCGAGAAAGGATGCTTTCGGCGATCTCGGTAGTAGAGCGCTTCTGCTCGCCGCGGGTGGCTAGGTCGGCCGCCACGGCGTTCTCGATTCGTGCCGCGGCAACCGGGTTCTTCAGGTGCTCAAGCAACAGTGCTGCCGACAGGATGGCAGCGGTTGGGTCGGCAAGGTTCTTGCCTGCGATGTCGGGTGCCGAACCGTGAACCGGCTCGAACATGCTCGGGAAGTCGCCGTCCGGGTTGATGTTGCCCGATGCGCCCAAGCCGATGCCGCCGCCGATGGCAGCAGCAAGGTCGGTGAGGATGTCGCCAAACAGGTTGTCGGTGACGATCACGTCGAAACGCTCAGGGTTGGTGACCATGAAGATGGTCGCCGCGTCGACGTGCAGGTATTCGGTCTTGATGGCCGGGAACTCCTTGGCAACCTCGTCAACCGTGCGCTGCCACAGCCAACCGGCGTGAACCAGCACGTTGTGCTTGTGCACGAGGGTGACCTTCTTGCGGTCGCGCTGGCTAGCCAGTTCGAATGCGTGGCGCACGAGGCGCTCGACGCCGAAGCGGGTGTTGACCGAAACCTCGTTAGCAACCTCGTTCGGGGTGCCCACGCGAATAGCGCCACCGTTGCCGACGTATGGGCCTTCGGTGCCTTCGCGAACCACGACGAAGTCGACCTTGCCGGGTTCAGCCAGCGGGCTGATAACACCTGGGTAGAGCTTGGTCGGCCGCAGGTTTACGTAGTGCTGGAACGAGAAGCGAAGCTTGAGCAGCAGCCCACGCTCTAGCACGCCGCTCGGCACGCGTGGGTCACCGATGGCACCGAGCAGGATTGCGTCGTGCTGCTTGAGGGCCTCGAGGTCGGCGTCGGTGAGGGTCTCGCCGTTGGCAAGGTAACGACGCGCACCGAGGTCATACTCGGTGGTCTTGAATTCGACGCCGGAGCCGGCGGTCACGCGTTTGATTGCCTCGAGCGCGACGCTGGTCACCTCCGGGCCGATGCCGTCGCCAGGAATTACTGCCAGGTCGTAAATGCGAGTCAAAACGTGCTCCCAATAATGCGTTTCTTTACCCCGAGTTTACTCGCGCTGACGGGCAAAGACGGGCGTACGCCCCGCCATTCTGGGCAACTAGCGGATGGTGGCGCGCAGCACGAGCGTGATGCTTGGACGTAAACCCTGCTGGGTCTGAATCTGCCCATCGCGGTTCTCGAGAGAAACGATGTCGACAGGCAGCTGAGACATGGCCGTGGTGATGGTCTCCACGCTTGGCAGCACCTTCGGGTCACGCGGCCCGCCAAAGCCGCCTTCGAGGTTGGCACGCGAGTGCCAAACACCAACGAGCGCGGCACCTGGCCTCAACTTGGCAACGAGGCCGGCGATGGCTGCGGCGAGCGCATCCTCTTCGATCTGAAGGTATGCAATGACGCCTAGATCGGCGGGGGCTAGTTTGCTCTTGAAGCCGCGGGCGTCGGCCTTGGTGGTGAAGCAGCGCTTGGCCAAGGCAGGGTCCCCTGCCGATTCCTCGGCAACCCAAGTCTTGAACTTCTTGAGGGCAACGGCCGAGAAGTCGACGTCCTCGACAGTCCAGCCGCGCTTGGCCAGCCACATCGAATTGCGGCCTTCGCCACCGGCAAGATCAATTGCCTTGCCAGGTGTCAGCGGTTCGCAGAGTTCTTTGACGAAGCGGTTTTCGACCTTGGTGTAAAGCCACTCGTCGATGCGGTACTTCTGGTTCCAGTACTCGGCAGGAACCAGCTTTGCGATGACCTGCTTGAGTGTCTTAGCCATTCACGATGGCGATGCCAGTCAGCGCCTGAGCGTCAGCCAGGCCACCGCCGTTAGTCAACTCACCGGTGAAGCCGTTCTCTTCGAACCATGCGATTGCCTGGCCGGCGCGATTGCCCGAGCGACAGTAGATGACGTAGTTGCCCGACTTGTCGAGCGTCTCGGCCTGTGCCGCAAAGTCGCTACCCTGCCAATCAAAGGTGAGCGCGCCGTCAAGGTGGCCGGTCTCGGCAATTTCGGCTGGGGTGCGAACGTCAATAACAGCAGTCACGGTGGTCATGTCCATCTTCTGATCGGCACACGCAGTGAGCGTGTTGAGTGCAAATACAAGTACGAAGATAGCGGCAATTGCCTTGAAGGCGGCCTTGAAGTTGTAACGCATTGTCATCCTTACTGATACCCCCTAGGGTATACACTTGAGCAAGAACGAGTCTAGCAACAGCAGTGATGAAAGGTGCAACATGCAGATTGAACCGAGCGAACTAAAGGCCGCCCGCGATCGCCTCGTGCGAGTGCAGGGCCAGATCGGCGGCATCATCAAGATGCTCGACGAGGGTCGCGACTGCACCGACATCCTCATGCAACTCTCGGCCGCATCGACCGCACTCTCGCGTGCCGGCTTCTCGGTCATCTCGACCGGTATGGCCAAGTGCGCCCAGACACCCGGCTCTGAAGAGTCGCAGAAGGCACTCGAAAAAGCCTTCATGTCACTGGCCTAACCACACCACCTCAAACAAAGGAACATCATGGGATTTTTCAGCAACCTATTCAAGAAGAAGTACGAAACCGTGAGCGTCGAGACCGCACGCGAACTGCAGCAGCAGGGAACGCTGTTGTTTGATGTTCGCGAGACGGGCGAGTTCCGTTCGGGCCACGCGGTTGGCGCAAAGAGCCTGCCACTCAGCGGTCTTCAGACCCGCTACCAGCGAGAGATTCCAAAGGAACGAGAGATTCTCGTTATCTGCCAGTCGGGAGCCCGTTCGGCTCAGGCATGCAACTTCCTTGCCGGTCAGGGTTACAAGGTCACCAACGTCTCTGGTGGCACTGGCGCTTGGCGTCGTGCCGGGCTGCCGATCAGCTAATCGAGCGGGTGCACTAGAACCATGCGCGTTTTGATCGTCGGTGGCGTCGCCGCCGGAATGTCTGCCGCCACTCGCCTGCGTCGCCTTCGCGAGGATGCGGAAATCGTGGTCTTCGAGGCCGGCGAAAACGTCAGCTACGCCAACTGCGGGCTGCCCTATTTTGTGAGCGATGTAATTAGCGATCGCGATGCACTGCTGCTGCAGACACCCGAATCGCTATGGCGTCGCTTTCGACTCGAGGTTCGCACGAACACTCGCGTGATCGCCATCGATCGAGCGAGCCAGACCGTCACCGCCGTGAACGGCCTGACGGGCGAAGAGTTCACCGATTCATACGACTACCTGGTGCTTGCCACCGGTGCGCGACCTAGAACCCTGGATGTGCCAGGCGGTGTGCGAGCACTCGCCCTGCGCGATGTTGCCGATGCCGACCGCTTGAAGGCTGCGGCCGGTAACGCGAAGACGGCCGTGATCGTCGGTGCCGGTTTCGTGGGCGTCGAGGTTGCAGAAAACCTGCGTCACCTCGGGCTCGAGGTCACTCTGGTTCAGCGCCAAGGTCAGATCCTGTCCGGTTTCGACATCGAGATGATCGAGCCACTGCAGGCCAAGCTCGAAGCCAACGGCATTCGCCTGGCGCTCGAGACCCAGCTGACATCGGTTGAGGGTGACTCGGTCACCTTGGCCAGCGGTGCGAGAATCGCCGCCGACATCGTTATCGCTGCGGCAGGCGTGGTTCCAGACAACGCGCTTGCCGTGGCCGCTGGACTCAAAATCGGCGACACGGGCGGCCTCTGGGTCGACGAGCAACAGCGCACCAGCGACCAGCGCATCCTCGCCGCCGGCGACGCCGTCGAGAAACTAGGCGAGCTAAGCGGCAACCAGACCCTAATTCCTCTGGCTAACCTCGCCAACCGCCATGGCCGCCTGATCGCAGACGTCATAGCCGGCGTCGAGACCCAGGCACATGCTGCCCTCGGCACGGCAATCATCGGAGCATTCGGAATGGTCGCGGCCATGACCGGCCTCACCGAGGCCGCCGCCCGCAAGGCAGGCATACCCGCCGCCTCGATTCACATTCACCCTGGCAGCCACGCCGGTTACTACCCCGGCGCCAAGCGCGTCTCGCTCAAGGTGACTTTCGACCCGACCACCGGCCGCCTGCTTGGCGCCCAGGCCATCGGCGAAGACGGCGCCGACAAGCGCATCGACGTTCTGGCGACCGCGATTCGCGCCGGTTTCACGGTCGATGACCTGATGGATCTCGAGCTGGCATACGCTCCGCAGTTTGGCTCGGCCAAAGACCCGATCAATCACGCGGGCTATGTGGGCAACAACGTGCTGCACGGCAACACCCCGACGCTTCAGTGGCACGAGCTCGACTCGGCCCTAGCAGCTGGAGCCCAGCTGATCGACGTTCGCACCGCCACCGAGAACGCCGCCGGAGCGATTCCTGGCGCAAGGCTGATCCCGGTTGACGAGCTGCGCGACCACCTCGACCAAATCGACGGCGAGGTCATCGTGCACTGCGCCGTTGGTCAGCGCGGCCACACCGCCACCCAGATCCTGCGCGCGGCAGGCAAGAACGTGCGCAACCTGTCCGGCGGCTACACCACCTGGCGAGCCGGCAAGGACGCGCTGGCGCGACGCGCGTAACCGCAAACGACGATGGCCCCGACCGATTGGTCGGGGCCATCTTGCGCTTGGCGCATCGGTTTATAGGTTGATGTCGATCGCCTTCATCGAGACCGCCTCGATTGCAACGCGAACACCTTCGAGAACGGAAGCGTCGACCGGCGAGTCAACGGTGATTACCGAGAGGGCCTTGCCGCCCTTCTGCTCACGAGCAATCTGCATGGCTGCGATGTTGATCCCAGCCTCGGCGAATGCCTTGCCATAGACGGCGACGATGCCTGGACGGTCGGTGTAAACCATGGTCACGAAGTGCTCGGCCATTGCAACCTCGACGTCGTAGCCGTTGATGTTCACGATCTTCTGCAGCAGCTTCGGGCCGATGACGGTGCCCGAAACCGACGAGGTGGTGCCGTCGACCAGGGTTGCCTTGATCGAGGTGACGTTGCGGTATTCCTCGCTGTGCGCGTCGACGGTCAGCTTGACGTCGATGCCGCGGTGCTCTGCCATCAACGGTGCATTGACGTAAGAAACCTGCTCGGTCACTGCGTTCTGGAAGAAGCCCTTGAGACCGGCGAGCTTGAGCACCGAGACATCGTGCGCGGCGATCTCGCCACGAACCTCGACCTCGATTGCCGCGACGTTGCCGCCCGACAGGCCGAACAAGATCTGACCCATGTGCTCCATGAGCGAGATGCCCGGCTTGACCGACGAGTCGATGTTGCCACCGGCTACGTTTACGGCGTCTGGCACGAGGTCGCCGGCGAGCGCTAGGCGAACCGACTTTGCGACCGAGATACCGGCCTTCTCCTGTGCCTCATCGGTCGAAGCGCCGAGGTGCGGCGTGACGACGATGTTTGGCAGGGTGAGCAGCGGGCTCTCCTTCGGTGGTTCCTGAACGAAGACGTCGAGGCCGGCACCGGCGATCTGACCCGACTTAAGCGCCTCATACAGGGCAGCCTCGTCGATGATTCCACCGCGCGAGCAGTTGACGATGCGCAGGTTTGGCTTGGCCAGCTTGAACTGCTCGGTGCTGATCAGGCCGGTGGTCTCCGGGGTCTTTGGGATGTGAATCGTGATGAAGTCAGACTGGGCCATTACCTCGTCGAGGGTGGCCAGGGTCACGCCGATCTGCTCTGCGCGAGCCGGGGTGACGTATGGGTCGTAGCCGATCAGGTTGACGCCGAAGCCGGCGAGGCGCTGGGCGACCAGGGTGCCGATGCGGCCAAGGCCGACGATGCCGATGGTCTTCTCATAGAACTCGACACCGGTGAACTTCGAGCGCTTCCACTCGCCGGCCTTGAGCGATGCGTTGGCATCAGGGATGTGACGAGCTAGGGCGAACAGCTGGCCGATGGCGAGCTCCGCTGCCGAGATCACGTTCGAGGTTGGGGCGTTGACCACCATGACACCGGCGTTGGTTGCTGCCTTGATGTCGACGTTGTCGAGGCCGACACCGGCGCGGGCGACGACCTTGAGCTTTGGCGCTGCGGCGATGGCATCAGCGTCAACCTGGGTCGCCGAACGAACGAGGATGGCGTCTGCGTTGGCGAGGGCCTTCAGCAGGGCCGGGCGGTCGGTGCCGTCGACGTTGACTACCTCGAAGTCTGGGCCGAGGGCAGCAACGGTAGCTGGTGAAAGTTCTTCTGCAATGATCACGATTGGCTTGGTCATGGGCTCAACTTTATTGAGCGCCGGCGCCATTTTGGGGCTTGATTATTTCATTAGATGCAAGTTATCTTTCATTTTATGAAACCAAAGCCGGGGCTGCTCTCTCCGCTGATTCGCAGCGATGTTCAGGGGCTAATCCTCGCGCGCCTATTCATGCGTTCAGACACCGACTTCACCATTACCGAGCTCGCCGAGCAGGCGTTCACGAGTGTGCCGACCGCGATGCGTGAGGTCGACCGCCTGGTCGAGGCAGAGTACGCGACCGACCGCGCCTTCGGCCGCGTGCGACTCATTCGCGCGAACGCCGAGCATCCGTTGTTCGATTCGATCTTTCAGATAGTCGCTCACTCCTATGGGCCGGCCGCACTGCTTCCGCGCGCCCTGGCCGGTCTCTTTGGCCTGCAGCATGCCTACATCTACGGCGAATGGGCCGAGCGCTTGGCGCAAAAGCCAGGACCAACCCCGCGCCAGCTGCACGTTCTGCTGGTTGGCAACATGAACCGAATCGATGCGTCACGCGCGGTCGCCGCCGTCGAGGGGCAACTCGGGCGTATCGTGAACCTGCAGTTCGTTTCCGCCGAGGATTGGGCGGCCGGCACCAGCGAGTTCATTCGTTCGGTGCGCGCCAACCCGATCCTCGAGCTGCAAACCTAGCCACGTGATACCCCTAGGGGTATACTAGAACCAAGAAATTCAAGTGAAAGGACACACCATGTGCTCACCAATCAACTGCTCAAGCTGCGGCAAGGTCACCTGGACCGGCTGTGGCCAGCACATCGACGAAGCACTCGCTGGCTTTAGCGAAGACCAGATCTGCCAGTGTGACAAGTAAGTCGCAACTATAAGAACGGCACCCGATCGGGTGCCGTTTTCTTTTTGCCATACCTTCTCGGCCGGATGCGCTCTGACGCTCGCCTAGCGAACCTGATAGCGCAGCTCCACCAGACCCGATCCGTAGGTCTTCGACGACAACAACTCAAGGTGGCGTTCGCTGCCGGCCACACCCCACATGCGCGTGCCCGCACCCAAGATCTCGGGGCAGACAAACAGGCGGATCTCGTCGAGCAGGTTCTCGGCAAGCAGCCCCTCGACAAGGTGCGCTCCCCCGCTTACGAACAGCTTGCCGGTGTGGTTGCGTTCGATGGCCTCAACAACCCCAGTCAGTGGACCGCCAACGAAAGTCACCTGGCTCGCACTGACGCCATCAAAGCGCATCGGTTGCGAGGTGTAAACATAGGTCGGCAGCACGCGCTCCATGTCGGGCGCCGCATCCGCTTCAAATTCGAAGGTCTTGCGGCCCATGAGCATCGCGCTGCACTCGTGCACCAGCTGCACATAGCCGTAGTCTTCGCCGGTGGCGAGATACTTCTCGGCCCAACTCATGTCTCCGTTAGGGCCGGCGATGAAGCCGTCTAGGCTGACCGCGGCGTAAAAAACCTTGTGCATGCCTCAAGTCTAGGCAAGCGAAAACCCCGCCGACCGACTCCTAAGAGCCAGCCGACGGGGCTTTGATTCGGCCGCGAGTTCATCACGGTCTATGCAACAAACGTGAATGCCTCGGCAGATTTCGCCCAGGAATTTCTAGTTTCGCAGCTTGATTCCCGAATTTTCTCCGACATAGTCGGGGCACTGCCAGATTCCTTGCACCTTTTCACACGGCCTCACCGAGAATTCTTCTGCGGGGATCAAGGAAGGCGTGGGGTCTCCTGCACCTTGATTGCTACCTGAAAAAGCCAGAATTGCAAAGATCAAAACTAATGCCAAAATGCAACTTGCACACACGATTCTCCTCATCGAACTCCCACCCCATCGACGTTGGTTTTGTCCTGCAATGTGTTTGGACCTAGTAGCGATTTAGCAACCCCGCGATGTCGCCCGGCGCCAAAAGCCGTTCCCCTGTTTCGCAAGGCCCGAAGTTCGGTTTCATGAGCTGAAGGAGCGCTGGGTCAGAGT
This sequence comes from Actinomycetota bacterium, assembly GCA_041176265.1. Lineage (GTDB taxonomy): Bacteria > Actinomycetota > Actinomycetes > Actinomycetales > Microbacteriaceae > Rhodoluna. The sequence goes on from JBEDDI010000016.1 coordinate 23,862, forward strand.
GTGCCATCCCCGTAACATGACCAACCTCATGGGCAGCAATTTCACGCAGGTCAACATATCCTGACGGACACCCGTATGCAGACGCGCCCGTGTAGTAAGAATACGCTGGGTTGAAGGTGATGTCAGCTTCCGTTGCCGTGGCTCCATAAGGCGTCAAGCAGGCTAGCGCAAGGATTCCATTGGTCTGGCCGTATGGCATAACACTCCAAGAAATAACGCTGAAGCCGTCTCGGGCACCACAGGTTCCACTGCTGGTCGCAGCACCGGCCCTAGTAGTAGTGCCGAGGTACCGGTTTTGAAATGTGCTTGTATAAGGAATGCCCGTGCAGCGATTTACCCCAGTCGTCCAAAGGTTGGCCGCTTCTTGAATTGCAACTAAGGCACCTGCGTTCGGCTGGGAACTCGGGTTGTATCGCCAAGACCAAGTCGTGGTCCATGTCCAGGGCAAGTATAGGAACTGGGATCCGCCGCAACCTGGATAAGCCGTTGCAGCGGTGTTGTTGAGGGTCGCTGCCGTGTCTCCGAATGAAACGCCGTCTTCCAGCACACCCACTGATCCATGCTCCGTGGCTACCAACACAATCTCAGAAAAAGCTGCGCCGGCAGCAAAATCCGCTATAGCGACTTGGCCTTCTTCAGGAAAACCCAAACCTGGCGCTGATTCGTCAAATTTAAGTGCAATCTCAGACGATGACACACCTTGGCAAAGGGTCTGAGTCTCTGCGATTTCGCTTGCCCGATACTCACCGGCAACTAGGCAATCTCTGAAAGCAGCGTTGGCTGGCTCAAAACCAGCGATTGATGCGCCCAGCAGTGCTATGAGGCTCGCAGAGGCTACTTTTAGTGTTAACTTCGTCGACATTCTTTATCCTTTCGTTCGCGAAGGACAACAGATTTGCGGCTACAAATGCGCCGCGCAAGTCTTGCGTTCTTTGCCCAAAACCCATATAGTCCGTCCAGCTATAAGCGAAAACCCCGCCGACCGACTCCTAAGAGCCAGCCGACGGGGCTTCGTGAACGTCTTGCGACGAGGTTTAGTGCGACCCGCGATTAGCGAGCTGCCGAACCCTCGCTGTAGTCGTCCGAGTTCTTGATCCACGAGAACAGCTTGCGCAGGCTGCGGCCCACTGCCTCGATTGGGTGTGCCTCGCCCTTGGCGCGCAGCGCCAGGAACTCAGGTGCGCCAGCGTCTACGTCGGCAACGAAGCGACGAGCGAAGGTGCCGTCCTGGATGTCGGTGAGGACGTCGCGCATGCGCTCCTTGACCTCTGGACCGATAACGCGTGGACCCGAGATGTAGTCACCGTACTCAGCGGTGTCTGAAACCGACCAGCGCTGCTTGGCGATGCCACCCTCGTACATGAGGTCGACAATGAGCTTGAGCTCGTGCAGAACCTCGAAGTAAGCAACCTCAGGCTGGTAGCCAGCCTCGGTTAGGGTCTCGAAGCCGTACTGGATGAGCTGGGAAGCGCCACCACAGAGAACAGCCTGCTCACCGAACAGGTCGGTCTCGGTTTCTTCAGCGAAGGTGGTCTTGATGGTGCCCGCACGGGTGCCACCGATTGCCTTCGAGTATGAAAGGCCGAGCTCGAATGCCGAGCCGGTTGCGTTCTGGTGAACGGCGATGAGGTTTGGAACACCACGGCCACCCTCGTACTCGCGGCGAACCAGGTGACCTGGGCCCTTTGGAGCAACGAGGAATACGTCAACGCCCTCTGGAGCGGTGATGTAGCCGAAGCGGATTGCGAAGCCGTGACCGAAGACGAGTGCCTTGCCTGCAACCAGGTTAGGAGCGATGTCGTCGTTGTAGAGGTCGCGCTGGCGAGGGTCTGGTGCGAGCACGACGATTACGTCTGCCCATGCCGATGCCTCTGCTGGGGTCAGGACCTTGAGGCCTGCCTCCTCAGCCTTTGCACGCGACTTCGAGGTTGCTGGCAGACCAACGACCACGTCGACACCCGAGTCCTTCAGGTTGAGCGAGTGAGCGTGACCCTGCGAGCCGTAGCCAAGAACTGCTACCTTGCGACCCTGGATGATCGAGAGGTCGGCATCCTTGTCATAAAAGATTTCAGCCACTTTGTTTCTCCTTATTTGTTGGAAGTTTGTATTGCAAAAACTTGTGCCGTCATTGGCGGGTGATTCGATTTGTTGCTACTTGAGCACCTTGTCGGTAATCGACTTCGAGCCACGACCCATAGCCAAGACACCCGACTGAACCATTTCCTTGATGCCGAAAGGTTCTAGGACCTTGATGAAGGCCGCGCACTTCGAACTGTCGCCGGTGACCTCGATGATTAGCGCATCGCTCGAAACGTCGATGACGCGCGCACGGAACAAGGTTACCGCTTCGAGAACCTGAGAGCGAGTAGCGGGGTCGGTCTTGACCTTGATGAGCATGTGGTCACGCTGGACCGCTGCCTCGGGCTCGAGCTCGACGATCTTGATCACGTTGATCAGCTTGTTGAGCTGCTTGGTGACCTGCTCGAGAGGGGCACCATCGACGCTGACGACGACGGTGATGCGCGAAAGGCCCTCGATCTCGCTGACACCTACGGCGAGCGATTCGATGTTGTAGCCACGGCGAGCAAAGAGCCCGGCGACGCGGGTCAGCAGACCCGGCTTGTCTTCAACCAGAAGCGAAAGTACGTGCTTTGACATCTTTACTCCTCGGTGTCCCAGATCGGTGCCGCGTCGCGCGCGTACTTGATGTCGTCGTTCGAGACACCGGCGGCCACCATCGGCCAAACCATCGAATCGCGGCTGACGATGAAGTCGATGACGACGGGGCGGTCGTTGGTCCCGATCGCGAGCTTGATTGCGGCGTCGATCTCTTCTTCCTTCTCAACGCGGATGCCCAGGCAGCCATACGCCTCGGCCAGCTTGACGAAGTCGGGAACCATAAGCGCATCGGTGCCGGTGTGCAGGTCGGTGTTCGAGTAGCGCTTGTCGTAGAACAGCGTCTGCCACTGACGAACCATGCCGAGCGAAGAGTTGTTGATGATCGCAACCTTGATCGGGATGTTATTGATCGTGCAGGTCGCGAGTTCCTGGTTGGTCATCTGGAAGCAACCATCGCCGTCGATCGACCAGACCAGGCGGTCTGGCTGAGCAACCTTGGCGCCCATCGCGGCAGGAACCGAGTAGCCCATGGTGCCTGCGCCGCCCGAGTTGAGCCACGCGTTCGGGCGCTCGTACTTGATGAACTGTGCCGACCACATCTGGTGCTGGCCAACGCCCGCGGCATAGATCGCCTCGGGGCCGCTTAGTTCGCCGATGCGCTCGATGACGTGCTGTGGCGACAGCTTGCCGTCGTTAGCCGGGGTGTAACCCAACGGGTACTTCTTGCTAAGACCATCGAGGAAACCCCACCATTCGGTGATGTCGGCCTTCTTCTGGTTCTGTAGTTCTGCGTTGAGCTCGCCGATGACCTCGTTGGCGTCGCCCACAATCGGCACATCCGCAAAGCGAATCTTGCCGATCTCGGCAGGGTCGATGTCGACGTGGATGACCTTGGCCTCTGGCGCGAACGACTTGGTGTCGCCGGTGACGCGGTCGTCGAAGCGGGCGCCGAGGGCGAGGATCAGGTCGCTCTTCTGCAGCGCGGTCACCGCAGGAACGGTGCCGTGCATGCCAGGCATACCGAGGTTCTGCTTGTGTGAGTCAGGGAAAGCACCGCGAGCCATCAGCGTGGTCACGACAGGCGCACCGGTGAGCTCCGCGAGCTTCAATAGGGCCTTGGATGCGCCTGCGCGCACAACGCCACCGCCCACGTAGAGCACCGGCTTCTTCGATTCGCGAAGCAGGGCGGCAGCTGCCTGAATCTGCTTGCCGTGTGGCTTGGTGACCGGCTTGTAGCCAGCGAGCTCGACCTTTGGCGGCCAGACGAACTCGGCCTTGCCGACCTGGGCGTCCTTGGTGATGTCTACCAGAACCGGTCCGGGGCGACCGGTGGTCGCGATCAACGCGGCGGCTGCCATGGTGGCAGGGATGTCGGCTGGGTTCGAAACCAGGAACGAGTGCTTGGTAATTGGCATCGTGATACCCACGATGTCGGCCTCCTGGAACGCGTCGGTTCCGATGAGGTGCGAGCCAACCTGGCCGGTAATCGCCAGCAGCGGGACGCTGTCGAGGTAGGCATCCGCGATCGCAGTTACGAGGTTCGTGGCGCCAGGGCCGGAGGTGGCGATGCACACGCCGAGCTTGCCGCTAGCGGCGGCATAACCCTCGGCAGCGTGACCGGCACCCTGTTCGTGGCGAACCAGGATGTGACGAAGTTTGGTCGAATCCATCAGCGGGTCATAGGTGGGCAAAATTGCTCCACCCGGCAGGCCGAATACGTCCGTGACGCCAAGCAGTTCCAGGCTTCGAACGATCGCCTGCGCGCCGGATAGCACTTCAGACATTTTTACAACTCTCTCGTTAGCGTGAGTGAAAAGAGCGAACTAGCCGCAGTATGCGCCCTCGGCTGCCGAGTGCACCAACTTGGAATATTTCGCGAGTACGCCGCGCGTGTAACGCGGTGGAAGCGGCTGCCAATCCTGCTTGCGGGCAGCCAACTCTTCTGGCTCAACGAGTAGTTCGAGCGAACGAGCTGCGATGTTGACTCGAATCAAGTCGCCATCGCGCACCAGAGCAATTGGTCCACCATCGGTGGCCTCTGGAGCAATGTGTCCGATGCACAGGCCGGTTGTGCCGCCTGAGAATCGTCCGTCCGTCAATAGTAGAACATCCTTGCCCAAACCGGCACCCTTGATGGCCGCGGTGATTGCGAGCATCTCGCGCATGCCCGGGCCGCCCTTAGGGCCTTCGTAGCGAATTACGACGACGTCACCGGCGCTGATCTTGCCCTCGCCAAGCGCGTCCATCGCTTCTCGCTCGCGCTCAAAGACGCGTGCCGGGCCGGTGAACTCACTGAGGTCGAAACCTGCGGTCTTCACGACGGCACCTTCCGGAGCAAGCGAACCCTTGAGGATCGCGAGTCCACCGGTCTTGTGGATTGGGTTCTGCAGCGAGCGGATGATCTTGCCGTCTGGGTCAGGCGGGTTGATGTCGGCGAGGTTCTCGGCAACAGTCTTGCCGCTCACGGTGAGTGCGTCGCCGTGAATCAGGCCTGCATCCAACAGTGCCTTCATAACAACAGGTACGCCACCGACGCGGTCGACGTCGGTCATGACGTACTGGCCGAATGGCTTGAGGTCGCCTAGGTGTGGCACCTTGTCGGCGATGCGGTTGAAGTCGTCGAGGGTCAGGTCGACCTCGGCCTCGCGCGCGATTGCGAGCAGGTGCAGCACGGCGTTGGTCGAGCCGCCAAAGGCCATGACAACGGCGATGGCGTTCTCGAATGCCTTCTTGGTCAAGATGTCGCGAGCGGTGATGCCCTGACGCAGCAGGTTGACCACGGCCTCGCCCGAGCGCTGAGCCCAGTTGTCGCGGCGGCGGTCGGCGCTAGGAGGAGCTGCCGAACCAGGCAGGCTCATGCCGAGCGCCTCAGCTGCCGAAGCCATGGTGTTTGCGGTGTACATGCCACCACAGGCACCCTCGCCAGGGCAGATTGCCTTCTCGATGCGGTCGAGGTCTTCGCGCGACATCTTGCCGGTCTTGCAAGCACCGACGGCCTCGAAGGCGTCGATGATGGTGACCTGCTTCTCGGTGCCGTCTTCTAGGCGAACCCAGCCCGGAGCGATCGAGCCGGCGTAAAGGAAGACAGATGAAAGGTTGAGGCGCGCAGCGGCCATGAGCATGCCAGGGAGCGACTTGTCGCAACCGGCTAGAAGCACAGAACCGTCGAGGCGCTCGGCCTGCATAACGGTCTCGACCGAGTCGGCGATTACCTCGCGCGAAACCAGCGAGAAGTGCATGCCCTCGTGGCCCATCGAGATGCCGTCCGAGACCGAGATGGTGCCGAATTCGAGTGGGTAACCACCGCCGGCGTGAACGCCGTTCTTCGCTGCGTCGGCCAGGCGGTCGAGCGAGAGGTTACATGGGGTGATTTCGTTCCACGAGCTGGCGATGCCGATCTGCGGCTTCTCCCAGTCTTTGTCGCCCATTCCAACGGCGCGAAGCATGCCGCGCGAGGCAGCCTTCTCGATACCGTCCGTTACGTCGCGACTGCGTGGTTTGATGTCGTTAGCCATTAGGCAAGTTTAGCGAAGTAAAGGTGCTGCACTGCTGTCGCATAGGCTTTCAATATGCAGAGCAGCACTAGCGAGACAACGGCGAGTAGGGCCTAATGGGCAGCGCAGATTCGGGCATTACGGGCATCTCGCTTTACACACTTGCGGCCGAACGCTCCTCGGCCGAGGTTATCGAGACATACTCGACGTCTTTTGGTGCGGCCGCTCGCCTGCTAGGCAAGCGCGTCCGTCAAGACGTGCGCAACATCTACGCTCTGGTTCGCGTTGCCGACGAAGTGGTCGACGGAGCCGCAGCCCAAGCCTTTGGAGTTGACGAGTCGGCCATTGGCGACGCTGCTGCCGTAAACGAACAGTTGCTCGACGAACTCGAGGCAGAGACCTACGCAGCGATTGACCGCGGCTACTCGACGAACCTCGTCGTTCACGCATTCGCACACACCGCACACAAGGCCGGCATCGGGCGCGAACTGATCGAACCGTTCTTCGCCTCTATGCGCATGGATCTGCACCAACATGAGCACGACGCCGAGAGCCTCGAAACCTACATCTACGGTTCGGCCGAGGTCGTCGGACTCATGTGCCTGCAGGTATTCCTAGCCGACGGAAACTTCAGCGCCCAGCAGAGCGCGACCATGGTGGAAGGCGCTCGCGCACTTGGCTCGGCCTTCCAGAAGGTCAACTTCTTGCGCGACCTGGCTTCAGACCTCGACCAGCTCGGTCGCAGCTACTTTCCAGGGGTGAACGCGAAGACATTCAACGAGGAAACCAAGCGTCGACTGGTTGCCGAGATCGATGGCGAGCTGGCCATCTCGGCGCGCTCGCTGCCGCTACTGCCTAGCG
>JBEDDI010000017.1:0-26119 GCA_041176265.1 Actinomycetota bacterium
CGTGTGGGCCAAGCGCATGGCCACTGATCACACCAAGCGCTTCGTTCCGCAGGACTGGGCGCTTGGCCCACACGGTCTGCCGGTATTTGGAGCGGCTACGAGTGCCCTGATTGCGAAGATTCGCGAGATTCACGACGTCGAAAACAATGCCGTCGTAATCGTTGATGTCTTAGAGGCGCTGGTAGGTCGCGAGGACGACGCTCTGCTCTACCACCACCGCAAGTACATTGCGCCTGGCGCCGAACTGAACTAGTCGGCTATTTGCCGGCCGAGAGAATGCTGCTCGCGCCGAACAGTTGCTTCAGCTCGCCGAATAGGTCGACGCTGATCTTGACCCGCTGTTCCAAAGCAAACAGGCGCTGACCGTCGGCTTCCTGCATCGCTATCTGAACCTCTTCGGTGCCCTTGTGAACACGCAGAATGCGCTCGAGCTCCTCAAGGTTTGTGCGGGTCATCTCCGACTCGGTCAGTTTGATGATTACGGGGCCACGCACCTCCGCGGCAGCCTCGATCCATTCGATACGCTGCGCGTGAATCGTGATGTCCTCGTCGCGACGCGAAATTCGCCCGCGAACCGAGATCACCTGGTCGGCAGCCAGCTTCGGACCAAACTCTTCATACGTCTTGCCCATGAGCATGACCGTGATCTCGCCGCCGAAGTCCTCGAGGACGATTGAGCCGTAACCGCGTCCGGATGCCTTGGCGACTCTGTGCGAAACCGAAGTCACCAGGCCAGCCAGCGTGACGTATTCGCCGTCGGCTAGCTGTTCATTGCCCAGCAGCTCGGCAACCGATTGCTCGGCAAAGCGCGACAGCTGTGTCTCGCGGCCTGCTAGCGGGTGGCTACTGACGTATAGGCCGAGCATCTCGCGCTCGAGCGCAAGCAGTTCCTTTTGAGACCACTCTGGACGATCTGGAATTGCTACGTCGGCAACGCTCTGGTCGCCGAACAGGTCGCCGAAGAGGTCCACCTGACCGACGGCCTCCGACTTCTTTAGGCTGCTCTGCGAGTCAACCGCCTGCTCGTGAATCTCGAGCAGCGCGCGACGGGTCTTGCCGAAGGAATCGAATGCTCCGGCCTTGATGAGGCTCTCGACCACACGCTTGGTGCATACGTGCTGTGGCACCTTGCGCAAGAAGTCGTGGAACGAGGTGAAGGCACCTTTGTCCTCGCGGGCCTGCTTGATGCCCTCAACAACGTTCAGACCCACGTTTCGCACGGCACCGAGACCGAAGCGGATGTCCTTACCGGTGGCGTTGAAGGCAGCGATCGACTCGTTGACGTCGGGTGGCAGCACGCGAATGTCCATGCGGCGGCACTCGCTCAAATACATGCCGAGCTTGTCTTTCGAGTCGCCGACCGAGGTCAGCAGCGCAGCCATGTACTCCGGTGCGTAGTTGGCCTTGAGGTAGCCGGTCCAGTAAGAAACCACGCCATACGCGGCAGAGTGCGCGCGGTTGAACGCGTAGTCGGCGAACGGCAGAAGCGTGTCCCACAAGGCCTTGACGGCCGCCGGGCTGTAGCCGTTGGCCTTCATGCCGCCTTCGAAATCCTCGTACTGCTTGTCGAGTTCTTCCTTCTTCTTCTTGCCCATCGCGCGACGCAGCAGGTCTGCGCGACCGAGCGAGAAGCCGGCCACCTTCTGTGCGGCTGCCATAACCTGCTCTTGGTACACGATCAGACCGTAGGTCGGGTCGAGCACCTCGGCGAGCGCCTCGGCGAGCTCCGGGTGAATCGAATCGACTTCCTGCTCGCCGTTCTTGCGCAGCGCGTAGTTGGTGTGCGAGTTCATGCCCATCGGACCCGGTCGATAAAGGGCGATAACAGCGCTGATGTGTTCGAACTTGGTCGGCTTTAGCAGACGCAGCAGCGAACGCATCGGTCCGCCATCGAGCTGGAACACGCCGAGGGTATCGCCACGGCTCAGCAGTTCGAAGGTAGCCGGATCGGCATCGAGGTCGAGGTCCTCTAGCACGATCTCTTCGCCACGGTTCGAGCGAATGTTGGCCAGGGCATCTTCGAGCACGGTCAGGTTGCGCAGACCCAGGAAGTCCATCTTGAGAAGGCCGAGGTACTCACAAGGAGGCTGGTCAAACTGGGTAATGATTGCGCCGTCGGCCTCGCGCTTCATGATCGGGATGACGTCGATGAGGGGCTTCGATGACATGATTACGCCGGCCGCGTGGACACCCCACTGGCGCTTCAGCGACTCGAGGCCCTGAGCGAGCTCGAATACCTTGCGCGATTCCTCATCGGTGGCGAGGATCTCGCGGAATTCCTTGGCTTCGTTGAAGCGCTCGTTCGGCTTGCCGTCGATCTCGGCCTCGATCAGCTGAGTCAGACTCATGTCGCGACCCATCACCGGCGCAGGCATGGCCTTAGTCAGCTTCTCGCCCACCGAGTAAGGCATCGCAAGGACTCGACCGGCATCCTTCAACGCCTGCTTGGCCTTGATGGTGCCGAACGTGACGATCTGAGCCACGCGGTCTTCGCCGTACTTGTCGCTCACGTAGCGAATAACCTCAGCTCGGCGCCGGTCGTCAAAGTCGACATCGATATCAGGCATCGAAATGCGGTCCGGGTTGAGGAATCGCTCGAAGATGAGGCCGTGGTGAACCGGGTCGAGCTCGGTGATGCGAAGTGCGTATGCGACGATCGCGCCGGCCGCCGATCCACGGCCAGGTCCAACGCGAATGCCCTGGTCGCGCGCCCACTGGATGAAGTCGGCGACTACTAGGAAGTAGCCCGAGAAGCCCATCGACTTGATGACGCCAACCTCATAATCGGCCTGTGCCTGCTGGCGCTCAGGAATGCCGTTCGGGTAGCGCATGCGCATGCCTCGAGCGACCTCCTTCTCGAACCAGGAGTTTTCGGTCTCACCCTCAGGAACCGGGAACTCCGGCATGAGGCGCTCGTCCTCTGGAAAGGCCACATCGCAGCGCTCGGCGATCAGGAGCGTGTTGTCGCAGGCCTCTGGGTAGTCCTTGAACAGCTCGCGCATCTGCGCAGGCGACTTGAGGTAGAACTCCTCGCCCTCGAACTTGAAGCGATTCGGGTCGTACAGGTTGCTGCCCGACTGAACGCACAGCAGCGCTTCGTGCGCAGTCGCATCCTTGGCGTGGGTGTAGTGCAAGTCATTGGTGGCAACCAGAGGAATGTCGAGCTTGCGAGCAAGGTCGATCAGCTCGTTCATCGTGCGCTTCTCGATCTCGATGCCGTGATCCATAATTTCGGCGAAGAAGTTGTCCTTGCCAAAGATCTCGCGGAATTCGCCTGCTGCCTTGTAAGCCTCGTCGTACTGGCCAAGGCGCAGACGGGTTTGCACTTCGCCACCGACACAGCCGGTGGTCGCGATGATGCCCTTGGCGTACTTCTGCAGAATCTCGCGGTCCATTCGGGGCTTGAAGTACATGCCCTCGAGCCAAGCCAACGAGCTCAGCTTGAACAGGTTGTACATGCCCTCGGTGGTCTCGGCGAGCATGGTCATGTGCGTGTAAGCACCGCTACCGCCGGCGTCATCCTCTTTGTTCGAACCGTCGCCGAACAACACCTTGCTGCGGTCGCCGCGGGCCGTGCCAGGTGTGACGTATGCCTCGATGCCGATGATCGGCTTGATTCCGGCAGCCTTGGCCGTCTTGTAGAAGTCGTATGCGCCGTGGTTGTTGCCGTGGTCGGTGATGGCGATCGCCGGCATCTCTAGCTTCGCGGCCTGAGCGATCAGCGGCTTGATGCGCGCGGCGCCGTCGAGCATCGAAAACTCGGAGTGCACGTGGAGGTGAACGAACGAATCGCTCTTGCTCAAATTGCCCTCCTTAGATCCGCGAGCGTTAAGACTAAACCCGTCGGGTCTAGTGGCCGCGCAGCACGTCGAGGGCGTGTTCGAGTTCGGTCGGGTACGAGCTCTCGAACTCGACCTGCTCCCCCGAAGTCGGGTGCTCGAAGCTCAGTTTGACCGCGTGCAGCCACTGACGGTCGAGCCCAACGCGGGCCGCCAACTTCGGATCGGCGCCGTACATCGTGTCGCCAACCAGCGGATGCCTGAAGGCGCTGAAGTGCACGCGAATCTGATGCGTGCGGCCAGTCTCGAGAATCACCTCGACGAGGGTTGCCGAAGGAAACGCCTCGAGGGTCGAATAGTGCGTGATAGACGGCTTTCCGTCGTTCATAACCGCGAACTTGAATTCGGCCTTGGGGTGTCGACCGATGGGGGCATCAAAGGTGCCTTCAAAAGGGTCAGGGTGGCCCTGAACCACGGCGTTGTAAACCTTGTGCACCGCACGGTCGCGGAAGGCCTGCTTGAGCCGCGAGTAGGCGATCTCTGTCTTGGCCAGTGTCATGAGGCCACTTGTGCCGACGTCGAGCCGTTGAACGATGCCCTGGCGCTCGTGTGCGCCCGAGGTCGTCAACTGAATGCCGTGCGCCAGAAGCGCGCCACCGACGGTTGGGCCATCCCAGCCGACCGACGGATGCGATGCCACTCCGGCGGGCTTGTCGACTACGACGATGTCGGCGTCCTGATACACGATGCCGAAGCCGGGAACCTCGACGGGAACGATTTCGAGTTGATTCTTGGGCTTTGGCATGCCCACCTCAAGTAGCCCACCCGGGTTGAGTCGGTCCGATTTGCCCATCACGCGACCATCGAGGCGAACGAGTCCATCAACGCACATGTCGGCACACACAGCGCGTGACATTCCTGTCAACTTGGCGATTGCTGCGTCGACACGTTCGCCGACCAGGCCGTCGGGAACCGGAAAGTAGCGCGTCTCGGTCATTTGCCGATTTGGTTGCCGCGCATGATGCGCAGCACGGTCAAGCAGGCGATGGTAACGATTGCCATGTCGGCGAGGTTGAAGATTGGAAAGTTGAACGGGATCTGGATGTAGTCGACGACTTGACCGACCCCGAAGCCCGGTGCGCGAGTAAGGCGATCGACGAGGTTGCCCACGATTCCACCAAGTGCGACGCCCGCCATGATGGCCCACGAGCGGGTTTGCATGCGCGGCAAGAACCAAATCAAGGTCAGGCTCGCAACCGTTGACAGAATCGCGAAGATCCATGTTTGGCCGTAGCCGATCGAGAACGCGGCCGAGTCATTGAAGGTCAGGTAGAGCCGAACCACGTCGCCGAATAGCGGCACCGAACGATGCGGCGCAAGTGTCTCGATTAGCAGGTCCTTGATGGCCCGATCTAGAAGGACGATAGCGGCAGCGCAGGCAAGCGCGAGCCAGGGTAGCCGCCTAGCGGTTGCCATTCGCGACGACTACTCCTCTTCGGCGTCGAGCGAAGTTGGCTGAGTCTGAGTCCAGCCGGTAAAGCCGCCGAATGGGTTGTTGCCGCCCTGACCGCCGGTTGACGGCTGAGCAGGGGTAACCGGCTCGACCGGGCTGATGATGGCGTTGGCTTGCGTGAACGTCGCGAATCCGGCCGAACCGAGTGCGGGCTTAAGGCCAGCGCTTTCCGTTGGGCCCATGTCCGATGCGTCGAGCTCAGTCAACTGACCCTCGATGAACGACTTCAGCTTGGCTCGATACTCGCGCTCGGTCGAGCGAAGTTCCTGAATCGAGTGCTCAATGAGAGCCTTCTCTTGCTCGAGGCGGCTCATGTCGGCGCGGTGCTGCGCCTCGGCCTCGCGAACGATACGAGCAGCCGTGGCGTGTCCCTCGGCGATGAGTGCATCGCGCTTGGCAAGACCTTCGCGAACGTGCTCTTCGTGCAGCTTGCGAGCAAGCTGCAGCAGGTTGTTGGTGTTGTTGGAGTCGAGGCTCGAAGGGTCTTGTGTTGCCTCTGGGAACGCCGAAGGCGCGCTCGGCAAGAAAGGGGCGAGACCGGTGGCAGGCGTGAGCGGTGCAATTCCTGTGGCAGGAGTATTGGTGCCTAGCTGCTCGGCCATGCCTGCGCCCGAGCGCTGCAGTTCGGCGATTCGAGCATCCGAAGCTAGAAGACGCTGACGGAGGTCTTCGTTCTCTTCGGTCAGTCGGCGAAGCTCGACAACGATCTCGTCGAGAAAGTCATCGACCTCGTCCTGGTCGTAGCCCTCGCGAAACTTGGTTGGCTGAAACCGCTTATTGACGACGTCTTCCGGAGTCAACGGCATAGCTACGCCTCCTAGCTAAAAAGAAGTGCGCCTTGAGGCGCTCGTTCCAAGATACCGCACGCGCCCGATGGATTGAAATTTCGTTTTGGTGCCTTGTGGACGACTTGCTAGAAAGGCAGTCGTGTCACCAGACCACGCAGCACGATTGCTGCGAAGAACAGGATGGTCCAGGCAAGGTCGAAAGCCAGCGGGCCGACGCGTACCGGCTTCACGAACCTGCGGATGGCATTGAGGGGAACGTCGGTGATCGTCATTACGAGCTCGAGCATTACCAGGATCGCGCTCTTTGGACGCCAATTTGGATTGACGGAACGCACCAAGTCGATGCCGAAACGGGCAAAGAGCAGCCAGATGAAAACCTGAATCGCCCAGGCTAGGACGTTGCCGACCATGACTGCTTAGCGCATTGGGTTGATTACGAGACCATCGGCTGGGCCGAACTCGTCGTCATCGCCCTCGTCGGCGTTGGTCCGCACAGTTGCAGGAACCAGAAGGAACACCTTGCTGGCAACGCGGCTGAGCCCGCCCTCGAGGCCTTCCTTGAGGCCCGACATGAAGTCGACCATGCGACGCTGGTCCAACTCGCTCATGTCTGCCATGTTGACGATGACCGACGATCCGGCACGGTACTCCTGCGCAACCTGCTTGGCATCGGAGTACGAGGTTGCGTCGATAGTGACGATGAAACCCTGAACCGAGTTGGTGTAACGGCCGCGACCCTGGCCGCCACCTAAGATGCTAGTGATCGACGAACCCTGGGTTGGGGTGTTGCGCTCCTGAACAGGCGGGTTTTCGGCAGGGCCGTCCCAGCCGAAGAAGGTCTTCATCGATGAGAGCGGGTTAGCCATTTTGCCTCCTAGTACGACGCCGACAACCGTGCCGACGCGACAAACTTTGGTTCAAGAATATGGTCAGTACTGGCGTTTGCCCGTTATTGCCGTACCGATTCGCACGTGTGTCGCACCGTGGGCAATCGCAACCTCGAAGTCCTCTGACATTCCAGCCGATATGAAGCGAGCCTGCGGCGCGACAGACAGCAGAGTATCGCTCGCTTCTCTGATTCGCTCGAATTCGAGCGCTGGCTCGACATCGAGGCCCGCAACACCCATCACACCAAGAAGATTGAGGCGAGGTGCAGTCAGCACCTGCTCAGCGAACTGGGTTAGGAATTCGGGTTGGATGCCTCCGCGACCAGGATCGCCGGTTAGGTTCAACTCGATGAACACGTCTAGATTCTTTTCTAAGCGTTCCGTCTGCTTGTTGAGTTCCGCCAGCAGGGATTCTCGATCGAGCGAATGCAGGCTCGACGCATATTTCAGAACCGACTTAACCTTGTTGCTCTGCAGCTGCCCCACGAAGTGCCAGTCGTGCGCGATTGTGCTTGCCGACCGCACATCCGCCGCTTTGGGGCCTGCCTCTTGGTCGCGATTTTCGCCGAAGTCGCGCGCTCCGAGCTCGAGCAGTTCAAGCACCAACGCAGCCGGATGATTCTTGGTTACGACGATCAGTTTTATGTCGTCCGCTTTGCGCCCGCTCGTAACGGCGGCAGTCCGGATACGACCAAGGGCAGCTTCGTAGCGTTCTGCCAGAGAGCTGCCCTGAGTCATGATCAACCTAGGTTGTTGGTCGACGGTCGACTAGCGCCGTTTAGCGCAGGAAGTCGGGGATGTCGAGGTCGTCACCGAAGTCAACGTTGCCGGTCGGCACCGTCTGTAGCGACTCGTGGCTGACGATGGTGTTGAAGATTCCGGTGTTGGTGTTCTCGGTGGCTGCCTCGGCAGGAGCCTCGGTTGCCTCTGCGAGCGCCCAGTGAGCTGGCTTGGCCTCTTCGACCGCTGCCTCAGCTGCCGGAGCAGCAACGGCTGCTGCAATTGGAGCCTCAGGTGCGGTGCGGGCCTGGTTGTTCGAGTTGAACTGGCCAACGAAGGTCGAGCGGGTCTTGAGCGGCTGCGGTGCGCCACCCTCGAAGCCGGCTGCGATCACGGTGACGCTGACCTCGTCGCCGAGAGTGTCGTCCAGGGTTAGACCCCAGATGATGTTGGCGTCCTTGCTGACGACCTCTTGCACGAGCTTGGCAGCCGACTCGACCTCGCGCAGACCAATGTCGGTTGCACCTTGGATGAGCAACAGCACGCCGAGCGCGCCGTCGATGCTGGCCTCGAGCATGTGGTTCGAGATTGCCATTTCGGCTGCGCGAACCGCGCGGTCCTCGCCCTTGGCGGTACCGATGCCCATGAGTGCGGTGCCCGAACCCTTGAGGATTGCGGTTACGTCGGCGAAGTCGAGGTTGACCACGCCAGGGTTGGTGATCAGGTCGGTGATGCCCTGAACGCCTGCACGCAGTACATTGTCGGCGAGCTTGAAGGCCTCGGCGAACGACAGATTGCGGTCATCGATGTCGAAGAGGCGGTCGTTTGGAACGACGATGAGGGCGTCGACCTCGCCGCGAAGGGTCTCGATGCCCTTGGCAGCCTGCTCGACGCGGCGACGGTTCTCGAAGGCGAATGGACGGGTCACAACGCCGACGGTCAGAGCGCCAAGGCTCTTGGCGATGCGTGCGACGACTGGCGCAGCACCGGTACCGGTGCCACCACCCTCACCAGCGGTTACGAATACCATATCCGAACCAGCCAGGACCTGCTCGATCTCGTCGGCGTGCTCCTCGGCGGCACGACGGCCAACCTCTGGGTCTGCGCCGGCACCGAGACCGCGAGTCGACTCCTTGCCGATGTCTAGCTTGACGTGTGCGTCACAGAGCAGCAGCTGCTGTGCGTCGGTGTTGATGGCAACGAATTCGACGCCGCGAAGACCGGCTTCGATCATTCGGTTGACGGCGTTTACGCCACCACCGCCGACGCCGACGACCTTGATAACTGCGAGTGGATTACCGCTGAGTCCCACTTGTGTGCCCTTCGTTTTGAGGAAGTTTTTGAACTGGAAAAACCTTCAACCTAATGCTTAGACTTAGGGTTTTTGCCGAATATTTTGTTGCGCCACGAAGTTACGGCGTGTGGCTGGGGATATCGCGGATGCGCTTGGGCGTGTCGCGATTGTTGTCAGGCGAAGCCCAGAATCAATAGCGAACTACTGGAGCGTTAGGCGAAGAGACGTCGAAGGTGACGCGATCGCCCTTCTTGTAATTGCGCAGGAGAGCTGCCAAAACTTTCGACTTGAGCGCCGAATTCGATGCGTCACCCCAAACGATGGCCTGCCCAGCGTTTCCGCGAAGTTGCATCGTGACGTTGTCCTTCGTCTTTGCATCGATGGCGTAGACGCGTGGCAACAGGGTCGCAGGCAGGGCCAACAAGACGTCGATTGCGAGACGATATTCAGCGCTATTCGCCGGGTTGCCGTTGATGGCCAACAGCGGATACTTGTCGCTACCGCTGGCGGCATCGATACGCACGCCGGCTGGGTCGTAAAGGTACGCCTTGCCGCCAACCTCAACCACGCAGATTGGGCTGCGCTCGGTGATGCGCACTATCAGCGTGTGCGGCGGTCGAGCCGTGATGGCATAGCTCTCGATGAGGGCAAAGGACTTGAGATCCTCCCCCACTGACTCGGCCTGAATCATTGGCAGCGGTTTGCCCATCTGGCCCTTCAGCGCAGCCTGGATTGCTGCAGGCTTGAGGCGATCGAGTCCGGTGACTCGGATTGACTCAACCGCGAGCATCGGCGTGAACATCGAAGCGAGCATCAAAAGCAGCAAGGCAGTGAACGAGCCGACAATCGAGATCAACACAGCCCTGCGCTGACGCGAATAGCTCCTGAAGCGTGCGGCCTCGGGGCTCAGTCGCTCAAATAGCTTTCTGGAATTGCCTGGCGCGCCTTTGACCCGAGAGGGCTTGGCAGGAATAACTCGCTTGACTGCCCCGCGCTTGACTGCAGTAACCGGTGCGGACTGCTTAGCAGGCGACTGCTTGCTGCCACGAACCTTTGCCAAGTCGGTAACGCTCGCCAGAATCTTGCCGGTTTCCCGCATTGCCTTAACTGGTGCAGGCGCTGCCTTATTATCGGCTCCCCCGCGTGCGCCAGAGCCCGACGTTGGTTTGCCAACACCGGCCTTGGTCTGCGGTCGCTTCACGGGGAAACCTCGTCAGTGCTTTAGCGCTTCGAGCAGCTGGGGAACCATGCGGTAGACGTCGCCACAACCCATGGTCACGATGAAATCGCCCGACTTAGCGAGGCCAGCCGCAACGGCCGGCGCGTCGTCCCACTCAGGAACGTAGTGCACCTGGGCTTGATTTTCGAAGGCGTCGCTCACTAGCGCACCGGTCACGCCAGGCTCCGGATCTTCGCGTGCCGCGTAGATGTCGAGCACGACGACCTCATCGCTAGCGGCCAGCGCAGCCGCGAACTCCTTGCACATGATTCGAGTGCGGCTGTAAAGGTGTGGCTGGAAAACGGTGATTAGGCGACCATCGCCGACCACCGCGCGCGCGGCTTTGAGCGCGGCGGAAACCTCGGTGGGGTGGTGCGCGAAGTCGTCGTAGACCTTAACGCCGCGCTCCTCGCCGTGTAGCTCGAAACGTCGCTCGGTGCCGCCGAATTTAGCGATGCCGGCTAGTGCGGCAGCGGGATCGTGCCCGAGGCCAACAAGCACAGCAAATGCACCCGCGGCGTTGATCGCATTGTGTTCTCCGGGTACCGAAAGCTGAGCGGAGTACTCGCAGCCCTCAAACTCGAGAGTGAATGCCACGCGAGCGCCCGTCGCATCGACGTTCTTGAGGCGGATCGCGGCGTCGGCCGCGAATCCGAATGACAGGACGCGCTTATCGCTGAGCAGCGCGGTAACGCGCACGGCGCCGGGGTCATCGGAGCTAATCGCGACAAACTCGCTGGCGCCTTGAGCGAAACGGCCGAACTCGGCCTCAAAGGCTTCCTCAGACCCGTAGTGGTCGAGGTGGTCGGCGTCGACGTTGGTGATCAATGCGATGGCGGTCTCGTAGTGCAGGAAGCTGCCGTCCGACTCATCGGCCTCGATGACGAAAAGCTCGCCAGCGCCGGCCGCCGAGGAGGCGCCGATCGAGGCGATTACGCCACCGTTTACGAAGCTTGGATCCTGGCCTAGCTCAAGCAGCGCGGTGATGATCATGCCCGTGCTGGTGGTCTTGCCGTGTGCGCCTGCTACGGCAATCACACGCTTCTTGCCCGTGAGGTAGGCCAGCGCCATTGAGCGGTGCAAAACAGGGATGCCGCGCTCCTGGGCGAGCAGGTACTCGGGATTGGTGGGCCACAACGCGGAGGTTACGACAACGGTGTCGGGGTTGCCCAGGTTGGCTGCGTCATGACCGATGTAAATGGTTGCGCCCAGCTTGCGCAGGGCCTTGACGTTATCGGTGTCGCGAAGGTCGCTGCCGGTAACCTTGTGGCCCATTCCGATGAGCATCGCGGCGATTCCGCTCATGCCCGAGCCGCCAATGCCGACAAAGTGGACAGTGCCGAGGTCTGCGGGCACCGGAACCGAAAAGTCTGGCTTGATCATCAGGTTTCCTTGAGCGTTATTGCGGGTTTGCACCTTGTTGGGAACAACCCAACTGTAGGCGCGAGGTACTACTTCTTTGGGGTCAACACGCCTTTGACCAGCTCGAACAGTCGAGCGGTGCCGTCGGCGATGCCTTGAGCGCGCGCAGCCGAGACGTACTTGCCCAAACCGCGCGAATCGGAGACCAGTGGCACAAGCTGATTGCGCACCCAGTCGGCGTCGAATTCGGCGTCAGAAACCAGAATGCCACCGCCGGCCGCCACTAGAGCTTCGACGTTGAAACGTTGCTCTCCGTTGCCTACTGCGTAGGGAACATAGACCGCCGGTAGGCCCACGGCTGCAAACTCAGAGACGGTGGATGCGCCTGCGCGCGAAACCGCGAAATCCGCTGCCGCGATAGCTAGATCCATGCGGTCGCAATACGAGATGCGCTTGTAACCACCAGCATCGACCGGTTCGAGCTCGCTCCGACCGCCGACGATGTGCAAGACCTGGATGCCGGCCGCGTCTAGGACCGAACGCGACCCCTCGATCGCATCGTTGATGCGCTTGGCGCCGAGCGACCCGCCAGTCACAAGCAAGACGGGTGCCGATTGGTCAAACCCGAAGTGGTCTCGAGCCTGGGCGCGCAGCAGGGCGCGTTCCGGGCTGCCAGGTTCGGCTGCGGCGATTGCCTCGACCTCGCGGCGCAGCGGCATACCGACGTGTAGGGCATCCGGCAATGGCGTGTTGGCGAAGGCCACGGCAACAGCCCGCGCCGATTTGGCGCCTAGCTTGTTGGCATAACCTGGCAAGGAATTCGCCTCGTGCACCACGACAGGCAGACCCAGTTGCTTGGCGGCAACGTAAGCCGGTGCGCTCGCATAGCCGCCGAAGCCAACCACGACGTCGACCCGGTTTGCGCGCATGAATCGCTTAAGCCCGGCTACGGCCGCGGCAAATCGGAATGGGAACTTGAGCGCGTATGTGCTCGGACGACGAGGGAAAGGCAGTTTTGCAACCGTGACGAGCTCATAGCCGCGCGCCGGCACGAGTTCCGCTTCGAGGCCTTCGGATGTCCCCAATGCCCAGACCTTGGAATGTGGCTCAGCAGCAGTGATCGCGTCGGCAAGTGCGAGTAGCGGATTCACGTGTCCGGCAGTACCGCCGCCGGCGAGCAAGTAGTTGGTCAACGGTTGCTCCTGCGTGGCACAGTGCCCTCATACTTCGCCGAACCACCGAGATGGTTTTGTCGCTCGATGCCGAGCACGATGCCGAGCGCACCTAGAACCGCAACCATCGAGGTTCCGCCTTGGGAGATCAGCGGCAGTGGCACGCCAAGAACTGGCGCTAGCCGCAGTACCACGGCGATGTTAATGAAAGCCTGCGCCGCGATCCAGGTGGCGACTCCGAGCACGAAGTACCGCTGGAACACGTCTTGAGTCTTCTGGGCTATGCGAATGAGGGCAAATAGCAGAACTGCGAACAAAGCGATGACGAGCGCGCAGCCGACCATTCCAAGTTCCTCACCTATGACGGCGAAGATGAAGTCATTGTCGACCTCGGGAATCCAGGACCACTTCATCTTTCCTGCGCCGAGCCCCACACCTGAGAACCCACCAGCCGCAAGCGCCCACAGTCCGTGGTTCTGTTGCCAGTTGTAGGTCTCCTCGTTTGCGTCAGTCGGGAAAAGCCAGGCCATGATGCGAGGAAGGCGCGAGCTGCTCAATGACAGCAGGATTGCCATGACTGGAATTGAAATCAGCGTTACGTTGCGAACCAGCTTGCCCGGCATACCCGCCAGGATCGCAAGCCCCAAGTACTGGGCAACGATGACGATGACTGTGCCTAGGTCTTTTTGCAGCATGATGATCGAAATCGGCAGGATGACCGCGAAGGAAGCCTGAATCCACGTGCGGCGATTGTCGAGCTCGGCCTGGTTGTTTGCGAGGACGTAGGCGAGGGCAAGCGGCAGGATGACCTTGAAAACCTCGGAGGGCTGGAAAGAAAAGATTCCGATTTGAATCCAGTTCTTGTTGCCGTTGATCTCCTTGCCGATCACGAAAACCGAAAGCTGCACGACGATCATCGACCAGTAGGCGTAAGGGAAAACGGTTTTGAAGAAGGTCGGCTTGAATAGGACCATAGCCGTCATGATCGCGAAACCGATGACGACGAACAGTGCCTGCTTTGCGAATGAGCTAAACCAAGGGTTTCCCTGCGCCAACTGGGTTACGTATGAAGCACTCAGCACCATGATGAGGCCAAATCCGACGAGCGCGGCTACGACGCCGAGCAACATGTAGAACTCTCGCGACTGACCACGGTATGCCAGGCCCATACCGATTTGAATTCGGTCCGCGATCAGGCTCGCGCGGCTCGGGCCTTGGCGTTGCGCTCGTGGAGCCCTGCCTGGCTTTGGTGCTGTCGAAGTCTGGCGCCTAGCCACGGTTGCCCCCTAATGCGGCAGCAACGGCAGCCGCGAACTTGTCGCCGCGATCGGCGTAATCCTTGAATTGATCCATCGAGGCAGCTGCGGGAGCCAGTAAAACCGTATCGCCGGCCGAGGCGAAGCCAATCGCAGCCCGGACGGCCTCGCTCATTACGAGTTCACCTTCGCCGACCTCTGCAACCACCTCGTGCAGCGGCACACTCGGGGCGAGCGAGGCAAATGCATCGAGTACCGGCTGGCGGTCGACGCCGATGACCACGGCACCGGCGAGCTTGCCGGCAAACTTTTCGACCAATGGTGAGATGTCGACGCCCTTGAGCAGTCCGCCAACGATCCAGACCACACGATCAAACGAGGCGAGCGATGCCGCTGCCGCATGTGGGTTCGTTGCCTTGGAATCGTCAAACCAGCCGATTTCGTGAGCGTATGCGACGGCTTCGATTCGGTGACCGTCGAGCTTGAAGGCACGAATTGCAGCCTTTACCTCGTCTGCGTTGACACCAATGGAACGCGCTAGTGCCGCAGCCGCAGCAACATTGGCAAGCAAATGCGGGGTGACGACACCAATTTCGGCTATGTCCTCGAAGGTGGCTAGCGGCAACGCCGACTCGGCGCGATCCTCGATAAAGGCCCTGTCGCACAGCATGTCTTCGACATACCCCAGCTCGCTGCGACGCGGGGCACCTAGCCCAAAGCCGATTGCGCGAGCGCCCTCAACCACGTCGGCCTCTTCGACCATTCGCATCGTTGCCTCGTCGGCGACGTTATAAACGCAGGCAAGTCGAGTGTTGGCGAACACTTTGCCCTTGACGCGGCCATACTCGGCAAAGGTTCCGTGCCAGTCGATGTGGTCATCCGCAAGGTTTAGGACGGCCGCGGCCGCTGGCGAGATGTTTTCGCTTAGGTAGTGCAACTGGAAGCTGCTCAGCTCGACTACCAACACGTCAAATCCGTCAGGATCGCGCACCGCATCGAGAATCGGCGTGCCGATGTTTCCGCAGGCAATGGCGCGGCGACCCGACTCGTTCACCATGGCTTCTACAAGTTGCACTGTCGTAGTCTTGCCATTCGTGCCCGTGACCATGATCCAGTCGGCTACCTTGGCGGTCTTGTCGCGCAAGCGCCAGGCCAGATCGATGTCGACCCAGATTTCGACGCCATCGTCTGCAGCCCAGTTCAGTAGCGGGTGCTTTGGCCTAATGCCAGGCGAGGTGACTAGCAGATCGGCATCGAAATCGCGCACCTGAGCGGGCACGCCGGCGGCTGCCTGCCCCGTGACGTGCTTGACGCCGATTACGTCGAGAATGTCGACCAGATCCGGCTCGGCCTTTTCGGCAACGACGAGTACTTCACAACCCAGCTCGGCCAGCGTGTCCGCAACAGAAAATCCGGTCACACCCAGGCCGAATACGACAACGCGGAGGCCCTTCCAATCGGAATGCCAGCTAGTCAGGTTGTAGAGGCTAGACATCGCTAGCCGTAAATCCATTCGATGTAGAAGAGCCCGATACCGCTGAGAACGCAAAGGCCGGCGATGATCCAGAAGCGCACGACGACCGTAATCTCGGCCCAGCCCTTGAGCTCGAAGTGGTGGTGGAGCGGCGACATCAGGAACACGCGACGCCCCTGGCCGTAAATCTTCTTGGTGATCTTGAAATAGATGCGCTGAATCACGACCGAGCCCGTGACGATGACGAAGAGGCCACCAATCGGAATCAACAGCAGTTCGGTACGCGCGAGGATGGCCAATGCTGCAAGTGCGCCGCCGAGACCGAGCGCACCCGTGTCACCCATGATGATCTGCGCCGGTGCCGTGTTCCACCAGAGGAAGCCGGCTAGCGCTCCGACGATCGCCGATGCGACGACTGCTAGGTCGAGTGGGTCGCTCGTCGTGTAGCAGCTGGAAGCGTTCTCGATGATGGTTCCACAGGCCTGGTTGAACTTCCAGAAACCAATTACGGCGAAAGCGCCGAAGGCCATGATGCTCGAGCCTGTGGCAAGGCCGTCGAGTCCGTCTGCGATGTTCACGCCGTTAGAGGTGCTGACGACGAGCGTCGCGATCCAAAGCACTAGCAAGATTAGGCCGACGACAGCGCCAAGGGCCATGAAGTCGATGTTCAGGTCGCGGAATAGCGAAATCTTGGTCGAAAGTGGCGCTTCCCCATTTGAGTCGCGAGTGTTCAACGCAAGCACGATGAATGCGAAAGCGATCAACAGCTGACCGGCAATCTTCTGCCAGCCACCAAGGCCGAGGCTGCGCTGCTTGTGGGTTTTGATGTAGTCATCGATGAAGCCCACGGCTCCGAGCCCGACGAGCATGAATAGCACGAGCAGGGCCGAGGGCGTTGGGCTCTCGAAATTCGCGATTTTTCCGATGAAGTAGCCAGACACGGCGGCGAAGATAAAGACGACACCGCCCATTGTTGGCGTGCCGTGCTTGACCTGGTGACTCTGCGGTCCATCTTCGCGAATGAACTGGCCCCAACGTAGGCGACGGAACAGCCAGATGAATGCCGGAGTGCCAAACAGCGTGATCGCCATCGAAATACCGCCGGCGAGCAACAGTGCTCTCATTAGTGGACCTCCGCCTTTTCTTCGCCGCTGAGGGCGTCACCGAGGTGACGCAGATTCGCCGACTTCGAAGACTTAACTAGAACGATATCGCCTGAGCGAACCAAGTCTTGGAGGTATACCAGCGCGTCATCAGGCTGGTCGAAATATTCGCTCTCGCCATCCCACGAACCCTCTTGCATGGCACCTAGGTGGACGAGTTTGGCACGTTCGCCAACGACTACGAGTTGGTCGATGTTAAGGCGCACGACAACGCGACCGATTGCGTCGTGTTGCTCGCGAGAAAACTCGCCGAGTTCCGCCATCTCACCGATCACTGCGATGGTGCGTCGACCGCTGCGACCCAGCTGAGCGAGCGTCTGCAGCGCGGCCTTGGTCGAGTCTGGGCTCGCGTTGTAGGCGTCGTTGATGACGGTTACTCCGTCTGCGCGATTGGTCAACTGCATGCGCCAACGCTCGGCAAGCGGCATGCGCTCCAGTGCATCAATCGCAAGGTCGATAGGTACGTCAAGGTGCAGGGCCACCGAGATAGCAGCCAGCGCGTTCATGACATGGTGCTCGCCCAGAATGCGCAGGGTCACCCGCCGAGGCGCTTGATCGCGAGTGATCAAGTCGAATGCTGTTCCATCAATCGTCAGTGCGATGTTTTCGGCACGTACATCTGCCTCGGCCGAAGTGCCGAACCAGACCTTTGCCCCCGCGAAATCCTCTGCCATTTCACGTACCCAACCGTCGTCGGCGTTGAGCACGGCGGTAGCCTCGGCTGGCAGGTTCTGCAGCAATTCGGCCTTGATGGCCGCGGTGGTTTCGATGCCGCCGAACTCACCCACGTGAGCGAGGCCAACCTTTAGCTCGACCGCGATCGCTGGTTGAGCGATTTCCGCTAGGTATGCAATTGAGCCGACACCTCCAGCTCCCATCTCGGCAACCAGGAACTCGGTTGACTCGCTACAGCGAAGCATCGAGTAAGGCGCACCGACCTCGTTGTTGTACGACTCAATCGGAGCGATGGTGTCCCCCACGCGCGAAAGAATCTCTCGAAGCATGTTCTTAGTCGTGGTCTTGCCGTTCGACCCAGTTATGCCAACGACCTTCAGATTGTGCTGCTGGCGCAGAACGGTCATGACGTGCTTGGCCAGTCGACCGAGTGCCAAAACGGCATCGCCCACCAAAATCAGAGGTAGTTCACTTTCAACCTCGCGCTGGACGATTGCCGCGACGGCACCCAGCTCGGCGGCCTTGCCCACAAAAAGGTGCCCGTCGGTTACCTCGCCCGGCTTGGCCACGAAAAGCGAGCCCGCTGCGACTAGGCGCGAGTCGGTCTCGACGGATCCGCTCACGACAACCGAGGCGCTGTCTCGTTTCAGCAGCTGGCCGTCGACGATTTGTGCGATTTCTGCAAGCGTCAACCGAATCATTGCCAACCGCTTTCTCGAAGCGCGGCTCTGGCCTCGGCTCGCGCCGAATAGGGAGTTCGCACTCCCTCAATGTCGCGATAATCCTGATGTCCGGGTCCGGCCCAAAGAATGGCGTCGCCGGGACCGACAAGGCTAACCGCAAGTCGAATGGCTGCCTCTGGCGGACTGACCTCGTGAATCTCGAGGTCTGGGCGGTGTGAGCGTGCCGCGTCCACCAGGGTTTTGCGAATCGATGCCGGGTTCTCGAAGCGCGGGTGGTGATCGGTAATCACGAGGATGTCGCAACCATCTGCTGAGACCTGCGCCATAGCCGGACGCTTAGTTGCGTCACGGTCACCATCAGCGCCAAACAGCATGAGAACGCGGCCACTGGTGACGTGGCGAACCGCTGCCAGAGTATTCAGGAACGCGTCCGGCGAGTGGCCGAAGTCGACAAAAACGGCCGGTCCGTCGCCCTGCGAAACGTTCTCGGTTCGCCCGGGGAGGTACGCGGTGATGCCCGAAGCAATTGCTTCTCTAATCGTTTCAGGCTGCCAGCCCGCTTGAATAAGCATGACAATTGCTAGGCCGGCGTTGGCAGCCATATGAGCACCGATAACCGGCACCGAAGATTCGATCCGCACCAAGCCGTCGGCCGAAGACAGAGCGAAGCGAGTGAACTTCGGCGTTTCCTCGAGCACATCGACAACCCAATCGGCTCGAGCACCCGCATCCACGGTTGCACGAAGCGCGATGGTAACGAACGGGATCTGGCTGGCCTCGGCGAAGGCATGTGCGTACTTGGAATCGAGACAGATAACGCCGCGGTCCGCACGTCTTGGCGTGAACAGCTCAGCCTTGGCGGCGAGGTATTCCTCCATGTCGCGATAGTCATCGAGGTGATCGTGACTGAGGTTAGTGAAGCCGACTACATCGAAGTGCAGGCCGTCAACTCGCAGCTGCGATAGGGCTTGCGCCGAAACCTCGATGGCGATCGATTGCACACCGCGCTCGCGCATGCGAGCAACGAGCGCCTGCATCTCGGTCGATTCAGGTGTGGTGAGGCGCGAGACGATTACTTCGCCTGCGATGTGCCGTTCGGCGGTCGATGTCAGGCCCGTGACTTGGCCTAGCTGACGCAGGATTCCCTCGAGCAGGTAGGTGGTAGAGGTCTTACCGTTAGTGCCGGTGGTGGCAAAACGAGTCGGTTGAGCGCCCGTTGCGTTGCCATAAACGAAGGCCGCCAGGTCGCCCAGGTGCTTGCGAGGCTCCTCCAGCAGCAATACCGGCACCTTTACGCCGATGCCATTAGCGGCGATCTCATCCACGCCGGCCTGGTCAGTCACAATGGCCGCAGCCCCAAGAGCCAAGGCCTTGTCAACGAATCGAGCGCCATGGGTCTTCTTGCCTGGCATGGCAACGAAAAGGTCGCCTGAGCGCAGATCGCCGGTGTTCATGCTGATACCTGATACCGCCACCTGGCCGAGTACCGATGCATCACCGACCGCTTCAGCTACGCCAAGCCCGAATCGACTGATGATTTCGCCTAGCCCGACGGGCACAACCGAATCGGGCCGCAGAATTGGCGGTATTTGCTCTTTCATGACTGAGTTCATTCTCGGCCACGACCTACCAAGTAGTGGGGATGTTGGCCGACTTCGTGGTCGATGGTGGCACGCGATACGTTCGCAATACCTGCTCCATAATCGACTTGAAGGCTGGCGTCGCACCTATGGAGTTGCTCTTGGTGCGCGACTTGAAGAAGGTCACCGCGACCACGTACTTCGGATTCTCCGCTGGGGCCATGCCGATGAACGAAATAGCGTGCAGGCCTCCGTAACGGCCGGTGTTTGGGTCGATGATCTGAGCCGTACCCGTCTTACCGCCAACGCGGTAGCCCGGCACGTCCGCTGTCTTTCCGATGCCACCTTGCTCAACAACCTTTTCGAGCATGTCTACCGTGCTGCGCGCTGCTGCGGGCGAAACTACGGTGACGCCTGGCTTAATGGGCAACTCGACCAGGTTGCCCGAGTCGTCCATGCAACCCTCGACCAGGCGAGGGTGCAGACGAACGCCGTTGTTAGCAATGGTCTGATACATCATGGCCGTCTGCAGCGGGGTCTGGGCGATGCCCTGACCGAACATCGAAACGTACTTCTTCACGCCATCCCAGCTCTCCAGGATTGGCAGCAGACCAGATGACTCGCCAGGGAATCCGGTTCCCGGCTTGGACCCAAGGCCGAACTTTTCAAGGTAGTTGTAGCGAGTCGACAGCGGGGCTTTGACGCCGAGCTTCATGATGCCCGTGTTCGATGAGTCGCGAAGGACACCGGCAAGGGTCAGCTTGTCGTTACCGTGGAAGTGGCTGTCGGTCACCTTGTAACCGCCAGAATTTGGCAGGGTCATACCGAAAGGCGCGACGACCTGCGTGGAAGGCGTTGCCAAGCCCTGATCGACCAGCGTTGCCGCAGTCACAGTCTTGATGACCGAACCCGGCTCGAACGCGGTCTCGAAGACGCGGGCGTGACGGTCTGCCTCGGTTGCGGCACCGTAGTCATTCGGATCCATGGTCGGAGCTTCGGCGGCAGCCAAAATCTTTCCCGTGGCGACCTCGATTACGACGGCCGTGCCCCAGTCGGCCTTCAGGGTGTTGGTTTGCGCAGTGACAACCTGCTGGGTGTAATACTGCAAATCGCGGTTGATGGTGAGCACAACATCGCGACCGTTCTGCGCCTTCTGCGTAATGATCGCTGAGCTAGGAATTCGGATACCGTCCTGGCCCTTTTCGTAACTCTCTTTGCCATCGACACCGGCAAGGCACTCATCCATCTGACGCTCCACGCCGGCAGATGCAACACCGTCTTGGTTGACCCAGCCGAGCAGAGCCCCGGCTACCGCGCCATTAGGGTAGACGCGCCCGACGAGGCGTTCGCTGCTTAGCCAAGGAATGTGCAGGTCGACTACCTGCTGGTATACCGAGGTATCGACGCGCTTAGCAACCAAGGCATAAAGGCTCGTTCCCGTGATCTTCTGCAGGATCTCAGCAGGGTCCATCTGCAACACGGTGGCAAGCTGGTTTACCGCTTGTTCCTTGGTCACCGTGACTTTGGAGCCATCCGGGTTCGTGCGCGTGAAGCTGACACCGACGTTTCGAGGAATAGCGGTGATGTTGTACTGATAGACCGACTTGGCCAGCACCTCGCCGCTGTCGTCGTAGATTGTGCCGCGAAGGGCCGAGATTGTGCGATCTACCGATCGTCGGTCGAGGCTCTCGGCATTCAAACGCTCGGCGTCGAATCCCTGAATCTTTACGAGCTGGAAGGCAAAAACGACCGTAATACCGATGATTCCCATGCGGAACAGCGCTAGTCGTTTGCTGGTGTTAGCCGGCTTGTAGTAAACCGTGCGCAGCAGCGACGCGAATACTGCGGCTAGGAAGCCGGGTGGTCTCTGCTGATTCATTTAGCGCTCGAATCGCAGTTGATGCTAGTGGTTGACCTGAACCGGAAGTGAACCGGTCGCCGTGGTCGCAACGGTGTTTGCGGTCTTGGTCGAAGGCACCAGGGTCAGCGAACCAGCGCCAGGAGCAGCAGCCTTGGTCGAGGTGGTGACCGGAGCCGTCGTGACAGGAACCAGAGTCAGCGAGCCAGCAGGCAGCAGAGCACTTGCCTGTGCCTCTGCGGTGGTTGCTTCGTCGACCAGGTTGCTGGTCACGGTAAGCGTCGCCGAAGGAATGAGGTTGCGCGACAGGCGGTTGTCGGCGTTGAGTGCGGCCTTTGGCTTGCCAAACACGCGCTGGTCGCTTAGACGAAGGAAGACAGGATTTGCGTTGGAAACCATCCCCATCTTCTGTGCGGTGTTCGCGAGATTCTGGTTCGAAGCGAGCGAGTCGACCTCTTCAGCCAAGATTTCTTGCTGCATGACAAGCTGGTCGCGCTCCTTCTTCAAGTCGGCGAGAGCGTAGGTTGCGTCGGTGACACCAACGCTGAGCGCCAGTTGAAGAATCTGGATGGCCATAAGGCCGCCAAGGATGGTCAGGACGAAGACGATGCGCGACTTCGACTTTGTGCCGGTGCCCATCATCGCTGCGAGCTTGCCGCCGGTTATAGCTCGCAAGCCCTGCTGCTGGCTGCGTGTTGGCTGGGTTAGACGAATGGCACTCATGCTGCGCTCCGGATTTTCTCGGCTGCACGGAGTCGCACCGATGCTGCTCTTGGGTTTACTGCGATTTCTGCGTCGGTTGCCGACTCGGCACCCTTGACGATCAACTTGAGCACCGGAGCGTGCTCCGGCAACTCGATTGGCAGGTCGATTGGAGCCGAACTGGTCGAAGCGGCGGCAAAGGCCTGCTTGACGATTCGGTCTTCCAACGAGTGGTACGACAAGACAACAATGCGTCCGCCGAGAGCAAGGGCCTCGATCGATGCCGGCATGGTGTCGGCAAGCACTTCGAGTTCGCCGTTGACCTCGATGCGCAGCGCCTGGAAGACGCGCTTGGCTGGGTGGCCGTGGCTCTTGCCAGGGATGAATGGGATGACCTTGGCGATGAGCCCACTTAACTCGGTGCTGGTGGTCAGCGGGGCGGCCTTGCGAGCCTCGACGATTGCACGGGCAACGCCCTTGGCGTAGCGCTCCTCGCCGTATTCCTTGAAGATGCGAGCAAGATCGCGCTCGTCGTATTCATTGACGACTTCGGCTGCGGTCATTCCGCGAGTCGCGTCCATGCGCATGTCGAGCGGAGCCTCGTAAGAGTATGCGAATCCGCGGTCGGCTTCGTCGAGCTGCATAGATGAGACGCCGAGGTCGAGCAGGATTCCCTGGACCGAACGAATGCCCAGGCCATCGAGCACCTCAAGAATCTCGTCGTAGACGGCGTGAACCAGGTGGATGCGGTTCTCGAAGCGAGCCAGACGCTCCCCCGCGAGGCGAAGCGCGTTGGTGTCGCGGTCGATGCCAACCAAGGTGAGGTGGGGGAAGCGCTCCAGGAATGCCTCGCTGTGACCGCCGAGGCCGAGGGTGCCGTCAACAAGTACTGCCCCATCAACGCTCAGTGCCGGACCGAGCAGCTCGATGCAGCGCTCAAGGGTCACCGGTGCGTGCAGTTCGTGGACCTGCTTGTCGATTTGCGCCTTTGCCATTTGGTTCCGGTGGTTACCTGCCGCTAGACCCCCACTCATTCGCCAAGAGCTTGGTTTTCTTAGCCGCATCTGACATCGGGGAAGAGTGTCAGAGTCAAATGAATGGGTGGAGACCTAACCGCAGGTTAGAAGAGTCCCGGAATCACCTCCTCCTGAATGCTGGAGAAGTTTTCGGCTGCCTTTTGCTCGTATGCGATCCAGTCAGCCTGGTTCCAAATCTCGGCGTGGTTGCCAGCGCCGTTGATTACTAGGTCTTTGTCGAGGTTCGCCCAGTCGCGCAGGGCCGAAGGAATGTTGACGCGGTTCTGCTTGTCCGGCTGGTCCTGACTTGCACCAGCAAGAAACACGCGCAGGTACTCTCGCGAGTTGGCGTTGCTGAGTGGAGCCTGACGAAGCTTCTCGAACAGCGAGTTGAATTCTTCGACGCTGAATACATACAGGCACTTTTCCTGGCCCTTAGTGATCACGAGGCCACCGGCAAAGGAATCACGGAGCTTCGAAGGGATTATGAAGCGGCCCTTCTCGTCGAGCTTGAGAGTGTGCGATCCGAGCAATGCCAACGGCTGCATGTCCTCCCCTTTCTCGACATCGATACCCTGTTCCTCCACTTTACTCCACTTTTCGCCACAATGCCACTATTTTTGGAAGTTTTTTCGACACGGCGTGTCGCGAAAAGTCAATAAATCACAGGCATATAACGGCGGTGGAGCCTGGTGGAGCAATTAGCCGGCTTTGGGGGCAATTTGCACGAAATTTGCCGCCGATTTGGCTGGAAAATGCAAAATCGAGGCCCGAAAACGAGCCTCGATGCTTTTAGTGGATGAGAGTGGAGTTATTGGCCTTCGCGGCGATCCCAGCGTTCTTCGAACTTCGCCTGGATGCCGCCTAGGCCGGTCGCTGAGTTCTTCGCCTTGGCTCGCACGTTTCGCTTGCCTGCGTCGAGTCCCTTTGCCTTCTTGGCCAGTCGCCCAAACTGCCCGGTCGCAAGCGAAAGGCCGAACACCATGAAGCCGAAGCCAACCACGGCGAACGCTGGATATTTCATGATGAGCGCCGCGAGAATCACGCTGAGCCCGATCAAAACCAGCGCCGCTCCGCCAACGATGCGCTTGGGCGATGAGGCGCGCCCGGCTGCCAATTTGGCCTGTGAGCCGCCCATCTTGGCCGCGAATGATGAATCGGACTCATAGAGACCCCGCTCGAGTTCCTCGAGCAATTTGCGTTCACGTTCTGACAGTGCCACGTTCACCTCCGACTGGTTTAGTCCCATGTTAAGCCTTCGTGCGCGGTTAGGCTAAGTCGCGTGATCGACAGCGCCACGCTTCTGCGTGAAATCCAACAGGAGCTTGACTCGTTTTGCTCGGGCGTGCGCTCCACATTCGCCGAAATCTCAGACGACCTCAGCACCATCCCCGACTATGTTGCGGCACTCTTACAGGGCGGCAAGCGCTTTAGAGGTCAGTTCGCATTCTTAGCCTGGGCCGGCACAGTCGACCGCTCGAGTCTCTCGATGCAACAGCAGGATGATGCCATGCGTGGCATGATCCAGATTTGCGCGGCACTCGAGATGTTCCACGCAGCGGCCCTAGTGCATGACGACCTGCTCGATCGTTCCGATACCCGTCGCGGAGAACCGGCAATGCACAAGCGCTTCGAGTCGGCGCACGCCAAGAATGCCTGGGCAGGCTCGGCCGAGCGCTTCGGCCAGGCCGGTTCGGTTCTGGTTGGCGACATGATGTTGGCCTGGGCCGGCGAGATGTTCGCCGCTGCCCTCGAGAATTGCCCCGACCCGCAAGCGCGGCGCGCGGCAAGACTCGAGTTCAACAAAATGCAGACCGAGGTTATGGCAGGTCAATTCCTGGATGTTGCCGAAGAAAACGCAGGCCCAACGCGGGCCCGGCACGAGGCGGTCGGCCGAGCAAATCGCGTCATGCTCTACAAGACCGCTAAGTACTCGGTTGAGGCACCGTTGCTGATCGGCGCAGCCTTTGCGGGGGCATCCGATGCCCTGCTGTACTCACTGTCAACGTTTGCCATCCCCCTGGGTCTTGCATTCCAACTCCGAGACGATGTCCTGGGTGTCTTTGGGGCGGCCGAAAAAACCGGCAAGCCCGTCGGTGACGACCTCCGCGAGGGCAAGCGAACCGTACTTGTGGCCCTAACCCGCGAAAGCCTGCCAACCTCGGTGGCACAACTGTTCGACGACTTGCTTGCGGAGCGCGACCTGACTGAGGCTCAGATCTCACACCTTCAGCAGACCATCGCGGATTCTGGCGCGCTAGGCAAGACTCAGCTCATGATTGAAGAACTTGGCGCTCAGAGCCTCGAGGTGCTGCACCAAATAGAGCTCGAGCCGTCGGCGCTAGCCGCCCTAGAGCAGTTGGCCAAAAAGGTAATCGACCGCGAGAGCTAGAAAGCAAGCGCTTGGGCGCGGCGACGAATCTCGGTTTTGCGACCCTCGATTAGAGCCTGCATAGGCGTGCCGGGCAATGTTTCGTCCGGCTCGTAAAGCCAATCGATTGCGCCTTCGAGGCTGAAACCCGAATCGATGAGCACCGAGAGAGTGCCCTTTAGGCTGGCGAGCGGTTCACCATCAACGATGATCTCGGCCGGCATTTTCTTCACGCCGTCGATGCGGATCACGAACAACTCGTTTTCCTCGATCAGGCGATGCACCTTGCCTAGCGGCACATTCAATAGTTCCGCGGCATCGGGAACGGTGATCCATTCGGTTACTTGGGCAAGCGCGTTATTCACGGAATACAGATTGCCACACGACCGCGCCTAATGTGAGCCGCCCGCTTGTCATGGCACGATATTTCAAGCATGAGCAACTTGACTGGCCAAACCCTGGGTGGCCGCTACCAGATCCGTCGCCTCGTCGCCAACGGCGGCATGGCCGCGGTTTATGTTGCCCTCGATACCCGCCTCGACCGTGAGGTCGCCGTCAAGGTTGTTCACCCTCACTTAGACGATTCGGACCGCACACGCTTCGTGGC
>JBEDDI010000018.1:0-25465 GCA_041176265.1 Actinomycetota bacterium
GACCGCCTGGTCTACTCAAACGGCATGCTTTCGCTTTCAGCGGCTGCGCTAATCCTGATCATCGCCTACCAGGCCTCGGTCACCGGACTGATTCAGCTCTACATCATCGGTGTATTTACGTCGTTCACGATTGGCCAGATCGGCATGCTCAAGCACTGGGGTCGCTTGCAGACGCCTAAGAAGAAGTTGAGCAACGAAGAGAACGAAGCCAACCGCAAAGAGGCGATGTCGGGAATTCTCATCAACGGACTCGGCGCGCTGATGACCGGATCGGTTCTGATCATCGTGACCATCACCAAGTTCACCCACGGTGCGTGGCTGGTGTTCATCATCATGCCGGTGTTGTTTGCAGTGATGTTCTACACCCGCCGCTACTACGACCAGGTCTCGCGCGAGATCGCGATGGATTCCGAGACCACTTTCGGCGCCAAGGGCGACTACGCGATCGTGCTGATGGACAAGCTAAACAAGCCGCAGCTCAAGGCGCTGGACTACGCGCTCTCGAGCCGCCACACCCACCTCGAGGCCGTGCACGTGGCGATTGACCCTGCTGCTGCGAAGAAGTTTGCGAAGGACTGGAAGAAGTTCGAAAAGGAACTCGGACTACCACTGCGCATCATCGAGTCGCCATACCGCGAGTTCTCACAGCCGCTCATCGAGTTCCTGCAGAAGCACCGCGCCGAGAACGGCAGCGAGCGCATCTCGGTCTACCTGCCAAAGCTCGTCGTGGGTCACTGGTGGGAGCACATCTTCCACAACCACCGCGCCGGTCGAATCCGCAAGCAGCTCATGTACCTGCGTGGTGTGATGGTGACCCTGGTGCCGTGGCGCCTCGAGTCGGCGGAGTACAAGGACATCTTTGCTCGCCGATACCTCCCCGGTGATAGCCGTCGCGGAGTCGTGCGCCCTGCTCGCCGCAACCACCGCGGTAGCGAAAACCTAGTTACCCGCACCCGCGCCAAGCGCATCGACGAAGACTAAGCCGACGTGAAGATCACTTTCAAGACTGCTCTGCTTACCTTCCTTGGTGGCGCCATCGGCGCTTGCGGCCGCTTTAGCCTCGATCTGGTCTGGGATTCCTACTGGTCGCTGATTGTCATCAACCTGCTCGGCGCAGCGCTGCTCGGTTATCTCGCGTCGTCGTCACGCTTTGATTCGGATGCGTGGCGCGCACTGCTTGGCACCGGTTTTGCCGGTGGCTTCACCTCGATGTCTGCCGTCGCCTACCTGTTCGTGCAGACCTCGCTGGTCGACGCGACGGTATGGCCTTCGGTTCTGCTCGCGCTTCACATGGTCGCTGGTGTTGCGATCTACGTTGCGGTAAAGAAGGTTTCGCGATGATCGAGATCAACGAAGAGACCATGAACGCCCTGATGGTGTTCGCTGGCGTTGCCGTGGGTGGCGGCCTAGGTTCGGTGCTTCGAATGCTCGTCGGGCAGTGGCGCGGCAAGTCGTCAACCGTCGGCATCTTGCTGGCGAATACTTTCGCGAGCGCGATAGTCGCATACGTCGTGGTCTGGGATCACGACTGGCACTGGGCTGCGATCTCGGCTGGATTCGCCGGTGGTCTGTCGACCTTCAGCACCTGGGCAGCGCAGACCGCGGAGCTATGGGCTGCCGACAAGCGGACCGATGCGATTAACAACGCGCTGCTCAACCTGCTGCTGCCTGTGTTCGCCGTCGTTGCCGTGCTTCTTCCCCGTCTGTTCGGGGCTTTATAGGCCCAAAGTGCTAAACTAACCGCAGGTTTTTGCGGGTTTTTCGCCCGCGTTTTCGTCTGTCTTCGTTAGTTAGGGGGCTCGGCATGGGCCGTGGCCGTCAAAAAGCAAAGCACACCAAGGTTGCTCGCGAGCTGAAGTACTTTAGCCCGAACACCGACTTGGGTGCGCTCGAGCGCGAACTGGGCACCGCCGACGAGGCAAACGGCGAGGCCGAACTCATCGACAAGTGGGCCGACCTTTACGACGACGAAGACGAGGATGACGATACGGCGGAAGACGCCGACGACTCGGACGACGAGGACGACAAGTAGTCGCCAGAGATTTTGAAATAGCAAAAGCGCCGCGGGTTTGCGGCGCTTTTGCTTTAAGTCGAGGTGCGCCTAGGCGCGCGAGACGCGTACCTGTTCGGCTCGCGAAACAACCTTGACGCGCTCGCGCTCTACCGGCGACTCGTCCGCGGCTCCGAGCGCTCGCTCGTGGGCGTCCAGTTTCTGCCAGCCAGCCCAGTCGGTGTATTCGACGCCGCGGCTTGCAAGCTC
This sequence comes from Actinomycetota bacterium, assembly GCA_041176265.1. Classification (GTDB taxonomy): domain Bacteria; phylum Actinomycetota; class Actinomycetes; order Actinomycetales; family Microbacteriaceae; genus Rhodoluna. The sequence continues at coordinate 2,261 of JBEDDI010000018.1, forward strand.
GGCCAGCAGGGACTCAGTGTTTCCAGTGGCAGGCTCGGCTAGCTGCTCGGCATCGGCTAGCAGGTTCTCGATCGTCTCGGCTGCGTCGCTCTTGGTGTGGCCGATGAGGCCAACCGGGCCTCGCTTGATCCAACCGGTCGCGTACAGGCCAGCCTGTTGTGCGCCGGCAGCGTCGACCACGCGGCCTCCCTGGTTGCGGATCACACCCAACTTGTCGTCGAACGGCACGTCTGGCAGCTCGCTACCGAAGTAGCCAACCGCGCGATAGACCGCTTGCAGCGGGTACTCGACGAACTCGCCAGTGCCGTGCACGCTCGAACCGTCGGCATTCAACGCCGTGCGCTCGAAGCGCATTCCGGAAACCTTGCCGTCCTCGCCGAGAATCTCGACGGGCGACGAGAAGAAGTGCAGGTGCAGTCGGCGGCTCGCGGCGGATTCGCCGGCGGCGGCTCGCTCGGCCTGTTCCTCGCGCCATCCGTTCATGATGCGCACCATCACGCGGTGCTGGTTGGTGACGCCCTCGGCATCCTCGTTGAACCAGCCCTCAGGGAAGTCTTCCTCATACAGAACGATGTCGACATCGCGAACCTCACCAAGCTCGCGCAGCTCGATCGGCGTGAACTTGATTTGGGCCGGACCACGGCGACCAAAGACGTGCACGTCGGTCACCGGCGAAGCCTTGAGGCCCTCGTAGACGTTGGCCGGGATGTCGGTGACCAGCAGGTCTTCGGCGTGTTTGGCCAGCACGCGCGCCACGTCGAGCGCGACGTTGCCATTGCCGAGCACGGCAACCTGCTGCGCCTCGAGCGGCCAGGTCAGCGGGTAGTCGGGGTGGCCGTCGTACCAGCTGACAAAGTCGGCTGCGCCATACGAACCGTCGAGCTCGATGCCAGGGATGTTCAGATCGGCGTCCTTGATTGCGCCGGTCGCGAAGATGACCGCGTGGTAGTGCTCACGGATGTCGTCGATGGTGAGGTCGCGACCAAAGGTCACGTTGCCGAAGAATCGAATTGAACCCTCGCTGAGCATCTCGTGCAGCGAGTTGACGATGCCCTTGATGCGCGGGTGGTCGGGCGCGACGCCGTAGCGAATTAGACCGTATGGCGCTGGCAGCGAATCGAAGAGGTCGATGGTGACCTCGGGGTGCTGATTCTTGAGGATGTTGCCGGCGTAGATGCCGGCGGGGCCCGCGCCAATTATGGCAACACGTAGGTGCTTGGTCATTAGGCAATTTTACCGCGCGGATTCCGAGCCCGCGTCGAACGATTTTCTAGAGCAGGCGGCCGGGCGGAGCCTCCTGGGTGACGGCTCCCCCTATGCGCTGAGCAGCTGGTGTGCGCGTTGGTGCGAGACACCAAGGATCACGCCGATTTCGCGCACGGTGAGGCTCTGTTTGGCTAGATCTTGGGCCAACGCGCGCGACTCATCCATCGCTGCCTTTTCGAGCGCGGCGGCCTGCTCCTTCTCGGCCTGAATCTTTGCAATGCGTTCTGCGATGTCGAGTTCGTGAACGCGCTCGATACGAAGTTCTAGTTCAAACGAGTCGGCTGGCACATCTTGCGTGACAGCGATGAACTCGCGAGCCATCTGTGTCACGTCAGTGAGTTTGCGAGCCTGGGTGAGGCCGTTAACCTCTGGGATCTCAACCATCCACCACTTGCCGTCGAGGTACGCGGTTGCCGTGTATCGCTTCGTGCTCATACTGTAAGTCTATGCGACTAGACAAATGTAGTCTAGGGCATTTTACGCGCGGAAGGTGGGGCTACTTGGCGTAGGAGCCAACCATGCGCACGGCACCGCCGCGCACACCCTTGGCTTCGGTGACGTAGCCAGGCAGTTCGGCGTCGCACGGGGTCGACTCGATGATGCCCAGCTGCCAGGTTCTAATGCCCTCGGCAGCGATCTGCGCGGTGATTGCGGCAGCCGCATCCGCCTTGACGACGACAGCGAAGCCGAGACCGAGGTTCCAGGTGGCTTCGAGGTCGGTCAGCTTGTAGCCACCCCAACCGGCGACCACGTCGAACACCTCGAGCGGCCTCCAGGTCGAACGGTCGACGTCGAGGCTGACGCTTGATGGCAGCACGCGCGACAGGTTGGCCGCGATGCCTCCGCCGGTAATGTGCGACATGACGCGTACGTCCTTGCCGTGTGCCGATTCGAGAACGCGGTTGAGCACGCCGGTGTAGAGGCGAGTCGGTTCGAGCAGAACCTCGCCGAGCGAGCGGCTGCCGAATTCGGCGACCGTCTTGTTGTAGTCGAGCTTGCTGTCGGCAACGATCTTGCGAACCAGCGAGTAGCCGTTCGAGTGAAAGCCAGATGCCTCGAGGCCGAGGACCACGTCGCCCACCTGAACGCGTCCGCTGCTCAGCAGCTTGCTTGCGTCGACGACGCCGGTTGCGGCACCCGCAACGTCGTACTCGTCTGGGTGTAGCAGGCCAGGGTGCTCGGCGGTCTCGCCGCCGACCAGCGCAACGTCAACTGCCTGGCAGGCCTCGGCGATGCCGCGAACGATGTCGGCGATGCGCTGTGGCACGACCTTGCCGCACGCGATGTAGTCGGTCATGAACAGGCTCTTTGCGCCGGTCACGACGATATCGTCGACGACCATACCGACCAGGTCTTGGCCGATTGTGTCGTGCTTGTCGATTGCCTGCGCGATGGCGACCTTGGTGCCGACGCCGTCGGTCGAGGTTGCCAGCAGCGGTCGCTCGTAGTTCTTCAGAAAGCTGACGTCCATCATGCCGGCGAAGCCACCGAGGCCACCGACGACGAACGAGTTGTGGGTTGCCGAAACGGCCTTCTTCATGAGTTCGACGGCCAGGTCGCCGGCCTCGGTGTCGACGCCCGATGCGGCGTACGCGCTTGCGACGTGCTCGCTGTTGCTCATTAGTTGGCTGCCTCTCGCACGGCGCGGTCTAGTTCGCTGTCTGGGCCAGGGTTGCAGGCCGCAGGGTCTTCGGCGCGCTCGAGCAGGTTCTTGCCCAGGCGATCGGCCGCAGGCAACTCGATTGGGTAGGTGCCGGTGAAGCACGCGGTGCAGAGGCTCGACTCCGGCTGGCCGGTTGCCGCGACCATGCCGTCCTTGGTGAGGTAGCCGAGGCTGTCTGCGCCGATTGACTTGCGCACGTCGTCGACGCCAAGGCCGGTCGCGATGAGCTCGGCGCGGGTCGCAAAGTCGATGCCGTAGAAGCACGGCCAGGTGATGGGTGGCGACGAGATGCGCACGTGGATCTCGGCGGCGCCGGCCTCGCGAAGCATCTGCACGAGTGCGCGCTGGGTGTTGCCGCGCACGATCGAGTCGTCGATGACGACGATGCGCTTGCCGCGAATGACCTCGCGCAGCGGGTTGAGCTTGAGGCGAATACCGCGCTGGCGAATGGTCTGCGAAGGCTGAATGAAGGTGCGGCCGACGTAGGCGTTCTTGACTAGGCCGTGACCGAACGGGATGCCCGATTCTTGGCTGTAACCGATGGCGGCTGGCGTGCCCGACTCCGGGGTCGGGATCACGAGGTCGGCCTCGACGGGATACTCGCGGGCCAGCTCGCGTCCCATTTCGACGCGTGCCTCGTAGACGTTCTTGCCGTTGATCGAGGTGTCTGGGCGGGCCAGGTAGACGTACTCGAATACGCAACCGGCGCGCTTGACCTCGGCGAAGCGCTGCGAGCGCAGGCCGTTCTCGTCGATGGCGATGAGCTCGCCCGGCTCGATCTCGCGAACGAAACTAGCGCCGACGATGTCGAGTGCGGCGGTCTCTGAAGCGACGACCCAGCCGCGCTCGAGACGGCCGAGCACCAACGGACGCACGCCCTGCGGGTCGCGTGCCGCATACAGTGTGGTTTCATCCATGAAGACGAGGCAGAACGCGCCCTTGACCTTCGGAAGCAGCTCAAGTGCCGTGGCCTCGAGGGTGTGGTCTAGGTCGCCGGCCATGAGTGCGGTGAGCACTGCGGTGTCGGTGGTGTTGCCACCGGTGATCTCGTTGGCGCCCTGGTCTGGGTAGCGCTTGGTGAGCAGCTCGAGCAGGTCGGCGGTGTTGGTCAGGTTGCCGTTGTGGGCGAGTGCGATGGTGCCGGCGCTGGTGCGACCGAGCGTCGGCTGGGCGTTACGCCAGTGCGATGCGCCGGTGGTCGAGTAGCGGTTGTGACCGACTGCGATGTGACCGGTGAGTGACTCGAGGGCCGACTCGCTGAAGACCTGGCTGACCAGACCCATGTCCTTATAAACCAGGATCTTGCTGCCGTCTGAGGTTGCGATACCGGCCGATTCCTGGCCGCGGTGCTGAAGGCTGTAGAGGCCGAAGAAGGTGAGCTTTGCTACCTCTTCGCCTGGGGCCCAAACTCCGAATACACCGCACTGATCCTTTGGTGCTTTTTCATCGTCGGCAGATACGGCGATGTCGTGATTCAGAAGTCCGTCGCCACGCAGCATGGATCACCAATCAATCAGAGGTATGGATTTGGGTGAATCGGGCTTTTCGACGCCCTTGTGAGGCCCGTTTACCCCTCTAGTTTAGTGGCCTGCACTCGCTTGGCGCGCTTGCGCGTGATGCCTTCGATCACGGTCGCTGCGATGATGCCGGCTGCCACACCGAGGCCCGCGCCATACGACACGAGGAAGCCGAAAATCTCCTGGTTCATGCCGCTGGCAGCCCAGGCGATGAGGGCAACGATCAGGCCGACGACGCCACCGGTGATTAGGAAAGGAAGGAACTTTGGCGTGCGGCGAATCTCGAGGGTTTCAAGCGTTTCGCGGTTTTCAGTCATGGGTCAATTCAACAGGAAAAGGGGCAGGATTGCTCCTGCCCCTTCCGCAACTCCTATCGGCGCGGTTAGCCCATCTGAGCTCCGCACGAGCCACAGAATTTGGTGCCAGTGCTCGCAGTTCCACACGAGGTGCAGAATCCGGTTGCCGACGAAGTCGCCGACGGCCCACTACCAGGTGCATTTGTCGACAACATAGAACCCTTGATCTGGCTTCCAAACTTGCCTGCGATAAAGAGGCCGATTCCCGCGACAAGAGCAATGACGCCAAGTGCAGCGACAATGTTCGCCGGAACGTAGTCGTCATCCCCGTTGCTGCAGGCGTCCGAGAAGAAGGCGAGGCAACCGAGCCCGCGAATTTCGTGATCGCGATCCACTGCGCCGCGCATCAAAGCGCTAATGATGATGAAGAACAGACCGAGCGAGCCAGTGATTATGCCGATCTGTGCGATTTTCGATTTCATTTGCTTAACCCTTCTGAATTGTTTTCTTTAGAGCTGCCCGGCCAGCCAGGAGCTGAACTCAGGGCGACCAGCCTCGTTCCATGGACGCAGATCCGGTTCGCCGGCTTCTCGCCATTCCGCTTGCTCAGCCTCACTGAGGTGTTTCCAGAGTCGCACACCTGCAGAATCGCGCATTTCACGGGAAGGCAAGTTTCTTTGACCCCAAGACTCGGTTGATTTGGGGTCCAAGCCGCCTGTCTCGACATTGCCGCCCAGGCCCTCGATGATCGACTTTGCGGTGATTCGCAGGAACGCGCCAAAGATAGCCAGGCCGAGAAGTCCCGAGCCGACGTAAATGAGCAAGACGCCGATGAGCATGCCAAGCGCTGCAGATGCGTCTGAGCTGCGTGATGAAGCAACCGAGAAGAGGCCAACGAGGATTGCGATGATCCCCCAGATTGTCAGGCCTTTGATAAGTGAGCCGAATGAGGCTAACGAAGTATTGATTTTCAGGATGCCCCCTAGAAGAGCCGCGCCCCCTGCGCGAACGCTTTCAGTTTAGGGGCAGAACGTCGGCGAGGTCGGCGCGCACTCCCGACGCGTGTACCTTGTGGTCGGCGAGCGCATCTGCCCATTGGGTTTTGCCGGTGGCAAGATCGAACCAGGTTTCGGGTGACATCTCGACGACGTTAGGCGGGGTGCCGCGAGTGTGGCGCGGGCCGGCGATGCACTGGGTTGCGCCGAGAGGCGGCACACGCACCTCGACGCTGTTGCCCTGGGCTCTTTCGGCGAGCTCTTCGAGCAGGTAGCGCACGGCGATAACGAACTGGGGATCGGCGGCCGGGCCATCGGGGTAAGAGAGGCACGAGGCGACGGCTGCTCGGCCGGCCTCGGGATTCGTCTTACGTCTTGGCACGGAACAAGCCTATTCAGCCAACAGCAGGGCAGTTGTCCACAGATTTCAAATGGATTCTCCGCACGCGCTCCCGCTCGGCGAGACTCAAGTTGTCGGCGCCCTGTAATCCCCCAGCGGGGCGCTGACTCCAACCCTCTAGTCAGCAAGAAAAGCCTTTGATAAAATTCATCTAAGGAAAAATCTAAGCAGATTGGAGGTGAAAACAATGACAAAGAAATCTGCCCGAAGAGAGATGCCGAACACGATGTCGATTACGGAACTCAGCCAGAACGCATCCGGTGCCGTTGCGCGAGCTGTCGAACTCGGTGAGGACATCGAGCCCGTCGTGCTGTTGCGTCACAACAAGCCGATCGCCGTGCTACTCGAGTATGAGGCCTACCAGCAACTACTGGCGGCATACATCGAGGTCGAGACCGAAGACGTGATTCGCATGTTCGAGCGCGATCGCGGAATCAAGCGCGAAGACCTGGCTGACTACATCGCGAACAAGGCGAATGAGCCGACCGTGCCCTGGGAACAGGTTCGCGCCGAATTAGGTCTGCCGCAGCTGAAGTATTACGGCGGTGAGGGCGTTGACGACGAGCCGACAGAGTGACTACGTTCTCGATTTAGAGGGCGAAGCCTTAGATGACATGCGTCGGCTCGACGCGACAATGCGCAGACGCGTTGTTCAGGTTCTAGATCGAATTCTGGTCAACCCGACGGCCGGCGCGAAGAGACTGAGCGGCTCTCTCGCCAATTGTTTTGAACACCACGTAGCCAATCAATATCGCATCGTGTACAAGATTCACGAACGGGTGGTCACGATTCAAGTAATAGCGATCGGAAAGCGCGAGAACCTTGAGGTTTATCGAGTCGGAACGGAGCGGGTGGCCAACCAGCCCGAAAACCGCGCGCCAGAGCCAAACTAGACTTGAACCCGTGAAAATCTTGGTCTTGGGGCAGGGCGCCCGCGAACACGCAATCGTTAAGGCACTCATTCGCACGGGCACTCCGGCGAGCGCAATCATCGTCGCGCCAGGCAATGCCGGCATCTCGACCGACGCCCCATGCGAGCCAAACCTGAACCCAAACTCCCCTGCCGAGGTCGCCGCGTTCGCGACTGAGCACGGCATCGAACTTGCCATCATCGGCCCAGAGGCACCGCTTGTCGCGGGAGTCTCCGACGCGCTGCGCGCGGCGGGCATCCCTGTTTTTGGCCCTAGCCAGAAGGCCGCTGCCCTCGAGGGCAGCAAGTCGTTCGCCAAGGAGGTCATGGCTGCCGCTGGCGTGCCGACCGGCATGGCGCGCGAGTGCTCGACCATCGACGAGGTCGAGGCCGCAATCGACGAGTTCGGTGCACCGTATGTAATCAAGGCGGATGGCCTTGCCGCAGGCAAGGGTGTCATCGTCACCGGCGATCGCGCGGGCGCCATCGCGCACGCCGAAAAGTTCATCGACATGGGCATCCTCGTCGAAGAGTTCCTCGACGGCCAAGAGGTCAGCCTGTTCTTCCTCGCTGACGGCAAGACCGTTCTGCCGCTCACTCCGGCGCAAGACTTCAAGCGCGCATTCGACAACGACGAAGGCCCAAACACCGGCGGCATGGGTGCATACTCGCCGCTGCCTTGGTTGCCTGAGGGCTTCGTTGCCGAGGTCGAGCGCACCGTCGCGCAGCCAACCGTCGACGAGATGGGCAAGCTCGGCACGCCGTTCGTCGGTCTGCTCTACTGCGGCCTCATCATGACCGCCAAGGGAATTCGCGTAATCGAATTCAACGCACGCTTCGGCGACCCAGAGACCCAGGTCGTATTGCGTCGCCTCACCTCCAGCCTCAGCGGGCTGCTTTATAAGGCAGCCACCGGCCAACTCGAAACCGCAGGCGAGCCAGACTTCAGCGACGACGTTGCGATCACCGTCGTGCTCGCGAGCGAGGGCTACCCAGACACCAGCGCACCGAACCGACCTATCTATGGGCTTGGTCAGGTTGAGAACCAGCATGTCGAGGTTTGCCACGCGGCAACAGCATGGGCCGAGAACAAGGATGGCGAGGAAGCGCTGGTCGCAACCGGCGGCCGTGTGCTGTCGGTGGTCGCATCCGGCAAGGACTTCGCCGGTGCTCGCGCGCACGCATACGAGGCGATCGAAAAGATCTCGCTGCAGGGCTCGCACTACCGCAAGGACATCGCAGCCAAGGTGGTCGGCTAGTGTCGGCCGTTGCTATTCCGGGTTGGAAGCACGTCTACAGCGGCAAGGTACGCGACCTCTATGAGGCCGAAGATCCGAGCCTGCACCACCTGATTCTGGTGGTCGCGAGCGACCGCGTCAGCGCGTTCGACCACGTGCTCGAGCCGGCCATCCCCGGCAAGGGCAAGCACCTCACCACGCTGACCAACTGGTGGTTCGACCGTCTCGACGTACCAAACCATCTGGCCACCGACGTGCCAGTGCCGGCCGAGGTTGCCGGCCGCGCGACCATCGCCAAGAAGCTCGAGATGTTCCCCATCGAGTGCGTGGTTCGTGGCTACATCAGCGGTTCGGGCTGGAAGGAATACCAGGCCGACGGCACCGTATGCGGAATCCCGCTGCCAGAGGGCCTCACCTTTGGTGGTCGTCTGCCGGAGCCGATCTTCACCCCGGCATACAAGGCGCCGATGGGCGAGCACGACGAGAACATCACGTACGAGCGCTGCGTGGAACTGGTCGGCGAGGCAAACGCATCCGCACTTCGCGATTTGAGCATCGCCGTCTTCAAGCGCGCGAGCGAACTGGCCGAGAAGGCCGGCCTGATTCTTGCCGACACCAAGTTTGAGTTCGGCATCGACCCTGCGACCGGCGCGATCACGCTCGGCGACGAGGTTCTGACTCCCGACTCATCGCGCTTCTGGTCAAAGTCGGCATGGGAGCGCGGCGAGCGCAAAGACAGCTTCGACAAGCAGATCGTGCGCAACTGGCTGGCCGACAACTGGAACCAGCAGGGCGAGCCACCGGCTCTGCCGAACGCAATCGTCGAGCAGACCGCCGAAAAGTATGCCGAGCTCGTCGAGCGCCTGACGCAGGAAGTCGCCTAGCTAGGAATTCCGTCAAGGCAATAAGGGTTTAGCGACATATGGTCAGAGAAGAAACGCGCGACGATCGGCAAGAGCGAATCTTGGAAGCCGCGCAGTCTCTTATCGCCGAGCGCGGAGTTGAGGCTGTTTCCATGGCCGAGCTTGCCTCAGCTACCGGACTCAGCCGACCCGCCATCTATCAGTACTTCGCATCGCGCGAGCACGTGTTGGCAGAGCTTGTGATCAACGAGATGGCCGACTTATCTAACGCCATCGACGAGCACATCGCGCCCTTCGACGATCCCCTAGAACGAATCCGCATCTGGGTGCACTACACATTGGCTCACCTATCCAGCGCTGAGCACCGGGCAATTCGTGAAATTTCGATTGCTTCGCTGCCAGACGCATCACGCGGCATGATCAATGCCCTACACGGTCATTTCATGACCGCCCTGGTCTCGCCGGTTTCGCAACTCGGCGTGCCAGACGTTACCAGCACCTGCCACCTGATCTTTGCCTCTGTAGCCGCTGCTGCGAAGCGAATTGATGAGGGTTCTGAATTCGTGCGTGAGGCCAGCGCGTTGGAGAAATTCACCATCGCTGGCCTCACGGCTTCAATCAATAACTAGTTAGTTACCCCGAGGCGCACAAGCTGCTTGCGGAGAACGCTGGCGGTGGCGACGAACTTACCCTTTGGCGCAGGAGCCGAAAAAACGAACGAGTCGTTGGTCACATTGCGCACATACTTCTTGCCGGCGACTACGAAGGTGGCTTGTTTGCCCTTGGCGTTGGCGACGGTGATCTGGACCTTGCCGGCCTTGACTAGCGCAACGGCAGCCGGTGCAGGTGCGGCTCCAAAGGTGACGGGAATGAACCGGTCGAGAGCAAAGTCGGTCGAGCCACCCATGTGGTCGCGTCTAACGTGAATGCCGCAGGAGTCGACCTGGCAGTCAACGGCGGTGCCGTTCGACGTGAATGCAGACTGCACTGCAAGAACAACCGGCTTTGTTGCATCACTGGCACCGAATGCGAGCTGAGCCGAGTCGGTCGAGACCCAAGCGCCTTGGCCGAAGCACAAGGCTGGGCGACCCTTCATGGCGTCGGCCATCGTGCCCTTGCACAGGCGCACATAAACACCCTGACCGGCGGGGATGCCGGCGAGCGTGACGGTGAGCTTGTCGCTTGCAGCGTTCAGGTGCTGCGAACGGTCGGCGGTCACCGTGAAGCTGTCTGCGTGAGCCGGTGCTACCGCCGCGAGGGTGGATGCTGCAGCTAGGGCGAGGGCGGCAAGTGCCGTGTACTTGTTCTTATTCATTTCGTTTCCTTCTCTTTTATTTACGGCCTGAACGTGACGGGGATGAACACGTCAGCCGTTCGGTTTTCGCTGTTGGTGTGGTCGGCTCGGGTTGTAAAAGCGCAGCGCACGATTGCGCAGTCGGATTCGCCGATTTTTCGCGTGGCGGCCATCGCCACTTTGAAGGTTCCGCCTTTGCCGAACTTGGTGACCAGAGCCACGGCATACAGCGGAGGATTAGAAGAAATCCAGAACGACGAGTTGTTCTTGCCGGTGATGTCGAACGGCCCGCATTGCTCGGGGCGTTGGCCCTTTGGCGGAATAACACAGTAGGTGACATAGATCCCCAACTTCGTGTTGTAGCCCTTGCCAGTGAGCGTGACTTTCTGGCCGTCTTTCAGGCTTTTAGCCGCGCTTGCCGTGAACACCTGCCCGCGGATTCCTTTGGCAGCGACTGCGGGCGATGGTGAGGCAAGTGACGGACTCGCGGAAGTGCCGAGCATGAATGTTGCGACGGTCGTTGCCGTGGTCAACAAGAGTCGGACTGATTTCTGTTTGCTCGATTGGGTCTTCACGCGCTCAAAGTTAGGCGGGTGAAAAATCAAAGTGCTGACAAGCTGTCAGCGATGGCGGTAAGGCGCTTTTCGCCACCCATGCGACGACCGCTAAACTAGAGGGGTCTGGCAGCGTTGTCGACGCCCGAGGAATCGCGCGACAAGTGCATCCTCGAGGCAAAACTCCCCACACAAGCTTGGAGATTTCTGTGCCAAAGATCATCGTCGAAGTCATGCCTAAGGCCGACCTACTCGACCCTCAGGGCAAGGCAGTGAACAACGCCCTTCACCGCAGCGGCAACGCACACAACCAGGCCATCACCGCCGTTCGCATCGGCAAGCGCATCGAACTGCACTTTGACCGCGAGGTTACCGAGGCCGACATCGACAACGCACGCAAGGTCGGCGAGAGCTTCTTGAGCAACGCCGTCATCGAAGACGTAGTCGCCGTCACCGTCGAGGCCTAAGCGCCATGACGATCAAAATCGGCGTAGTCACCTTTCCTGGCACCCTTGACGACCGCGACGCCCAGCGCGCCGTTCGCCTAGCCGGTGCAACACCTGTGCCGCTGTGGCACGCAGACGCAGACCTGAAGAAGGTGGACGCGGTCGTGCTGCCAGGCGGCTTCTCATACGGCGACTACCTGCGCTGTGGAGCAATCGCTGCTCAGGCGCCGGTCACCCAGGAGATCGTTCGTGCGGCCGCAAAGGGCCTGCCGGTGCTCGGCATCTGCAACGGCTTTCAGGTTCTGGTCGAGAGCCACCTGCTGCCTGGCGGCCTGATCCGCAACGAGGCGCAGCACTTCATCTGCCGCGACCAGAAGCTCAAGGTCGAGAACATCGACACCCCATGGACCGCTCAGTTCGAGCTCGGCCAGGAGATCACTATTCCGCTAAAGAACGGCGAGGGCGGCTACATCGCCGACGCCGAGACTCTGGCCCGCCTCGAGGGCGAAGGCCTCATCACCTTCCGTTACGAAGAAGTAAACCCGAACGGTTCGATGAACAACATCGCCGGCCTGCGCAACGAGCGCGGCAACGTGGTTGGCCTGATGCCGCACCCAGAGCACGCGGTCGAGGCTGGCTTTGGCCCAGACACCTCGGCGGCAATGCGCTCGGGCGTCGACGGCCTCAAGTTCTTCACCTCGGTAATCGAATCGCTACTCAAGGCTTAAGGCATAGGGCAGGGCATACTCATGGCACTTTTCAAGAAGAAGACCGTCGCTGTTCCTAGCGGAGTCGACACGGTCGAGCAGGCGGCAATCACCCCAGACAAGCAGCAGCCGTGGGCCGAGCTTGGCCTGAAGCAGGACGAGTACGACCGCATCAAGGAGATCCTGGGCCGTCGCCCAACCTCGAGCGAACTCGCGATGTATTCGGTCATGTGGTCGGAGCACTGTTCATACAAGTCGTCGAAGATTTACCTTCGTCAGTTCGGCGAGAAGGTCACCGACGAGATGAAGAAGCACCTCATGGTGGGCATGGGCGAGAACGCCGGTGTTGTCGACATCGGTGAGGGCTGGGCCGTCACTTTCAAGGTCGAGAGCCACAACCACCCGAGCTACATCGAGCCTTTTCAGGGCGCTGCAACCGGCGTCGGCGGCATTGTTCGCGACATTTTGACCATGGGTGCACGCCCAATCGCCGTTATGGACCAGCTGCGCTTCGGTGCACCACACGACCCAGACACCGCACGCGTCGTGCACGGTGTGGTCAGCGGCATCAGCTTCTATGGCAACTGCCTCGGCCTGCCAAACATCGGTGGCGAGACCGTATTCGACAAGGTTTACCAGGGCAACCCGCTGGTCAACGCGCTTTCGGTCGGTGCGCTGCGCCACGAAGACCTCAAGCTGGCCAAGGCCTCGAACCCTGGCGACCTCGTCATCCTGTTCGGTGCTCGCACCGGCGCTGACGGCATCGGCGGCGTTTCGGTGCTCGCGTCTGAGACCTTCGACTCGACCGGCCCGGCCAAGCGCCCAGCCGTTCAGGTCGGCGACCCGTTCGCCGAGAAGGTGCTCATCGAGTGCTGCCTCGAGCTCTACCACGCCAACGTCGTCGCTGGCATCCAAGACCTCGGCGGCGCCGGCATCAGCTGTGCCACCAGCGAGCTGGCCTCAAACGGCGGTGCTGGAATGCGCGTGCAGCTCAAGGATGTTTTGAAGCGTGACGAGAGCCTGACCCCTGAAGAGATTCTGATGTCGGAATCGCAGGAGCGCATGATGGGCATCGTGCCGAAGAAGGACTTCAAGGCGTTCAAGAAGATCGTCGAAAAGTGGGAGGTCGAGTACTCGGTGCTCGGCGAGGTCATCAACGAAGACCGTCTCTACATCAACTGGGGCGACGAAGAGATCGTCAACGTTCCACCGCGCACCGTCGCTCACGACGGCCCGGTCTACCACCGCCCGGTTGAGTACCCGAAGTACCAGGATGCGCTGAACGCCAACTCGGTTCACGTGGCCGCAGCTGGCAACGGCCTGCACCGCGCCAACGACGACGGCAGCGAGCTTGCCGCCCAGATTTGGCAGATCGTGACCAGCCCTAACCAGGCTTCGAAGTCGTGGATCACCGACCAGTACGACCACTACGTTGGCGGCAACACCGCGCTGGCGATGCCGGACGACTCGGGCATGGTTCGTGTGTCGGAGGACAGCGGCCTGGGCATCAACATCGCCACCGACGCGAACGGTCGCTTCTGCTACCTCGACCCATACCAGGGTGCGCGTTTGGCTCTGGCTGAGGCATACCGCAACGTGGCTGTCAGCGGCGCAAAGCCTCTTGCCGTCACCAACTGCCTCAACTTCGGTTCTCCTGAGAACCCTGAGGTCATGTGGCAGTTCAAGCAGGCGACTGCCGGCCTGGCCGATGGCTGCCTCGAGCTTGGCATTCCTGTCACCGGTGGCAACGTTTCGTTCTACAACCAGACCGGCGATGTTGCGATTCACCCGACCCCGGTCGTTGGTGTGCTCGGCGTTATCGACGACGTTGCGCGTCGCATTCCTTCGGGCTGGCAGGATGCCGGTCACAACATCTACCTGCTCGGCGTCACTCGCGACGAGCTCGACGGTTCGGTTTGGTCGGAGGTCGTTCACGGCCACCTCGGCGGTCGCCCGCCTGTGGTTGACCTCGCGTTTGAGAAGCAGCTGGCCGAGGCGATTGCAGCCGCAAGCGAGCAGGGCCTAGTCGCTTCGGCTCATGACTTGTCAGAGGGCGGCCTGGCGCAGGCTGTCGTCGAGTCATCGCTGCGTTTCGGCGTTGGCGCTCGCGTCTGGCTTGGCGAGATCGGCGAGCGCGATGGCGTTGACCGCACCTGCGCGCTGTTCTCAGAGTCGACCGGTCGCGTGCTGGTTTCGGTTGGTCGCGAAGACGACGTCAAATTTGTCGGTCTGTGCGAGGCTCGCGGAATCCCTGTGCTGCGCATCGGTGTGACGGATGCCTCTGGCGAGCTCGAGATCCAGGACGTAGCCCGCTTCGGTCTTGCAGACCTGCGCTCGGGTTCAGAGGCCACCCTCCCGGAGCTGTTTGGCTAGTTAGTTTGGCGTGCCGTTGGGCACGCGGTGAGGCCCCGGGCGACTTAGGTTGCTCGGGGTTTTGCTTGTAACTAGATTAATTGGATTTCCCCCTGAGGCGTTTGCTCCAATAAACTTCAAGAACGTCCTGGGGGGAAAGCCGTTGGCAAAAAACGCATTTAGCTCGATTCCGAACGCGCCGAAGCGCGTCGGGTTTTGGGCTACGCGCCGCCTCGCCCGATTGGGCCGCCGCGATGTTAAGCGCTACCAAAACATGCAAGACACTACGGCAACGCACACCATCAAGGCTCTAGAGGCACAGACTCATCTGAATCAACGCAAGGTGAATGAGTGGCTCGTCCGCGAGTTGACTCCTTTGCGCGCTGGCAACAAGTCCTTGAGCGATCAGGTGATTGGGCTAGATGCGCGAATCGCCGCCTACGAGGCCGATCTCGGGCCAACTGGTCGAATCCGCAAGGCCAACACCGGAAGGCTGAATGCCCTGCGCCAGCAGCGCCTCAACGCACTCGGTCAACGAGCCGCAAATCTCGCGACCGGGCGTGCACTCATCGAGATTGCTGGTGAGGCCGCGGACACCTGGACTCGATATTTTGAGGCGCAAGCTGCTATTTACGTGCGTGCCCGCGCGCTCAAGAACAAGTTGCAGCCGCCAGCTGCCATGGCAGCCGTTCCAGCCATCGAAAACGTCGAACTGCCTCCAACGCCAGACTTCGACTATTGCGATGACTGGACCGAACCGGCTTCGGAACCATTCACTGAAGCCAACGACGACGATTCGACAACCGAAGCAGCCCAACCAGAAAGAACCAACTGATGGCTAAAGGATTCAAGACCAAAGGCTCGGCGAGCCCGAGCGACTTCAACGGCCTGCCAGCGCTGCCAGAGGACGTTGATGACAACCTATACCTGGCTGCGGCTGCCAACGCTGCCGTAGCGGACCGCAACTCGGGTTCATACGACGAGTTCCTGTTCTCGGAGCACGGCATGAAGCGCATGCCGTTTGAGGACGCGGTCGACAGCCACCTCGACCTGGTTCAGCTGCGCCTCAAGGATCGTGGCCGTCGTGAACTCCTCGTCAAGCAGCAGGCACTCCTCCAGGCAAAGGCTCGTCTAGCCAAGCTGCGTGCGTCTCTCGAAACCTTCCAGGCTCGACTCAAGTCAGTGCGCGCTAAGGTTGCCGAGCAACAGGCAATCCTTGATGGCAAGTCAACCGGCAAGCACGGCCTCTACTGGCCAGGTTCAGCTCCGGAGCTGACCACCAAGCGCCAGGCCAAGTGGCGTTTGTCTACCCCGATTATCACGTTCGCACTTGTGGGACTAGTCGACATCTACGTCATTTGGCTATCTCTTCAGAAACTCCCCGGTTTCAACGGCTTAGAGGCAATGTGGCTCGCACTGCCAGCTGTGGGAGTTCAGCTCGTTTTTCCCCACTTCATCGGAGAGCGCATAAGGCTGAATCTGCATGGCCACGCTAAAAGTAAAGTCAACGCTTTTGAGGCCTTACTGTTGGCGATTGCGTGGGTCGCTTTCATATGGGCCATGACACAAATTCGCATGAAGTACATTCGCGACAAGGCTCTCGAGGAAACGATTGAACTCACCCCAATTATGGATATCGCTGTCCAGGTAAGCGTTGTCACAATGCTGCTCGCTTTGGGGTCATGGCTGATGCTCTCAACGGCTCGTAGCAACCCACACGAGCGCGAAATCGGTCGACTCCAGTTGGCAGAGCGGGTTGCACAGGAAAACGTTCAGGGGGCAATAGAACGCATCACCAGTTTGGAGGCGGAGATTCCGATCCTCGAGCTGGCCGTCCGCGTCTCGGAAGAGAGCTACAAGGATGCCGTGCTCGCGGCCGGGCACTCCCTTGCTGAAGCCGCGAAAAGCGTCTACCGACGTGCACTGGTAAACCAATTTGGCGCAGTTGATTTCACCACGGCGTACATGGCTGACGGGTCGACTATCCCACAAAGCGTTGACCAGGAAATTCAGCACAATTCTGCGAAAGAGATGTAGAGATGCGCCCATCACTAGGAACAATACGATTGACAATTGCTGCGGCTGCCCTGATTGCTGTTTCGACTTTGCTCACAGGCTGCTCTAACCCACTAATGGAGGCGGAGCCCTTCGCCTCGGGGGAAGTCCCAGTAGCCGCTGCAGAAATGAGCTGCAAACCTGTGCAGAGCAAGGCCAAAATTCCGGTCACCTCCGAATTGGTCGTAGTTGAAGCCCCGAGCCTTTCCTTCGTTCGATTTGGCAACGCGGTTTCCTCTGCCGAGCCTGCGATACGGGCTGCCATATCGGCGAACGGGGCCAAGATATCGACAGTGCTAGCGGATGGTTCGCCAAAACTTGCACTTAGCAAGGTAATCGACTTCTCTGAGTCATTCGTCGAGGCCGATGATGAGAAGCAAATCGCGGCTGGACTAGGCAAAGTTAGGCAAACGTATTACTGCGCCATGATGCAGAAGTCGCAGAATGGCGATGCATTTGCACTCGTCGATGGAACGGACTTCCTACAGGCCCTCCATGTCGCGGAAGGCTCATTCGTCCAAGATGGAGCAGCGCATGAAATTCTGGTAATTGGCAACGGATTACAAGACGTAGGTCAAATGGATTTGACCGCCAATTTTCCAAAGGACATCCAGAGTGCTGAAAATTATGCTCGGAACCTTGCAAGCCAAAACGGCCTGCCTAACCTGAAAGGCGTCAAGGTTTCCTGGTACGGCCTTGGGCAAACCGCTCAATCGAGCCAGGAACAGCTTCACCCTGCTGCTGCTGCGGTTCTCAAAGCACTTTGGACATCTCTTATCGAAGAAGCGGGGGGTGAATTGATAACCGTGGTAGAAAATATCCCATACGCGGACCCTCTTCCGACTTCGATTAAAGTGAAGTCCATCGCTGTCCCTGAAGCACCGTGCGCGTTCATGCTTACTTCCGACGATGGCTTCAACTTCAAGCCTGATTCTGCAGAGTTCCTGGATGCGGCAAAGGCCAGGAAGGGAGCCGAGAACATGGCTGCTGAAATCGAGAAGTCGGAATGTTCTGGTCCACTTTACGTTGTGGGCTATGCCGCCTCGGGCGTCGACAAGAAGCAATACAACTCTGGCGCAATCGCCAAGGTGAAGTCGCTATCGGCAGCCCGCGCCGCAGCCTTCAAGGGTCTGCTCGAGCAATCAGGTGTGAAGATCAAGCTCGTGCCGGTTGGTGCTGGTAAGGGCCCGACCACAGATTGGGACCTAAACGGCAAGTTCGTGGAGGAAATAGGCAAGCAGAACCGATTCGTCGAGGTCACTCAAAGCAAGCCAGAGGCTGAATAGCGATGCGTCCACTGCTGCGGCGCAAGGCTGACACGAATCACATCTGGGGAGACCTCGCTGAGGATCACCGCTTGGATGTGAAGCGCGGCATGCGCCGAGCACTCTCCCGCTTCATCTTTCTTGTTGCCGGCATTGTGACAGTCGCTGGCCTTACAACGCTCGGGCTTTACACCTACGGCCTCATTACGGTTCAGCCGAATGTGCAGGAAGTCATCACCAAGGCCGAAGCCTCCACCTTCCAGGTGGAATGCGGCGACTCCATGGGCACCGCTGTGGCTGTGCAGATGCCACTGCCGTCGTCATACAAAACCGGAATCGTCTCGGTCGCTCACATTTTCGACGAATGCAAGCCGAACGACCGAATTCGTCTCGAGCAGAACGGCGAAGTCGTCTACGGCACACTGATTCGCAAAGACCCCGTAGCAGTGCCGTCGGACGATGACTACAAGAACGACGTGGCCCTGATCTACGTCAAGAAGAAGTTCCCGGCTCTCGAGCCTGCCCCACAAGCAAACGTTGGCGACTGGACCGTAATCGTAGGCAACCCGTGGGACCGCATCAACTACGCCACGTTCGGAATCATCTCGGCCGTTAACCACGATGAGTATGAAACAGATGCCGCTGTGAACGAGGGAAATTCCGGTGGCCCGATGCTGGACAAGTACGGTCGCATCCTGGGCGTGATCTCGTACAAGCCGATGCGAAACGATTTGAACTCGGACAACCCACTAGACAACTACGTGACTGCCGACGGAATCTCTGCTGCCAAGCGTTTGCGAGTGACTTGTGAGTACATCTTCTTCGCAAACTCGGTCTGCCCTTTCAAGAACTAATCGAGGATGATTTACGCTCTCGCAGGGGGATTGGTCGCAACAGCCATACTCATCGTGTGGCTTAGCAGCCTGCTGGGAACCGCCGGATTCGTGATTGCCCTGATAGTTGCGCTTTCTGCGCTCATCGCCATCGGCTTGATCTACTGGCTTCGGAATCGCGAGGAGCACCTGTATGAGGATTTGCCGCGACTCCAGGAGATTCGCAAGCCGCTGACTCCCGCGAACTACTCGGTGCGCACCAACCTGGACCCGCCCTTTTTCAGCTATGAGTCACAGAATTACGGGGAGCCGAAACCTCGCACCCGAATCAAGAATGTGCCGATCGATCGCTATCTCGAATTGCAAGAAAAGATCGACGCGCTAACCGAAGGCATCGCAGCACTCTCAGAGCAACTAACAGCCGCCCACGCGCAAATTGCGACACTGGGACACGAGGAAGGCGAGAACGAAGCCGCGACGATTGTGATCCGCGAAGTTGAGCCCATCGCAGTTGCGGAGCCACCAGCACCTCCAGCCCCGAGACTGCCACTTGTCGACACCACAATCAACAAAGCAAAGGGCAAGTCGCTATTCAAGCGAGCGCCAGCCTTGCCGGTTTATCCCGAGATAAGGCCCGAACCCGAATCGAGAGAACGCCGCCGCTCCGGAACCGAACAATTCTTCATCGAGACCATGGCAAACACGCAGCAGCAACTCTCGAAAATGTGGCGCCGACGCTAAGGACCTGGCTCTCTGACCGCAAGTAATCTAGAGGCAACCACTCGGGGCCAGCGCAGCTGGAGCAAGGATCCAATATGAAGAAGTTCACGCACTTTCTTGAAGTTTTCATCTTCGGAGCGCGCTGGCTGCTTGCGCCCCTTTACATCGGCCTAATCGGTGCTCTAGCGCTCTTGGTTTGGCGCTACGCGCAGGAATTCCTGCACATGGCCGTCGAGATCAACGAATCCAACGCGCACCAGTTCACGCTGAGCCTGCTCGGTCTGCTCGACCTCGTTCTGCTCGCCAACCTGATCCTGATCGTGCTGTTCGCCGGCTATGAGAACTTCGTCTCGAAGATTGAGGTTGCCCACGAGTCAGTCGACCGCCCACACTGGATGGGCACCATCGACTTCTCGGGCCTCAAGATCAAGCTCATCGGCTCGCTGGTTGCCCTGTCGGTAATTGAGCTTCTCAAGGACTTCATCGAGCTCTCGGAGTCGCACGAGGCCGAGGTCGGTCAGCCGGTTATTTGGCGAATCATCATCCACTTGACCTTCGTGGTCTCGGGCGTGCTGTTTGCCGTCATGGACTGGGTTGCTGACAACCGTCTCGTGCAAGAGCACAAGGCCAAGATGAAGGCTCACGGCCAGGGCGACTAGCCCACCCCAGTAGAGCGTTCTAGCCAGTCGGTATGCGCGACTTGCTAGCTAGTCGGTAGCAGAACGCTGACCGTCGCCTCGTTGGTCCACACCCCGGTGTTTGAGTTATAGCCAGAGACGATGATCTGGTAACCCCAACCCGGTGCGAGGTTAGGAATCGTGAAGGTGCGGTCGGCGGGATACGCTCCGGTCGCCGTGAACGATGTCTCGTGGCGAGCGACCACCTGCCAGGCAGTGACATTCGTCGACTCGGCCGGCACATCCCAGGCAATCGAAACGCTGGTAGGCGTTACGTCGGTTACGCGCAGATTGGTTGGTGCCGGCAGCTTGAGCGCCGGGGCAGGTTGCGAGCCATTCGAGACCACGGTCGTCATGGTTTCGACCGTCCAGTCTCCACTGTCTAACAGCGCGCTGACACGAACCTTGTAGAGCAGGCCTGGGCTGACAGAACCATTGTTGAAGCGGATGTGATTGCGCTGACCGCCGACCTCGGTGTAGCCACCCGCCTGGAATGACGAGTTGTGTTCGATATTCACCGAGTAGCGCTGGGCATTCGGTAGTTCTGCCCAAGTGACCTCGATGGTGTTATCGACCGCGGTAGCGACGACGTTGGTCGGGCCGGGCAGGTAGTTCGTGGTGTGTGGCGTAGTACCGAGCGTGTGAATGTTCACGCAAGTCTTGGCGGATTCGCGTGGCTGCAAATAGTAAACGCAGGCGACGTAATCCCAGCCTGGGGTCAGCTCGCCGAAGTGAACGACCGGGTTTGCGCCGTCGGCGCCCTTGAGCGTGAAGGAATCGCCGTAGCGCAGATAAACCTGGTAGGCCCCGGTGACGCCTGCGACGGTGGTGAAGTTGATGTCGACCGATGTTTCAGTCAGGTTTGACGCAGTAACCGTCGCGACAGCGGGCGCTAGGGCTGCGTTTGGTTGCTCGGCATCGGCTGGGTCTGGATAGACAACTTCGGGATTGCCGCCGTTGTTTGGGTCGGCCACGATTTCGTAACCCGATGGGCCACGCACAGGCGTGTCAGCGACTGCCCCTGGGGCAGTGGTTGTGGTGACGGTGGTCGTAGTGACGGGAGCAGCTGCGACGGTGGCACGCTTGACGATGATCTTGCCCGCGGCCGTAACCGGGGTCCAGCGGAGGACACCACGAGTGTTCTTGATGCACTTGAGGTTTACGCCTGAAACCTTCGCCTTAGTGCTAACCGTCAGGCACACGCCGCCGGCACGCGGCTTAGCAATAGTCTTGCTGGCTGGAGCTGCCTGAGCAGGCACCGCGGCAGCCGAAACCAGTAAACCAACCGCCGCTAATACCGCGAGCGCTCGAACCTTAAGAGTCATCAGAACTCCTCCCCGATTCAAGGCTAGACGCAATTACTCGAGAAACCCAGAGTTGAGCACTCGCTCAATGAGGGCAACGACCTGCTTTGCGGTCGGATCGGCCATCTTCAGCCAGTAGTTGGGCGACTCCCCTTCGACAGGTTCGTCGAAGCCCGCATCCAGAATCGCCTTGCGCTGGCGGTCGGTCAGCTTGGGATTGTTGAACTCGTCGCTCGAGAACTCGACCCACCAGTTGTTGTCATCGACGCGGAGCACCTGGCAGAACCCGACAATCGAGTCGTCCCAATTGAAGGCTTCCCACTGACCGAAGTTGAAGTCGAAGATCCAAGGTTCGTCGTGCTCAAGCTGCAGCAGGTAGTCGACAGTTGCCGAGAGTTTGACCCCATCGACAACCTCGCCCGCCTCGTTTCGTGGCCGGTGCTTTTCGATGAATGCCATGGCCTCATCTTCGGTGATCGACGAGAGCCAGCCTTCGCCCATGAACCACCAAGCCGAGAGGCGGCGAGTTTCAACCCACTTGTTCAGGTGTGGCATCCACTGGTGTTCGCCCAGAAACATGTCGTCGTCGTTGAATTCGCCACGATAGACGATTCGGATTGCCGCCTTGCCATCGGCGCTCACCGGAACGTCGAGGTCGTCTGCACCAAAATATCGAACCTTCAAATTGCCCTCCCTCGTTTGACCAGGCCCGGCCGATCGGCCAAACCGCAATGCCGGGCGGTCTTTTGAACCGGCCGACATGCCTATGTTGTCGCGGGGGTAGGACATTTATTTGGGATGAGCGGGAGCAGCAGGACGGCTAGCGCGAGCGCAGCACCGCTGCCAGCGCAGTCCCCTAACTGGGCGAACGCCCGCCGACTATTGGGCGAACGAGCGTTTGACGGGATACTCGAGGTAGTCGGCCGCGAAGGCGAGCGAGGGAGCCCGCCACGCGTAATCGCGGGCCACCTGAGCCAGCGCCGCCCAGAAGAAAATGTTGAGCAGGTCGACAGCGATGTGCGTCATCGAATCGCCCGGAAATGCCTTGCCGATCATGCGACGAAGGATGGTCGGCACATCGCTCAGGCCGAAGCGGTGCAGTGCGGCGCGCACCTGAAACTCGAGTTCGCGAGCGCGACGAGGGGTCCAAATCAGATTGCCACCAGAACCATCGCCAAACCGACCAAAGGCATCCGATGGCAGGTGCAGCAGCGCGTGAGCCACCGCTCCGTGGCGAAAGTGCGCCTGGTCGAGCTTGTCGAAAAGCTCGCTGAAATTCGCAACCTCATACCCGGCCTTACGCAGGTCGAGCACATCTGGGTAGTAGGCGAGCCGATAAAACGGGATGTGCTGCGAGAGCGAACCGGCCGGACGCACAGCCTCGAGCGTGACGGCTGTCCATGCCGCAACCGCCTCGTCGTCTTCGAGGCTCGGGCCATCTTCGTCAAATGCCATGAATCGCTAAACAGTCTTGGCGGCTATTTGGTTCCGCTAATGCGCACGACGCGAACCTCTGCTACCGAGGTGGTGCGAACAACCTGCACGACCTTGACGCTCGTGCGCAGTGCCTTCACCTTGGCAGCTACGACCGCCGCAACCGCAGCCGAGCGCTGTTTGCCGGCAGCGATAACCTGTGCGGTCCATGCCTTGGATGCGTTCTTCGGAATCGTAACGACCGACGTGATCGTGAGCACCTTGACCTTGGCCTTGACCATTGCCCCAACCTGGGTCTCTACGGCCTTCTTGGCAGCTGGCGTCAGTGCCGTCGAGCCAGCGCCGAAGCTGACTGCCGCAGGCGCTGGAACCTTTACCTCTGGCGTCGGGGTTGGGGTTGGCGTTGGGGTTGGGGT
>JBEDDI010000019.1:0-25312 GCA_041176265.1 Actinomycetota bacterium
ACCCCAACCAGTGCCGAAGAAGCCAGTGCCTCCACCATTCCAACCGCCTTCACCGTTGGAATGCCCGGCAAAGTCGGTCGCATCGCCATAGCCGCGTCCGCCAATGTTTAGCTGCAGCACCTGACCCGCCGTCACTGGTATGCGGCCGTAAACGATGTCACCCTGTGCGCCGGCGCCAGCGCCATACAACCGAACAAAGAGTGCGCTCGTGTTAGCCGGCACACTGTAAAACTGTGGAGCGCCAGTGAAAGCAAACGCTGCAGTAGGGATTGCACTCGGCGGGTCGATGGTGATAGATCCGTTGCCAGTGGTCGTGCCTGAGGTGAACGCGCCGCCGGTCACACCCGTGCCGCCAGCCCACGAGCTGCCGCCACCGCCACCGCCCACGCCGTCAGCCTGTGGGGCTGCATCCTGCGAGACGCCACCCGAACCGCCACCGTAGTAGCCGCCACCACCGCCACCACCTGTAGCGCTTGCTACCCAGGCAGAAATGGCTCCATTGGCTAGGGAACCGGCCGAGGCGCCTTGTCCCGAGCTAGAGAAACTGCCCGTTCCCGCCGCGCCGCCGGCGCTTGGGCTTGCGCCGCCACCAGCTGTGGCATCGCCACCGGACAGGTTGGAGGCCGCGCCTGCTGATCCAGATTGTCCGGCATCGCCACCGTTGGCGGTGCCCGGAACGTTCAGCGCCCAGCCGCCACCGCCGCCTCCGCCCGCGACCACGATCCGATCTGAGGCCACGCAGGTGAGAGTGTATGCACAAGAAGTCGAAGTGCTGAAGGTTGGACGACGAATGTCACTTGCGCCACCACCGGTGCCAGCACCGCGTCCACCGCCGTTCCAGCCACCGTTAGTACTGCCGTTTCCGCCGACCATCAGCATTAGAACCTCACCAGGATTCACCGCAATGGTTGCCGTCACCGTGGCGCCCTTGCCTCCGGTTCCGCCTGCGGACGGAGAGCCACCCTGGGCTCCTTCGAGTGAGACAGTCAGGCTGGTGACTGCGTCGGGCACGACGTAAATCTGCGGCCCACCGGTGTAGCTGTAGGTCTGCGTGACGGCTTGCGCCGGAGCATCCATGGCAACCAGGCCCACTGCGGCCAGCGCGAGGCTGCCGAGAGTGGCGAAAATGCGGCGTGCTGGTTGAACTTTGGCGTGGCGACCCCTGCGCTGAATACCCATGCCGCCAGTTTAGACATTCGGTAGGACTCGATTGCCGAGGAATGTACGGCTAGCCTTACTAGGCGACGAGGCCCTTGTGGAAGTGCTCGAAAACCATGTTTGTGCGCGTAGAGGCGACGACTGGGTTATTGGAAAGGTTCTCGAGCACGAACTCGCGCACATGAGCGCTGTCGCGAACGGCTAGGTGCACGATGAAGTCCTCGGAGCCACCCAGGAAGAAAACTTGGACCACCTCGGGCAGCGCGCGCATCTCCGTCATGAAGCTCGATAGGTTCGCGCGAGCACCGGCTCGCAGCGTGACCGAGATTAAGACCTGCAGGTCGAGGCCGAGCGCCTTTGGGTTGACCTCGGTGGTAAAGCCGGTTATGACGCCACGCTGCATCAGCGAACGAACGCGAGCGATGCAAGTGGACTGAGCGATCCCAGCCGCGGAGGCCAAGTCGGCGTTGGTGATGCGAGCGTTCTTCTGTAGTTCTCGCACGAGCGTGCGATCAACGTCATCCAGCACTTGCAGAATCTGCGATGTGACCATGCAAAACCCCTAATTATTGTGAATAAATTGCGTAATTTGGTCTAACCATCGCAGTTTATTCGAAGTGTAAGAATAATTCGACGGAATCCTGCGAAACTTGGCGAAGTTACCCAGACGGGTTCAATTACTTCAAGGAGCACTCATGCGCGTTGGAATTCCTACCGAGATTAAGAACAACGAGAACCGCGTTGCAATCACCCCTGCTGGCGTGCACGAACTGGTGCGTCGCGGTCACGAGGTCTTCATCGAGGCCGGCGCCGGAAACGGCTCGGGATTCACCGATGAGGCATACGTTGCCGAGGGTGCGACCATCTTGGCAACCGCAGACGAGGTCTGGGCCAAGTGCGACCTGCTACTCAAGGTCAAGGAGCCAATCGCCGCGGAGTACCACCGCATGCGTGACGGTCAGGTGCTCTTCACCTACCTGCACCTCGCCGCATCGCGCGAGTGCACCGACGCACTGATTAAGTCGGGCACCACCGCAATCGCATACGAGACCGTTCAGCTACCTAACCGCGCACTGCCGCTGCTGCAGCCAATGAGCGAGGTGGCCGGACGCCTCAGCGCACAGATTGGTGCTTTCCAGCTGATGAAGTCCGAGGGCGGTGCAGGCGTCCTGATGGGCGGTGTTCCTGGCGCACCTAAGGCCAAGGTCGTAGTCATCGGCGGAGGCGTTGCCGGTGAGCACGCAGCTACCGTTGCGCTGGGCATGCAGGCCGATGTCACCGTGATCGACATCTCGCTGCCAAAGCTTCGCGAACTCGATGCCCGCTTCGGCGGCGTGGTTAAGACCCGCGTCTCGACCGCATACGAAATCGCAGACCAGTTGAAGGATGCCGACCTCGTGATCGGTTCGGTCCTCATTCCTGGCGAGAAGGCACCAAAGCTCGTCACCGATGCGATGGTCGCAAAGATGAAACCGGGTTCGGTACTCGTCGACATCGCGATCGACCAGGGCGGCTGCTTCGAGCACTCACGCCCAACCACGCACGACACCCCGACCTACCAGGTTCACAACAGCATCTACTACTGCGTTGCCAACATGCCTGGCGCAGTGCCTGCAACGTCGACCCGTGCGCTCACCAACGCAACCCTGCCGTACGTCATCGCTCTAGCCGATAAGGGCTGGAAGGACGCGCTGCGCGCCGACGAGTCGCTCGCAAAGGGCCTCAACGTTCACGCCGGCCAGGTCACCTACCCGGGTGTTGCGCAGGCCTTCGGCATGAACCTCGTGCCGGTTACAGAGGTTCTCAGCTAGCCGTAAGCCAGGGTGCTCTAATTGCGCCATGTTCGTTCGAGCGCACTCAAATTACGCTTGATAGTCTCTAGGTAGCCCTTGAACCGACGGGCAACTAAAGGGGACGGCATGAGCAAATTTTTTACAACCCCTTCCATCTCGTTTTTTCTGACTATCGGAGCGATTGCCGGCATTAGCGGTTTCTCAATCCAGGGCTATCGCCTGATTGAAGGGCCGCAAAACAACTCTGCTACTGCAGGACAAACCAGCATTGTTGGTGAACAAGGTCCTGCCGGCCCGGCGGGGTCACCTGGCGCAACCGGACCAGCAGGAGCAACAGGATTAGCAGGACCGATGGGTCCAACCGGCGCTCAGGGTCTCATGGGGCCTCGCGGCGCCAAGGGCGAACCAGGTATCCAAGGAGTTCAAGGGGTTCCAGGTGTTGCGGGTGAAAAGGGCGCGGCGGGTGCAACCGGCCCTGCTGGACCGTCCGGCGCCACCGGTGCAACTGGCGCCACCGGCCCGATGGGTCCAACTGGTGTTGCAGTGGCCATATCGCCCCTGATTTACGACTCGAACACCAAGACTTTGAGTCTTGACCTGGATGCCTTCCAGCGAATCGGGAGCTTGGACTACCTTCAGTTCAACCCGAACAGCACCGCCGCAAATGCCCCGGGGCGATTGGTTTGGAACAATGACGATGGAACCCTAAACCTTCAGGGAATCGGCGGTGGAGTAACCCTTCAAATTGGCCAGGAATCTGTGCAGAGAGTTCGCAATAACGGCGCTACAACCCTGCTAAACGGCCGCGCGGTGCGAATCACCGGTTCGATCGGAACTCGAATGACCGTTGAATACGCCGACAATTCCACCGCAGCCGCTGCAACAAGCGTTATTGGTGTCCTCACCCAAGACATTGCTCCTGGTGCTGACGGGTACGTCACAACCTACGGTCTGATTCACGCTGTCAACACCTTCGGCTTGAGTCCTGGTGCGCCGCTGTACTTGGATGGCGGGGGAACTTTGACTTCGGTGCGGCCTTCTAACGGTCGCATTGTTCAGCTCGGCTATGCGGTGTCAATTAGTTCAACCGACGGTGTGATTTATGTCAATCCGCTTGAGAATTTTCAGCCGAACATTGGTGGAATATGCACCGTTCCTGGGCAAACAGGTTCAGGTGTTTACGCGTGGCACAACCTTTCTGGCGCGCGGTGGATTGTTGTCTGTGATTACTAAGGAGAAACTCTCATGAGTCAAACTGGCCAGATTCGCACAGGTACGATTCGTGCCTTACTCGTAACCACCGGCGTGTTTCTCAGCACCACGTTCGGTTTGATTGTGTGGACATATCCGTCATTTTTCATCTTCAACCCATTCGAAAATGACAACGGTGTTCGCGCCGCTATGTTGGCGGCACTGGTTGTCGCATGGGTCATAGCCGCAGCTGGTCCTGTGGCACTGCTCAGTTACTTCGCTGCCGGCCACCATTGGCCACTCAAGGTGTTGCCGTTTGTAGCCTTGGCATGGCCGGTTTTGCAGCTGATCAATCACGTTTCTCTTTGGGCAGTTGAAGGCGATCCATATCTGGGTTACTTGCTTGATTACCCAATCTTCCTTTACACAGATTTGCTGCTGCCGGGAATGCTAATTGCAATCTGGATCGAGCTTCGCCCACTGAACCACCCTGTTCGGCATGCCGTTGCTCGCCACCGTATGGACTAATACAGATCGCAAAATGCAAACAGTCGAGCCTGATTAGGCTGGCTGTTGCTGAGTGATGCAGTGAATCCCGCCGCCGCGTGCGAACAACGGGCGGGCGTCGACCAACACCACTTCGCGACCGGGGTACACCGACTCGAGAATCTGCTTCGCGATGGCGTCGTTTGGGTCGCTGAAAGCGCACAGAATCACAGCACCGTTAACGATGTAGTGATTGATGTATGAGTAATCCACCGGACCTTCTTCGTCGTACAGGACGGTCGGGGCAGGCACGCCAACCAGTTTGAAATCCCCAGCGGCCTCTAGCTTCGCGCGCACCTCGCGGGTGACCGCGTAGTCGGGGTGGTCTGGGTCTTGCTGGTCGTGAAACAGGATCGTTTTTTCGTCGGCGAAGCAGGCGACTATGTCGATGTGGCCTCTCGTGCCAAATTCGTCGTAATCACGGGTCAAGCCACGTTCGATCCAGATTGCGGTCTCGGTGCCGAGGAGCCGATGAATTTCTGCTTCGACCTCGTCTTTGGTCTTGCCAGCATTGCGACCCTGGCCCAGCTGCACGGTTTCGGTTAGCAGGACTGTGCCCGCCCCGTTCACGTGAATACCGCCACCCTCGTTAATCAGCCAGCTATCGACACGCTCGACGTCGGTGAGTTCGGCGATCCTGGTCGCGACCAGCGCATCCTTGTCCCAGCTGGCCCAGCCTTGCGCACCCCAACCGTTGAAGATCCAGTTGACAGCCTTGATGTCACCCGTTGAGTCCTCGACAAAGGTTGGCCCGATGTCGCGCATCCAAGCGTCGTTTAGGGAGCATGCGATCAACTCGACGCGAGGATCGAGAAAGGTGCGTGCCAGGTCGAGGTCTGCGGCTTCGCAGAGCATCGTTACGGGCTCGAAATCGATGATGGCGTTGGCGACATTCGCCCAGGTCTGACGCGCCTCAAGTTGGTCTGCCTCGGTGTCGCCGAGCGTGTAGCCAGACGACGGCCACGCCATCCAGGTTCGTTCGTGCTTAGCCCATTCGGCTGGCATGTGAAGAGGCATCAGTACGCGACTCCCGCAATGCCGCCGTACTCGCCATCTCCGGATTCGGTGCGGCGGTTCACGACCTCCTCGGTCAGCATCTCGTAGGTATCTGGGCGTCGCGTGGCCAGGAATGGGAACAGATCAAGCCAATCGCGGCGTTGGTCGAGGTCGAGGTCGGCAACGAGTACCTCGTCGCCCTCGCGAGCGGCGCGAGCCAGCACCCGGCCGTAAGGGTCGCAAATGAAGCTGCTGCCATAGAACGAGATAGCGCCTTCGTTGCCCCATCGGTTGGGGACCACCATGAACGTGCCGTTGGCAATCGCGTTGCCCTTGATCACGGCGTGCCAGAGGGGCTCGGTGTCGAAATCTGGGTGATCGGGTTCGCTGCCGATAGCGGTCGGGTACGCGAGCACTTCGGCGCCGCGGAGGCTGTAGTTGCGGGCGACCTCGGGGAACCATTCATCCCAGCAGGTCGGCAGGCCGAAGCTGACATCCGTGCCCGCTAGTTCTAGCTCGCAGACGGGGTACGGCTCTGGGTCGGCCGGGCCGGGCGTAAAGTACTGGTCTTCGTAGTAACCGGCGGTGACAGGAATGTGTAGCTTGCGGGTGCGTGCCACGATCTGTCCGTCAGGATTGACGATGATCGCCGTGTTCCAGCCGCGACCGTCCGGTAGGTCGTCGTATTCAAACAGTGAGGCGTGAACATGAACTCCGTTGGCTGCAGCGGCCGCAGCGGCAAGGCGGTAGGTCGGTCCATCGTCAAGCGATTCGGCAGTTGAGTTGGGCACACCAGTTGGTCGCACATCGGCGGGGTAGCGGCTAAGCGTCAATTCCTGCAGAAAGACGATCTTTGCTCCAGCCTCGGCAGCCATGCGGATGCCCTCATTGAGTTTTGCTGCGTGCGCGGAAGGATCGGCATGCCAGCGGGTCTGCACAAGCCCTACACGCAGCGGAGCCCTTGTTGGGGCCTTGACGCGACTCAGCGAGGGGAGTGACTCGGCGACGGTTAGCTTCATTGCTGGCCCTTCTTTTCGGTGCGGGAAGCCTCGAACTCATCCATCGAGTCGAGGATTTGAATCAACAGGTCTTTCGAAGTAAGCGGATTCACTATTGCGAAACGAGTGTTTGGTCGTCCCGCGTGCGAACTTGGGACCACGAAGGCGATCTGGTCGTCGAGGAGCTTGCTGCTCCATGCTTCGTAGTCGGCCAATTGCCAACCGTCATACTCAAACACGACGACCGAGAGCATCGGTTCGCGCACCAGAGACATTCTTGGGTGGGCACGAATGACGTCAGCAATTTCGTGAGCCAGCCGGATGTTGTCATCGACGGCCTTCGCGTAGGCGTTGGTGCCGTGGGTCGCCAGAGAGAACCAGAGCGGTAGGCCGCGCACGCGACGCGTGAGGTTGTATGCGTAGTCGCTCGGGTTCCACTCATCGCGTTCGGTAAGCGTGTCGAGGTATTCGCCGTGTTGCGTGTGCGCTGCTCTCGCCAGTTCGGGGTTGCGATAGACCAGTGCGCAGGCGTCGAACGGCGCGAAGAGCCATTTGTGCGGATCGACTATGAAGCTGTCGGCACGCTCCGAACCCTTGAATAGTTCGCGAGTGGACGGGGCCAGAATGCCAGCCAAACCGTAGGCGCCATCGATGTGGAACCAGAGGTCGTGAGCCTTCGCCACGACTCCAATCGAGTCGAGGTCGTCGACGATGCCGAAGTTGGTCGTGCCCGAAGTGGCCACGACCGCAAACAAGCCGTCGCCCGCAGCAGCAATGGCCTGCTCTACGGCTACGCCGCTGAGGCGCCCATCGGTGTCCGCCGCGGCCTTGATGATCTCGACATCCATGACAGCAGCGGCCGACTTGAGCGAACTGTGAGCCTCAGACGAGCAGATGAACTTCCAGCGCGCGGGCTGCGAGGTGCCTTTGCGTTCGCGCTCGGCTCTAGCCGCGTGACGCGCCGCCACCAGAGCCGAGAGATTGCCCAGAGTGCCGCCCTGAACGAATACGCCTCCAGCGGTCTCTGGAAGGCCGACCTCGGACGCCAACCAGCTCAAGACCTGATTCTCGGCGTAAACGGCTCCGGCACCTTCGAGCCAAGAGCCTCCGTAGATCGAGCTGGCCGACACGACCAGGTCGAAAAGGGTCGAGGCCTCGGTTGGTGCGGTCGGGATGAAACTCAGATATCCCGGGTGGTCCGTCGAAATAGTCGCAGGGGCTAGCACATCGGCGAAGATGCCCAGCGCACGCATGCCGCCGAGGCCTTCCTCGGTGACGGTCTGGCCTGCTCGCTGTTGCAGCCATTCGAGCGTCTGCGGGTGGTCTAGCGGCGGGTTGTCGTAGCCCATGCGCGTGCGCGCATAGGTGAGGATGTGTTCTCGCAGCGCTGCGGTCTCGACCGTTGCCTTATGCATTTGGCTGCTGACCCTTGATGTCGGCCCGAATCGCATCCATGTCTAGTTCTTTTACCTTCTCAATCAGTTCTTCAAGCACGGGTCCAGGCAGGGCACCCGGCTGGTTGAAAAGCAGGACACCGTCGCGCACAACCATGAGAGTCGGAATCGACGTGATCTGCAGAGCACCGGCAAGCGTTTGGTTGGCCTCGGTGTCCACCTTGCCGAACTTGATGTCGGGGTGCTTCTCACTCGACGCCTCGAATACCGGGCCAAACTGGCGGCAAGGGCCACACCACTCGGCCCAGAAGTCGATGATCGCTATGCCGTCGCCGGCGATCAGATCGCGGAACGAGTTTTCGTCTAGTTGGATGGTTGCCATTTGTCGCCTCTCGCGGTTTGGGCAATCACGATGCCCGCCAAAACCAGAACTCCGCCCAACGCCTGGAGTCCGGAAATCTTTTCACCCAGCCACAGGAAGCCGAAGATGAACGCATACAGGACCTCGGCCGTGCTGATGATGCCCATGAGCGTCGGCCGCAGCAGGCGCATGGCCATGTAGCTAAACAACATGGGCAGGAACGAGCCCGCGACACCGATCCAAACCAGAATTAGCCAACCAGGCACCTCAACCTCTGTCAGCGATCCACCCAGGCTGACACTTTCGGCGAACTTTGCTAAGTCGATCTGCCACCAGGGGTTGAGCGCTGCCCAGAACGCAGCCGAGAACAGCATGGTGTAGAAAAGCGTCGAGAAAACGTCGCGGTCCTTTTGTGTGTGTTCACCCATGATGAAGTAGGTGGTCGTGCCAGCGGCGGCGAGCAACGCAGCCAAGACGCCAACGAGGTTGAGGCTAAACGCCCAGATCTGCGAGACCACGGCCAGGCCGGCGATCACGGCCACGACGCCGAGCCAGAGGCGCGGCTTGAACTTCTCTTTGAAGATCACGTATGAGACCAGTGGAACCCAGACGATCGCCGTGTATTCGAAGAGCAGTGCGATGCCTACCGGCAGCAGCTGCAGCGAAACGGAATAAGCCCACTGCATGATTGCGACGCCGATGAGACCGAAGGCCATGAGAGCAGGGATTTCGCGCCCGCTGACCTTGAATGCCTGTGGGCGAGTGAATAGAACGATCAGGCCGGCCAGTATGGCGTTGGCCATCGAGCGAATTCCGACGAGCTGACCGGGCATGATGCCGATAGCCATAACGACCTTCGACGTGCTTGCATTCAAGCCGAAGAGCAGGGTGCCGAGCAGCGCCAACGCAGTGCCCTTGGTCTTATCTGTCAGGTGCATTTCATCTCGAGTTGACGGTCGGGTACTGCCGAGCCTACCCGTTTTATGGCGAGCGGATGCGCTAGCCGCGACCGAGTCCGTCGATAGCGTGCAGGTTGATCGCGGCAAGTTCCTCGGCGGTTAGTTTCGGCGCGTTTACGGCGGCGAACGAAGCCTCGAGTTGCGCCACCGACGATGCGCCGATTAGCGCGCTCGTCATCTGCGGGTGGCGCAGAATCCACGAGATTGCGAGTGCGGCCAGCGACTGTCCGCGCGCCGCCGCGATCTCGTTAAGGGCCTTCGCGTGGCCGAGGTAATCCTCGGTAATCACATCCGACTTGAGGAAGTGCTGCAGTGCCGCGCGCGAGCCAGCCGGCACACCGTTGAGATAGCGGTCGGTTAGCAGACCCTGAGCGAGAGGGGAGTAGGCGATGCAGCCAACGCCGAGGCGGCCGAGCTCGTCGATTAGGTCGTCCTCGATCCAGCGATCAAACATGTTGTAGCGAGGCTGATGGATCAGCAACGGAACGCCAAGCGCGTCGAGCGCTTCCTTGGCGGCCAGGGTCTGGGCCGCGTTGTAGTTCGAGATGCCGACATACAGCGCCTTGCCCTGCTGAACCGCCGACGCGAGAGCGCCCATGG
Organism: Actinomycetota bacterium; assembly: GCA_041176265.1. GTDB lineage: Bacteria > Actinomycetota > Actinomycetes > Actinomycetales > Microbacteriaceae > Rhodoluna. Next base: position 9,997 of record JBEDDI010000019.1, read on the forward strand.
TCTCTTCGATCGGGGTCTCAGGGTCTGGGCGGTGACTGTAGAAGATGTCAACGTATTCGAGATCCATGCGGCGCAGGCTCTGGTCGAGGCTGGCCATGAGGTACTTGCGCGAACCCCACTCGCCGTAAGGGCCAGGCCACATGTCGAAGCCAGCCTTAGAAGAGATGATCAGCTCGTCGCGGTATGCCCCGAAGTCGGACTTCAGGTGCTTGCCGAAGTTGACCTCGGCGCTGCCGGCCGGCGGGCCATAGTTGTTGGCTAGGTCGAAGTGGGTGATGCCAAGATCGAATGCACGGCGCAAAATCGCTCGCTGCACATCGAAGTCGGTGGTGTCGCCGAAGTTGTGCCACAGGCCCAGTGAGACCTCCGGCAGCTTCAGGCCGGAGCGTCCGGTGCGACGGTAGGGCACTTGCTGGTAGCGGTCTTCGGCTGCTGAGTAGGTCATGAATTCAGCCTAAAGTAGTCGCATGACCGAGTTTGTTCTTGCCGGAGGCTGCTTTTGGTGCCTCGATAGCTCCTACATGCAGTTTCGTGGCGTCAGCGACGTCGTAGTCGGGTACATGGGCGGCCACATCGACAACCCCACTTATGAACAGGTCTGCGAGAAGACAACGGGTCATGCCGAGGTAGCCAAGGTCATCTTTGACGAATCCTTAATTTCGGCCGAGACCATCCTCGACATCTTCTTTACCCTGCACAACCCGACCACGCCGGGTCGCCAGGGCAATGACGTCGGCCCGCAGTATCGCTCGGCGATGTTCTATGCCGATGATGAGCAGCGCACGGCATTCGAGGCGGCTCGCGACCGCGCCACGAGCTTGTGGGACGATCCGATCGTTACCGAGATTGTGCCGGCGTCGACCTTCTGGGTCGGCGAGGAATACCACCAGGACTTCTTCGCCAAGAACCCGCTGCAGGGCTACTGCAACGCGGTCGTCGCGCCGAAGATGGCCAAGGTTCGCGCAAAGTTCGCACAATTCACGAACTAAAGGCCAGCCTTCGCTAGCTTTTCCACAGATTTCTGGATGCCGCCTCGGCGCGGCATGCGCCTTGGCAGCCTTTGGGTACCGCGGTTGCACTCGGTGACCGCCAAACCGAAAGAAGTGTCATGTCTGAACACATCACGGTTGCGGGACTAATCGCAACCACTCCGCGCCACCTGGTCACGCAGGACGGCCTGCCGATCACCAGCTTCCGCCTCGCGGCATCGCAACGCCGCTTCGACCGCGTTCAAAACAAGTGGATCGACGGCGAAACCAACTGGTACACGGTCTCGGCCTTCCGTCAGCTAGCCATCAACTCTTCGACCTCGCTCAGCAAGGGCGACCGAATCGTTCTCACGGGCAAGTTGCGCGTGCGTGACTGGGACAACGGCGAGCGAGCAGGAACCGCGGTAGAGATCGAGGCCGAAGCCATCGGGCACGACCTCAGCTGGGGTTCTTCCGACTTCACTCGCACCGTTCTGGTTCGCGAGGTCGACGAGACTCAGGTGCCTTCGAGCGAACCCGCGAGCGACGCCGATGCCCTCGCTGGCGAGCGCGAGCTGGTGGGTGCCGGATCGGGCACCAAGGGCAAGTAGAGGACCGCTGAAAACCGCGTCGGTCGGCTAAACTGGTCGCTTGGGCAAGGCTCGGCGAACGGCTTAGTCGACCGACTAATTCGGCCACTTGCTCGCAATCTCTCGAAAGCGAAATTCTTCATGGCTGAATTCATCTATCAGATGATCAAGGCGCGCAAGGCGCACGGCGACAAGGTCATCCTCGACGACGTAACCCTCGCGTTCTATCCAGGCGCAAAGATCGGTGTCGTCGGCCCAAACGGCGCCGGTAAGTCATCTGTCCTCAAGATCATGGCCGGCCTCGACAACCCGAGCAACGGTGAGGCTCGACTCAGCCCAGGATTCACCGTCGGCATGTTGATGCAGGAGCCGCCACTGGACGAGTCGCTGACCGTTCTTGGCAATGTCGAGCTGGCGGTCAAGGAGACCAAGGCCAAGGTTGACCGCTTCAACGAGATCTCGGCACTCATGGCCGAGCCGGACGCCGACTTCGACGCACTGCTCGAGGAGATGGGTCAGCTGCAGGAGCAGATCGACCACCTCGACGCTTGGGACCTCGACAACCAGCTCGAACAGGCAATGGACGCGCTGCGCTGCCCTCCGGGCGACACGGCGGTGACCCACCTCTCGGGTGGTGAGCGTCGTCGCGTAGCTCTGTGCAAACTGCTCCTCGAGAAGCCTGACTTGCTGCTGCTCGACGAACCAACCAACCACCTCGACGCTGAGTCGGTTCTCTGGCTCGAGCAGCACCTGGCCAAGTACACCGGTGCCGTTCTAGCGGTAACTCACGACCGTTACTTCCTAGACAACGTCGCCGAGTGGATCCTCGAACTCGACCGCGGACGCGCCTACCCATACGAAGGCAACTACTCGACCTACCTTGAGAAGAAGCGCGAGCGCCTCGAGGTCGCAGGCAAGAAGGACGCGAAGCTCGCTAAGCGCCTCGCCGAAGAACTCGAGTGGGTTCGCTCGTCGCCAAAGGCACGTCAGACCAAGTCGAAGGCGCGTTTGGCCAAGTATGAAGAGATGGCTGCCGAGGCGGACCGCACCAGAAAATTGGACTTCGAGGAGATCCAGATTCCTGCCGGCCCGCGTCTGGGCAACATCGTTCTCGAGGCAAACAACCTGCAGAAGGGCTTTGACGGCCGCTCGCTCATCAACGGCCTGACCTTCAGCCTCCCGCGCAACGGCATCGTCGGTGTCATCGGTCCGAACGGTGTCGGAAAGTCGACTCTGTTCAAGACCATCACCGGCCTCGAGCCGCTCGATGGTGGCGAGCTCAAGATCGGTGAAACGGTCAAGATTTCGTACGTCGACCAGTCGCGCGCGGGTATCGACCCGAACAAGACTCTGTTCGAGGTCGTCTCGGGTGGCCTCGACTTTCTCACGGTCGGCAACCAGGAAATGCCGTCGCGCGCATACGTCGCTGCATTCGGCTTCAAGGGGCCAGACCAGCAGAAGCCTGCGGGTGTGCTCTCGGGTGGTGAGCGCAACCGTCTGAACCTCGCGCTGACCCTCAAGCAGGGCGGCAACCTGCTGCTCCTCGACGAGCCAACCAACGACCTCGATGTGGAAACCCTGACCAGCCTCGAGAACGCTCTTCTCGAGTTCCCCGGTTGCGCGGTGGTCATCACCCACGACCGTTGGTTCCTCGACCGTGTCGCGACCCACATCCTCGCCTACGAGGGTGACGACGACAAGCCCGACCAGTGGTACTGGTTCGAGGGTAACTTCCAGGCATATGAGGAGAACAAGATCGCTCGCCTCGGCCCTGACGCAGCCAAGCCACACCGCTCGACGTACCGCCGCCTAACCCGCGACGGCTAGTCAGCGCCTCGGCACACAGTTAAAGCGAAACCCCCGACCAAACGGCCGGGGGTTTCGAATTGCTCGAACAGCTAGCCAAAGAGTTCGGCGATGGCTTCCTCGAATACCTCGTTGTGACGATCGACGTCAGCCTTCGTGGTGGTCGGGCACATCAGCGCCATGTTGTGGAACGGGGTGAGCAGCACGCCGCGGTTGGCCAGGTAAAGGTGCAGGAAGTCCTCTAGCTCACCATCGGCCGAGTGGAAAGCGTCGGTTCCGGTCTTTGGGTACGGTTTCGCGAATCGGTACTCGGCGCGCGCACCAAGCTGGTTGATCGACCAAGAGAGGTCGTACTTGTCGAAAAGCGCTTGCACACCCTCGGTGAACTCGGTCGCCAGGTCGATCATCGCCTCAAAGTTCTCTGGCGTTAGCACCTGCTCGAGGGTTGCGCGTGCTGCAGCCATCGACAGGGGATTGCCGGCGAGGGTGCCGCCCACGCCACCCATGTCGACGAGGTCTAGGTCGGTTCGAGCCAGCACGCGGGCAGCGAAGTCCTCGCTCAGTGCGTACGCGCCGATCGGGATTCCGCCCGCAATGGCCTTGCCGATCACGAACACGTCAGGCTCTAGGTTGTCGCGACGGGTCATGCCACCCCAGTCAGCTGAGAACGTGTGGGTCTCGTCGATGATTAGAAGCGCGTCGTACTTGCGAGTCAGTTCGCGCACACCAGCTAGGTAGCCGGGTTCGGGCAGGACGATGCCGATGTTGGTCATCGCTGGTTCCATCAGCACCGCGGCGACATCGCCATTCTTCAACTGGCGCTCTAGGCCTACCAGGTCGTTGAACTCGGCAACACGCGAAGTCTCGGTCACATCGACCGGCGAACCAACGTTGCCTGGGCGGCTCATACCCTCGCCGTCTGGGCCAACGACGATTAGGGCCTCGTCGACCGAGCCGTGGTAGCAGTATGCATTGACCAGAATCTTCGATTTGCCCGTCATCGCGCGCACCAGGCGGATTGCCCAGCGATTCGCGTCGGTTGCGGTGAGGGAGAAGCTCCACTTGGCCATGCCAAAGCGGGCGCTCAGATTGGCGGCTACGAGTTCGGCATCCTCGGTTGGCAGCATGGTGGTTAGTCCGCCATCCTTGGCCACGCGCTTGTTGATCGCTTCGACCACGGCTGGGGCAGAGTGGCCCGCCATCGCACCGGTATCGCCGAGCGCAAAGTCGATGTATTCGTTTCCATCGATGTCCCAGACGCGGTTGCCAACTGCGCGATCAAAGTAAATCGGGAATCCGCCGGCCTTCTTGTTCATCCAGGTCATCGGAACGCGGCCAAACAGGTGGTCGGCTCGGTCGTATGCGGCGGCCGACTTGGGGTGGTTTTGTGCGAATGTCGCGCGTTCGCGATCGAAGAGGGTTTGCAGCTTGCTGCGGTCTAGTTCGGCCATGATTGAGCCAACTTTCTGGGTCCCCCGTCAGATCGACCTTGATCCGACTACTGCCCGGCTACCAGAGGAATTGCGTCTATTTTGCCACGGCCAAAGCTAGATGCGGGGAACGCGTACCATGCCTTCCTGGGCTACCGTGGCGACCAGTAAGCCGTCGCGCGTGTAGATGCGGCCGAGCGCTAGCCCGCGACCACCCTGAGCCGATGGTGACTCCTGAACGTAAAGCAACCACTCGTCGACTCGAGCCGGGCGGTGGAACCACATTGCGTGATCCAGGCTGGCCGAGCTCAGGCCGGGGTGTGACCAAGCGATGCCGTGGCGGCGATAAATGCTCTCTAGGATCGTGTAGTCGCTTACGTAGGCGAGCGCAGCTGTGTGCAATGACTGGTCGTTGGGGAGTGGAGCAAGAGCCCTCACCCATACTGCCTGATGTGGCACCTGAGCGCCCTCGACACTGAAGTAGATAGGTGAGCCAACGTGGCGCATGTCAAAAGGTCGAGCCTTCGCCCAGAATTGAGCACGTGGATGATCAACAGCGCCAACCAGATCGGCGGCACTAGGCAGAGTCTCAGGGGCAGGCAAGTCGCTCGGCATCTCAATCTGGTGATCGAGGCCGTCATCTAACGTTTGGAACGATGCGATCATCGAAAAGATTGGCTCGCCCTTTTGAAACGCCTGCACGCGCCTCGTTGAAAACGAGCGGCCGTCTCGAAGGCGATCGACCGAGAAGGTGATCGGCAGCTCGATATCTCCAGGACGCAGAAAGTAGCCGTGTAGCGAGTGAATGTGGCGGTCGTCTGACATCGTCTTGGTTGCTGCGACAACACACTGGGCGAGCACCTGACCGCCATACACGCGCCCATGCGGCATCCACTGCGATGGCCCCACGAAGATGTCTTCGGTTGTACGTGCGCCGCCCGCATCGCTTAACGTCAAAGTTGCGATCATCGAGGCGACTGGATTGTCGGGAATCGAAGGGTTCATGCGCTGCTTTCGTTACAGGTTGGTCGCTCAAGGTGGCCGACACAGGCTAGTTTAGACAGCGGTATGAATCACTATTGCACCCTCAAAGACCGCGAGACCGCAGTCGATCTGCAGGCCTTCCTGAACCGCGCGAAGCGGCTCGACCAAGAAGGTCTCGTTCGTCTGCGTGCCTTCGGTGAGGTGCTCGCGGCATACGTCGCGCCGATATTCGCCGGTTCGCTGATGGACTCGGGACCAACTGTTCTCGGCCTTCGCACCAGCGAGCTCGATGAGCCGGCCGAGTTGGATGTACTGGTGCCGATCGCGGCTGTCCTCGACCGCCTGGCCTACCTGCTCGCCGATGGCTCAGCCACCACTTTCAACCTCGAACTTCCTAACTCTCAGCGCGCAGCTTGGGCCGGAATCTCACCACCGCGTGTCGGCTGGCAGTCAATTGGCACGATCAATGAGGTCCGTTTGACGCAAATCGCTCGAGATGGAATCGAAGAGGTTCGCCAGTCACTGCCGGAATCCGTGGGAGGCCCAATCGCGGCGCGCATTCGCGGCGAAATCTGGGGCCGCGGAATAGATCTCGAATCGGGCGTGCCGATGGGTGCGGCATTCGTGGCAGCCGGCCTAGGTTTCTTGACCGAAAACGAAGAAGTTGAGCTTTACCAGGTCGACGGATGGGTGCGCCTCAGCAGCGAGCACGGACACGTCTTGGCTCGCCAGGCGACTCGCTACTAGTCGTCGCCGTAGCTGTTTAGCATCGCGGTTGCTGCGCGATCAAGATACGCCCAAAGCTCTGCCTCGAGCAGGGGAGCGAGTCCGAGTGATTCCACCGCTACTCGCATGTGCTTCAGCCATCGTTCGCGGGCATCGCGATCGATTTTGAACGGCATATGACGTGCGCGGAGTCGTGGATGACCGCGTAGTTCCTGGTAGTCGGTAGGGCCACCCCAGTACTGCTCAAGGAACAACTGAAGGCGTTCGGCCGCAGGGCCGAGGTCTTCCTCGGGGTACATGGGGCGCAAAACCTCGTCCGTTGCAACACCCTCATAGAACTTTGCCGACAGCTTGACGAAAGTCTCGCGGCCACCGACCAGCTGATAGAAGTTGCCACCCACTGTCTCGCCCTCGCGACCGACGCGAATGCGAACAGGTTCGACCTTGCCGGCTTCTTCGAATCCGTTTGACACCTAGCGAACAGCCCTTCCAGCAGCCTCGACGTAAAGCGAGCGCTTGTCGGCCAGGCGAATTTTGGCCGCATCTAGTTCGTCCTTGATGCGAGCGCGCAGTTCGCGAGCCACCGCATCCGAGTCAACCGGACCCACTTGCTGCACCAAGCGCAACACAATCTGCTCTCCGCTTAGCACCTCGAGGCCCCATACTTCTGGCCGGCCGATCAGCTGCTTGCCGAAGCTAGAGTCTTTGAGCAATCCCTCAGCGGCCTTCATGATCGCCGCTTTGGCCTTGTCGACCTTGGTTTCGTATGGCAGAGCGACGTCGAGAACAACTCGCGACCAGCCCTGCGAGTGGTTGCCAACGCGCAGAACCTCACCGTTTCGCACGTACCAGAGCACGCCCTGGGTGTCGCGCACCTGGGTGACGCGCAGCCCGACGGCCTCGACCACACCCGTAGCCTGGCCCAGATCAACCGAATCGCCGACGCCGAACTGATCCTCAAACACGATGAAGAGGCCCGAGATCAGGTCTCGCACAAGGCTCTGAGCGCCAAAACCGACCGCGGCACCGACGATTCCGGCGCCAGCAATAATCGCGCCGACGGCTACGCCAAGCTCACCGAGGATGGCGGCTAGTGTGCCGATGACCATAGTCCACGTGATGAGGTTGCTCAGCACGGAACCGAGAGTATTCGCGCGCTGAACCACACGGGCGCTGAGTAGGGGAGACTGCGGCGACTTCTCGGCCTTGGCCTGTGCGCCAGCAATCACCTGGCGAACCGTGCGGCGAACCGCAACCAACAACACGACGCGAACAAGCACGGCGCCGACCAGAATCAGAACGATCCGAATCAGCGTCTGCCAATGCATCCAGGCGTTAGCCCACCACAGGTCTAGGTCGGTCCAAAAAGTGCTCAGCATGGCTCAACTTTAGTTGTCGCGTGCCTGAACCTTCAGTGCGCGCTCTAGGTTCGCGAGGTTTTCAACCAGGATGCGGTGCAGCGCAGGAATCGCCTTGATCTCAGCCTTGGCGACCCACTCACGCGACAGCGCGGCGAGGTTCTCGTCTGCCAGCGGCAGCGGGTATAGGTTCACCAGAAGGTACTCGGCGATCTTGAAGGTCTGGCTGTTCCAAACGTTCAGGGCGTTGTCGAAGTAGCGCTGCGCGAATGCGCGGAGGAGCTCGACGTCGATTACGCGAGTGAAACCGAGAGATGCGCTCGAAACGAGTGCGTTCGAGTATTCCTTGGTCTCGGTAAGTACCTTGAACATCGCATCCTTGGCCTCGGCGGTCGGAATTGCGGCGCGGGCAGCGACTGCCGCCTTCTGTCCGTTCGCGGTGTTGTCTTGCGCTTCGAGGGCAGCAATCTCAACCTCGCCCGAGCGGCCACCGATAACCAAGGCAGTGAGCAGCTCCCACTTGAGGTCGGCGTCGATGGTGAGTCCGGTCAAGGCGACTGAGCCGTTCAACAGCGCGGCTGCCCAATCGAGCTGCGAACCGCTGCGAGCGAACTGCGTGAAGAACTTGACGAACTGCAGCTGTGCATCGCTGCCGGCCTTTGCCTGCTCTGAAAGCGACTTCAGTGCGTCGGCGATTTCCGAAAGCACCGCCTCGCGGTCCGATTGCTTTACATAGAATCGGCCGACGGTGATCAGCTGGCGCAGCAGCGTGGTCATGGTGGTGGACTCGGTCTCGTGCGCGATGTTGCCGAGCACAAGCTTGATGTAGTTGCGTGGGTTGGTCTCGGCATCGCGAGTCGCGTCCCAAACTGCACCGAGGATGATCGCGCGGGTCAGCGGGTCCTCGATGTCGCTGAGGTGGTCGAGTGCTACCGCGAGCGACTCATCGTCGAGGCGAACCTTTGCGTAGGTCTGGTCCTCGTCGTTCAATAGCAGCAGCGCAGGGCGCTTCTTGCCGATGAGTTCGGCCAACTCGGTGCGGGTGCCATCGATGTCGACGCGGATGTGCTCTACGCGCGTCAGCTTGCCGTCAATCAGGTCGTAGAGGCCAACACCCAGGCGGTGAGGGCGGATGGTCGGCTGCTCGGCGATTGCCGACTGCAGCACCGCGAACTTGCTGAAATTACCGGCAGCGTCGACCTCGAACTCCGGGCGCAGTGTGTTGACACCGGCGGTCTCGAGCCAGAGCTTCGACCAGGTCTTGAGGTCGCGGCCGCTGGTTGCCTCGAGCTCGACCAGCAGGTCGCCCAGAACTGCATTCTTGTGTGCGTGCTTACGGAAGTAGTTGCCAACACCCTTGAGGAAGTCTTCTTCACCGACGAAGGCCACGAGCTGCTGCAGCACCGAAGCGCCCTTGGCGTAGGTGATGCCGTCGAAGTTGACCTGCACGTCGGCGAGGTCGTTGATCTCGGCCACGATCGGGTGGGTCGATGGCAGCTGATCTTGGCGGTATGCCCACGACTTTTCGAGCGCCGAGAAGGTGACCCAAGCGCCCTTCCACTCGGTGGCATTGGCGACGGCGAGGTGCGACGCATACTCGGCGAACGATTCGTTGAGCCACAGATCGTTCCACCACTTCATGGTGACTAGGTCGCCGAACCACATGTGTGCCAACTCGTGCAGAATCGTAATCACTCGACGCTCGCGAATCGCGTCGGTCGGCTTTGAACGGAACACGTAGGTCTCGGTGAAAGTCACGCAACCCGCGTTCTCCATGGCGCCTGCGTTGAACTCAGGCACAAACAGCTGGTCATACTTCTCGAATGGGTATGCGACGCCGAAGGCTTTCTCGAAGTAGTCAAAGCCCTCACGGGTCTTTTCGAAGACGTAATCTGCCTCGGCCTGATCCATGAATTCTGCAAGCGATGCGCGGCAGAACACACCGAGTGGGATGGTGCGGCCGTCGGTGCTGGTCAGCTCGCTGCGGTACTCGACGTATGGGCCAGCGACGAGTGCGGTGATGTAGCTCGAGATGACCGGGGTAGGGGCGAACTCCCAGACGGCCTTGTTGTCGCCGATCTCGCGGGCTGCCGGCGTCGGCTGGTTTGAGACAACCTTCCAGTGCTTTGGAGCGGTAACCGTGAACTTGAACGTCGCCTTGAGGTCAGGCTGCTCGAATACGGCATACATGCGGCGGCTGTCCGGCACCTCAAACTGTGAGTAGAGGTAAACCTCGTTGTCGACCGGGTCCACGAAGCGGTGCAGGCCTTCGCCAGTGTTCATGAAGAGTGCATCTGCGTCGACTGTGAGGACGTTCTCGGCCTGCAGGTTGTCGAGCTGAATGCGCACGTTGTCAGAGACAGTTGCTGGGTCTAGTTCGACGCCGTTTAGGGTGACAGCGTGAACCTTGTCGGTAATCGCGTCGATGAAGGTGGATGCGCCAGGTGTGTGGCAGGCGAACTTCACGGTAGTGGTCGAACGGAAAGTGCGGTCAGAGGTTGTGAGGTCGAGATCTACGTCGTAGCTGTTTACGCTTACGAGATCGGCGCGCTCTGCTGCTTCAATGCGGGTTAGGTTTTCGCCTGGCACTTGATTGACTCCTTCGTCTTGTCAAAACTTCAACTAGCCTAAACGCATGAGATTGAAGCCAACACCACTTGTAGAAACCTCCGTCGTGTTCTCGATTGCGTGGCTCGTCGCCCTCATTTTGTCGGTATTCATCACCAATGATTTCAATGCGGCTCTTGGGCTTGCTTCCGCGATTGCTCTGGCATACCTGATGCTTAGCTACTCGGCATGGGCTGTTGTAGGTCTAATCGTGAAGAAGAAGTCATACATGGTCCGCTTCTTTTGGAACCTGACTGTAACTTCGCTGATTTCGATAGCCGCACCGGTTTTTGTGGATTCGCAACTCCACACCGAAGCGCTAACACGCAACTACATTCTGATGAGTTTCGTTTACTTCATCAGTTCCTTTACTGGCGCTCTCCTCACGTTCTTCCTCATCACCCGCCCAAAGAAGTCATAAGACCCGAAGGTAAAATCGACCCATGCGCATCCACATCGCCACCGACCACGCAGGCCTCGAGCTCAGCCACTTCCTAATTCGTGAGCTGACTAAGCAGGGACACGAGGTTTTCGATCACGGACCGCAGTCATACGACCCGCTCGATGATTACCCGTCGTTCTGCATCAACGCGGCCATGGCAGTGGTTGCCGACCAGCAGGCCGGTGTCGAGGCTCTCGGTATCGTGCTCGGCGGTTCGGGCAACGGCGAACAGATCGCTGCGAACAAGGTCAAGGGAATCCGCGCGGCGCTGGCCTGGAACGACTCCACCGCGAGGCTTGCTCGCGAACACAACGATGCCAACGTAATAGCCGTGGGTGCGCGCCAGCACAGCATGGACGAGGTTTTGCACCTGATCGAACTCTTCATCGGCGAGCCATTCAGCAATGACGAACGCCACGTTCGCCGGATCGGCAAGATCGGCATCTTCGAGCAGACCGGCGACATCGTCGAGTAGTAATGCCCGAGGGTCACACCGTTCATCGAACGGCAAATCAGTTCAATCGAGCATTCAAGGGATGCCGCCTGCGTGTCGACTCGCCGCAGGGGCGCTTCGCGAGTGGAGCGGCCGTGCTCGACGGCAAGAAGTTCGCCGCCGCTAGGGCAATCGGCAAGCAACTCTTCCTGCGCTTCGAGGGCGGGCACGAACTACGCATCCATCTAGGCATCTATGGCAAGTGGGTCTGGCATGAACTGCAGGCGGATGCGGCTGGCAGCCTAACCCTGCCCGAGGTGAAGGGGGAGGTGCGTGCGAGATTCTGGCTCGAACCTGGCGACGCCGGGGTAGGGGACACCCGCTCTGCAGTCCTTGCCGAACTCCGCGGGCCAACGATTTGTGAGGTACTTGCGTCGCACGATGTCGCAGTAGTCGAACGCCGCCTCGGTCCCGATCCGCTGAACCCAGACCCGAGCGGGGCCGAGTACTCGCGGTTTGCCGAAAAGGTCGGCAAGTCAGCGAAGTCGATCGCGCTGCTACTCATGGATCAATCGTTCATAAGCGGCATTGGCAATGTCTATCGCGCTGAAATCCTGTTCCGTGCCGGCATCAATCCGCACACCCCGGGCAAGGCGCTAACGGGGGAGCAGGTGCGCGAGCTGTGGCGAGATTCGGTGGAGCTCTTGAAGGTCGGAGTTCGTGAGGGTGTCATGATCACGCGAGACGAGCACCTCAAACGCGATCCGGGCAAGGCAGAGCGCAACCATGTTTACAAGCGCGAAGGCCAAGCCTGTCGAAACTGTGGAACTAGCATCGCCATCGAACTGCTCGCCGGTCGCAAGCTTTATTGGTGCCCTGGCTGCCAGCGCTAGCCCGCTCCGCTAACCTTGTAGCCGTGCTCTATCGCCTATTTTTCAAGCTATTCTTCACCCCGCTCGATGCCGAATTCGCGCATCACATCGGCATGACTGGCATCCGATTCGCTGGTGCACTCGGCTTGACCAAACTCGCGCGACTGCGTCAGAACCCGCGAGCAGCGGTTCAGGTGATGGGCTTGCACTTCGACTCGCCATTCGGCCTGGCGGCCGGCTTCGATAAGAACGCGAAGGCGATCAAGGCACTCGGAGACCTCGGTTTCTCGCACATCGAGATTGGCACTGTTACCGCTCAAGCACAGCCGGGCAATGAGAAGCCACGCCTGTTTCGTCTTATTGCCGATCGAGCGCTCATCAACCGCATGGGTTTCAACAACGATGGCGCAGAGGTGGTTGCCAAGCGTCTGGCAAAGCTGCGAGCCACCAATTCATCGAGTTTGCCCGTCATCGGTGTGAACATCGGCAAGAGTCGAATCGTCGAGGTCGAAAACGCCGTCGATGACTACCGCACCAGTGCGCGCTTGCTCAGTCCATACGCCGATTACATGGCGGTAAACGTTTCATCTCCGAACACCCCAGGGTTGCGATCGCTGCAGTCTGTTGAGGCTCTTCGTCCGATTCTCGAGGCCGTGATTACTGAATCGAACGGTAAGCCGGTGCTCGTCAAGATCGCTCCTGACCTAGCTGACGCCGACGTCCTCGCCGTCGCCGATTTGGCGCTCGAACTTGGACTCGCGGGCGTTATTGCAACGAATACGACTATTTCGCGTGAAGGCCTCAAGACTCCTGCCGAGAAAGTTGAAGCCATTGGTGCTGGAGGTCTCTCGGGAGCCCCACTGAAGGCTCGCTCTCTCGAGGTGTTGCAGTTGCTGTCCGAGCGCATCCAGAATCGCATCGCGATTGTGTCGGTGGGCGGCGTCGAGACCGCGTCAGAGGCTGCCGAACGTATCGCCAAGGGAGCGACGCTCGTGCAGGCCTACAGCGCGTTCATCTACTTCGGCCCGCTATGGGCACGTCGCATTAGCCGCGACATCGCGAAACACCTGGGCTAGAGCTTAGGCCTTCTCCGGCCAACCCATGGCTCGTCGAGCCCACATCTGCACGTGCCAGTGCATCTCAGGGATCAACACCTCTTGCTCGGGCTTCATGAGCACGCTGCGCATGATTCGAGCCTGTGGGGCATCCCACTCAAGCTCAATTCCGCGGGCCTCGAGGTTGGCTCGCTTGGTCACATAGGTGGCTAGGTGAGTCTGTTGCGGACGGGTAGTATCTGCCGCCATCTCGAACAACTTGTGCGATGCCTCGTCGAGCTGCGACATCGAGCTAGCGCGAGGCAGGTACGAGACTATGTCTAGTTCCGGACGCTGGTAAGGCTGCAAGACGTCTGATTCACTGATCAGTTCGTGCCATTGACGAGCCGCGCGACGCCCCGGAGCGATGATCGCGCCCAGACCTTCACGGGTAAGCGGGAACACCTGCAAGGTCGCCCAGAGCGCTGCCGCCGAGGCACCGGCGCGCGAACACTCGAGCTGGATCTCGCCGAAGTGCAGCTCTTTGCTGGCGAAGTAGGTGTAGGGGCTGTCGTGCTTGTAGTACTGCCCGTTTTCCCACCCAGGGAAGAGCACGGCGCCGCAACCGTATGGCTGCAGGCCGTGCTTGTGCGGGTCAACAACGACCGAATCCGAATCCTTGATTGCGGCGTAGTGGCGGGCCGTCTCTGCATCTAGCTCGTCCGGAATCAGAGTGAAGAAGCCGCCGTACGCAGTATCGACGTGAACGCGAGCGCCATATTGACGTGCCAACGGGATGATGTCGGCTAGCGGATCGACCGCTCCAAGGCCCGTAGTGCCCAGCGTTGCGACCACCACGCCCACTTGGCCGGACTTCAAGACCGTCTCAAGCGCATCAAGCGACATGCGTCCGTCTGGCTCGACGTCGATGCCGATGCTCGGAATGTTTAGAACTTCGGCCATGCGTGAGTGCGTGTAGTGCGAGTCCTTGGAGTGAGCCACTGCCTTGCCGGGGTTGACTTCGCGGCTAACCCAGAGCGCTTCGAGGTTTGCTGTTGTGCCACTCCAGGTTAGGTGGCCAAGTCCTTCGGCAGGGTAGCCAAACATCTGGCGAAGTTGGGCCAGAACTTCCCACTCCATCTTCGCGGTGGCGCGTCCGCCATCGATCGAGTGATTGTTGGGGTTAATCATCATCGTGGCCATGTATGCGGCCATAGCCACCGGGTGCGGCGGCTTCAGCATCTGCGCCGCGTACTGTGGGTGGAAGTACGGGAAGTTGTTGTCGAGCCGGTCGGTCAGTTCCTTGAGAACTGAATCGACCTTGGCCCTGTCGACCTGCTGGGACTCGTGCGTGTCGAAGAGCCCGAAGCTGTCCTTGAGCGCATCCATGGAGTCGAGAACACCGGGCATCAAATCGCGCAGGTGGACGGTCTCTTTATTCGACATTTCAAACCTCATTGTTTGGGTCGGGGACTGCTGCCACACCAACCATTCGGACGCTAACAATTCTTACCTAAACAAAATGACCCAGCTGTTAAGCCGGGCCATTTTTATTGAGGGTATGCGTTAGATCTTGGTGCCGCGTTTGACCTGCGGCTTTGGCAGACGCATCGGGCGCATCTGAATCGAGCGCATGGCTGCATACCAGCGCACACCGCGCTCGACCTTGTCTGCGCCGAAACGCTCCTCGAGCCGCTTCTGGACGCGGCGGCCAATTAGGAAGCCGTCGATGCCGATTCCTACGAACAGCAGCCACATGAAACCGAGGGTGGTGAGCTCAACGACGGTGTTCTGAATTGAGGAAGCCAAAATCACGATGAACAGGGAAGGCATGACGAGTTCACCCATGGTGAAACGAGAGTCAACCAGGTCGCGGGCCATGCGCTTCTGAGGGCCACGGTCGCGTGCCGAGAGGTAGCGGTCATCGCCAGCAGCTAGGCCGGCGCGCTGCTTGGCGCGCTCTGCCTGGTAGGCGGCCTTCTGTGCCTTACGTGCCTCAGGGGACCGGTCGCCCACCAGAGGCTTGCGGCCGGCGGCCTCTTGAACCTTGCGCGGCGGCGTTGGCT
>JBEDDI010000020.1:0-24953 GCA_041176265.1 Actinomycetota bacterium
ATCGTGATCCTGGCCATCTACTTCATGGCGTCGCTCAAGCGCTTCAAGCAGTGGGTCTACTCGCTCGTGCCTGCGACCAGCCGCGACCAGTTTGAGAGCATTGCCGAGCAGGTTGCCGATTCGGTTGGTCGCTACGTTATCGGCCAGGTCTTCATCGCGATGTGCAACGGCGTGCTGACGTTCATTCTGCTCACGGTGCTCGGCTTCAAGTTCGCGCTAGTACTCGCGTTCATGACCTTCCTGCTGAGCCTGATTCCGCTAGTCGGAACGCTCTCTGGCTCGGCAATCGTAACCATCATCGCGCTAACCATGTCGCCCACCACCGCCATCATCGTGGGCATCTACTACCTGATCTACATGCAGGTAGAGGCCTACCTGATCAGCCCTCGAGTGATGAGCAAGGCAGTTGCTGTGCCTGGTGCCGTCGTTGTGGTCGCGGCTCTAGCAGGTGGAACCCTGCTCGGCGTGCTCGGTGCGCTTGTGGCCATTCCGGTGGCAGCCTCGGTGATGCTGATTCTGCGCCAGGTTGTTGTGCCGCGCCAGGATGCTCGCTAGCAGCCCTCAGCTTGCTGAGTTAATCGCAGGTTTCGTCTTTGGCGTCGTCGCCCAAACCAGTTTCCTCACGAAGACCAGCCGATTCCGCAGAATAGATCTTTGACTTGGACTTCCCCACAGCCGAGGAAATTATGAATATCAGTAAAGCCACGATTAGCGCTGGAACGGCTAGCCAACCAGAGAAAACGGCGTACCAACCCAGCGCACATTCGGCACACCCCGATCCAGCGGGTGCCGTGGCACTGAACAAGGAAATCCAAAGAATTAGCGGCACGGCCAGTGATAAGGCGCCGCATCCAATGCCGAATTTTTGACCGCCATTTAGCTTGCTCCGCTGACTACGCGACGGACTGTCAGTGTTGCGTTCAGTCATGGTTGCTCCCCCCGATGCGAATTTGCGACTCTGAACAAAACTATAGATGCGTAGGCCTAACTGGACCATTGAGTCGGCAATGGGTATGCGCCAGGCGCAACCTGCCTCACGATTTCGTTTAGAACGCGTGTGGTTGAAGCTTCGCCAACCCACAGGTGCTTGGCTCCATCGACACCGATGATCTCGATGTGCGGGATAAGTGCGAAGCGCTCGCGAGCCGCATCGGGCTGCAAATAGTCGTCGTGCTCTGGAACCAAAGCGACCAGCGTCTTGTCGCTGGTAACCCAGCGGGCTAGGTCTTCGTCGTTGGCTCGGTGCAGCGGTGGGCTCAACAGGATCGCGCCACGCACCGCCTTGTCTACGCCGTACTTGAGCGCCAGTTCGGTGCCGAACGACCAGCCGACCAGCCATGGGTTCGGCAAGCCGCGCTCTGCGACGAACCGCATCGCTGCTTCGACATCGTGCTGCTCGGCGACGCCCTCACCAAAAATTCCCTCGCTGCGGCCACGCGGAGACTCTGTGCCGCGCGTATTGAAGCGCAGTACCGCTACGTTTGCCAGCGCTGGCAATCGGTTCGCTGCCTTGCGCAGGATGTGGCTGTCCATGAATCCGCCGTGGGTCGGCAGCGGGTGCAGCGTAACCAGAGTTGCCACCGGTGCTCCCCCAACCGGCATGGCTAACTCACCGACCAGGGTTAGGCCATCGGCGGTCTGCAGCGTTATCTCTTCGCGCGTTGCTGGCAGCTGAACGTCGCTGCGAATTTCGATTGGCTCACTCACAGCAGTGGCCCCTGAAACGATGCCCAACAGGCGTTGTGAAAGTGGCGACGAGTCTCGACTCCGCGGACGGTGTCCCAAGCCACGGTGTGCGCTACACCCTTGGCGATTTGTAGGTTGCAGTGCGGGCATACCCAGGTCTTGTCATCTTCGGCATTCGCACCTGCAGTGGGCTGAACGGTGTACTCGACCCCGCGCTTGATCTCGGTGCGGGCGCGACCGGTACGTACGCGATCCATATCCAACGGAATGTGCTCCGCGGCCCATTTATTGGCGGCGCGACGCGGCTTTGGCGTGCGTCCCACTAGTACCAGCCCTTTTTGTTCGAGTGGGCCAGAGCGCCACACGGCGTACCGTAGCGGGCCTTGATGTAATTGACGCCCCAACGCACCTGGGTCTCTGGATTGGTCATCCAGTCGCCTCCCTCGGTGCTCATCTTGGTGCCAGGCAGTGCCTGTGGGATTCCGTAGGCACCCGAAGACTTGTTGTATGCGTTTACGCGCCAGTTCGACTCGCGCTCCCACAGCTTGACCAGGCACGAGTACTGATCGGTGCCGTAGCCACTCTTCTGCAGCAAGTCAAACGCGTATGCCTTCGCCGTGCCCGGGTCTGGTGCCGCAGCCTGCTCAACGAAGATTGCTGCATCTTGGCCGGTGACGACGCTGTAGCCGCCACGCTCAAAGCTGATGGTCTGGGTGCTCGAGTAGCCGTAGGTCGCCGTCGGGTCTTCCGACTCGACGAAATAGAAGCCGGCTGCGCCAGCGCGAAACATGGTTCCCGAATACGGATCGACAATCGAGACCAAAGTCATGCAGACAGTGAAAAAGAACGACCACACCGGGCGTATAGCGTGTTCCGGGATGCGTGGCAGGCTTGGGCGGCGGAAACGAGTGTGCTCGAGCTTGGCATCGATCCAACCGGCCAGGCGAGCAGACAGGCGCGGCTTATCCGCTTCGTGTCTGCCCATCGGGTGCCCTTTCGTGTGGCGGTGCCGCGAAGTCGCCGCGACGCTGCCGAGCGAGGGTTCTTAGCCGCTCGCCTGTGCGACTTCCAAGTTTACCCGAGGGGCGTTTAGCGAGGCAGTTGCTGAGTTGGGCAGGCTGCCAGGATGCCGGCTATCGCCGACTTCTCGGCGCTGGTCACCCACAGGCCGTACTTGCTCTTGACTGCCACCTGTCGGGCCACGTATGCGCAGCGGTAACTCTTGTTTGGTGGCAACCAGCTTGCTGCATCGCTGTCGCCCTTGGCCGAGTTTGTCGGGCCGTCGACGGCAAGCAGGTTCAGCGGATCGTTGTAGAACTGCACACGCTTGGTGGCGCTCCACTGCTGGGCGCCTTTCTGCCAGGCATCGCTCACGGCAACGACGTGGTCAATCTGAACCTTCAACGAGGTAGTCACGCCACGCGTGAAGTTGATCGTCTTGGCCGTGTATGGGTCTTTCAGGACGCCTGTAGCCACGATGCAGTTTTCGCCCGCGCGCCAAGTGATCTTGGTTAGGTCGCGCTTCAGGACGTAGTTGCGCAGGTCGCAGCCGCCCAGATTTCCCCAGCCGTCGCCAAACAGATCACGGTCGTAGCCGGTCTTTGGTGCGCGGCCCTTGACCGCCAGCTTGTTTAGCACCGCGATTACCGGTGAAACCTTGCCAGCCTTGACGGGAGGAGCTGCGATTACGACCGGGGCCGAGATCGGTTCGGCAAAGATAGTGGCCATCGGTTCGGGGCTTGCCGTTGCACTGGGCGTCGGGGTCGCATCGACGGCGTTGGCCGCAACCGAACCACCCACTAGCGCCAGCGCGATGCCCGCCGCAGCAGCGAACTTGCCGAGTTTGAAGCTGAAATCCATTTAGTCCCCCGTGATGAGCTGTTGCCTGGTATCTAGGCCAGCGCGCGCTCGAGTTGAAGCACCTCGACAACACGATCGATGAAGGCATCGACCTCGTTCTCGGCATACCCGCCACGCTTGGCTTTGAACACAGTAGTTCTAACATCCTGCACCGACATTGATTCACCGGTCTCAAGGTGGCTGGCCACCAGCGCGCAGAACGCGTCTACCTCGCGACGGCTGTAACCGCGCAGCAACCAGGTGCGGTGCGTGAATCGATGCCCGAGCTTCAGGTCGAGGCGGCCCCGAAGCGTCGCTACGAATCGCTCGAGACGCGAGCGCATCATGTGATCGCCTAGCTGAACGCGCTGCCGGGCCAGTTCGCGCTTGGCAAAGACGTCTTCCAATCGGTCGATGCCCGCGTCGACATCAGCAACGTCGTAGCCACCCTTGGCCAGATCAAACTCGTTTTGGCGAACCTGAGCCGCGCTCACTAACGTCAACTTTGGGTCGGCAAACTGGCGGCGCGCGAGTTCGATGAAGCCCTCTACCTGTCCGACCTCGTAACCGTACTTGTTGCGCGAAGCCCGCTTGAAGATCGTGTGCTGTTCCATGAATACCTAATGCGTTCTAACTAAAAGAAGATGGCCGAGATAACGTACATGGCAAGAGCCGAAGGCAAAATCGAGTCGAGTCGATCCATGATTCCGCCGTGGCCCGGCAGAAGCGACGACATGTCCTTGACTCCAAGGTCGCGCTTGATCAGGCTCTCGGCGAGGTCGCCGAAAACCGCAGTCAGCAGCAGAGTCGCTGCGATAACAAACCCCAGCCACCACGGGCCGTGCAGCAGCGTGGCGTTGAAGGTAATCGCGCTCAGGCTGCCGAACACGATCGACGCCGCTAGGCCTTCAATCGACTTCTTCGGGCTAACGCCCGGTGCCATCTGGTGACGACCCAGCTTGCGACCCACCAGGTAGCCGGATGTGTCAATCAACGCTACGGTAACGACCAGCGTTAGAACCCACCACGAACCGTCTTCGGGGCGACGCAGCAAAAGCATGGTGAAACTGGTCATGAGCGGCAGGTACATCACCACGAACGTGGCGGCGGCCAGGTCGCGCATCGTGTGACGCACGCGCTGCATCGGCGCCTCGCGGCGTTCCCACAGGATGTGCACTACGCGCCACAGGATTAGCGCACCGGTAATGGCCAGTGCCGTCAGCCACTGCCCTCGTGGACCCCAGAAGTATGTGGCCGGCATGATCAGGACGCTGCCGACTACCGACGGCACGCGCGGCACATACCAGCCCTGTTCGCCGTTGGATTTCGGCGCTCTCAGCGCAGTCGAAAGCTCCCACGCACCGGCACCGGCGGCGACGGCCGCCAGCAGAATGAAGAGTTCCTTGTAGATCAGGATGCTGACCAGGAATACGACGCCGAGGACGATGCCAACGGTGACGGAACTCTTCAGGCTGCGCCCTTGCTGGGCCGGGGCCGACGGTTGCGCGGAATCGGTCATGTTAGACCTCGAGAAGCTCGGCTTCCTTGCGCTTTAGAGCCTCGTCGATTGCGTCGACGTGCTGCTTCGTGAGCGCGTCCAGTTCCTTCTCGCCGCGCGCGATCTCGTCGTCGCCGGCAAGGCCATCCTTCTTCAGAGCCGCGAGGTCGTCGTTGCCCTTGCGGCGGATGTTGCGAACGGCCACGCGGTGGTCCTCGGCCTTGGTGCGCACGAGCTTGACGTACTCCTTGCGGCGCTCCTCGGTGAGGTCCGGAAGGGTGATACGGATGATGTTGCCGTCGTTCTGCGGGTTGGCGTCGAGGTTTGGCATCTCTCGGAGCGCCTTCTCGATCGCGCCGAGAGCCGACTTGTCGTATGGGCTGATCACGATCGTGCGTGCCTCAGGGTTCTGGATGCCGCCGAGCTGAGCGAGCTGGGTCGGGGTGCCGTAGTAGTCGACCATGACCTTCTGGAAGATCTGTGGGTTAGCGCGACCCGAGCGAACGTTGCCGAAGTCTTCCTTGGTTGCCTCGACGGCCTTCGCCATCTTGTCGGTTGCGGTTGCCAGAATTTCGCTGATCATGGTTTCTCCTGTTTGTGAATGGTTTGCGTTAGCAAGTTTTTGGTGGTCAGACCGCGCTGTTAGGCGGTGACCAGGGTGCCGATCTTCTCGCCCTTGAGCGCCGCGGCGATGTTGCCGTTGCCCTGCATCGCGAATACGCGCATCGGCATCTTGTTGTCCATGCAGAGGCTGAACGCGGTCGCATCGACAACCTTGAGGCCCTGCACGAGTGCGTCCTTGTAGGTGATGGTGTCGAGCTTGGTCGCCGATGCGTCCTTCTTAGGATCCGCGGTGTAGACGCCGTCGACGCCGTTCTTGGCCACGAGGACTTCGTCGGCCTTGATCTCGAGCGCACGCTGCGCAGCAACGGTGTCGGTCGAGAAGTATGGCAAGCCAGCGCCAGCGCCAAAGATGACTACGCGGCCCTTCTCGAGGTGGCGAATCGCACGCAGCGGAATGTACGCCTCGGTGACCTGGGCCATCGAGATGGCCGACTGCACGCGGGTGTCGACGCCAGCCTGCTCGAGGAAGTCCTGTAGCGCGAGGGCATTCATGACGGTGCCCAGCATGCCCATGTAGTCGGCTCGCGAACGTTCCATGCCGCGCTGCGACAGTTCGGCGCCACGGAAGAAGTTGCCGCCACCAACCACGATGGCGATTTCTACATCCTGGGCTGCCTTTGCGATCTCGCGAGCGATGTCGGCCACCACGTCTGGGTTGACACCGAGGTTGCCGGCACCGAATGCCTCACCCGACAGCTTTAGCAGGACTCGACGCTTCTGTTCCGGCACGATGTTCTCCATTCGCTGGGGTGATGATTTGGGCGTAATCGCCTGCATCTATCCTAGGCTGGGCAACAAAGAAGGCTCGGTCAAAACGACCGAGCCTTGCTCTGTTTTTGCCCTATCGGGCGAGGTTTTTGGGCCTGTCGGCCACTGTCTAGATTAGGCGCCGACGCGGAAGCGTACGAACTGCGAAACCTTGAGGCCAGCGGTCTCAAGAACCTTGGCGACCGACTGCTTGGTGTCCTTGGCGAAGTCCTGGTCAACCAGAACGTTCTCCTTGTAGAAACCAACGACGCGACCCTCGACGATCTTGGTGAGTGCAGCCTCTGGCTTGCCCTCGTTGCGAGCGGTCTCCTCGGCGACGCGACGCTCAGTCTCAACGGTCTCGGCTGGAACGTCCTCACGGGTGAGGTAGTTCGGCGAGAACGCTGCGATGTGAACAGCGATGTCGTGTGCGGTAGCTGCGTCGTCGCCCGAGAAGGCAACGAGTACGCCGACCTGAGGTGGCAGGTCCTTGCTGGTGCGGTGCAGGTAAGCGTCGACGCCGGCGTCCTTTACGACTGCCACGCGACGAAGTTCTACCTTCTCGCCCATGATTGCTGCTTCGTCGTTGATGACGGCCTCGACGGTCGAGCCGCCCAGAGGTGCAGCCAGAGCGGTTGCAAGGTCAACAGCGTCTGCGGCGACGATTGCGTCGGCAAGCTTGTCGGCCAGGGCAACGAACTTGTCTGCCTTAGCAACGAAGTCGGTCTCGCAAGCGAGCTCGATGAGGAAGCCGGTGCCACCGTTGGTGCGTGCAACGATGAGACCGTTGCTGGTGGTGCGACCCTCACGCTTTGCAACGCCCTTGAGGCCCTGAACGCGTAGGAACTCAAGCGCCTTCTCGACGTCGCCGTTTGACTCGTCGAGGGCCTTCTTGCAGTCCATCATGCCGGCGCCCGACTTGTCGCGGAGTGCCTTTACGTCTTGTGCGGTGTAGTTAGCCATGTTTATTGGTTTCCTTACTCTGCTGCTGCAGCCGGAGCTGCCTCTGCTGCTGGGGCCTCAACTGCTGCTGGAGCCTCTGCGTTGTGCTGCTCGAGCAGCTCGCGCTCCCACTCTGCGAGTGGCTCAGCTGCTGCTTCTGGCTTTGCGTGACGCGAGATCAGACCGTCGGCAACTGCATCTGCGATAACGCGGGTCAGCAGGTGTACCGAGCGGATTGCGTCGTCGTTGCCTGGGATACCGATTGCAACCTCGTCTGGGTCACAGTTGGTGTCAAGGATGCCGATCACTGGAATGCCGAGCTTCTTAGCCTCGGTGATTGCCAGGTGCTCCTTGTTGGTGTCGACAACCCAGATGGCCGAAGGGGTCTTGGTCACGTTGCGGATACCGCCGAGTGACTTCTCAAGCTTGTCCTTCTCGCGACGCAGGATGAGGAGTTCCTTCTTGGTGAGACCGGTCTTGGTCGCGCCAGTGAAGTCCATAACCTCGAGCTCCTTGAGGCGGGTAAGACGCTTCTGGATGGTCTGGAAGTTGGTCAGAAGACCACCGAGCCAACGCTCGTTGATGTATGGCATGCCAACGCGCTGTGCCTCGGTAGCGATTGCTTCCTGAGCCTGCTTCTTGGTGCCAACGAACAGAATGCTGCCGCCGTGTGCAACGGTCTCCTTGACGAAGTCGTATGCCTTGTCGATGTGGGTCAGCGACTTCTGAAGGTCGATGATGTAGATGCCCGAGCGGTCGGTCAAGATGAAGCGACGCATCTTCGGGTTCCAACGACGGGTCTGGTGCCCGAAGTGCACGCCAGCGTCAAGCAGCTGGCGAACGGTTACTACTGCCATGGCAGTGTTCTCCTTTTCGGCGCGCGAAGGCGCCATTTGGTTGACTGCGATCCGGCGGTTGCCGGTCACACCTGGTGTCGAGGATCTGACACGCGCAATGCACTCGACCTGAATGAATCAGATGGTTCGAATGATTTGCACGACCGAGTCAGAACCTTGGGTCGACACGCGAAGTCAGTTTCGAGTGGTTGCCCAGCCAAAACTGCTTCGCTCAGTTTAGCAGGGCCGGGCAGGCAAAAACCAGCCTCTTCGCCCGTATTTATGGGCTAATTCGGAGCATTCCAGTCCAGATGACGACCGTGGATCCCTGGGTTATCCACAGGTTGAGGCGTGCTACTGGAATTCGCCATATCGCGGAGCCAAAGTTGCCGCATGACAAGACTCACTCGACGAACAGCCCCAATTGTTGCCGTGACCCTGATGTTGGCCCTCGTGCCGGGCCTTCAGCAGGCGCGAGCGGTTGGTTTTGCCGAGGTTTCGGCATGGCAGCCGCGCGTCGAGGCACCGATTCGCGAGCCGAAACTCGTTCGCAGTTATCTGCAGCCGACAAGCGACTATTCGGCTGGTCACCGCGGCGTCGATTACCGCGTGAGCCTTGGCGAGGAAGTGCTAGCGCCAGCCGACGGGACTGTCTGGTTTTCGGGAAAGGTCGTGAATCGCGAGCTGATAACCATCAAGACAACCGATGGCCGAGCGCTGCTCGAGGTAGAACCGGTCTGCGATGCTCCTGCGGCCGGCACGTCGGTTCTTGTTGGCCAACCGATTGGCGAGGTTTGCGACGCCGACCAGAGCTACCGCCAACACTGTGCCGATTTGCGCTGCCTTCACTTCAGTTATCGAATCGAGAGCGGTTACCTGTCGCCGATTTGGGTGATGGGTCAACTAAGCCCGAGCCGGCTGCTCCCCTGGACCGACGTCTAGGCCTCTTGAAACTAGTCCCGTCCCCGCCGGGTTATGCGGCTTGCCTAGGCGCGTGGGTGAGCGCTCTTGTAGCCGTCACGAAGGCGATCGATGCTCACGTGCGTGTAAATCTGGGTGGTGCCGAGCGACGCATGCCCGAGGATCTCCTGGACCGCGCGCAGATCGGCCCCTCCATCGAGGAGGTGCGTAGCAGCCGAGTGACGAAGCGCATGCGGGCCGGCGACGCCAGTCGGAGTTCCGTCGAGCAGCGAGGCCACAAGCGCATAGACCTGGCGCACACCCACGCGCTTGCCGCGCGAGGTCACGAGCAGCGCCGTGCTCGCCGATGATGCGATGGATTCGATCTGCGTTCTGCCATCACGCAGCCAGCGGTCGAGGGCCACTCGAGCCGGCTTGCCGAAGGGCACCATCCGCTGTTTGTTGCCCTTGCCAGTGACGCGCAAGATGTTTCGATCCAGGTCGAGGTCTTCGAGGTTCAATCCGACCAGCTCGCTCACGCGCATACCGCTCGCATAGAGCAGTTCGACCATCAACAGATTCTGCATCCCGAGCGGGTTATCCAGAGTGGCCTCGGCTTCGAGTTGTGCGAAAAGATCGGCCATGGTCTCGCGACTGACAACCTTGGGAAGCGTGCGGCTGGTCTTCGGCGAGCGCAGTCTCAAACCTGGGTCGGTAGCGGCTCTCCCGGTCTCGTGCAGCCAGGCGGTAAAGGCGCGGAGCGATGCGCTCTTGCGCGCTAGCGAGCTCTTGGCAAGCCCGCTCTCGCTTAACCTCCACAGCCAATCCCGCAGGTGTTCGAGCGTGATCTCGCTCGGATCGGTGACCTCGGCCGCAAACATGATCAAGAATTCGGTGACGTCGGTCAGGTATGCCTTGACCGTGTGCGCCGAGTATCCCCTACCGGCGGCAAGGTGCGCCTCAAACGCTGAACTGCTCGCCAACATGGCGCTGCTTGGCGCAGCCTTGGTTGGAGTCGGTTCGGCGATCATGCCTCAAGGCTATGCCGAACCACTCAATTCTTTGCGCCAACCACCCCTGCTCTCGATTGCAAACCCCAGCGCTTGCAGCTCGCCAAGCGCGCGCATGGTCTCGGATGCGGTCGTGCCCGCCTTGAGGCCGGCTCGATTCACCGTGATGGGTTGCCCGTGCAAGGCATCAAGGACTCGCTGTTGCAGGGCGGTGAGCTCGAACTCCGTTCCAAGTGAATACGGGATGTCGCGTAGATCATTGATCAACTCATCGAAGGCCGTCACAATCTTGGCCTTGCCCTCGGCGATTGCCACGTTGCAGCCTCGGGCTGTTTGAGCTAGCAGTGAGCCGGGAACCGCGTAAACCTCGCGCCCCATACCGAGGGCGTGATGCATGGTGTTCTTGGCGCCGCTCTTGACGGCCATCTCGACAACCACGGTTGCTTGCCCCAAGGCGGCTATAAGGCGGTTGCGCTGCAAGAAGCGCCAGCGGGTCGGCGCATGGCCGGGCGGTTGCTCTGCGAGCAGGCAGCCGCCATGCATGACTTGACGCAGCAGTTCGGAGTTTCCAGCCGGATAGAGCCGGTCTGCACCACCGGCCAACACCGCGATTGTGACTCCTCTTGCGGAGAGTGCGCCCCTATGAGCCTCTGCGTCGACACCGTAGGCGCCTCCGCTGACGACCAGATACCCCTCGGCGACCAGCCGCTCTGCCAGAGTCTGCGCGCAATACTGCCCGTATGAGCTCACGTTGCGGCTGCCGACGATCGATATCGCGGTTTCGAGTTCGGCAAGCGATGCCCGATTGCCCCGCAACCACAGCACGTGCGGTGTGCCAGCGCCAAGCGCTTCGAGGGCCCTTGGCCAGTCGACATCGTCAGGAGTCACGATCTGGCCGCCAAGCCTTGCCCAAATCTTGAGGCTTCGCACAACCGCCATGTTGTTATCCCGTGCGCTCCAACGCTTGCAGGCCTCGGCATACTCAGACTCGAGGGCGGCAACGTCGCGCTGGCTCTCGTCGCCAGCGTTCTCGGCCAGGCCTGAAAGCAGTTTCGTAATCTCGCGAGCTGGGTGCTGAAGTCGGAGCACGCGAATAGCTGCGACCGGACCGATTGCCTGCAATAGGGCCCCAGCGAGCATATCGCCAGGCTCAGTTAGATGGCTCCAGATAATCCAGGCCAGTGTGCGCTCTTGATCGCTAGTGCCGGCAGTGATGGGCTCAAGTAAGCCGAAAGCCACCTCGCGAGGTAGGCCGATTACCGACTCTGGCGCTACAACCATCATGCGACGGCCCAGTTCTCGCTGCCGCGGAGGAACATGGCCTCGCCGACCACAGACGCGGTTAGGCGCTCAAGGCCCTCGAGGTCGGCAATGCTCCAAGCGATGCGCAGGCACCTGTCGAAGCCGCGCATGCTTATCGTTCCGCGGGTGAGCGCGAGTTCGAGCACCTGGACCGCCTTGGGATTCTCGCGGTTGAGTCGACGCAGGTAAGCACCCGAGACCTCAGAGTTGAGCTTCCATGGTGTGCCGGCTAGACGCGATCTCGTGCGAGTTCGAGCTTCGGAAACCTGTTTACGAAGCCGTTCGCTGGTCGGTCGAGCTGCTTGACGTTCGGACTGCTGCTTGGCTGCCTTGGTCGCGGGCTGAACCCGCAGGCGAATGTCGATACGGTCTAGCAGTGGCCCAGAGAGTCTGCTCTCGTAGCGTCGCTGGGTGGCCGAATTGCAGGTGCAATCCTTGCCACTCACGCCACGATGCCCGCACGGGCAGGGGTTGGCCGCCATAACGAGCTGAAACCGCGCGGGAAAGCGGGCAACGCCGCCCGACCTGGCGATGGCAATCTCGCCCGATTCGAGCGGTTCGCGAAGCGAATCGAGGGAATGCGGGCTGAACTCCGGAGCCTCATCGAGAAACAGAACTCCACCGTGCGCCTGTGAGATCAGGCCAGGACGCGGGACGGTCGTGCCGCCGCCAATCAAGCCGGTCGATGAGATGGAGTGATGAGGCGCAACAAATGGGGGTTCGTCTGAGGCCCTAGTTGCTAAGCCAAGCAAAGATCTGACGGCGGCCAACTCGATTGCCGCTTCGACGGACGCCCTCGGCAGGATGCCAGGTAAACGCTCGGCGACCATGGTCTTGCCCGCTCCAGGCGGCCCAACGAGCATCATGTGGTGCCCGCCAACGGCGGCGATGGCAACCGCCCGAATTAGCGAATCCTGTCCGAGCACCTCGCTCATGCACATCTGGTCGCGGGTTGGCTCGATTGGTGCTTGTTCGATCGATTCAACTGGCACGGCTGGCGTGCGAAGCTCACTTTCGACACCCAATTGCGCCGCGAAGTCGGCGAGCGATGACACCGCAGTTATCTCAACTCCCCCGACTAGCTGGGCCTCGGCCAGATTGCTGGCCGGAACCACGAAGCGGGTGACTCCGAGAGTCTTCGCGGCTTGAACTGCTGGCAGTATGCCGCGGATGCCGCGCACGGCTCCGTCGAGCGTGAGCTCCCCCAACAGCACGCGATCTGAAAGGCCATCGCCCTCTAGCGCTCCGTTTGCGGCCAAGATTGCCGCCGCGATCGCTAGATCGAAGCCTGAACCAGACTTCGGCACACTTGCCGGTGACAGGTTTACTGTGATCTTGCGATTGGGCCAAGCCAAGCCGGTATTGACGATAGCTGCACGCACGCGCGCGGAGGCCTCTTGCAACGAGGCGTCGGGCAGACCGACCAATTGGAAACCGGGCAGAGTCGCCGAGATATCGGCCTCGACTTCAATTAACCTGCCCTGCAGCCCGAATAGGGAAATGGAGAGAGCCTTCGCTAGGGGCATCACAGCACCTGCTTCATGTGCTCGATGTGCACGCGCCCACCCTCAACGAGGACGCTCAGGGCATCAAACCGGACAGGTACCGCACCAACCTGCTTTGCCGTCAGCCACGCCGCGGCCGTGCGGCGCATCCTGCCGGCTTTGGTCTCGGTTATTGCTTCGAAGGGATGCCCGAATCCGCGCCCGTTGCGGGTCTTTACCTCTACGAACACAGTCAAGCCGGCCACGCGAGTCACGATATCGAGCTCGCCGGTTGGCCCATGCCAGTTGCGGTCGATGATCTCGTGCCCGATGCTGACTAGAAAGTCGCAGGCGGCCTGTTCGCCATACCTGCCAAGGATGTGTTTCGGATGCGTCATGTGGCAAGTCTCGCCACGCAAGAGACCGCTAAATCGGGGGTATCAAAATATGTTGAAAAACACGGTTCTGCTGGTCATAAACTCAGCAAACGTGCCCAAAAGACCGGCTACTCGCCGACCTGGAGTTCCTTCGGAAGCTTGAACGCCTTGCCCGAAAGCTCTTCGATGTTGACGTCCTTGAAGGTCAGCACGCGCACCTTGTTGACGAATCGATCGGTGCGGTAGATATCCCAAACCCAGACATCGACCATTTCGAGTTCGAAGTAGAAGTCGTTGCCTGCATCCTTGCGCTCGAGGGTGACCTCGTTGGCAAGGTAGAAGCGACGCTCGGTCTCGATCACATACTTGAAGGTGCCAACTACGTCGCGATATTCGCGGTACAGCGAAAGCTCAGACTGGCGTTCGTACTCGTCGAATTCGTTCTCATCCATGGTGTTTCAATCCTAAGCGTCTTCGCCAGCGAGGATCTTGGTCAGCCAGCTCAGGCGATGCTCCCGGCTGGGACCAACGGCGAGGAGCGCGGAAATGTGTGACGGTGCCGCATAGCCCTTATGGCCCGCAAAGCCGTAGCCTGGCAGGTCGGCATCCAATTCGATCATCAACCGATCGCGCGCGACCTTGGAGAGCACCGACGCACATGCCACGGAAACGCAATCGCGGTCGGCCTTGGTTCTGGTCACCACTTTGAGGCCGTATGCGGAACCGCCCAGCCAGTTGTGCGAACCATCGAGCACTACGAGGCAGCCGTCGGTGGCCAGCGCCGCCCGGTCGATGCGCGTCGAAGCCAGCAACTCGCCTATTGCCGCTGCGCCTGCCAGCTCGAGCGAGCGCACGATGCCATCGGTTTCGATTCGCGAGGCCGGAGTCATGCCGATGCCACTCGCTAAGACCCAGTCTGCGACCAGCGGAGCGTTACGCTCGCGCGACTTTTCGCTCATCAGTTTGGAATCACGCAACTCGCTCGGCCAACCATCCGCCGAAGTTATGTCGATTAGCGCTGCGCCCACGGCAACCGGACCGGCGATCGCGCCGCGACCCACCTCATCGACACCGATAACGAAACGGACGCCGTGCTCTCGCGCCAGCGCCCGTTCAATCTCAAGTGAAGGCGTATTTGCCAAGTTACTTGTCGACGTTCTCAAAAACGCTCGGATAGTTGTCGAGCCACTTCCAGTGGCTGCTCGGCCAGCTGACCACGAATGCGCGACCGACTACGTACTTCAAGGCCACGAAACCCTTGCCGGGTAGGTCGCCGTGGAAACGCGAATCCTCGCTGCCACCGCGGTTGTCGCCCATTACCCAGATAGTACCCTCGGGCACGGTGACGTCGAACTGGGTGTCAGAAGGCGATTTTGGATCGATGATGTAAGGCTCGGTAATTGATACGCCGTTGATCTGAATCTTGCCATCGGCATCGCAGCAAACTACGTGGTCTCCGCCTACGCCGATGACTCGCTTCACCAAGTGCTGGTCGCTGTCTGGCGCCACCAGGCCAAAGGATGACAGGAAGAACTCACTCACGGTTTCGAACAGGTTTTTATCCTTGGTCTCGACCGTGCCTAGCCAGCCACCCGGATCCTTGAAGACCACGACGTCGCCGCGCTCAATCGGCACCACGTTGGGAACCAACTGGTTCACAATGATGCGGTCGTCGATCTGCAGCGTGTTCATCATCGATCCCGAAGGAATGAAGAACGAACGAATCAGGAAGGTCTTCAAAATGAGCGAAAGCACCAAAGCCGTACCGAGAATGGTGACCAGGTCTAGGAAGAAGCCTACGAAGACGTTCTTTCTTGCCTTTTGCCACCACTTACCGATTTTGGTCTTTGGTGCTTTCTTGTCGCTAAGGAAGCGACCGAATTTGTTCATAGTCTCAAACTACGTTAGGCAGTGCCTAAAACGCGGAGTTGATTTAGGCGTTGTCGCGCTTCTCGCGGATCTTTGCTGCCTTGCCGCGGAGGTCGCGCAGGTAGTAAAGCTTTGCGCGACGAACGTCACCGCGCGAGACGAGCTCGATCTTCTCGAGAACTGGTGAGTGCACTGGGAAAGTACGCTCGACGCCAACCTGGAACGAAACCTTGCGAACGGTGAAGGTCTCGCGGATGCCCTCGCCCGAACGACGGATTACGACGCCCTGGAAGACCTGAACACGGCTGCGGTTACCTTCGATGATGTTTACGTGAACCTTCACGTTGTCACCGACGCGGAACTCCGGAATGTCCGAGCGGAGGTTTGGTGCGTCTACTACGTCAAGAATGTGCATGATGGATCGCTCTCTGTTTCTGCGCGCAGGTCAAAAACGGTATTTGTTTGGAAAGGATTTTGTTTCGTTTGCTTGGCTCCCCTGCGGCAGAGCACTCGCGAAGCAAACAACCTCTCTATTCTGCCACAGGATGCGGCTATTCGCCAAGCAGGTCTGGTCGAACTCGCTTGGTGCGCTCGACCTGCTGCGCGTGACGCCACTTGGCGATGGCGGCGTGGTTGCCGCTCAAAAGCACCTCGGGCACATCCAATCCTCGCCAGCTAGCTGGTTTGGTGTAGCTCGGGTACTCCAGCAAGCCGTCCGAGTGCGACTCCTCGACGAGGCTCTCGGCGTTGCCGATTACACCAGGAATCAGGCGCACGATGGCCTCGGTCATCGCGATCGCAGCGACCTCGCCGCCGTTCAGCACGTAGTCGCCGATGCTGATCAGTCGAACGTTCGCTTTGGTGGCGGCGTACTCGACGACGCGCTGGTCGATGCCCTCGTAGCGACCGCAGGCAAACACGATGTGCTGCTGCTCGGCGAGCTCGTAAGCCATCTGCTGGTTGAAGACGTCGCCGGCGGGAGAAGTAAAGATTACGGTTGCCGAACCGTCGGCAGGCAGAATCGCGTCGAGCGCCTCGCCCCACGGCTCTGGCTTCATGAGCATGCCCGCGCCGCCGCCATACGGACTGCCATCGACGGTGCGGTGCTTGTCGTAGGTCCAGTTTCTAAGGTCGTGCGCCTCAAACTGAATTAGTTCGCGTTCGCGTGCCTTGCCCAGCAGCGACAGGTCGAGCGCCTTGAAATAGTCGGGAAAGATGCTGACGGCGTCGATGCGCATTATGCCTCGCTCGCGTCGCTCTCGGCAGGTTCGGTTTCATCGACGACAACGGTCAGACCGTCGATTTCAGCTGGAACGCCCTTCTCGCCGCCAACCTGCTCGTCTTCGATCGCCTCGAACAGACCGCCAGGTGGGGTCACGACGACCTCGCCCTTGGCGATGTCGACGGTCGGAACGAACTGCTTGATGAAAGGAACCAATATTTCACCGGACGCGGTTTCGACCGCCAAGAGATCCTGAGCCGGCAGGTGGTCGACGCGGGCAACCTTGCCTACATCCTTGCCATCGCGCACAACGCGCAAACCGACCAACTGGTGGTCGTACCATGCGTCTGGTTCGGCAGGAAGGACGGCTGGGTCGGTGTCAACAAGCAGGATTGCCTTGATGAGCGACTCGGCCGCCGTTCGGTCTTCGATGCCCTCTAGGAAGATAACTGGCGACTGGTTGTACCAGCGCAACTCGGCAACCTTTAAGGTCTTGCCGTGCCAAGGAGATTCAGCTGGCACCTGAAGTTCGAGCTCAGCGCCGGGAACGAAGCGTTCGTTTGGGCTGTCGGTGTATAGCTCGAGTTTGATGGCTCCCTTTAGACCGTGCGCCTTGAGAAGACGGCCAACTCGGAGCTTTGTTTTGCTAGAAATCGGTGTCCACCACGTCGACACGGACCTTCTTGCCATCGGCTAGCGCGTTCACGACGGTGCGCAGCGCGTTGGCGGTGCGACCGTTGCGCCCGATCACTCGGCCCAGATCGTCTGGGTGCACGTGAACCTCTAGAAGGTCGCCCTTCGAGGTTGAGCGTGCAGTCACGGTTGCATCGTCGGGATTGTCGACGATGCCCTTGACCAGGTGTTCGAGCGCAGCGGCCAGCACTTTTATTAAGCCTCTTCGGCAGGTGCTTCGGCGGCGGCTTCTTCAGCTGCGGCCTCTGCAGGTGCTTCTTCGGTTGCCTCAGCTGCAGGAGCCTCTTCGACTACCTCTGCTGCTGGTGCCTCGGCTGCCTCGACCTCTACGGCCTCGGTTGCCTCGACTGCTGCATCCTCAACGACTACGTCCTCGGCTGCTGCCTCTTCGACGGCTGCTGGAGCCTCTTCGACAACTGCCTTCTTCTCTACCTTTGGCAGAAGAACTGGCTTCTTGGCTGCGTCAACGACGAACTCGGCCTTAGCAGCCTTGGTCTGAACCTTGTTGACGGCCTTCTCGCCCTTCGATGCCTGGAAGTCACCGGTCAGCTTGAGAAGAACTGCAACCTGCTCGGTTGGCTGTGCGCCAACGCCTAGCCAGTACTGAGCGCGCTCCGAGTTGACCTCGATGAGCGATGGGTTTTCGGTCGGGATGTAACGGCCGATCTCTTCGATTACACGACCGTCACGCTTGGTGCGCGAGTCTGCAACGACGATGCGGTAGTGAGGCGCGCGGATCTTGCCGAGACGCTTCAGGCGGATTTTTACAGCCACAATGTGCTCCTGTTTTATGAATAAATTGGGGCGAACATTCAACCGCGAGCGTGGGGGCACACTCGATTGGAAAGCTCTGATGGGTTGTCGTAGGACGCGTGGTTAGAGGGTCACGCGAACGACAACCGCTCTATTCTGCCAGAAAAAAGGCGGTTTGGCTAGTTAGAGGCCGAACGAAGATCCGCCCGTGGCGCCATCGCCGGCTGGGTTTGCGCCGCCGAGGCGAGCCGCTTCTTCGGCCGCGCGCTTTGCCGGGTTTCCAGACTTGGAGCCCTTCTTGCCCTTGTCCTTCTTCTTGCTCTTGCCGCCGCCCGTAAAACCGCCACCGATGTTTGGCATGCCCGGCATTCCGCCTGGCATCTGGGGCATACCTCCCTTTGCCATGGTCTTCATCATTTTCGCAGCCTGCTCGAAGCGGTTTACGAGGCCGTTGACCTCGGTGACCGTGGTGCCCGAACCCTTGGCGATGCGCAAGCGACGTGAACCGTTGAGCAGCTTCGGCTGGCGGCGCTCGGCCGGAGTCATCGAGCGGATGATCGCCTCGGTGCGGTCGATCTCCTTCTCGTCGAAGTTGTCGATCTGCTGGCGCAACTGACCGGCGCCAGGCATCATCGCGAGCATGCTCTTGAGTGAGCCCATCTTGCGAATCTGCTGCATCTGGTCGAGGAAGTCTTCGAGTGTGAACGCTTCCTTGGCAATCTTGTCGGCGAGCGCCTTGGCCTCGGCCTCGTCGAATGCCGACTGCGTGCGCTCGATGAGCGAGAGCACGTCACCCATGTCGAGGATTCGGCTGGCCATGCGGTCTGGATAGAACGGCTCAAAGGCGTCGAGCGCTTCACCGTTGGAAGCGAAGATGATCGGCTTGCCGGTGACCGAAGCAACCGACAGGGCCGCACCACCGCGGGCATCGCCGTCGAGCTTTGTGAGCACGACACCGGTTATGCCAACGCCGTCTTCGAAGGCCTTTGCCACGTTGACGGCATCCTGACCGATCATCGAATCGATGACGAACAGAACCTCATCCGGGTTTACGGCGTCGCGAATGTCGCGGGCCTGCTGCATGAGTTCCTCGTCGATACCCAAACGACCGGCGGTGTCGACGATGACGACGGAGTGCTGCTTCTGGGTGGCGTGCTTGATGGCGTCCTTGGCAACCTTGACCGGATTGCCGACGCCGTTGCCTGGCTCTGGTGCGAAGACCGGAACCTCGACGCGCTCGCCAACCACCTGGAGCTGCGTAACAGCGTTAGGGCGCTGAAGGTCGGCTGCGACGAGGATCGGGGTCTGGCCCTGCGCCTTGAGCCACTTGGCGAGCTTGCCGGCGAGCGTGGTCTTACCGCTACCCTGCAGACCCGCAAGCATAATGACGGTTGGCGGCTGCTTGGCGAACCGCAGCTTGCGCTGCTCGCCACCCAGAATCGCCACGAGCTCTTCGTTGACGATCTGGACGACCTGCTGGGCAGGGTTCAGGGCCTTGGAAACCTCGTCGCCGAGTGCGCGATCGCGGACCGCGGTGGTGAAGTTCTTGACGACCTCGAGCGCGACGTCCGCCTCGAGCAGTGCGCGCCGGATTTCGCGCAGGGTGCCATCGATGTCGGCTGCGCTGAGTTTGCCCTTGCTGCGCAGGTTCTTGAACGTATCGACCAGGCGGTCAGACAGGTTTCCGAACAACCGATGCTCCTTGTGAAGTGTTTGCTGAGAACAGCTATTGGATGCGCTTTTCGCGCCTGGACAAGCCTACCCAAGGCGAATGGCCGCCGCTGTTGCGCGACGGCCACCCGCGGTTAGGTTTTCAGCTGCAGCCGCTAGTCGAACCACAGGCCTCACACACGTGGCACGAGCCCGATGGGCGCATCTTGATGCCACAGATGAAGCACATCGGGGCATCCGACTCTGTTCCCTGCAACAGCTCGAAGAGCTCAGCAGACGAACGGGCCTCGCGGCGCGGCGTGATCTCGATGCTCTGCGGGGCCGCCTGCTGCTCGAATGGCTCGGCTACCGCGTTCTCTTCGGTTTGCGGAGCGACCTCCAACGCCTCGACAACAGGTGTCGCCGCGGCGGCCGGCTCTGCCTGCGCCACCGGTTCGGCGATTACCGGGTACGAGCCGGTGTTCGCGTCGAGAGTCGCCGTGCGTTCCGCCGTCGTGTAGATACCAAGGTATGAGCGGGTCTCGTATGGCAGGTAGTCAAGGGCAAGGCGACGGAAGATGTAGTCCATCAGCGACTTGGCCATGCGCACATCTGGGTCGTCGGTGAGACCGGCCGGCTCGAACTGCGAGTTCACGAACTTCTGCACGAAGGTCTCTAGCGGAACGCCGTATTGCAGGCCGATCGAAACAGCGATCGAGAACGCATCCATCACGCCCGAGAGGGTCGAACCCTGCTTGCCGAGCTTTAGGAACACCTCGCCGAGGCCGCCATCTGGGTAAGAACCTGCGGTCATGTATCCCTCTGCCCCACCGACGGTGAACGAGGTGGTCGACGAAGGCCGCGACTTTGGCAGACGCTTGCGTACCGGGTTCTCGGTGCGTGGCATAGAAACCTCGGCCGCCGGCTCGACCTTGTCGGTCTTGGCCTTGGCGTCGTTGAGTGGCTGCCCGACCTTGCAGTTGTCGCGGTAGATCGCGAGGGCCTTGAGGCCAAGCTTCCAACCCTGGAAGTAAACCTCGGCGATCTCTTCGCGAGTCGCAGTCTCAGGCATGTTCACGGTCTTCGAGATGGCACCCGAAAGGAACGGCTGAACCGCAGCCATCATTCGAACATGGCCCATCGGCTCGATCGCACGGATGCCGACGGCGGTGTCAAAGATCGCGTAGTGCTCCGGCTTGAGGCCTGGAGCGTCGACGACGTGACCGTGCTCACCGATGTAGTCGATGATTGCCTCGACGGTCTCTTGGGTGTAGCCCAGGCGAACGAGTGCGAATGGAATCGTCTGGTTGACGATCTGCATCGATCCACCGGTCGAAAGCTTCTTGTACTTGACCAGCGAGAAGTCAGGCTCGATACCCGTGGTGTCGCAGTCCATCATGAAACCGATGGTTCCGGTCGGCGCGAGCAGCGAAGCCTGCGCGTTGCGCCAGCCATTCTCGGAACCGATCCGTGTGTTTAGCTGCCACTGTTCGGTGGCGGCATCGAGGATGGCGGCATCGATGCCGGCAACCGGAACGAGCATCGAGTTAGCCGACTCGTGCTTGCCCATGATGCGGTCGTGGCCCGACTTGTTCTTGTAGTAGCCGTCGTAGGCGCCGACTACGCCGGCGAGCTCGGCCGAGCGACGGTATGCCGCACCGGTCATCAGCGATGTGATCGATGCGGCGATTGCGAAGCCCTCACGGCTGTCGTAAGGAACTCCAACGGCCATCAGCAGCGCGCCGAGGTTCGCATAGCCAATGCCCAGCTGGCGGAAGGCGCGAGTGGTCGCTCCGATTGCCTCGGTCGGGAAGTCGGCGAAGCAGATCGAGATGTCCATCGCGGTGAAGATCAACTCGGTTGCCTTGACGAACTTATCGCTGTCGAAGTTGCCGTCTGGCGTGAGGAACTTGAGCAGGTTGAGGCTGGCGAGGTTGCACGACGAGTTGTCTAGGTGCATGTACTCGGAACATGGGTTCGAGGCAGTGATTCGACCCGACTCTGGAGTGGTGTGCCAGTCGTTGATGATGTCGTCGTACTGAATGCCAGGGTCGGCGCACTGCCAAGCGGCATCGGCAATCTTGGCCCACAGCTCGCGAGCATCGACCTCCTCGATAACCTCGCCCGTGGTGCGAGCACGCAGCCCGAACTTGTCGCCGTTTTCGACCGCACGCATGAACTCGGCATTCACGCGAACCGAGTTGTTGGCGTTCTGGTACTGGACCGAAATGATGTCGCGGCCGCCAAGTTCCATCTCGTAACCGGCATCGCGCAGGGCGCGAATCTTGCCCTCTTCGCGTGCCTTGGTCTCGACGAACTCCTCGATGTCTGGGTGGTCAACATCGAGCACGACCATCTTGGCCGCGCGACGGGTTGCGCCGCCTGACTTGATGGTTCCGGCCGAGGCATCGGCGCCACGCATGAACGAGACCGGCCCCGAAGCTGTGCCGCCCGAGCCGCCGAGCAGCTCCTTCGACGAGCGCAGACGCGAGAGGTTGAGGCCAGCACCAGAGCCACCCTTGAAGATCAAGCCTTCTTCGCGGTACCAGTTGAGGATCGAGTCCATCGAGTCGTCGACCGCGAGGATGAAGCAGGCGCTCACCTGCTGTGGGCTAGTGGTACCGACGTTGAACCACACTGGCGAGTTGAAGCTGAAGATCTGGTGCAAAAGCATGTAGGTCAGCTCGTGCTCGAAAATAACCGCGTCGTCTTCGCTAGCGAAGTAGCCGTGGTCGCGGCCGGCCTGGGTGTACTTGCGCACCACGCGACCGATCAGTTGGCGCAGGCTGTGTTCGCGCTCTGGGGTACCAACAGCACCGCGGAAGTATTTGGTGGCCACGATCGTCGAGGCGTTGATGCTCCACGACTCCGGGAATTCGACCCCGCGCTGCTCGAAGATGACCGCGCCGGTCTGCCAGTTGGTCTGCACGACATCGCGGTATTCCCAAGCAACGTCGTCGAACGGGTGCACGCCCGGCGTCGTGTAGACGCGGTTGATGCGCATTCCGCCGTTAGCGGTAGCTCCTGCGTGCTCCGAGTATGCGTTGTCGGTCATTGACCTGCTCCTTCTGTTGCTGCGTTTTCGCGCTCGAGCTTCAGCAGCTGGATAGCTGCCTCAAAGTCTTCTAGGGTCTCCCAACCCTGATAAACACTGGCGAAACGCATGTATGCGACCTGGTCGAGCTTGTGCAGCGGCTCGAGGATGGCAAGGCCGATGTCGTTGGCCTCAATCTGCGCGGCACCGCTCGCGCGCACGGTCTCTTCGACCTGTTGTGCAAGTAGCGCTAGGTCGCTCTCGGTGATGGGGCGGCCCTGGCAAGCCTTGCGAACACCCGAAATGATCTTGTCGCGGCTAAACGATTCGGTGACTCCCGAGCGCTTGACCACGGTCAAACTCGCGGTTTCGGTGGTGGAAAAGCGCATGTTGCACTGCGGGCACTGGCGGCGGCGGCGGATGGCCGAGCCGTCATCGGACGTGCGCGAATCCATGACTCGCGAGTCTGGGTAACGACAGAATGGGCAATGCATGCTCAAATCCTCTCTGGTCGCACCGACAACAATTGCAAAACCTTCACCTTCTACTATATGTGGAAGGTTTTCGGAAAAATGCAACTATATCTAGTGTTTCGCGCCAGTTTATTTGAGAGGCCGCGAGGTCACCAAATGGCTGGCCGAGAGTTCAGCGAATCGAACCCTTAGCCGTCGAAGCGAGCCGTGATCGCCTGGCCGTGAGCCGGCAGGTGCTCGGATTCGGCGAAGTCGCGCACTTGGCTTGCGATAGCCGCCAAGCCCTCGCGCCCGTAGTCGATGACCTGCTGAGCTCGCAGGAAGGTGTGCACGCCCAATCCAGCGCCAAACTTGGCCTGCTGGCCGGTCGGCAGCACGTGATTCGATCCGGCCATGTAGTCGCCGAGGCTGACCGGCGAATACTTACCGATGAAGATTGCGCCCGCATTGGTAATGCGATCGAGCACGGCCGTGTCATCAGCTGTCTGAATCTCAAGGTGTTCGGTCGCGTAGGCGTTGGCGAAGGCGGTGGCCGCTGCCAAGTCGTCCACCAGCACGATTGCCGACTGCTGACCAGACAAGGCTGCCTGTACGCGTTGCGCGTGAGCCGTCTTCGGCGCAAGATCTGCCAAGTGTGCCGACACGGCATCGGCGAGCGCCTGCGAATCGGTAACCAAGACGGATGCCGCAGCCTCGTCGTGCTCGGCCTGGCTGATCAGGTCGTATGCGATCAGACGTGCATCCGCGGTTTCGTCCGCCAGCACGAGGATCTCTGTGGTGCCAGCCTCCGAATCGATGCCTATCTGCCCACGCAGCGCGCGCTTGGCGGCGGCGACGTAGATGTTGCCCGGCCCGGTCACGAGATTCACCGACTCCAGACCGACGGTCGGCAAGCCGTATGCGAAGGCGGCGATGGCAGCCGGGCCGCCCATGCAGTAGACATCCTCGACACCGAGCAGGGCTGCGGTTGCCAGCACGGTCGGGTGCGGGCGACCACCGAAGTCCTTCTGGCCCGGCGTCGCGATGGCCAGACGCGGCACTCCCGCCTCTTGAGCCGGAACTACGTTCATAATCACGCTCGACGGATACACCGCCTTGCCGCCTGGCACGTAGAGCCCAACCGAGTCGACCGGCTGCCAGCGCTGGTGCACATGCGCGCCTTCCGCCAATTCCACCGAAACCGAGTTCGGCAGTGTGGCAATCGAAACCTCACGAACGCGATCGATCGATGTCTGGATGGCGGCGCGCAGCCCTGGCGCTAACGCGGCCAGTGCGTCCTGCAGTTCTTGTGCCTCAACCTTGATTGGACGCGGGTCGAATCCGTCGCGCTGCAGAGCTACCTCTACGAGCGCTGCCTCGCCTCGCTCGGCCACATCGGCAAGCAGCGGGCGGACGGCGTCGACGGCCATCGAAATTTCGATCGCGGCACGCGGAACGGCGGCATTGACCGCGGCCGAGCTCAGTTCGGTTCCGCGAAGGTCAAGCGTGCGAATCAGCGTCAAGGCCGCTCCAATCTGTTTGGTCAATTTTAGCCAGCCAATCAGGGCCCTGAA
The DNA here is from genome assembly GCA_041176265.1 of Actinomycetota bacterium. Lineage (GTDB taxonomy): Bacteria > Actinomycetota > Actinomycetes > Actinomycetales > Microbacteriaceae > Rhodoluna. The sequence continues at coordinate 24,493 of JBEDDI010000020.1, forward strand.
GTCGACCCCATTCAGTTACAAGAGGTTACGCCAGCGCTCCGAAGAACCCAGGCGCTGGATAACCTAGAGGTTATGTCTGAGTTCCTGAGCCACGAGACCGATTCCGCCGAGGCCCTGAAGGCTGCGTTCCGCCGGCACGCCTCTGGTGTGGCCGTGATCACCCTCATCGGCGAAGAGGGACAGCCGGTTGGCTTCACCGCTACCTCGGTTACATCGCTCGGCGCTACTCCCCCGCTCGCCAGCTTCAACGTTGCCCGCGGGTCGAGCACGTGGCCGAACCTGAAGGTCGGCAAGCACGTAGCCATTCACACCCTTGGCGCCGAGAACGTCGAGTTGGCCAAGCGCATGGCCACTGATCACACCAAGCGCTTCGTTCCGCAGGACTGGGCGCTTGGCCCACACGGTCTGCCGGTATTTGGAGCGGCTACGAGTGCCCTGATTGCGAAGATTCGCGAGATTCA
>JBEDDI010000021.1:0-20858 GCA_041176265.1 Actinomycetota bacterium
CCTCGATGTCGGCTCGTCGCATCCTGGGGCTGGAGTAGGTCCCAAGGGTTGGGCTGTTCGCCCATTAAAGCGGCACGCGAGCTGGGTTTAGAACGTCGTGAGACAGTTCGGTCTCTATCCTCTGCGCTCGTAGGAAATTTGAGAAGACTTATCCCTAGTACGAGAGGACCGGGATGAACGAACCTCTGGTGTGTCAGTTGTCCTGCCAAGGGCACCGCTGATTAGCTACGTTCGGAAAAGATAACCGCTGAAAGCATCTAAGCGGGAAGCTTGCTTCAAGATGAGATTTCCATGACTTATGTCGAGAGGCTCGCAGCTAGATTACTGCGTTGATAGGCTGGATGTGGAAGTGGGGACTAAAGACCCATGGAGCTGACCAGTACTAATAAGCCGATAACTTGATACACTTTTTGCTTGCGTCCACTATGTGGTTCCCGAGGTATGGGAACCACGATCAATTTTCGCGATAGCGCGATCACTTGGTTGTGTAATTTACATAACTCAATAGTGTTTCGGCGGCCATAGCGGAGGGGAAACGCCCGGTTACATTTCGAACCCGGAAGCTAAGACCTCCTGCGCCGATGGTACTGCAAGGGGGACCTTGTGGGAGAGTAGGACACCGCCGGACTTAATTTGAACGAAAATGGCCACCTTTTTAAGGTGGCCATTTTTGTTTTAACCGGATTTCTGGGAGAGGATGCCGTTATGGCATATTCAGACGATCAGCGACCACGACGCGACTCGGGCCGTGAAGGCGACGCACCGCGTCGTGAGAGCCGTCCTAAGCGTGATGGCGACCGTTCGGGCCGCGACGAAGCGCGTCCGAGCCGCGGAGAATGGCGCTCAGAGCGCCCAGCACGTAGTGAAGGTCGTCCCGCCAGGGATGGCGGACGCCCAGTTCGAGACGGCGACCGACCTGGCCGTGGCAGTGACCGCCCTGTGCGCCCAGCTGGTCGTGCTGAACGATCCTCTGACGACGCGCCACGCCACAAGGAATGGGCCAACACCCGTCGTGAGGTCGAGGTCGAGCGCAAGCTGTCGCCGCTCATTCCTGACGAAATCACCGAGAAGGACATTGAGATCGGCGTACGTGCGCAGCTGAAGACGCTTACGCCCGAGAACGCCGAAAAGGTGGCTCGCCACCTGGCTATGGTCGCGCTACTGATCGATCAGGACCCTGATCTTGCGCACGAGCACGCATTGGCCGCTGCGGATCGCGCTGGTCGCATCGCCGTCGTGCGTGAAACCGTCGGCTGCACCGCCTACGCCGTTGGCGACTTTGCCCTTGCGCTGCGCGAACTACTCACACACCGTCGCATATCTGGCTCAAATGAACAGGTAGCCCTTATCGTCGACTCGGAGCGTGGCCTGGGCCGCCCGGAGCGCGCGATCGAGGTTGGACGTTCGGTCGATGCTAAGGAGTTGACCGCCGAAGCGCGTGTGAACTTGGCCATTGCAATGTCTGGCGCGCGTTTGGATCTCGGCCAGACCGAGCTGGCATTGAGCGAGCTCGAGATTGCTGAACTAAACCCGAAGAAGGTATTTGCCTATTCGCCACGACTATTTTTCGCTTACGCAGATGTTCTCGAGGATCTCGGTAGAGAAGCCGAGTCAAGGACTTGGGCAGATTTGGGTAACCGCGCAACCACAGCTCTGGCCGGCGAAGACGAAGAGGACGAGACCGTCACGGTGCTTGAGGAGATCGAGATTCCGGTGCGCCGTGAGTGGACGCCGGAAGAGCGTGAGGCGCGTGCCCGTCAGCGTGAGGAGCGCTCGGGTGGAGGTCGTGGCGGCTTCGGCGAGCGTCGCCCATTCGGCGAAGGTCGCCTTAGTCGCGATGGCTACGACCGTCCCCGCCGCGATGGGGACCGTGACGCGCGCCCGCGACGAGACGGTGATTCCCGTCCTCGACGTGACGGAGACGCTCGGCCTGCACGCGATATCGACAATCGCCCACAACGTGGCGAGCGTCGCCCGTATGGTGACCGAAGCGACCGTCCGCAGGGCGGCGAGCGTCGTTCGTTCGGCGACCGCGACGGTCGCGGCCAGCGCGGAGAGCGTCCGGAACGTGGCGAACGCCGCAGCTTTGGCGACCGCGACTCGCGTCCGCCGCGTAGCGACGACCGACCATCACGTGACGGCAACAGTCGTCCCGCACGCGATAGCAATAGCAATGACCGTCCGCCGCGCGGTGAGGGACGCGGAGCCCGACCAGCGCGTCCCGTTTCGCGCGACGACTATCGTCCGAAGCGCGACAAGTAACCGAGTCCTGGCAGCAAGAATTGGCAAGTTTGATTTGGGATCAGTTCGACTATCTTCTGTCTGACCTCGATGGTGTGGTCTACGAGGGTTTGAAGTCGATATCGCCTGCTCCCGAGGTACTCGGTGAACTGGCAAGCCTTGGAATCCCCGTTGGTTACGTGACTAACAATTCCTCGCGTAGGGCAGCCGCCATTGCCGAGCAGCTGCTTGGTTTCGGTGTTCGCTGTGCACCAGATGACATCATCGGATCCGGTCAGACAGGCGTTGCATTGCTCGCAGAACAGGTTCCCGCCGGATCGCGAGTTCTCGTCGTTGGTGGCGATGGGCTTCGCGATTGGGTCTCCCGTGGGGGCTTTGAGGTCGTTGATTCTGCCGATGCGCACCCCGCGGCGGTTATTCAGGGTTTTGCCCCGGATGTGAGTTGGCGCAACCTCGCCGAGGCGGCCTTCGCAATTCAAGCTGGCGCTAAGTGGGTGGCCACAAACTCTGACTGGACTCTGCCGCAGGAGCGGGGCATGGCGCCAGGAAACGGAACGCTGGTTTCGGCGGTGCACACAGCCGTCGGGCAACTTCCGCTTGTCGCGGGTAAGCCGGAAGCTCCAATCTTTGAGTTGGCAAAGGCTCACTTCGAGGCCAAGTACGGTGTCAAACAACCGCTGTTCCTGGGCGATCGCATCGACACAGACATCACCGGTGCAAACAAGATCGGCATGGCATCCGTGCTTGTCCTTACCGGTGTCAGCACCCGCAAAGAAGTGCTCGGTCAGCGCCTCGAGGGACGCCCACGCTACATCATTGGCTCGATGAGTGAATTGCTGGAACCATATGCCTACCCGCGTGCAACTAAGCGCGGCTACCGATCGGGATCGGCTGAGGTTGAGCTGCGCGGCAGCAAGGTTCGCCTTGTCGAGGGTGATCCGACTAGCGTCGATGCGCTCAGGGCTGTCTGCGCGGTTGTTTACACCAGCAAGACTCCGATTTTCGGTCTCGATGTCGAACCTGCGTTGTACGAATAGGCTTGGTGGAGAACAGTGCATCCAGAGTTAGGAATTGGGCGATGAGCGACGAGTTTCAGGCTGAAATAGCAGCCGAGGTCGAGCGTATTTCGCTGATGGCGCTAGAGGAGCAGCCAGCCGCCTTCAACGCACTTCGCGAGCGACTGGAGAAGGCTCTGAACGACACCAACGAAGCCGAAACGGCCTAGGTAAAACTAGATGCGCCTTGACGTCTTGCTCGTTGAACGCGGGCTCGCCAGATCGCGCAAGCACGCGTGTGATCTTATCGATGCCGAGCGCGTCCTGCTCGGTGGCAAGGTTGCCCGTAAAGCCTCGGCTTCGCTCGAGCCGGATGCTCGCATCGAGATTCTCGATGCCCAAGACTACGTATCCCGGGCCGGCCACAAGCTTGCTAAGGCGCTCGACGCCTTCGGCGACATTCAAGTTCAAGGTACGTTGGCTTTGGACGTCGGAGCGAGTACCGGTGGCTTCACCGATGTGCTGCTTCGACGCGGAGCCGATGAAGTAATCGCGCTCGACGTTGGTCACGATCAGCTGGTTCCCGAGTTGCGCGGCAACCCGCGCGTGCGGGTTGTCGAAGGTTTCAATGCTCGTGAACTATCGGTCGCCACGCTTGCCGAGGCCTCTGGCCTGACCGTCGAGCGTCTCGCGCAACTTTCGCTCATCGTTGGCGATCTTTCATTTATTTCCCTAACTCTCGTGCTGGAGCAGCTGGCTGCAGTCGGTCCGCAAGCGGACATGGTTCTGCTCATCAAGCCGCAATTTGAAGTCGGCAAGCAGTCGCTCCATGCCAGCGGAATTGTGAACGACTGGTCGCTGCGTGCCAAGGCTATTCGTCAGGTAATCGATTGCGCCGCCGAATTAGGCCTTGGAGTTCGTGGTTTAGTCAAGTCGGAGTTGCCTGGGACTCATGGCAACATCGAGTACGTCGTGTGGATAAGTGCTAAAGAGCCTTTGAATCGGTCAAAATTGAGTCAGCCAATCGATGACCTAGCCAAGGAGGGCAAGTGAGTCACGAAGACCGCCTGATCCTGCTGGTTTCACGCTCGAGAATCGATGAGGCCGCCCGCGACATTCGCTCTGCGGCCGCGCAACTCTTGGCCCATGGTCTCGTTCCCGTCATCACCGCCGAGGCCAGCGCGGATGCTGTACAGCTCGGTGGCACAGAGGCAGCCTTCGGCTTGGGCGAGGGCTCTTTCCGCGAACTCGACAAAGACTGCAAGCAAGGCGACATCGAGCTTGTATTGGTTCTCGGTGGGGACGGGTCTATCCTCAAGGCCGCCGAATTGGTTCGCGAATCCAACATCCCACTTCTCGGCATCAATCTAGGGCACGTCGGCTTTCTTGCCGAGGGCGAAAAGCACGAGATGGATGCCGTGCTCGGCCACATCGCCGCCCGCGAGTACACGGTGCAGGAGCGCATGGCGCTCGACGTGACGGTCCTCGAGAATGGCCGCAAGGTCTATTCGACCTGGGCCCTCAACGAGGCGACTGTGGAGAAGAGCGCTCGCGAGCGCATGCTTGAGGTTGTGCTCGAGGTTGAGGAGCACCCGCTATCGAGTTTTGGCTGCGATGGTGTCGTTGTTGCGACACCAACCGGCTCGACCGCCTATGCATTCTCGGCCGGTGGTCCAGTCGTCTGGCCGAACGTTGAGGCGATTCTGATGGTCCCACTCAGCGCGCATGCGCTGTTTGCGCGCCCGTTGGTCGTGAATCCCGAGGCGCTGCTTGCTGTCGAAGTATTGCGCCGCTCGGCTGGTTCGGGAGTGCTCTGGTGCGACGGCCGGCGAACCTTCGAGCTGGCCCCAGGCTCACGCGTCGAGGTGCGCAAGTCGGCTCAGGGCGTGAAGATTGTGCGTCTCGATAACTCGTCTTTCACCAATCGACTAGTCAATAAATTCTCACTTCCCGTCGCCGGATGGCGCGGCCCGGAGGCCTAATTGATCGAAGAGATTTCGATTCGAGATCTGGGCGTCATCGGTGATGCGAGGCTTGTTTTCTCGAAGGGTCTGACGGCCATCACAGGCGAAACCGGTGCCGGCAAGACCATGGTGCTCTCGGCTCTGGGGTTACTGCTCGGGCATCGCGCAAATGTTTCCACCGTGCGAATCGGTGCAGATCAGTCGTTTGTCGAGGGCCGCTGGTTCCTAGCGGATACCGGCGTCGGCGTCGGCGCTCGAGTAACTGGCATGCTCGAAGAAGCAGGAATTCCTGTTGAGGATGGCGAGCTCATTTTGAATCGCTCTGTTTCGGGAGAGGGTCGTTCGAAGGCCAGCGCTAACGGTCGCGCACTGCCCGTGGCTTCGATCACGGAACTTGGCGAGGAGTTAGTGGTCGTTCACGGCCAATCCGACCAGATTCGCTTGAAATCCGCCAAGGCTCAGCGCGAAGCGCTCGACTCGTTCGCGGGGGCGGTACTTGGGAATCAGCTGCGCGAGTACAAAGAAGCATTTGCGCAATTGGCGGCACTCCGTGCGCGGCACGCGAGCCTTGCAACTGGTTCGGCCGAGCGCACGAAACGTATCGAAGATCTGCGCGCTTGGATTGCCGAGCTCGAGAAGCTGGATGCCAAACCTGGCGAGCTTGATCGAGTCTCGCAACAGATCGAGAAGTTAGACAGCATCGAGGCTCTACGCCTAGCCGCGGGTGGAGCACATGAAGCCCTCTCGTCCTCTGGGTATGACGACACAAGGGATGCATCAGCGCTAGTCAGCGCCGCGCGAAAACTGTTGGAAGGTGCTATGTCGAGCGATTCCTCGCTTGAACCGCTTGCGGAACGCCTCCGAGAACTCGGCATGCAGCTGACAGATATCGCAGCCGACCTTGCCAGCTATATGGCCGACTTAGAGTCGGATGCTGAAACTTCTATCGAATGGCTTCAAGCACGCAAGGCTGCGCTGGTGGCTGCCGGACGCCAGCATCTCGCCGACCCAAACAGTCTTGACGAAAAGCTCGCCGAGCTTCATGCCGAACTGCTTCAAATCGATGACTCGGGCGACAGTTTGGCCGCCTTGACGGACGAGTTGGCGCGATTGGAAGCTGATTGTTGGTCGAAGGCGCGCGAGATATCCGTTGCCCGCAAGGCTACAGCTGCGACTCTCGAGCAGGAGGTGACGCTCGAACTCGCCGGTTTGGCAATGCCGAATGCTCGCCTCGTGGTTGAAATCGAGCAGGGTAACCAACTGACGGCAACTGGCATCGACGAGGTGACCCTCATGCTTGCCAGCTTCAGTGGAGCCCAGGCTCGGCCGATCGCAAAGGGTGCCAGCGGCGGAGAGCTGTCGAGAATCATGCTCGCACTCGAAGTGGTATTAGCCAAGGGAGTCGAGACTCCTACCTTCATTTTTGATGAAGTGGATGCCGGCGTGGGCGGCGAGGCCGCCATCGAGGTCGGCCGTCGACTTGCCCGCCTCGCTCAAAACGCTCAGGTAATCGTTGTTACCCATCTCGCGCAGGTCGCGGCTTTCGCCGATCGCCAACTGCGAGTGCTCAAAAGCCACGCGGGGGATGTGACTTCCAGTGACGTGGTGGCCCTCGAGGGAGAGCCTCGCATCGCTGAACTGGCGCGCATGATTAGCGGCATGGCCGATTCCGAGGCCGCTCGCAAAAACGCCCAAGAGCTCCTTTCGCTGGCGCGTCAAAGCGTCTAATCGAACCTCAGGATTTGGTAGGCTGGTATTCCATGGCAGACGCTTTGGATACTGGAAAAACCCGCCACATTTTTGTGACTGGTGGTGTGGTTTCGTCCCTCGGTAAGGGACTCACCGCCTCAAGTCTTGGCAACCTACTTCGCGCCCGTGGGCTCCACGTGGTCATGCAGAAACTCGACCCGTACCTGAACGTCGATCCGGGCACCATGAACCCGTTCCAGCACGGCGAAGTGTTCGTCACTGACGATGGTGCCGAGACCGATCTCGACATCGGCCACTACGAGCGCTTCCTCGACGTAAACCTGAGCCAGGCGGCTAACGTGACCACCGGCCAGATTTACTCGACCGTCATCGCGCGCGAGCGTCGCGGCGAGTACCTCGGCGACACCGTTCAGGTCATCCCGCACATCACCGACGAGATCAAGCGTCGTATGCGCCTTCAGGCTCACGAAACTCCCGCGCCTGACGTGATCATCACCGAAATCGGTGGCACCGTTGGTGACATCGAGTCGCAGCCGTTCCTCGAGGCCGCGCGCCAGGTTCGCCACGAGGTCGGTCGCGACAACGTGTTCTTCGTGCACGTTTCGCTCGTGCCATACATCGCCGCTTCGGGCGAACTAAAGACCAAGCCAACCCAGCACTCGGTCGCGACCCTGCGTTCGATTGGTATTCAGCCGGATGCCGTCGTGTTGCGCAGCGACCGCGAATTGCCGGACAGCATCAAGAACAAGATTGCGCTGATGTGCGACGTCGACAAGAGCGCCGTGATCAACGCGGCCGATGCCTCGAGCATCTATGACATCCCTAAGGTGCTAAACCGTCAGGGCCTGGACGCGTTTATCGTCAAGAAGCTTGGACTCGAGGCTGGCGAGGTCGCATGGGGCCCATGGGACCGCTTGCTCGAGGTCGTTCACAACCCGAAGCACCACGTAAACGTTGGCTTGGTCGGCAAGTACATCGACCTTCCCGACGCCTATCTTTCGGTCACCGAGGCCCTGCGCGCAGGTGGTTTTGCCAACGATGCAAAGGTTCACATCAAGTGGATCGCATCGGACAGCTGTGAGACCCCTGAGGGTGCCGAGGCGGCGCTTGCCGGCCTCGACGCTATCTGCATTCCGGGTGGATTCGGCGTTCGCGGCATCGAGGGCAAGCTTGGTGCGCTTCGCTACGCCCGCGAGAACCGCATCCCATCGCTCGGGCTGTGCCTCGGTTTGCAGTGCATGGTCATCGAGGCTGCTCGCAATCTAGCCGGCCTCGAAGGCGCCTCATCGACCGAGTTCGACCCAGAGGCCAAGTACCCGGTCATCGCGACCATGGCCGAGCAGGTCGACATCCTCGCTTCGGGCGACATGGGTGGCACGATGCGCCTTGGGCTTTACACCGCGAAGCTTCAGGAAGGGTCGATTGTCGCCGAGACCTATGGTGCGACTTCGGTTGAGGAGCGTCACCGTCACCGCTACGAGGTCAATAACTCATTCCGTGATCAGATCGCCGCTGCCGGCCTGGTGTTCTCGGGCACCTCGCCTGACGGCCACCTCGTCGAGTTTGTTGAATTGCCGCGTGAGGTTCACCCTTACTACGTTGCAACTCAGGCGCACCCAGAGTTCATGAGTCGCCCAAACAAGGCGCACCCGCTGTTCTCGGGCCTGGTCAAGGCTGCGATTGCTCGCTCAGAGTCGAACAAGCTGTTCACCGAAGACAATGCCTAAGGATCAAGCCGCATCGATGCCGATTCTCGAATCCGAGGTTGGTTTCGCGGGGCGCATCTGGAACGTCAAGCGCGAGAAGTTTGACTTCAATGGCGAGCCACTCGTGCGCGAATACGTCGACCACCCTGGCGCGGTCGCGATTGTTGCTCTGAACGAGCGCATGGAAGTCTTGCTGATTAAGCAGTATCGCCACCCGGTTGGCGCTTACCTTTGGGAGATCCCCGCGGGGCTGAAGGATGTTGAGGGCGAGTCGGAACTCGACGCTGCCCAGCGCGAGCTGTTCGAAGAAACCGGTTGGGTTGCGACCGCTTGGGAAGACCTAACCAGCTTCTACACCACACCTGGCGGCAACAGCGAAGAGATAACGATCTACCTCGCACGGGAACTCAGTTACCTCGGGCACAAGCTCGAACTCGAGGGCGAAGAGAAGGATCTCGAGGTCGCGTGGGTGCCTTTGCAGGACGCGGTTGAGAGCGTCTTGAAGAGCGACATGAAGAGCCCGAGCGCAGTTGTCGGGATTTTGGCGCTTGGCCTCTGGGTCGCATCTGGAGCCCTGCGCTAAGTGACCCTTCAGTCGTTGGTCGATGCGTACCTGCGGCATCTAGCCATTGAACGTGGCGTCGCCAAGAACACCCTCTCTGCATATAAGCGCGACCTTGCCCGCTACCTCGACTTTCTCGAGGATTCAGGGCGGTCGAATCCGCTTGAAATCACGCAACTCGATGTCTTGTCTTTCGCCGAACTGCTCTCGGTTAAGTTCGGGCTCACTGCGACTTCAACCGCGCGTGTTCTTGCAGCTGTGCGAGGTTTGCATCGCTTTTGGCTCCTCGAGGGGCTGGTCGAAACCGATGCTGCCAACCAGGTCAAACCACCCAAGACCCCCAAACGCCTTCCGAAGGCAATCTCGGTCGACCAGGTCATCCGGCTTCTCAATGCTGCCGGTCCGGCACCGGATGCCGAGGCAGAAGCCACAAACGTCGTGCGGCTTCGAGATCGCGCGCTTTTGGAGCTGCTGTATGCAACCGGCGCTCGCATCAGTGAGATTGTCACACTGGACCTCGACGACTTGCTCGACCCGACACTGGTAAGGCTGTTCGGTAAAGGCTCGAAGGAGCGCGTGGTTCCGGTTGGGCGCTATGCGCAGCAGGCGCTCGCCGCATACCTCACCCGTTGCCGGCCGGGACTCGTGGCCGCGGGCCGTGGCACGCCTGCTCTCTTTTTGAACCAGCGTGGCGGAAGGCTAACCAGACAGTCGGCCTGGAGCATCATGGCCGCGGCTGCTGAAGTCGCCGGACTCGAGGCACACGTCTCGCCGCACACGCTGAGGCACTCCTTTGCCACGCACTTGCTTGAGGGCGGCGCAGACGTGCGAGTGGTCCAAGAGCTGCTTGGGCACTCCTCGGTTGCGACTACACAGATTTACACGCTCGTGACCGTGGATGCGCTGCGCGAAATGTACGTCACTGCGCACCCGAGGGCTCGCCAGTAGGTAGGCTATTAGCAATCAACGACAGGGGAGGAAGCCATGGCTAAGACCGAAAAAGACACGCGCTTCCCAACGCCGAAACCGCTCTCGGAGCACGGCCCGGCACGCGTAATCGCAATGTGCAACCAGAAGGGTGGCGTTGGTAAGACCACGACCACTATCAACCTGGCTGCTTCCCTCGCAGAGTACGGCCGCAAGGTGCTGCTTATCGACTTCGACCCCCAGGGTGCACTAACCGCAGGTCTCGGTTTTCACACTCACGAGGGCAATACGATTTACGAGTTGATGAAGGGTGAAATCACCGACACTCGTTCGACGATTCTGCACACCAACGTCGCCAACCTAGACCTGATTCCGGCAAATATTGACCTTTCGGCAGCCGAGATGGAGCTAGTGAACGCGATCTCGCGCGAGCGCATTTTGGCCGGCCTGATCCGCCAGGTTGCCGACGACTACGACGTTGTCATCATTGACTGCCAGCCATCGCTCGGCCTACTAACTGTGAACGCTTTGACCGCGGCTCACGGCGTCATCATTCCACTGGCCACGGAATTCTTCGCGCTTCGCGGTGTTGCCATTCTCGAGGGCATCATCAATAAGGTTCGGGCGCTGCTCAACCCAACCCTCAACCTTGACGGAATCCTCGCCACAATGTACGACCCGCGCACTCTGCACTCGCATGAAGTGCTCGAGCGCGTACGTGAGCGCTACGGAGACAAACTTTTCAAGAGCGTCATCAGCCGCACCGTGAAGTTCCCGGATGCCACCGCATCGGGCCTTCCGATTACGGCGTTTGCGCCGAGCTCAACCGCAGCTGAGGCCTATCGCACCGTTGCGAGAGAGCTTGTCTCGCGTGGCTGCGCGCCATAATGCCGAAGTCGCCGAGGTAATTCCCGAGAAGAGCACTAGCTTCGAACTCAGCCTTGGCAACTTTGAAGGGCCATTCGACCTGCTGCTCACGCTGATCAGCAAGCACGAACTCGACATCACCCAGGTTTCTCTGTCTAAGGTGACCGATGAGTTCATCTCTTACCTCAAGGGCCTCGACGAGCAGGAAGAACTGGACCAAGCCAGCGAGTTCCTTGTCATCGCAGCGACGCTACTCGATCTAAAAATTGCCGGCCTCCTGCCTAAAGGCGAGGTTGTCGATGCCGAGGACGTCGCACTGCTCGAGGCGCGAGACCTGCTCTTCGCCAAGCTGCTGCAGTACAAGGCGTTCAAGGAAATCGCGGGATGGTTCTTTAATGGCTTTGCGGTCGAGTCGGCGCGTGTTCCGCGCGACGTGATGATGGAGGAGCGTTTCCGCGATGCCAAGCCGGAACTGGTTTGGACCCTGACACTGCCTGAATTTGGCCAGCTGGCCGAAGACACCCTGATGCCCAGGGCGATGCCGAGCGTCGGTCTGACGCACTTGCATGCACCGCGCGTGAGTATTAGAGAGCAGGCATACGAGGTCGCACAGGCTCTTCGGTCGTCGGGCAGCCTGACCTTCCGTGAACTGATCGCCTCGGTTCGCGACCGAGCCGTTGTGGTTGCGCGCTTCCTGTCAATCCTTGAGTTGTATCGACTGCTCGCGATATCTTTCGAGCAGGACGCACCACTCGCCGATATCAAGCTCACCTGGCGCGCCGAAAACTTCGATGACAGCCAACTCGACAACCTTGGAGCAGAGTATGACAACTGATTCAACGCCTGCGGGTTCGCAGATTCTCGACTCGCACGCCGATAACCTGCGCGCGGCTATCGAGGCCATCTTGATGGTGGCGGATTCGCCTATCTCGCTCGTCGTGCTTGCCGGTTCGCTTGAGATCCCCGTTGCAGAGGTGCGCGATGCCATTCACTCGCTTCGCGATGACTACGACGGTGTCGGGGGCGGTACCGTCCGCGGTTTCGAACTACGCGAGGTGGGCGGCGGCTGGCGCATCTTTGTTCGCCAGAGCTTCGACTGGGCCGTGAAGCTGTTCGTCGCGAACGAAAACCCGACGAAGCTGAGTCAGGCAGCGCTCGAAACCCTCGCGGTGATCGCCTACAAGCAGCCAATCTCGCGAGGTCAGGTCGCATCGATTCGCGGTGTCAACGTTGATTCGGTGGTTCGCACGCTGCTTAGTCGCGGCCTCATCACCGAGATATACACCGACTCGGAGACCGGCGCCACGCACTTCGGCACCACGCCATTGCTGCTCGAACTTCTGGGCATCAACTCGCTCGACGAGCTGCCGCCTATCAGCCCATACCTGCCCGATCACACCGCAAACTTCGACGAGTAAAGAGTCATGAACGAAATCAATGAAGAGCCGGATGGCTCGAGCACCGAGATGCGTCTGCAGAAGGCCATGGCGCACGCCGGTGTCGCCTCTCGTCGCGTCTGCGAAGAGCTGATCCAAAAGGGTCGCGTCTACGTGAATGGCAAGGTCGTCAAGGAGCTCGGCAGTCGCGTCGATACCGCTGTCGACAAGGTCGAGGTCAACGGCATTCCGCTGCAGTTCGATACCTCTCGCGTCTACTTAGCTTTGAACAAGCCGCTAGGCGTGGTCAGTTCGATGGCCGATGAACAGGGGCGTGCCGACCTGAGCATGTTCGTCGCCGACTATGACCGGGTATTCAACGTCGGTCGCCTGGATGCCGAAACGACCGGCCTCCTGATTATGACCAACGACGGCGACCTCGCTCACAAGCTCGCGCACCCCAAGTTCGGCGTCACCAAGACCTATGTTGCTCGCGTTGCCGGAGTCGTGTCTCTGGCGACCATCCAGCTTCTGCTCGATGGAATCGAACTGGAAGACGGCGAGATCGCCGCCGACAAGGCCCACATCATCGATCACCGTGGCGACGAATCTCTTGTCGAGATTGTGTTGCACTCTGGTCGCAACCGCATCGTGCGTCGCATGTTCGAGGAGGTAGGTCACCCGGTGCGCGGTTTGGTGCGCAAGCAGTTCGGTCCGATCCACCTGGGAACACTTCGCCCCGGCGACATCCGTCAACTCAATAAAATGGAGGTCGGCGCGCTCTTGAAGGCTGCCGAGGGCCGAAAGGCACGCACGCCTAGGCCTGAACAGGTCCGCAAGGGCAACGGCAAGCCGACTCCTCCAAAGTCAAAAACGAATCGACGGTAATCATGGCTATCAGGGCTATCCGAGGCGCAATTCAGCTCGACCAGGACGAGCGCGAGCACCTGCTCAAGTCGACTGCAGAGTTGATTTCGAAGACGCTGCACGCAAACGAGGTCGGTAACGACCAGCTCATCTCGATTTTCTTCACGGCGACGCCAGACATCACAAGCGAGTTTCCGGCCTTAGCGGCTCGCGAATTGGGGCTCGGCGATGTTCCCCTGATGTGCTTCGTCGAAATGAATGTTGCGCACGGCATGAAGCGCGTCATTCGCATCATGATTAATTTTGAAACCGACAAGCCGCGCTCAGAGATCCAGCATGTCTACCTGCGTGGCGCGACAGCACTGCGCTTGGATTTGGCTCAGTGAACGCCAGCCGCCTAGAGGGGCTTGTCCGAGTCGTGGGGGCCGGCCTGCTCGGCACATCTATCGGCCTAGCTCTTCGTGCGCGCGGCGTCGAGGTGGCCATCGAGGATGCTTCACCAGCTAACGAAAAACTTGCCATCGATTACGGAGCAGGCCGCCGCGCATTGGCCGGCGACGGGCCATCCCTGATCGTCGTATGTGTGCCACCGGATGTCACGGCTAGAGTCGTGGCGGCCGAATTGCTGGCGCACCCTCACGCGGTGGTCACCGACGTTGCCAGCGTCAAGGGCTCGATTCAGAAGGCGCTCGCCGAGCGAGGCATCGTAGCTGCCAATTATGTTGGTTCGCACCCGATGGCCGGCCGCGAACGCGGGGGAGCAATCTCGGGTCGTGCAGATCTGTTCATCAGCCGCCCGTGGATTATCTCTGCCTCGCCAGAGTCTGCATCGAGCGCCGTGCGAGCCGTCGAAAACCTTGCGCTTGAGCTGGGGGCAGCGCCAATCCACGTCGGAGCAGCTGAGCACGATCGCGCAGTGGCCTTGGTCTCGCACCTTCCTCAGCTGGTATCTAGCCTGCTGGCAGCACGTTTGGTCGAAGCCGACCCGGCAGATGTCGCCTTGGCTGGTCAAGGTCTGCGCGATACGACCAGAATCGCCGCCAGTGATCCGAAACTGTGGCTTCAGATACTCGAAGCTAACGCCGGTGACGTGGCTGCTGTTCTCTCGGCCTTCGCTCGCGACCTGAACGGCGTGGTGGCCGCTCTTTCAGACATCCAGGCTGCCGGCTCTCTAGCCACCCTCGGCAAAGCCCTGGAGGCTGGTAACCGGGGCGTCGAGCGCATACCTGGCAAGCACGGCGGCAAGCACACCGAGTACGCGCAACTAGTTGTGATGATCGAAGACAAACCGGGTGAACTTGGCCGTCTCTTCAATGAGGTTGGCGAGATTGGCGTGAACATCGAGGAGCTTAAGCTCGAACACTCGCCGAGCGCACAGGTTGGTCTTGTTGAGCTGTTTGTAATGCCTGCAGCAATCGGCAAGCTAACAGCTGAGCTCGAAGCCAGAGGCTGGAGGATTGCCGGATGACCGACATCTTCGCGATCGACGGCCCGGCTGGTTCGGGCAAGTCGAGCGTAAGCAAGCAGGTCTCGCGTGAGCTTGGCTTTGGCTACCTAGACACCGGTGCGGCCTACCGCGCCTTGGCCTGGGCGGTGTTGCAGGGAAAGTTTGATCTGGAGTCGTTGGCCGAAACCGACCTGGACGCGAACTTTGACTATCAGATCTCGCTCGATGCAGACGACTTCTGGGTTCGAGTTGGCGAAACCGATGTCACTTCGGCAATTCGCGACCAGCAAGTGGCCGAGTTTGTCTCTCAGGTCGCGCGCGTTCAGCCCGTCCGCGACTTCATGAAGCGACTCACACACCGCCTAGTTGCCGAGTCGGAGAGAGCCGGCGTCGTAGTCGAGGGGCGCGACATTACGACGGTCGTAGCACCGGATGCCAAAATTCGACTACTGCTAACCGCGAGTGAAGAGGTTAGACTTAAAAGACGCTCGGCGGAACTTAGTCCGCAGGCAGCAGCCGAAGTTCACAAGCAGGTATCGCAACGCGATCGAAGCGACTCGAAAGTCGTTGATTTTATGACTCCGGCCCCCGGTGTGACCTTGGTCGATTCGACTGACTTGAACTTTGTGCAAACCGTTGCTGCAGTGCGTGAATTGATTGAGCGGGCGCTAGGGCGCTAAGGACTCGGTCGCGATTGGATTTGTGATGAGCAAGAAGAACGAAGACTTCGACGAGGTTGAGGTCACCTACACCTACGGGAACCCCGAGGAAGACTTCGTCGACGAAGACTTCGAAGAGGAAACCGAGGGTGAGGCGCTCGGCGAACTCGTAGAGGACGACACCGACTACGACTTCGACAGCGAAGAGTTCAAGAACCGCCTCGAGTCGCTGACCGAGGATGAGGAAGAGCAGCGCGCCCGCAGTCTTCGCGCCGGTCTCTCGGACTACGACCTTGACGACGAAGACCTCGAGATGCTCGAGGCAGGTTTTGGAACCGACGGTGAGTACAAGGTCCTGCCAGCGCTACCTGTGCTGGCAATCGTTGGTCGCCCAAACGTTGGCAAGTCGGCACTCGTAAACCGCATCCTTGGACGCCGCGAAGCGGTCGTCGAAGACAAGCCGGGTGTAACCCGCGACCGCGTTTCTTACAAAGCCGACTGGAATGGCCGCAAGTTCACCCTCGTCGACACCGGCGGCTGGGAACCAGACGCAAAGGGAATCGATAAGTCGGTAGCTCTTCAGTCTGAGGTGGCCATCGAGCTGGCAGACGCCGTGCTCTTCGTGGTCGACGCCAACGTCGGCCCAACCGCAACCGACGAGCGGGTCGTAAAGCTACTTCGCGCCAGCAAGCGTCCGGTAATTCTGGTTGCAAACAAGGTCGACGATGCCCGCCAGGAGCCTGAGGCGGCGGCACTCTGGTCGCTGGGCCTCGGTGAGCCTTACCCTGTTTCGGCCCTTCACGGTCGAGGCGTTGCCGACATGCTCGATGCGGCGCTAGCAGTTCTGCCCGAGATATCGGCCGTCGCCAAGAACGAGATCGGTGGCCCGCGCCGCGTTGCCCTGATCGGCCGACCGAACGTCGGAAAGTCGTCGTTGCTTAATAAGGCGGTTGGTTCGGAGCGAGCCGTGGTCAATGACCTCGCTGGTACAACTCGCGACCCAATCGATGAACAGGTCGAACTGGGCGGCAAGGTCTGGCGATTCGTCGACACAGCTGGCATCCGCCGCCGCGTTCACCTGCAGCAAGGTGCAGACTTCTACGCTTCGCTTCGCACGGCTGCCGCTCTCGAGCGTGCCGAAGTTGCGGTTGTTCTGTTCGACGTCACCGAGAAGATTTCGGAAGCCGACATTCGCATCGTCGACATGGCCCTGGAGTCGGGCCGTGCCCTGATCCTAGCTTTCAACAAGTGGGATGAACTCGACGACGAACGTCGCCGCTACCTCGAGCGCGAGATCGAGCAGGACCTGGCACACGTCGACTGGGCACCGCGTGTCAACATTTCGGCTAAGACCGGTCGTCACCTCGAGAAATTGGTGCCGGCCCTCGAAGTTGCCCTTGACTCCTGGGACAAGCGCATTCCAACGGGCAAGCTAAACGCTTTCGTTCAAGAGCTCGCCATGGAGACGCCGCACCCGGTTCGTGGCGGCAAGCAGCCACGCATCCTGTTTGCCACACAGGCAAGCTCGCGCCCTCCGAAATTTGTACTCTTCACGACCGGGTTCCTCGAGCCTGGTTACCGCCGTTTCATCGCTCGCCGTCTGCGCGAGACCTACGGCTTCGAAGGAACTCCGATCGAAATTGGTATGCGCGTTCGCGAAAAGCGCAAGCGCACCTAAGGTTGGAGAACGGGCTGTAGCGCAGCTTGGTAGCGCACTTGTCTGGGGGACAAGGGGTCGCCGGTTCAAATCCGGTCAGCCCGACCGTACGATTGCCTTGAGCAGTCACAATTGGCACGAGGAGGTGGACGCACGATGAGTCTTTTGCGTCAGTGGGGAACCCTGCCAAACGTGCTATCGAGCATCCGTCTGGCACTCGTTCCGGTTTTCCTGCTGCTTTTGATGGCGGAACACTATGAAGTTGCTCTGATCGTGCTGGCCGTCGCCGGAATTACCGATTATCTCGATGGCTACTTCGCTCGCAGGCTGAACCAAATCACGCGTCTCGGTCAACTGCTCGACCCCGCCGCGGATCGCCTGTACATTTTTTCGACGCTCGTTGGGCTGTCGATCACCGGCCTGATTCCTTGGTGGTTGGCGGCTCTCATTATTTCTCGCGACTTGCTGTTGCTCGTCGGCTACCCGGTGCTCGCTACGCAGGGTTACGGACCACTTCCGGTGCACTACCTCGGCAAGGCAGGCACGTTCGCATTGCTCTACGCTTTCCCGCTCTTGATGCTCGCAAAGGTGTGGTCCGGCGCCGAATTAGTCATCTTGCCAATCGCCTGGGCTTTCGCCTGGTGGGGCGTTGGTTTGTACTGGTGGGCAGGCTTCGTTTACCTGCACCAGGTTATCCAAATCGTGAAATTTGGCACTTCCAAAAACCAGTAGGCTAGGGATTCTAGAAGAAGGAACGTGACGATGTCAGCCGGGGAATTCGAGTCGCAGGGCGGGGCCGCAGAGGTCGAAACCACGCTCACTTTCGCGTCCGATCTGATCGCTGACAAGACCGCAGAACTTTCTGCCGATGAAGCCGCCGCAATCGCCGCATTGCCCGCCGGCTCGGCTCTCTTGGTTGTTATCAAAGGCCCGGATGACGGCGCACGATTCTTGCTTGACCAAGACCTAACCAGTGTCGGCCGTCACCCGAACGCAGATATTTTCCTCGACGACGTAACCGTTAGCCGTCGCCACTGTGAGTTCGAGCGCAAGGGTTCGAACTTCGTTCTGCGCGACCTCGGTTCGCTGAACGGAACCTACCGTGCGGGCCGCAACATCGACGTCGTGCAGCTAGTCGACGGCGACGAGGTGCAGATCGGCAAGTTCCGCATGACTTTCTTTGCTTCGCCTTCAGATCTGGGCGGTGCTAAGTAGTGAACGCAATGACCGCGATCTCGCTCGGCGACGCCCGCGAGGCCAAACTCCTGACTATCGGCAAGGTGCTCGCGCTACTCTCCCCTGAGTTCGAAGACATGACGGCCTCGAAGCTTCGTTTTCTCGAAGAGCAGGGGCTGATCAACCCTTACCGCACTGCCTCGAACTACCGCAAGTACAGCCAGGGCGATGTCGACCGCATTCGCATCATCCTCGAACTCCAGCGCGACAAGTACCTGCCACACAAGGTCATCCGTCAGTACCTGGAAGACCTGGACGCTGGCCGCCAGCCGACCCTGCCAGGCGAGAGCGCGGTCAACGCCGCGCACCTTCGACACGGCCGCAGCCGCAAGTTTTCGCAGATCGAGCTAATCGCCGAGACTGCAATCACCCACGAACTCCTGGGCCAAGCTCAGGAGGCGCAGCTGCTCAACTCTGAGCCCTTCGAACAGCGTGACGTGGAAATCGCTCGCTCGCTAGTTCAGCTCAACCAGCGTTTCGGCATCGCGCCGAGACACTTGCGCAGCCTCAAGGCGGCTGCCGATCGAGAGATTGGAATCCTTGAGGGAGTCATCGCTCCAGTGCTCCGAAAGAACGACACCGGCGCTCGTTCGCGCGCCGCAAACTACGCACAGGAGATCGAGAGTCTGTTCTCAAACATTCGAGGCGAGCTGCTCGGTGCCTTCCTGTCGAAGATCGACCAGTAATTCTCAAGAATTTGCAGCCCTTATTATTGGGCTCGAACGACCCTCGAAGCCGCTCTGTGGAGCGGTTTTTTCATTTTGCTGGACATTGCGACACGCCGAGACTAAAGATTAACCAATCATCGTTAAAGCGACAGGCAAGAATTAAACCTGTACTTGAACGTTTAAGTTTCGATAGAGAGGGATGCGGCGATGGTTAATTCCGAACCGACGCTCGGCTTCGTGCCGACCGATCCCACCATCGAAGAGTACGCATCCGACATGTTGATCACCGAAGGGCTGCCATCGGTTGATCCTCGCAGTGGTTACCGTGGAACCTCAGCGGCGGCTGCGGCCGGCATCTCTTACCGTCAGCTCGACTACTGGGACCGTACCGGGTTGGTGCAGCCAAGTGTTCGCCCGGCTGGTGGCTCGGGTTCGCAGCGCCTGTATGCATTCCGCGACATCCTCGTTCTAAAGCTCGTCAAACGTCTTCTGGACACCGGCGTATCGCTCCAACAGATTCGCATCGCCGTCGACCAGCTCCGTGCAGCTGGGATCAATGACCTCGGTCGCATCACCCTGATGTCAGACGGCGCCCGTGTTTACCTTTGCACCACAGAGGACGAGGTCATCGACCTGCTGGCTCGTGGCCAGGGCGTATTCGGCATTGCCGTTGGCCGCGTCTTGCGCGAGGTCGAGGCATCGCTGATCGACATGATTTCAAACCACATCGACGAGGTCGATGAACTGGCGGCACGCCGCCAGAACCGCGTCGCCGGTTAGTCGCCCGCGCGGCACCCACTCTCACACTTTTGCCCATAAGTGGCGCGCATTTAGCCTGCCCGATTCGGTACGATTGGATGCAGCACGACGGAGTGTTTTGTTCGAACGCAAAACCTCAATTCTGGGGATTGTGCATCGTCAAGGCTCCGTCTTCGGTTGCCACACATCGACTGTTCGCTTCAACCACCATGTAGGGATTGATGTTTAAGAAAATTCTGGTTGCCAACCGAGGTGAAATTGCCGTTCGCGCGATGCGCGCAGCCTACGAGTTAGGCGCCAAGACAGTCGCTGTTTTCCCTTATGAGGACCGCAACTCGACCCACCGACTCAAGGCCGACGAGGCCTACCAGATTGGTGTTGAGGGTCACCCGGTTCGCGCTTACCTCGATGTCTCCGAGATCATTCGCGTCGCAAAGGAATCTGGCGCCGACGCCATCTATCCCGGTTATGGCTTCCTCAGCGAAAACCCAGAGCTAGCAGCTGCCGCCGCTGCCAACGGCATCACTTTCATCGGTCCGACCAACGACGTCCTTGAGATGGCCGGCAACAAGGTCACCGCTAAGGACGCGGCGATTCGTGCTGGTGTGCCGGTGCTCAAGTCGACTCAGTCGAGCGCCGACGTTGACTCGCTGCTGGGCCAGGCTGACGCGATCGGCTTCCCGATCTTTGTGAAGGCTGTTGCCGGTGGTGGTGGCCGCGGAATGCGTCGAGTCGCCAAAAAGGAAGACCTGCGAGCTGCCCTGGTAGAGGCTTCGCGCGAGGCTGAGAGCGCGTTCGGTGATCCACGCGTGTTCCTCGAGCAGGCAGTGCTGCGCCCTCGTCACATCGAGGTGCAGATCCTTGCCGACAATCACGGCAACGTCTCGCACCTGTTCGAACGTGACTGCTCGATTCAGCGCCGCAACCAGAAGGTAGTCGAGATTGCTCCGGCGCCGCTCATCGACGAAGAGCTGCGCCAGACGCTGTACCGCGATGCCGTGGCTTTTGCGAAGGCAATCGGCTACCAGAACGCGGGTACCGTCGAGTTCCTGATCGACACAATCGGCGACAACGCCGGCAAGCACGTGTTCATCGAGATGAACCCACGCATCCAGGTTGAGCACACCGTTACCGAAGAGATTACCGACGTGGACTTGGTGCAGTCGCAGATGCGCATCGCGGCTGGAGCGACGCTGGGCGACCTCGGGCTGACCCAA
>JBEDDI010000022.1:0-19810 GCA_041176265.1 Actinomycetota bacterium
GCCGTGCCTGCTCTGCTGGGTCTGGAACCGGAACCGCACCGATGAGGCGCTGGGTGTATGGGTCCTTCGGGCGCTTGAGGATCTCGTCGCGGGGTCCAACCTCGACCAGACGACCCTTCTGCATAACCGCGATGCGGTGCGACAGGATGTCGACGACGCCGAGGTCGTGGGTTACGAACAAGCAAGCAAAGCCAAGCTGACCCTGAAGTTCCTGCAGCAGGTCAAGGAAGCGCGCCTGCACCGAGACGTCGAGGGCCGAGGTCGGCTCGTCGGCAATCAGCAGGTCTGGAGTCAGTGCAAGCGCACGTGCGATACCGACGCGCTGACGCTGACCACCCGAAAGCTCGTGAGGGTAGCGGTTACGGTACGAGCGAGGCAACTCGACGCTGTCGAGCAAATCCTCGACGCGGTGGTTGAGCTCGTCGCCCTTGGCCAAGCCGGCCAGGAAGATCGGCTCGCCGATGCTCTCACCGATTGGCAGACGTGGGTTCAGTGAGCTGGCTGGGTCCTGGAAGACGATGCCGGTGTGCTTGCGAATGTCGCGCAAGTCGCGAGCCGATGGCTTCGAGATGTCGCGACCGACGACCTCGAGCTTGCCCTCTGAGATTGGCAGCAGACCGATTGCGGCACGACCGACGGTGGTCTTGCCGGAACCCGACTCACCAACAAGACCGACGATCTCACCCGGGTAGATTTCGAGGCTGAAGTCGCTCACAGCACGGAACGCTGGTACGCGTCCCATCTTTGGGTATTCGATCGAGACGTTCTCGAGGCGCAGAACCGGTGCAGCCGTCTTGTGCTCGATTGCGAGCTCACGAACCGCGACCGAACCCAACTTTGGCACCGAGGCCAGCAATTGCTGAGTGTATGGGTGCTGTGGGCGGTTGAAGATCTGGTCAGCTGTGCCCATCTCGACGGTCAAGCCGTCCTTCATGACGAGGATGTCGTCGGCGAGGTCGGCCACAACACCCATGTCGTGAGTGATGAGCAGAATTGCCGAGTTGAGACGGTCGCGTAGTCCGCGCATCAGGTCGAGAATTTCGGCCTGAACGGTCACGTCGAGAGCGGTGGTTGGCTCGTCGGCAACCAGTAGTCCTGGGTCACACGCGAGTGACTGAGCGATCATTGCGCGCTGGCGCTGACCACCCGAAAGCTGGTGCGGGTACTTGTCGAACGAAGCCTCTGGGTTCGGAATCTCGACCATGGTAATCAGCTCGATGGCACGCGCCTTGGCTTCCTTCGGGCCCATCTCGAAGTGGGCGCGAAGGGTCTCGACGATCTGGAAACCGATTGTGTAAACCGGGTTCAGGGCAGTCATCGGCTCCTGGAAGATGTATGCGACATCGCGACCGCGAGTCTTGCGCAATGTGGTGGCCTTAGCGCCAACCATCTCTTGACCGTTGATCTCGACGCTGCCCGAGATGCGTGCGTTGCTGGCAAGCAGATTCATGAGGCCCATAGCAGTCGTCGACTTGCCCGAACCTGACTCACCCACGATGGCGAGCACCTTGCCGGGTGCGACTTCGAAGTTCATGTTGATGGCTGCTGGGTACCAAACACCATCAACCCAGAAGTCGATGTTGTAGTCAGAAACCTTTAGTACAGGCTGGTTCATTAGTTTTCTCCTGCGATGATTGACGCGTGAATAACGCGCAGGTTTATAGGCCATGGAGCGGCATCGCTCTGGCAGCAATTGTTTTCTTGATTTGTGGCTTGCTGATCGCCGTCGACGCAGCAGACATCAGCACTTGGCTGTGGAGCGCTGCAGCATGCGTCGGCACTTGGCTGGTATTCGTTCGACCAAAACTCATCATTGGCGACGAGGGTGTGATTGTCGTGAATCCGCTCGTTCGAGCAGCCATCGGCTGGGCCGACCTCGAAGCGCTTGAGGTCAAGTACGCGGTGACTTTCCACGTTGGAGACCGCAAAATCGGCGCTTGGGCTGCAACAGCTCCCGGCCGATACCACGCTCGTACCATTCACCGCAGCGAGCTGCTCGGCATTGGAATCCCGAAGGCCGAAATCGATGCTGGCAACATCCGCCCCGGTGAATCCCCCAGAACAGCAAGCGGCCAGGCCATCGCCATCTGTCGCTTGCGCTGGCAGGCTTACCTCGACGCGGTCGAGCAGGGGCAAAAGCCCACGACGCTGACCGGTAACGGCAGCTTCAACTGGCTGGGCGCAGCCACACTGGTGGCTAGCCTCGTGGCCAGTCTTGCCGTCAACTACGTTGCTTGAACACATGGTTTAGGCGTCTGCCTTAGCCTCACGCTTGGCAACGCGAGCCTGCTCGCGCTCCTTCTTGGTGATACGGCGCTTCTGGCGTGGGTCGAACGCGTCGCGCAGACCGTCGCCGATGAAGTTGACGCAAAGAGCGATCAAGATGATGAGCAGACCAGGCCACCAGAACAACCATGGACGAGTGGTGAAAGAGTCCTGGTACTGGCTGATAAGCAGACCTAGCGAGACATCTGGAGCCACTACACCGAAGCCGAGGTAGCTTAGGGCCGATTCGGTCAAGATGGCGCCCGACATCAGCAGAGTGACCGAAACGATGATCACACCGACGGCGTTAGGCAGGATGTGCTTGAAAACGATGCGTGCGTTGCTGGCGCCGGCGACGCGAGCAGCGTCGACGAACTCGCGAGTTCGCAGGGTCAGGAACTCACCTCGCACGAGTCGCGATAGACCTGTCCACGAGAACAAACCGAGCATCAGAGCAAGCACGACGACGCCGAGGTTGCCGTACTTGAAGCCGATTACAGCGCCAACCATGATGAATGGAATCGTGATGATGAAGTCGGTGAAACGCATGAGGATTGCGTCGACCCAGCCACGGAAGAAGCCCGAGACTGCGCCGATAACGGTTCCAAGGATTCCACCGATCAAACCGATGATGAACATAACCATGATCGACTGCTGTGCGCCGCGCATAACGAGGGCAAAGTAGTCGCGACCGATGTCATCCTGACCGAATGGGTGGTCACCGATCTGAACACCGGTGCCATCGATGAACGGCGGGAGGATGTCGAGAGTCGGGCAGCCGACGGTGCCGTCAGGGCAACCATCCATGGTCAGCTCAGGCAGATCGGTGATGCCGTAGTGCCACCAACCGGGAACCGTGATTGGGTCCTTCTCGGTGCCGAGGTGCAGACCCGACGAACTGAAGACAAACAGGGTGATGCCGATGAGAGAGAACAGGGCGATCATCGCTGCGCGGTGACGCACAAAGCGACGGCGTACGATTTGGCCCTGGCTCAGGCCTTCGATCTCTTTGTTTGCGATGGCGTTCTCGCCCGAGGCGACGCCGTTTGCTGAAAGGTTTTGCTTCTTCTTGAACATGGTTTGAGTTACTTTCCAGCTCGAATTCGTGGGTCAAGCGCCGAGTACAACAGGTCGGCGATGAGGTTAGCGACCATGGCCATGGTTGCCGTTACCAACGAGATACCCATCAACATGTTTAGGTCTAGAGCTCCCAGCGCTCCACGGAACAGGCTTCCCATTCCAATCCAGCCGAAGATGGATTCGGTAATCACAGCGCCGCCGATGATGCCCACGATGTCACCGACCATGATGGTGGTGAGCGGGATCAGGGTGTTACGGAATGCGTGACGCATGATCACGGTGCGCTCGGTCAAGCCCTTGGCGCGGGCCGTGCGGATGTAATCCTGGTTGAGAACCTCAAGCAGCGAACCGCGCGAGAAACGCACGTAACCAGCAAAACTGATAATCGCGAGCGCAATAGTTGGCAAAGCGATGTGCATCACGATGTCGAGCGCAGTGTGCCAGAAGTTGCCCGGCTCTAGCAGGTCGTTAGCCTGACCAACGGTAGGAACCGGTCGATAGTTGACCGCATCCGTCTGCATGTAGCTGCTCCACGTGCGCATGAACTTCTCGACGACCAAAATAACGACGACGATGATCGCGGTGATTACCGAGGTGCGAATTGCAGCGCCACGGTCAACCTTGTTGAACAGCAAGGCCGCGCCAACTGCTACCGCCACGAACACCAGAGTCAAGATTGCGATGTTGAGCAGGTGGTGCTTCTGCTCGAACCACCAGTCCTGCACAGGGAAGTAAACCAGCGCGCCGAAGACGGCAACCGATAGAGCACCGTAGAGGGTCTTGCGGTTTGAGATACCGGTCGAAAGCTGTGTTACTGCCACCGCAGCACCCAGCGAGAACAAGGTGGTCAGAACGATGGTCATGCCAGGGTTCAGGAACCAGTTGGTTGCACCCATGAGCAGGATGATGCCTGCGGTTGAAAGCGAAGCGCCGGCAAACACGCTGATCACTCGAGTTCGAGATCCACTAATCACAGCAGACCAGAACACACCGCTTATGACGGAAAGGCCAACGACCCAAGGCCAGGTGAGCGTCGGGTCAGACAGGAAGTTGTTGAAGCCGATTGCGAGGTACTGCTTCAGCAAAACCGCAAACCAGAACACTGGCAGCGAGAAGCAGAGGAATGCGTAGAAGGTCACCGCGTAGTCGAAGCGGCTGTACTGGCGCAGAGCGGTCACGACACCGATGGTGATGCCGAGCAAGATCGAGAGGATGGTCGCGAAGAAAACGAGACGGATGCTAGTCGGGATCGCGTCACCAAGCTGCGAGATGACTTGGAGTCCATCGCGAGTGGTGCCTAGGTCTAAGTTTCCGGTGAACACACCGAGCACGCCCTTCAACCAGATGAAGTAACGAAGCGGCGAAGGCACGTCGAGGTGCAATTCGCGCGTAAGCGCCAGGATGCGTTGTTCGGCGGCCGGGTCCTGGCTGATGCGCAGTGACTCCAGCGGGTCGCCCATGTTGGCGCCGAGGTTATAGACGAGGAAGGTCGAGCCGAAGAGCACGATGAGCATCGCACCGAAGCGACGCATGATATAGGCGATCAAGATGATCCCTTTCGACACTACTTTGTGTATCTTCCGACTCTTGCGAGTCGGCCTCGAGAGAAACTCGAGCGATTGATTCTAACTGTTGCTTTTTTGTTCCTGTTGACACACAGAGGGAGTGGCACTCCTAAGAGTGCCACTCCCCTTTAGCGTGTCGACTAAGACCTAAGTCTTAGTACTTCCACTGCCAGAAGTTCCAAACCAGAGTTGGCGACAGTGGAGCTGGCTTCACGTTCTTGAGAGCCGAGTTCACTGCGGTTGCAGCTGGGTGCTGGAAGATAGGCAGGGTAACAGCGTCCGAGATGAGGAGCTTCTCAGCTGCTAGGTACTTCGCAGTAATCTGCGAAGCCGAAAGCTTCTGCTCGAGGCTCTTCAGGGTGCTGTCCATCAGTGGGTTGTTGTAACCAATGAAGTTGTTACCGCCGTCTGACTGGAAGTTAGCGTTGGTGCTGGTCTGACTGGTCGAGGTTGGGCACCACGCGAAGAACATTGCGTCGTACTTGTTGTCGTCCAGGTGGCCCGACCAACCCGAGGTGCCGGTGTTGGTGACGTTGAAGCCAGCCTTGGCTTCTTCAGCCTTGATCAGCTGCGCCTCCGAGGCACGACGGGTGTTGCTTGGCTGACCCCACAGGAGGGTTACAGGAACCACTGGGTTCTCAGCCGAAGCAGCTGGGTAGTGCTTCTTCACGAGAGCAAGCGCAGCCGCGGTGCGGGTTGCCTGGGTGCCAGTGGTGAACTTGCTGACGCCCGAGCTCTTGACGATGGTGTCGTAGCCGGTCTGACCTGGGAGGGTGAACGACGAGTTGACTACAACAGCCTTCGAGTTGATTGGCTTGACCAGCTTGTCAACGATTTCCTGACGTGGGAACGCAAGGAGGAATGCGGTACGCAGGTCCTTTGCCTTGGCATTCTTCGAGGCGTTGTTGCTGGTTGCAAAGACACCGGTGTAGTCAGTGTCGTTTACCGAACCGAGGCGGAGGTCGACGTGCTCGAAGCAGCTGTTAACGCCACCGATAACGGTAACGCCCGAGATTGCCTTGAGCTGTGCTACTGCGTCAGCGGTTGGCTGACCCTGGTAGATGTCGATTTCCTTGTTTGCAAGTGCCTGAGCAGCTGCAGTACCGTCGGCGATCATCTTAAGAACGATGGTCTTGATGCCGCTGGTCTTAGGGCCGCTGGTGTACTTAGGGTTGAGGGTCAGGGTAACCGACTGGTCGGCTACTGCGCTAGCAACCTTGTAAGCACCGTTGCCAACGAGCAGCAGTGGGTTGGTCGAAGCATTGACGGTCTTGATGTTGTAACCGGTCGACCAGATCGAACCGATCTTCTTCAGTACAGCGGTGTTCTTGCTGTTGAAGTCGGCAAGGAACTTGGCCTTTGCAGCAGCGTTAGCAGCAGCGGTGCCAAGAGCGGTCTTGCCAGCAGCAAGCAGCTCGTAGGTGTGTACAGGAGCTACACCCGGGCCGAGGATCTCCCAGTCAGGCTGGAAGCCGTCGTACTTGATGGTGACCGACATCTTGTCCTTGCTCAGGACAGGGTTGCCAACAACGTGGCTGTCGTAGACGCCACCGTAGCCGAGCGAGTCAAAGGCTGGCTTGGTGTCGGTGCTCGAAGGGTCGCCGAGACCGGCAGCCTTCGAGTACGCGCTCGACGAAAGAACGTGGCTCATCAGCATGTCGACGCCATCGATTGGGGTGCCGTCTGACCAAACCTGGCCCTTGCGGACGGTGTAGGTGACCTGGAAGTCCTTAGTCGCATTCTTGGTGATCTTGAACGAGCCAAGAGCAGTGTTGCGCTGCAGGTTTGCCTTGTCGTCGTAGTAGACGAAGCCGGCACCGGTGAGGTAAGCGACGTCCGAGTTGATGGTCAGGTTGGTGTCTGGGGTGCTTGAGTTGAGCGAGGTGAGCGCGTTGCTCTCAACGATCACAACCGTGCTGCGGGTAGCCGCTTCTGCTGGAGCAACTAGACCGACCGAAGCGAGACCAGCTACAGCAGCAACAGCAACCGAAGCTCGCGAAATGCGAGTTAGATTCATCTGTTTCTCCTTGTTGTTAAGACTCATCGTCTTACAACACCGTCAATACGGCACCGTAAGGCGACTACGCCTTGGGTATTGGAAAGCCTAGGGCATTAGTTCTGGGTTTGTTAACCCGAAATACAAACTGCGACGCAAATTTACGTGTGTTTACAAACCATTTACATTCCTTGAGCCGGCGGCGCCCTGCTACCTTGAAAAGCGTGTTGGCAAATCAGGTGCTCATTTACGACGGCGATTGCGCCTTCTGTCAGAGGTGCCTCGACTGGGGTTTGCGTCGTCTCCCCGAATTTCCGCAAGCGTTTTCATACGCGTCAATTCAACCCGAACGCTATGGGCTGACCCTTGACGATGTGCAGCAGTCGATCTGGCTGATTGACCCGGGCGCAGATATCGCGACGAGGCAAGCCGGCAAGGCTCAGCTCTCGGGACATCGTGCGGCCGCAGAAATTTTGATTGGACAACCGCTAAAGTCACGATTTGGTTTCGGCTGGCGAATGTTCGGTTATCTGCTCATTTTGGGAGGCCCCGTGTCGGCACTTGGGTACCGCTTGGTGGCAAAGAACCGTCATCGCCTGCCCGGCGCGACCGAAGCCTGCGCACTGCCAGACAGCAAAAACTAAACTCAAGACATGACCACAATCTGGATTGGCGTGCTCGCCGGGCTCGGCTTGGCCGTGCCAGTCGGCGCGATGTCCATCATGCTGTTTCAGACCTCGGCAACACGCGGCTGGCGCCACGGTGCGACAGCCGGATTAGCGATGGCGACTGTCGATCTCGCCTACGCGATTCTGACTGCCATCATCGGTGGATCGGTCATCGGATTCCTGGCGGACTGGGGCACCGCCCTCTCGGTTGTGGGTGCAGGTCTCTTGCTAAGCCTTGGACTGCTTACAGTGGTTCGCGCCTGGCGTGATCGCAACGCGGCTCCATCGGTGGATGACTCGACCAGTGGCAACGGACGTTCGTCTGGATCGCTGGTGCGCACTTTCCTAGCTTTCACGGGCGCGACGATCATCAATCCACAAACCGCGCTCTATTTTCTGGCAATCGCACCGAGTGTTGCGGTAGCGGGTGGAAGCTGGGCCGGGTTCGGCCTAGGCGTCTTCCTCGGCTCCGTCGCATGGCAGCAGGTCTTGGCATTTGGTGGCTCGCTGATGCACAAGCGATCAAACGAACGCCTGCGCTTCGCTACCGGGCTGGTCGGCGGCGGCCTCGTAGTTGCGCTCTCTATCTTCATGTTGATTAAGGCTCTCGTCTAAATGAACCAACCGACGCGTCGCGCGCGAATCACCGAGATTACCATCGTGCTCGCGCTCTCGCTCGGTGCGTCGGCCGCCTATTCGATTGTTTCGCTACTTGCCAAACTGACAGCCGCCCAGGGACTGGCGGGCTCGAAGACGACCTTGAACACTTCTGCCAGCCAGGTGGCCTGGGTCGATCTGGCCTACCAGCTAATGGGCATCTTCTTCGGCCTAGCCCCCGTTGCACTCGTTCTGTATCTGCTCTGGCAGACCTGGGGTCGCGAGACGTGGACGCGCGTTGGACTTGCCGTCGGAGCGAAGACGAGTGCCGGCGCGGGCCAGCTCGCCACAGCCGCCTTGCGCGGATTGCTGCTGGCTGCCGCAATCGGCATCCCCGGTCTGGCGCTATATGTTGGGGCTCGTCTTCTGGGGCTCTCGGCCAAGGTCGTGCCGACGGCACTAAATGAACACTGGTGGACGATCACGATTCTGCTTCTGTTAGCAGCCAAGGCTGCGCTTCTCGAGGAAGCCATCGCGCTTGGCTATCTTTTCGACAGATTGACGGCGCTCGGAATTTCAAGCCGCTGGATCATTGGGTGCTCCGCCCTGCTGCGTGGCACCTATCACCTGTATCAGGGCATCGGCGGTTTCGTCGGCAACCTGGTGATGGGCTTGGTTTTTGGGTGGTACTACGAACGCCAAAGAGGCAAGAGTCCCACAGCGCTCTGGCCGATGGTTGTTGCCCACTTCGCACTCGACGCGGTCGTGTTCGTGGGGTATGCGCTGATAGATTTGTCACACGTCCTCCCCTAGAGGGCGTCCTTCGATGGCCTCGGGGAAAGTCTGTGAAACTCAGACGCTGACCCGCAACCGTAAAGCCGGATTGCCCGCCGACATCGATTGACTCCGATACACCGTCGAGGACTGCGGTAGGGGTCGGCCGACTGCCAAGCAGTTCGCGCCCTCGCCTTCGCATAATCGCGAAAGGCAACCTTGCAAGCTTTGACTACGCGCCACTCGACCCGCCTCACGCGCCAACTGCTCGCGCATTTGGCCGTGTTTGCTCTCGCGGTTGCCGGACTGTTATCTGGTTCGGGCACTCGTGCCGAGGCAGCGAGCCCAGCACCTGCGACCCTCGCTTTCCTAGACAAAGCCTTCGTCAACAACGAAATTTCGCTGTACGGCTCCCCCGAATACGGCGTCACGATCGAGGCGATGTTGGCGCGCCGCGCGGGTGGATACCCGATGATCAAGCAGCTACCGCAAATCAAGCGTGTGTTCACCGATAGGCGCGTCATCGGCTACAGCAAGGTTGGCTACCTATATACAAAGGACGGGGCTCTACGTACCGGGCGTACAGGCATGTTCCTGTTTGCTAGTAAGGCCCTGGGCGTTGCCAACGGCCCTATCCAAAACATCTTTTATGCCGAGCTCAAGGCATCGATCGGCAAGGACGGCTCGATCCCGCTGGCGAACGGCAACTCGGTCGAATACGCCTGGGTCGCTCTCGGGCTGCACGCGTATAAGCAGGACGCGCTGGCCCATAAAGTGCTCGCCTTCGCCGAATCGCGCCAGAATGCGGATGGTGGTTTTGCCGGCTGGAGCGCCGCATCGTCTGTCGATGGCACCGGCCTAATGCTTCAGGCCCAGGCTGCGCTGCGCTCCTACGGCGGCGCTAAGGCTGTGGCTAGCCGCAAGATTTCGATTGGCAAGGCGGTCGGTTTCCTGCGCAAGGTCAGCATTGAGGGGAACCACTGGCGCAGCGATAACGGCGATGGCACTTTTAGTGCTGATGTGAACGGCACGGCATACGCGACCATGGGTCTGAAGGCTATCGGCGTCAAGATCGATCAGTACTCGACTTGGCTAAAGGCGCAGGTTGCAGCCGATGGTGGCATCAAGTCGGCCTGGTCGGGCTCGGCCGGTGATGTCTTCGCTACGGCGCAGGGGTATGCGCCGATGATCGGCAAGTCGTACGTCGAACTACTGACGGGCAAGTGAACGTGACGCCGCGCAGTCGAATCGTAGCCACGCTAGTGGCCGGTTTGGTCCTGCTCGGCGGCGTCGTCGGCCTGCGCCTTGTTTTTGAGAGCGGGTCCACCGCCAAAACAGTGACCCTGGTGGTCGACTTTGGCAACAACCCGGGTTGGGATCAGCGCATCGTTGAGGTCGAAAATTTCGATGGCACCGGCTGGGACTTGCTCGAGGAGTCGGGGCTAACCGTCGAAGGCACGGCCGAATACCCGAGTGCGTTTGTGTGCCGAATCGAGGGCTGGCCGCGCGAGTCAGTCCAGGACTGCGTAAACATGCCCACACCCCAAAGCGGGTACTGGAAGTACTTCGTCGCGAGCGCTTCGACTGGTGGCGGATGGATTGCTAGCGGAATCGGAGCAGCCGGTCACCGACCGGAGTGCGGATCGGCCGAGGGCTGGCTCTGGGTAACCGAGTCGACGCCGGCGAACGCCAAGCCCGCAGTTGACCCCGAAGTGTTCGAATGCAAATAACGGCGGTCACATGGTGGCTGATCGGGATCACGATGATCGCGACAGCGACCATGACCCAATCGCTCTGGGCTTTAGTTGGTCTAGCGGCTCTGGCAGAGCTAACCAATCGCCTGGTGTGCCGCGCAGTTGGCATAGTGGATGCCCCCAGGAGCTACGTCTGGTTTGCCGGAATCGTGCTGCTCGCGCGTATTGGCGTGCGGCTGATTTTTGGTGTTTGGCCGATCACACTGGCGGAGTTCCTCGCCGCAACAACCGAAGGGCTGCGCCTCGTGGCCATCCTGTTTGCGGTAGCAATGGCGAGCACATTGGCAAACCCTCGCGCTCTGCTACGGTTTGCGCCGAATGGTCTGTATGAGGTCGCGACTGCCGTAGTAGTCGCTCTGAACCTAGCGCCGCAAATCGGGCCGAGCCTTTTGCGGGTTCGCCGCGCGGCAGCCCTTCGTGGCCGCAGTCGCGGTTTGGGCTCTTTTGCCGCAATCGTCATCCCGACTCTCGAGGACTCACTCGAGCAGTCGCTCGCGTTAGCCGCAAGCATGGAGAGCCGCGGCTTCGGTGCTCGTGGTGCCGGCGAACTAGCAACCGAAGCCGGTAGGCGCCAGCGGTTATGCGGAGCGCTAATGGTGGTCGGCCTTGCGGGTATCGCGGCCGGCGTAATCTCGTTGGTCAGCTTCGGAACCTCCTGGCTCACTCTGGGACTGGCCGTGTTTGGATTGTTGACCCTGGCGTTTGGATTGCGCGGTAGACGTACTGGCTTCAAGCGAAGTCGATTCGAACGGCATAGCTTTGGGGTCGGCGATGCCCTCGTCCTAACCACCTGCTTGGTCATCTGCTTAGCGTGCATAGCCCTTCCGGCGGTAACCTCATGACGGCTGATGCGGCTGTCCTCGTCTTCGACGCAGTAACGTTCGGCTATCGGGGTGTCGAGTCGCCGGTCTTGTCGCGCGTCAACCTGAGCTTTGCGGCTGGTGAGATTGCCCTAATCTGCGGGCCTACGGGCTCTGGCAAATCAACACTGTTGAGATGCGCGAATGGGCTTGCACCGCACTTTACCGGCGGCGTACTCGGTGGGCAGATTCTGATTGATGGCGAAGACGTGACCGGCAGCAAGCCGAGCGACTTGGCCGTTCGAATCGGTTACGTGAATCAGCAACCTGATCGCGGACTGGTCGGCCAGACAGTTACCGACGAAATCGTCTTCGGCATGGAGCAGCTTGGCATTAGCCGCGAGGCGATGCGTCGACGACTCGAGGAACTCGCGAAACGTCTTTCGCTGGAGGGCTTACTCGGTAGTGAGACATCGTCGCTCAGCGGCGGCGAACAGCAGCGCGTCGCGATCGCGGCAGCACTGGCCGCTGGGCAGCGCATACTGTTGTTGGACGAACCGACCTCGGCTCTCGACGGCGATGCCACGCACGCCACGATGCAGCTGCTTCGAGAATTGGCCGACGAGGAGGGCATTGCGATTCTGCTGGTCGAACACCGAATCGAGCGCGTGCTCGACTGGGTCGATTCGATCACCGTGATAAGCAACGATGGCACTGCGGCGCAGGCATCGCGCGCAGCCGCGGGACGTGAACTTTGGCGCGACTATCGACTCTTGCCACCCTTCATGGAGTTGGCCAAGATAGCGGGCTGGACTGAAGTGCCACTCAGTATTACCGATGCCCAGGAGAGCTGGAACGCGCGACCGGCAGCGTGGAATTCGTTGCCCGTTCGAGCTGATAGCGACGTCATTTTCGAGGCCAACGACCTGGTCGTCGAACACCGCGTTGCGCGAAAGCAATCCATCCGCGCCATCGATGGCATCGACATCCGGCTGAATAGCGGCGAAGTGCTCGGCATACTCGGCTCCAACGGGGCTGGAAAGTCAAGTCTGCTCTGGAAACTGCAGTCCCTCACGCACGCGGTAATGGTTCCTCAGCAAGCATCCGATTTGCTTTTCTTGCCTTCTGTCGGCGATGAGTTCCGCGAGTCGGACCGGTATGCGGGGGTCGAGCTCGGAACGACCGCGAATCTCTTCGTGCAGCTGGTCGGCCGCGTCGACACCGCGATGCATCCACGAGATCTATCTGCTGGTCGCCAGCTCGCCCTCGCCCTGGCGGTGCAGCTGGTAAAGGATTCGCGAGTCATTCTGCTGGACGAACCGACGCGCGGTCTGGACTATGCAGCAAAGCGTGCACTCGTCGAGCTACTTCGGAACCTGCAGCACGAGGGCAGAGCCTTCGTCGTAGCCAGTCACGATATCGAGTTCCTAGCTGCCATCTGCGACCGAGTTCTCACGCTTCGGGCTGGTCGAGTTGAAGCACTTCGGAGTGCGGAACAGCAGTTCGGCTTCGGTGGCGCTACGGAAGGCGAGTTGGCTCAGGTAAGTTGCAGGCCTGGCCTAATCAGGCTGAGCCAGGTGGAGCCAGGGCCTGCCACGACCGTTAGGCGAGAGGCATCCGATGCCTAAGCAGAGTCGCCTAATCGTCGCCATCACCGCCGTCGTTGCTCTAGCCATCTTCACCTGGCCGCTATACGTTGGTGACACCTCGATCGGCGAACGGGCGATTGCACAAACCTCGCTCATGCTTCTGATGCCGCTTTTGGTGGGGCTTGTCCTGTTCGAGGTTTCGAGCGGAGGAATCGGCAGTCGACAGGTGGCCGTGCTCGCGGTTCTTTCGGCACTCAACGCCGTGGTTCGCATGTTGGGTGCTGGCGTAGCCGGCATCGAGACCCTGTTCTTCATCGTGATCATCGCCGCCTACGTCTTTGGATCCAGCTTCGGATTCCTGCTCGGGGCAAGTTCGATGCTGGTCTCGGCGTTACTCACGGGCGGGGTCGGTCCTTGGCTGCCTTTTCAAGCGATGGCGGCAGGCCTTGTGGGGCTGGGTGCGGGCCTACTTCCCCGTAAGCCCAAACCTCGCCCGATGTTGCTCGCATACGCGGTGGTCGCTAGCTTCATCTACGGCGGGCTCATGACCATGTGGAATTGGCCGTTCATGGCCGGGACCGGCACGAGCGTAAGTTTTATTCCGGGTGCGGGACCGCTCGAGAACCTGAGTCAATTCATAAAGTACGAGGCCTTGACCGGCGGCCTGCTGTGGGACACGGGGCGAGCAATCACCACCGGCGTACTCATCTGGTTAACGGCACCGGCCCTGCTCACCACGCTGGGTCGCGCGGCGGTCAGGGCCGGTTTCGAGTCGAAGTAGCGACGCGCTAGGCGTCACACGTTGCGACTCTAGAAAAGTGGCTGAGTGGTAACAGCAGCGAGTGCAACAAACTGCAGGGTGAATGAAACAACCGCAGCCGCGAACAGCCCAAGGTTCATCTTCCAGGTGTACTTGAACTCACCACGAGCGATGTGCACGAATGCAGCGACGATCATAGTCAGGGCCAGACCGTCAGCGGCGAGAAGACCGAGGATGCCAACACCAACGAGCGAAGGCACGAGGTAGGCAACCAGCGGAGCGAGGACGATGCCTGCGGCACCGGCGAGCTCGAGCCAAGCAATGAGGCGAACGACGCCGAATGGGACCTTCTCAACCCAGCCGAAACCCGCACCTAGAAGTGTCTCGCGAGATGCGGTGGCCTTGAACTTGCCAGCCTTGAAGAAGCCGAAAGCGGTGTATGCCGAGACGGCGAGTGCGAGGATCGCGAGAACGTAGTTCATTTCAATTCCTTGAGTATTAGTTGTTTTGTGGATTACCATGATTAGTAAAGCGTCACTTGACTACTTTTGTCAAGTCCCCCTTTACAATCGCACAGTGTGTCGCGAAAGGAATTACGGAGGAAGCATGGAGATCAAAGCCCACTGCGAGCGTCAGGCCGATGGCTGGCACGTCTCCGTTGCCGAACTCGGTGGCCTCTCCACCACTGCTAAGCGTCTCGACAAGGCCACCGAACAGATTAAGGCCCTAGCCGAGGCTGCCTCGGGTGAGTCGAAATGCGACATCGTCGTAAAGATTGAAGCCGTCATGCCGGGGATAATCTGCGACCTAGAGGCCGCTCAAGAGAAGATGCGCATCGCCGCTCGCCTTCAGGAGGAAGGCTCGGCGCAGATTCGCGAGGTCGTCGGCCGCATGCGCGACGAGGGCCTGACCATGCGCGACATCGCCGTTCTGCTCGGCGTTACGCCACAGCGCGTTGCACAGCTTGCCCCGTGCGTCGAGGGCGAATCGGCCGCTTAGACCTTCCAGGTTGGCAGGCGCCAGCCGCGCAACATCGCGGTCAGGCGCAATCCGGTGATCACGACCGCACCAATACCGACGGTTAGCACGTCGTTCACCTGCAACGCATTCAGGCCGACAACAACCCATCCACCAATAAAGGCCAACGCCGCGTATGGTTGGTGATCGTTGAAGGCGCGAGGGATCTCGTTGATAACGACATCGCGAAGCACTCCACCGAAAACCGGCGTGATCACACCCATCAAAACCGCGACGAGCTCGGGCATGCCAGCCTGAAGCGCGATGTATGTGCCGCTCGCGGCAAAGATGCCTAGGCCGAGGGCATCCGGCCACTGCGTCGCACGTTCGGTTAGCTCGATGTGACGCGAACGCATGAAGAACATCGCGACGACACACATTGCGAGGATCACCCAGAGCCAAAGTTGGTTCTCAACCCAGAAGAGCGGGCGGCGGTTTAGCAGGATGTCACGAAGGGTTCCGCCACCGAACGCGGTGAATCCAGTGACCATAGCCATGCCGACGATATCTAGGCGCTTGCGGGCCGCCTCGATGATGCCCGACGCCGCGAAAGCTAGCGTGCCGATGATCTCGAAAGCTAGATTCGCGTTGGCAGCAAACCAGGTCAGCGGGTTAGTGAAGTTCATCTTGTTTGGATATGACTAAGCGACCGGCTCGCCGTATTCGTTTGCGTCCTTTTGGCCAGCAGTCAGGGTCCAGATCAACATCATGATTCCACCCGCAATTGGCACCAACAGCCACCAGAACGACTTGGCGCTACGCCCCATGTCGTGCAAGCGACGGCACGTGATCGCGATGCTTGGCAGTAGCACGGCAAGCGACCACAGGTTCTCCATCGCCGATTCTCTGTAGTCGGTGACTTCAAAGCCATCCCAGATGTAGTCGGTGACCATCTTGCCTGGAAACGCGATCGAGACTGCCGCGCCCGCAATCACGAGGAACAGCATGGCCCACCAGAAGCCAGCGCGCGAAGTGCGGCCCTTGAAGGTTGCGTAGCCGAGCCAGAATGCCTTGATTGAGTCGAAGAAGTTCATACGTTCAGACTAGCCGTCGACGGGGTTGACTGGACCCGAAACTACCTTCTGCATGAGAGCGAGGTCGAGCCAGCGGCCAAACTTGAACCCGACCTGGGGCAGGGTGCCCACTCGGGCGAAGCCCAGGCTTTCGTGCAATCTGAGGCTGGCTTCGTTTTCGGCATCGATCGCCCCGATCACTGAATGCGCGCCAAACGCTTCGGCTTCCTCGATGATGCGATTCAACAGCATTCGGCCGAGGCCTTGCCCGCGATGCTCGTGGTGCACGTAAACCGAATGTTCGACAGAGTATTTATATGCGGGGTGAGGGCGGAATGCGCCGAAGCTAGCAAATCCGAGCAGTTGACCCCGGGCATCTTCGATGCCGATAACGGGAAAGTTGCCCGCCTCTTTCGCCTCGAACCAACCCACCATGCTCTCGGCAGTGCGCGGTTTGTAGTCGTAGAGAGCAGTCGAGTTGGCTATAGCCTCGTTGAAGATTTCGAGGATGGCGTCGCCGTGACGTTCGAGCGTGCACTCGACGAATGAATGTTCAGTCATCTTGAACCTCTCTCTGGAGCCAATGATAAACAAATAGGCCCACTCGCGAGGAGTGAGCCCATTTGACTTGGATCGACTTGCTGCTTACAGCTGGCGGTTGAAGGCTCGCAGGTGGTTCTCTGATGCGTTACGCAGTCGCTCGAGCGTTGCAATAACGTCGGCGTCAAGTGTGCCGGCCAGCATCTCGGTGATGTCAGCTATGTCGCGCTCTTCCACGATCACACCAACCTCAAACGCATCCTTGATGCTAAGCCTGCCTTTGGCCAACAGGTCGTCGTAAAGCTTTTGCAGGTCGGGGTTATTGAACACGCCGACGGTGGCCGAGCGAGGGTCCTGAATCTGGCGGGCGGCAAGCAGGGCCATTACCTGGTCCTGGTGGCTGGTTTCACTCTGCAGAATGTTCGAGAAAACCTGTGAGCCCCAGATAGCGCCGAGCTCCTGGTAGATGTCGTGAGCCAGCTTCTCTTCCTCAATCAAGAATTCAAGCAGGTCGGCCGATTCATCCTTGGCAACGATCTTGGTTGAGGTCTCGACACCGGTCTCGATCGGTTGAGCCGTGACGTCGACCTCCGGCAATGCGCTTGAAACGACATTCGGAGCTTGGCTGGCCGACGCGCTCGGTGCGGCGGCTTCGTCATTTACGACGGACGAACAACCGGCAAGCGAAGCCACCAGCAGCACTGCTGGAACAACGGTTAGGAAGCCTTTTGCTTTCATGATGGGTCCTTTCTTTGACCTGCCACCAGTCAAACACGGATACCCCCTAGGGTATGTTGAATGCAGCCAACTCCCAGCAACCTCACAAGCCTTTAACGCAAAAAGGCCTGCCCTTTCGGGGCAAGCCTTTGTGCTTTACGGGATGTCGGGATGCGCGCCTGCGGCTTTCGCCTGAGCAACGCATCCGTAGTGGATATCCACTGGTGGAGATGGGGGGAATTGAACCCCCGTCCGCTACCTGGATTCTGATCCTTCTACGGGTGTAGCTTCACTGTGTTCTACTTGGCCCCGGTCATAGCATGAAGCGACCTAACCGACAGGCCCAGCCTGAGTTTGAGTCCCGCGTAGCCCTAAGGCGTAACTACACAGCAAGATTTCTAAATGACGCCAGGATTTGGAACGAAATCAAATCCAGCCTGACGGACTTCGGGCTAGTTGCGCTTAGGCAGCTAGGGCAAAGTCGGTGCGCGAAGTTTTGGCACCTATAGTTTGCAGCGAACATTTACGTGTTGACGCTACATTCACGACCCGCTTCTCTCAGTCTCTGCAAGAAACGTCGAAACCGATCATCCCCGTATTTAGTTACCAACCTCTTGCGAGGCTCAATCAGGATACGTCATCGCGCCGACATTATTGCTGTGAGTTCGCTTTGAACCAGATTCGATGCAGAGTAGAGGCGACCCTAGACGAGCGATCGGCGAACAAGAGTGCCGAACTCGCCCATGTCGGCGACAGGCTCGAAGCCGGCAGCCGCATACATCGCCATGTGCCCGCGATAGTTGGCCGCCTGCTGCGACTCGGCCGTGTATGGAGCTGCCTCGACAGCGGTGAAGCCACGCGTCGGCAGGTCGGCAAGCGCAAAGTTCAACAGCGAGGTGGCCACTCCCTTGCGCTGGAAGTCTTGATCCACCACAAAGCACAGGATGCGAGCGAGCTCGGGCTCGGCGCCCGGCAGCGCGACAAAGTTTTTCGAGGCGTTGGCCGCCATCCAGCCAATCACGCGCTCGGCGCCATCGACCGTCTCGAAGGC
This sequence comes from Actinomycetota bacterium, assembly GCA_041176265.1. GTDB lineage: Bacteria > Actinomycetota > Actinomycetes > Actinomycetales > Microbacteriaceae > Rhodoluna. The sequence continues at coordinate 18,187 of JBEDDI010000022.1, forward strand.
GAGGTAGCCCTGCATGGTGCCGGAGTTGATGCGGTCGCAGGCTCGGTCGCGATTCAGGCCAGCTTTCGATGCGGGGTCGTCGTTCTGCTCTTGGGTGTTTAGGTAGTGCTGGCAGTAGCAGCCGGCCCACTGCGGCTGGCCCTTGAATGCCGGTCCGTCCATGAAATCGAGAAACGGCGAAAGTTCGTCGGGCGACAAACGTCGGATCTCAACCACGGCCGCCTACCAGTCCTTGCCCTTGGTAGACATGGCGCGATCTGCCTCGCGCTTGTCCTGTTGCTCACGCAGAGTCTGGCGCTTGTCGTATTCCTTCTTGCCTCGCGCAAGGGCGATCTCAACTTTGGCGCGGCCGTCCTTGAAATACAGCGAAAGCGGCACGAGCGTGTAGCCAGATTCCTTGATCTTGCCGGCTAGCTTGTAGATCTCGCTTGCGTTCAGCAGCAGCTTGCGGCGGCGGCGCGAAGGCTTGTTGTTCCAGGTTGCCTGCGTGTATTCGGGAATGTGTACGTTCTCGAGCCAAGCTTCGCCGTTTTCGATGGACGCATACCCGTCGATCAGAGATGCGCGACCGGCCCGCAGCGACTTCACTTCAGGACCGGTGAGGACCATGCCGGCCTCGTATACGTCGTCGATGTGATAGTCGTGGCGGGCTTTGCGGTTTGACGCAACTACTTTCTGACCACGTTCTCTAGGCATAAGAAACCTATATTCGCAGGTATCGACGAATAGCCAAACCCGAAGCCGCGGCGGCAAGCAGGATTCCTGCACCAACCAGCATCGGCACTACAAGCAGACCGTCGCCCAGCGAAACCAGGTTGGTGAACGGCATGCGCTCTGCCAGATAACCCTGGACGAAGAACTGAACAATGCCGACAACCGCGCCGCCGGCTAGCAGCGAACCGATGGTCGCCGCCACAACACCTTCGAGGATGAACGGCAGCTGGATGTAAAAATTGCTGGCGCCAACGAGACGCATGATGCCGAGCTCGCGGCGTCGGCTAAAGGCACTCAAACGAATAGTCGTCGAAATCAACAGTGCTGCCGAGAACAACATCAAGCCTGCGATCGAGATGGCAGCGATGGACGCTGCGTTCAACATCGAGAAGATTTGGTCGAGGTAACTGCGCTGATCGCGCACGTCTTCGACACCCGCCGTGCCGCTCAGGCTCTCGCTCAGAATTGCGCTCTGGTTGGCGTCCTTCAGCTTGACCCAGTAGGTTTCGTTCAGCTGCTCGGCCTTCACATACTGCGCGACGGCGTTGCCCTTGAACTGCTCTTGGAACTTGGCATAGGCCTGAGCGTGATCCTCAAAGTAGAACTTCTCGATATATGGCGCCAGCGTGCCAGATTCGAGCTTGCTTTCGACGGCAGCCTTCTGGTCAGCCGAAACCTCACCCTGCGGGCAGATGGTCTCGGGTGAGACATCGGTGCATAGGTAAACCGCCACCTGCGCGCGGTCATACCAATAGGTCTTCATCTGGCCGATTTGCATCTGCAGCAGTGCGGCGGCGCCCACGAAGGTGAGCGAAATAAAGGTGACGAGAACCACCGAAACGACCATGGATGCGTTGCGGCGCAGGCTCTGAGCGACCTCGCGAAGGACGATGCGCATTAGTTGACACCA
>JBEDDI010000023.1:0-16399 GCA_041176265.1 Actinomycetota bacterium
CCGAGCCAAAAACAGCTCCAGCGGACACGTCATTCGCGACCATGAGGTCGCAGCCCTTACGACGCAGTTTTTCGGTCGCCAAGTTTAGGAGCTGCATGCCAGTGGCGGTCTCGGCCGCAAAACCAACTATCACTTGACTCTCGCGTCGGTCATTGCATGCCTCTGCCAGCAGGTCTGGATTCTGCACGAGGTCGAGATGCATGGTTTCGCCCAGATCGGTTTTCTTCAGCTTTGCTGCCGTTGGGGTTGCTACGCGATAGTCGGCGACAGCGGCGGCGTATATCAGCACGTCGGCAAAAGTGCGGCACTCTTCCAGAGCGCCCCTCATGGAGGCGGCCGTGGAGGCCGCAATCAGGTGGACCCCAGGGATGGACGCGGCGGCTTGACCGTCTGCAAGATTGGCCGCAATTAGCGTTACGGTCGCTCCCCTGCGGGCTGCGGCGCGAGCTAACTCGACGCCCTGACGGCCCGATGAGTAGTTGCCGATGAATCTTGCCGGGTCGATTGGCTCGCGGGTGCCTCCGGCCGTCACCAATACACGCTTACCCTCAAGGTCTTGAGGCGCAAGCATTCTCAGGGCCGATTCGACGATAACCTCGGGTTCGGGAAGGCGGCCCTGCCCTGAGTCCGCACCGGTAAGTCGACCGATAGCCGGTTCCAGAACGAAGACGCCGTCTCCGCGAAGTGCTGATACGTTGCGAATCGTCGTGGTGTGCTGCCACATTTCGGTATGCATTGCCGGGGCCACGAGAACCGGCGCCTTCGTGGCCAGCAGGGTGTTAAGCAGCAAATCGTCGGCTAGACCGTTAGCGTATCGAGCCAGAAAGGCCGCCGTTGCGGGCGCGACGATAACGAGGTCTGCCGTCTGGCCGAGTTCGACATGCTTTACGTCGGCAACATCTTTGTAGAGATCAGGGTCCACGCTGTTGTGCGAGAGAGCCTCAAGGGTGGTTGCACCAATGAAACGGAGCGCGTTTGCGGTTGGGATCACGCGCACGTCATGGCCGGCCTCGGTCAAGAGGCGAATGACGGCGGTTGCCTTGTATGCGGCAATGCCGCCAGTTATGCCAAGGACGACGTTTGCCATAGGGATTCCCTAGTCGGGATGGCCCAGATTAGGCCAGCTCTGCGGCCTTCTTCTCAAGCTTGTCCTGGTGGATTTCCTTGAGAGCGATGGTGAGAGCCTTCTCGTCTACGGTGCTGTCGACGAGCGGTCCTACGTTGTTGAAAAGCGAACCTTCGTGCAGAGCCGAGTAGTACTCGTTGATCTGGCGGGCGCGCTTCGAGGCGAACATGACTAGCTCGTACTTCGAGTCGACCTTCTCAAGGAGACGGTCGATCGATGGCGAAACAATACCTTCAAGCTTTTCTGCTGACATGATTTCCTCAAATATCGGGTTCGCACTCGCGAACTAGGACTGCATCAAGTTTACGACCTCGGCGGCACATCTAGCCACCTCATCGTTCACAACCACATGATCGAATTCACTCTGCGCTGCCAACTCGATTTTCGCTGTCTCGAGTCGGCGTTCCTGCTCTGCCGGAGATTCAGTTCCTCGTGAAGTCAAACGACGAACGAGTTCGTCCCAGCTCGGTGGAGCAATGAAGATGAGACGGGCCTCCGGCATAGCCGATTTAACCTGTCGAGCACCTTGAAGATCGATTTCGAGTAAGACCAACTGTCCGGCCTCGACGGCCTGGATTACTGGCCGCTTAGGCGTGCCGTATTTGTTTACGCCGTGCACGACCGCGTACTCGAGCATCTCCCCTGCCGCGATGGCGGCATCGAATTGCTCGTGTGACCAGAAGTAGTAGTCAACGCCATCTTGCTCGCCAGGACGAGGCGCGCGCGTAGTTGCGCTGACACTTAGGTGAACCTGTGGGTTGTTGGCCAGAATGTGCGCGACGACGGTGCCCTTGCCTACGGCGGTCGGCCCAGCAATAACGGTCAGACGATTAGTCATGTTTAGATACTGCCCTACTCGTCCAGCGCGTGCGCGAGTTCCTTGGCTGAGCGCTCGATGGCTACCGCGATTCCGTTAGGACCAGCCGACAAAACGCTCCGCGAGACGCTAGCCACTAGCTGACGTTGCGCGCCCGCAAATAAAGCGCCCGCATCAGACAATTCGGCTCCCTGTGCGCCGAATCCCGGTGCAAGAATCGGCGTGGCCTGGGCTGCTCCCCCGAAATCAATCCCGAAGGCGCGCAGATCAAGAGTTGCGCCGACAACTGCACCGAAGCTTCCGAGCGCTCCGGGCGCAGTGCCAGTGACGCTGTTCACGCGAGCCAGGCGCTGCCAGATGTCGGAGGCCAGTGGGCCGTTTGGGGTCTTGGCAGTCTGCAGCGACTTTCCCTCCGGATTCGAGGTCGCCGCTAGCACGAACAAACCCTTGCCCAGGTCCTGGCACTGCGACATTACGCCAGCCAGTGAATCGACGCCGAGGTATGGCGAGACAGTCAGTGCGTCGCATATAAACGGGGCATCCTGTGCGAGCCAGGCATCGAAATAGCCGTCCATGGTGGTTCCGATGTCACCGCGCTTGGCGTCCATGACCACCAGCAAATCGGTTTTCGCTGCCTCGCGAGCAATCTCCTCAAGCACAGCAAACCCAGCCGACCCGTGGCGTTCGAAGAACGATACCTGAGGCTTGATAATTCCGACGCGGCCCACGGCGGCCTCGAGTACGCCTAAGCCGAAGGCGCGCAGTCCGGCAACATTATCGTCTAAGCCCCAGTCTGCTAGGAGCGCGGCATGCGGGTCGATGCCCACGCACAAGTGGCCGCGAGAGGCGAAGGCGTTCTCTAGGCGCGCGCCGAAACTAGGCGCCAAGAGCTGCGGCCCTGTCTCGTGCGTGCTCCTGGAGTGACTTGACCTTGAACGGTTCGTTGATGACGGTCTCGAACGATCCAATGGCTGCGCTTAACTGTGCGATGGTCGTGAAGATAGCCTTGTCGGCCGCGGTGGTTGCGGCACGGATCTCGTAGCCGTCCTTGCGTGCGCTGGAACCGGCAGGAGTGTTCACTACGACATCGACCTCACCCGCTGTTATTAGATCAACGATCGTCGGACCGTCGGCGGCGTTGTCATCACTGTGCTTGCGAACCACCGAGACCTCAATGCCGTGGCGTTTGAGAATCGCGGCCGTTCCATCGGTGGCGAGCACGCGGTAACCCAGCTGCTGGAGGCGTCTAACCGGGAGCACCACCTGAGGCTTGTCGCGGTCGGCAACCGATACGAAAACCGTACCCGAGGTTGGCAACGCCGATCCGGCGGCCGACTGGCTCTTGGCGAAAGCACGCGGGAAGTCCACGTCCATGCCCATGACCTCGCCGGTGGAGCGCATTTCTGGTCCGAGTAGCGAGTCGACGAAGCGGCCGTCCTTGGTTGCGAAACGCTTGAAAGGTAGCACGGCCTCCTTCACTGCGATCGGCGCACCGGAAGGAATATAAGTGCCATCGCGCTCCGGTAGGTGCCCCTCGGCAATCAGTTCGGAAATCGATCGACCAACCATAACGAGCGAGGCCGCCTTAGCCAGAGTGATGCCTAGGGCCTTCGAGACGAATGGAACCGTGCGCGATGCACGGGGGTTCGCCTCAAGCACGTAGAGAACATCGCTCGAAAGCGCGAACTGAACGTTGAGCAAGCCCCGGACGCCGACGCCTTTGGCGATTGCCAAGGTCGCATCGCGAACGCGGTCGATTTGCGACTGCGACATGGTAACCGGTGGCAGGGTGCAGCTCGAGTCGCCCGAGTGAATGCCCGCTTCCTCGATGTGCTCCATGACGCCGCCTACGTAGAGTTCTTCACCGTCGTAGAGCGCGTCGATGTCGATCTCGATCGCCGAGTCCAGGAAGCGGTCAACGAGCAGAGGGTGCCCCGGGCCAACGATGCCCTGATCCGCGATGCGAACGAAATAGTCGCGCATGCTGGCGATGTCGTACACGATCTCCATGCCGCGTCCGCCGAGAACGTAGCTTGGGCGAACCAAAACCGGGTAACCGATTCGGTCAGCTACCGCCTCTGCGTCAGCGAGATTCATGGCCGTGCCATTCGCGGGCGACATGAGAGCCGCCTCGTCGAGGATCTTGGCGAATAGTCCACGTTCTTCGGCGAGGTCGATTGCCTCAGGCGTGGTGCCGAGAATAGGGATACCTGCCTGCTTAAGCCCCTTGGCCAACCCAAGAGCAGTCTGGCCGCCGAGCTGAACAACGACGCCAACCAGCTCACCTGAGGCCTGCTCAGCGTGAATTACCTCGAGCACGTCCTCGAGCGTCAGCGGCTCGAAGTAGAGGCGATCGCTGGTGTCGTAGTCGGTGGACACGGTCTCAGGGTTGCAGTTGATCATGATCGTCTCGTATCCGGCGTCCGAAAGAGCGAACGACGCGTGCACGCACGAGTAATCGAACTCGACACCCTGACCGATGCGGTTCGGGCCGGAACCGAGAATGACGACCTTCTTGCGGTCGCTCGGGGTGACCTCAGTCTCCTGCTCGTAGGTGCTGTAGTGGTACGGGGTCTCGGCTGGGAACTCGCCGGCGCACGTGTCGACCGTCTTGAAGACCGGACGTAGTCCATGTTCGTGACGGATCGCACGCACCTGAGCTTCGTCAAGTCCACGCAGCTGCGCCAACTGAGCATCGCTAAAGCCGTGCTCTTTGGCCCACTTGATCAAATCAACATCTAGCGTCGCCGCCGTGCGAACCTGCTCCGCAACCTCGTTGATCAGGATGATCTGGTCAACGAACCAAGGATCGATCTTGGTGCTGGCGAAGATGTCGGCGAGGCTAGCGCCGGCGCGCAGCGCTTGCTGCACCAGCACGATGCGGCCATCCGTTGGAGTCTTGATCTGCTCGAGGAGTTCTTCCTTGCTGGCCGGAATTTCGCCCCAGTGGAACGACGATCCGCGACGCTCGAGGCTTCGCAGGGCCTTCTGCAGGGCCTGGCTGTAGTTTCGGCCGATGGCCATCGCCTCACCGACGGACTTCATGGTCGTAGTCAGCGTTGGATCTGCCGCTGGGAACTTCTCAAACGCAAAGCGAGGCACCTTCACCACGACGTAGTCGAGAGTTGGCTCGAACGATGCCGGCGTGACGCGCGTGATGTCGTTTGGGATCTCGTCGAGCGTGTAACCAACCGCTAGCTTCGCGGCGATCTTTGCAATCGGGAAGCCGGTTGCCTTAGAGGCCAAGGCCGACGATCGCGAGACACGCGGATTCATTTCGATTACGACCACGCGGCCGTTCTCAGGATTTACCGCGAATTGGATGTTGCAACCCCCGGTGTCGACGCCTACCGCGCGGATGATATCGATGCTTATGTCGCGAAGGTTCTGGTATTCGCGATCGGTGAGGGTCAGTGCGGGAGCAACCGTGATCGAGTCACCCGTGTGCACGCCAACTGGGTCGACGTTCTCGATGGAACAAACGACGACGCAGTTGTCGTTCTTGTCACGCATGAGTTCAAGCTCGTATTCTTTCCAACCGAGGATCGATTCGGAAAGCAGAACCTGCGTGACCGGACTAGCCTGAAGGCCGGAACCCACGATGCGGCGAAGCTCCTCCTCGTCGTAGGCAAAACCGGAGCCGAGACCGCCCATGGTGAACGAAGGCTGCACCATCACCGGGTACTTTAGGTCGATGACGGCAGCTAGGGCCTCGTCTAATGTGCCACAGATTACCGACTTGGCGACATCCGCGCCTGCGTCAAGAACGAGTTGCTTAAAGATCTGGCGATCTTCACCCTTCTTGATTGCGTCTACCTTTGCGCCGATGAGCTCAACGCCATACTTCTCAAGCAGACCGCGCTCGTGAAGCGCCATCGCAGCGTTGAGAGCCGTCTGGCCACCCAAGGTTGGCAGAATCGCGTCCGGTTTCTCCTTCAGGATGATGCTCTCGATTACCTCTGGCGTGATTGGCTCGACGTAGGTAGCGTCGGCGAAATCCGGGTCGGTCATGATGGTTGCCGGGTTCGAGTTGACCAGGATCACGCGAATACCCTCGTCTCGCAGCACGCGGCAGGCCTGCGTTCCCGAGTAGTCAAACTCGCAAGCCTGGCCGATGACGATTGGTCCAGAACCGATGACGAGTACTGAGTTGATGTCTTGACGCTTTGGCATTATGAGACCTTCTTGTTGGCGTTGATCATGTCGACTAGTCGGTCGAAGAGATAGTTGCTGTCGTGCGGACCGGCTGCGGCCTCGGGGTGGTACTGCACAGAGAAGGCAGGGATATCGAGGCATTCGAGCCCCTCGACACAGTCGTCGTTGAGCGAAACATGGCTAACCGTGACCTTGCCAAAACCGGCAGGGCTCTCGACGGCATCGCGAGCGTCAATCTTTACGGCGAAACCGTGGTTGTGTGCAGTTACTTCTACGCGGCCAGTCTTGCGATCAAGCACCGGCTGGTTGATGCCGCGATGTCCGAATGGCAGCTTGTAGGTTTCAAAACCTAGCGCTCGGCCGAGTAGCTGATTTCCGAAGCAGATACCGAAGAACGGTATGCGCCGACCAAGAATCTCACGTAGCACTGCAACCTGACCGGCCGCCGCCTCGGGGTCGCCAGGCCCGTTCGAGTAGAACACTGCGTCTGGCTGACTAGCAATCAGGGTCGCAGCATCTACCTTTGCAGGGAACACCTGGACCTCGAGTCCGCGGGCAACCATCTGCTCGATGGTCGATCGCTTTATGCCAAGGTCGACGATTGCTACCTTGCCCACGCGCTCGCCTTCGGCCGGCGCCGTGTATGGTTCAGGCGTGGTCACGACATCGCTCAGCGAAAGTCCCTGCATACGCGAGGCGCCGCGTACTGTTTCGAGCAACTGCTCAACAGAACGGTTAGCCGCTTCACCCGAAAAGATGCCAGCACGCATGGCTCCGGCGTCACGTAGGTGACGGGTTAGGGCACGAGTGTCGAGGCCCGAGATGCCGACGATGCCGTACTTTTCCAGCTCGTCATCCAGGCTGTTTTCACTGCGGAAGTTAGAGACAATTCGGGACGGATCGCGCACAACGTACCCTGCGACCCAAACCTTGCTCGATTCCTCGTCGCGGGCGTTGACCCCCGTGTTGCCAATGTGCGGGGCTGTCTGCACCACGATCTGCCCGGCGTAGGATGGATCGGTCAGTGTCTCCTGGTAACCTGTCATTCCGGTTGCAAAGACGAGCTCACCCAGGGTCTGGCCCTCGATGCCGTATGGGCGGCCGACGAACGTCTTGCCATCCTCTAGGACTAGTAGTGCTTTTTGCATTTTTAGCGCCGCTCCTTGCTGCTTTGTTTTGAGAATTCGCTTGCGATTGCTCGGCGTGCATCTGCCGATGTCATTCGCAAGAAAGTCTCGAATTCGTTGCCGTTATTGCTCCATCGCAAAGCGGTAAGCCCGTTTGCCTCGACGGCGCGATCGATTACGGCAGACTGCGCAGAAACCGCCAGGATCTGCGCACCTGGGATAAAAATGGTCGCCTCGCCGGTTCTGTCGATGACGATTCCGGCTGCCGAGACTCGAACCGATGCTCGACCGCGATGGGCTAGTCCAGCCCCAATTAGTCGCTCGAGAGGTTTGTCGGCGAGGGTTGTGGCCACATAGAAACCATCGAATGAATCTGCCTGGCCAAGGTTGAACGCGTCAGGAAGATCCCCGATCAGCTTGTCGTGTGCGATCACGCGTCCGCGCCAAGCTCGCACGGCGAAGTACGCCATTGCCACTAAAACAACTACGGCAACTGTCGTCAGTTCGAGGATCCTGTCTGACATTAGAGACGCTCTCGAATCGTGCCGTTTTGCACCGTCAGAGTTCCGCGATAGACCGTGTGCATGACGCGACCGGGCAGTGTCAGACCGGCGTATGGATTGTTCTCGCTCTTGGATTCGGTTGCGCGAACAATCTCACGCTTCACCGCTGGATCGATAAAGGCGAGGTTTGCTAGTGTGCCAACCGCCAGTTCGTTTCCGTGATCTATGTCGCCAGCGATCTTTGCCGCGTTAATCGACATGACCTCGGCCAGTCGCGTCCAGTCCGATTTTCCAGACTCGATTAGAACGAGCTGCGCCACCGAAGCCGCCGTCTCGAGACCGACCATGCCGAAAGCCGCGCTGTCCCACTCGCACTCCTTGGCTTCTGCCGGATGCGGTGCGTGATCGGTCGCGATGATGTCGATCGTTCCGTCGACGAGTGCCGCGCGCAGCGCAGCAACATCGTCCTGCGTGCGGAGTGGCGGGTTGACCTTATAGACGGGGTCATATGTGCGCACGAGTTCATCGGTAAGTAGCAAATGGTGAGGAGTTACTTCGGCGGTTACCTGCACTCCACGTCGCTTAGCCCAACGCACGATTTCGACCGACCTAGCCGTCGACAGGTGACAGATGTGGATACGCGAGCCCAATGTTTCGGCGAGCATCACGTCTCTTGCGATGATCGACTCCTCGGCTACGCCAGGCCAGCCAGTTAGCCCAAGTTGAGCCGAGACCACACCCTCGTTCATTTGGGCCCCCTCCGTGAGTCGCGGGTCTTGAGCGTGCTGAGCGATCACTCCCCCGAAATTCTTCACGTACTCGAGAGCTCGGCGCATCAGTAGCGGGTCGCTAACACACTTGCCGTCGTCACTGAAGACGCGAACCTGAGCGCGTGAATCTGCCATCGCACCCAACTCGGCAAGCTGCTTGCCTTCTAGCCCCTTGGTTACTGCACCGATCGGAAATACGTCCACGTAGCCAGCGTCAATACCTAAGCCAAAGACCTGCTCAACCACGCCAGCATTGTCTGCGACTGGCGAGGTGTTCGCCATGGGATGAACAGCCGTGTAGCCACCCTTGGCTGCTGCTCGACTGCCGGTCAGCACCGTTTCGCTGGCCTCGAAGCCCGGTTCGCGAAGGTGGGTGTGAAGGTCAACGAAGCCGGGAAGCGCAATTAGTCCGCTTGCGTCGATAGCCTGTGTGCCAGAAAGGTCAGCCCCCATCGCAGCAATGCGATCGCCCGCTATACCGATGTCGATAGTCGACCCATTCGCCAATGTCGCATTCTTGAAAACTAGGTCAAAGCTCATTGCTGGTCTCCTGCCATGAGGTGATACAGGGTCGACATTCGCACCGAAATGCCGTTTCTTACCTGGTCTAGAACGGTTGACTGTGGAGCATCCGCAGCGTACGAAGAGATCTCGAGACCTCGGTTCATCGGCCCGGGATGCATGATGAGCGTCGTTGCCGGCAGCGCTACTGCACGCTCCCTAGTAAGGCCCCAATTAGCCGAGTACTCCTGAGCCGAAGGAAAGAAACTCGCCGACATACGTTCGAGTTGCACGCGCAGCATCATCACAGCGTCGGGCTTGAATTTCGCGATTGCTTCGTCAAGGTCGAAGTAATGCTCGGCGACCAGCGCGTCTGGCGTCGCAGGTAGCAACGTCGCAGGAGCAGCCACGGCCACCCGAGCGCCTAGTGTCCGTAACAGGTGCAGGTTCGATCTAGCTACGCGCGAGTGCAGTACATCGCCAACGATAAGGACGCGTACGCCTGCCAAGTTCTTGCCCGTTGAACCGGCTCCGTGCAGTCTCTTGCGAATCGTGAACGCATCGAGCAATGCCTGGGTTGGGTGCTCGTGCTTGCCGTCGCCAGCGTTGACGACGTGAGCCGAAATCCAGCCAGCCGTAGCGAGATTTTGCGCCGCGCCGCTAGCGTGGTGGCGCACGATGACGGCGTCTGCCCCCATGGCCTCGAGGGTCTGAGCGGTGTCCTTCAGACTCTCGCCCTTTGAAACACTGGATCCCTTGGCCGTGAACCCGATAACGTCGGCCGACAGTCGCTTAGCGGCTAGTTCAAAGCTGATTCGGGTGCGGGTCGAATCCTCGAAAAACAGATTGACCACGGTCCGACCTCGCAGGGTTGGCAGCTTCTTGATTTCGCGCTCGTTCACGATAGACATTTCTTCGGCTGTATCCAGAAGAGCAAGGGTCACGTCGAGCGAGAGGTCCGCGGCAGAGATCAGGTGCTTCAAGACTCGATCACCACCTTGTTGTCGTCGTCGCTCTCGGTCAACTGAACGCGAATGCGCTCCTCGCGCGAGGTCGGCAAGTTCTTGCCGACGAAATCGGCCCGAATCGGCAGCTCACGATGTCCGCGATCGACGAGCACGGCGAGTTTGACAGCGCGTGGGCGCCCGTACTCGTTCAAAGCATCTAGAGCGGCACGAATGGTGCGACCGCTGAAGAGCACGTCGTCGACCAGAACGAGTGTCTTGCCTGTGATACCGACGGCAGGCATCGTCGAGGCTGTGACCTCTTTGGCGGGATGCTGGGACAGATCGTCTCGGTACATGGTGATGTCGAGACGCCCGACGGAAGTGGCCGGCTCGAAATCGGCATAGTTCCGGCCGATTGCAGCCGCAATGCGTCCGGCTAGGACTACGCCGCGGGTTGGAATGCCGAGAAGAACGAGATCGGATGTGCCCTGGTTGGCCTCGACGATCTCATGCGCGATGCGCGTTACGGCCCGATCGATGTCGGGGCCTGCGAGAACTATGCGTGAAGACACGCTTTCTCCTTCTCCGCCTCTCTGGACGGTCTTTAAAGGATTTGCTTGCTAATACTTTAGCAGAGGCGGTGCGACTACTGCGCCTTGCGCGTGGCCGAAATTCGACCGAGCAAGCCGTTGATGAACGCGCCGGAATCGTCGGTTGACAGTTCCTTGGCCGCTGCAACGGCTTCTGAGATTGCAACTACATCAGGCACTTCGTCGTTGAAGACAATCTCCCAGGCGCCGACGCGCAATATGGCACGGTCGACGTGTGGCATGCGGTCGATAGCCCAGCCTTGCGAGTAGGTCTCGAGCAGGTCGTCAATCTCGCCGTGGTTCGCAACGACTCCCTCAACGATGTCTCGTGCGTAGCCGAAGATCTCGCCCTGGTTCTGGCGGTCCGCGACCAGCTCGGCAACCTCGTCGAGCAGCTGCATCGGCGATACCTTGCGCAGGTCTGCCGCATAAATCGCATCGATGGCGCGCTTACGCGCCTTGGTACGCGCGCTCAATTAGTCGGTGATTCGGCCGAGGTAGTCACCGGTGCGGGTGTCGACCTTGACGCGGGTGCCGGTCTCGAGGAACAGCGGAACCTGAATCTGCTTGCCGGTTTCGAGGGTCGCTGGCTTGGTGCCACCGGTCGAGCGGTCGCCCTGAAGGCCAGGCTCAGTGTAGGTGACCTCGAGCACGACAGACGCAGGAAGTTCTACGTAGATCGGGTTGCCGTCGTGCAGAGCAACGACTGCGTCCTGGTTCTCGAGCATGTAGTCCGAGGCGTCGCCGGTGATCTCAGGCGACAGAGTGAACTGGTCGTAGTTGTCTTTGTCCATGAAGACGAAGCCCGAGCCGTCGTTGTATAGGAAGGTCATGTCGCGCTTGTCTACGTTTGCGGTTTCAACCTTGACACCAGCGTTGAAGGTCTTGTCGACGACCTTGCCGCTCATGACGTTCTTGAGCTTGGTGCGCACGAATGCTGGGCCCTTGCCCGGCTTGACGTGCTGGAATTCGACTACAGACCAAAGCTGGCCGTCGATGTTGAGGACGAGACCGTTCTTGAGGTCGTTGCTAGTTGCCATGGAAATCACTCACTTCTTTAGTTGCCCGACCGAAGGGTCGGAAAATTGCCGTAATCGGCCGCCCAATAGTCTATCGCGAGGGCGTTGCTGATTGCTTATTAGGCGATCGCTTGCAGGGCCAGTTCGTATGAGCGCGCGCCGAGTCCTGCGATAACGCCGGTTGCAACACCCGAGATGACCGAATTGTGGCGGAATTCTTCGCGTGCGTGCGGGTTACTTAGGTGAACTTCGATAAGTTTCAGCCCCGCCTTGCACACGAGGGCCGCTGCGTCGCGAAGCGCGTAAGAGTAGTGAGTGAAGGCCGCAGGGTTTAGAACTACGTGCGAACCACCATCCACGGCTTCGTAGAGCCAAGAAATCAGTTCCGCCTCGCTATTGGTTTGACGGAAGTCGGCTTCGAGTCCTAGTTTTGCTGCAACTTCACGGACAAAGGCGCCAAGTTCGTTGTAGTTCATCGAACCGTAGATGTCCGGCTCGCGCGAACCGAGGCGGCCGAGGTTGGGGCCGTTTAGAACGAGGATCTTTGCCATACCTAAAGGTTAGTGGCTGGCAATCTCTTGGTAGGCGATGTGCAGCATCTCGTCGGTCGGTGCACTCATAATGGCCGGCTTGCCGATTGCATCCAGCACTACGAACCGCAGCGTTCCGGCGCGCGACTTCTTGTCTCGCTGCATCGTCTCGAGGAGTTGCGGCCAGCGCATTGCAGAATATGCGGTTGGGAGGCCCAGCAGTGCGAATACGCTGCGGTGGCGATCCACATCTGCGTCGCTCAGGCGACCAGCGATACGGGCCAGCTCTGCAACGAACACCATGCCGATGGCGATGGCGGCGCCATGACGCCACTGGTAGCGTTCTGCGTGCTCAATGGCGTGACCGAGCGTGTGCCCGTAGTTGAGGATCTCGCGGAGTCCCGCCTCCTTGAAGTCAGTTGAAACAACGCGTGCCTTGATAGCCGCGCAGCGCTCCACGATGTCGAGGAAGACCTCCGATTGCGGATCCGTGGCCAACTCAACATTCGCTTCGATTAGCTCGAGGATGCGTTCGTCAGCGATAAAGCCGTACTTCGCTACCTCGCCGAAGCCGGCGAGGATCTCGGTCCTCGGTAGCGAATTGAGCGTTTCGAGGTCACAGATAACTGCTGCGGGGGCGTAGAAGGCGCCAACCAGATTCTTGCCTTCGACCGTATTGATTCCGGTCTTTCCACCGATAGCGGCATCCACCATGCCGAGCAAGGTGGTCGGCACCTGAATCAGCTTTACACCGCGCAACCAGGTGGCTGCAACGAATCCAGCAAGGTCGGTGGTGGTGCCGCCACCGAAGCCGATGATGACGTCGCTGCGTGTGAAATCAGCCTTGCCCAGGCGCTCCCAGCAGAAGGCAGCGACGTGCACGTTTTTGGCTTCCTCGCTGTCCGGGACACCAACCAGGGTCGTCACGTAGCCGGCGGCATCGATGCGTTCCTTGAGTGCTTCGGCACTCGGAGACAGCGCTATCGGATGAATCACCATTACCTGACGTGCGCCTGCGCCGATTGCGCCAACAACCTCGTCGAGCATGAACCGGCCAATGCGAATGTCGTACCCGTTCTCACCGGTCACACTGACCACTCGTGTTTCAGTCATCGCCTGCCAGCCTTCGCTTGATCTCTTCGAGGGCGCTTGCCATCGATTGGGTGGAAGTGTTGATTTCGTAATCGGAACAAGCTTCGTAGATGGGCTTGCGTTCGTTGTAGATTCTGCGCCAGTCTTCGATGCCGTTCTGCAGAAGAGGCCGGTTACCGTTCGCGAGGCGCGATGGCATGTGGCGGCCATCCGTTGAAAGGTAGAAGACGGTCGCAGCTTTCAATGCGGCTTGGTTCACAGGACTCAGCACTGCTCCCCCGCCGGTAGCGACAACCGCAGGTGCGGCCAGCGCTGCCGCAACGGCTGCTTCCTCAAGTTTGCGAAAGGCAGCTTCACCCTTATTGGCAAAGATGGCGGCGATTTCGCCGTGGTCGGCCACGATCATTGCGTCGGTGTCCGCGAAGGGCACACCTAACGCCCTTGCGAGCTTCTTACCTAGGGTCGTCTTGCCTACGCCCATCGGGCCAACGAGAACAATGACCTCGTGTTTTTGTGGCACTAGCGCACCACGCGCGATTGCAGCACCTCGGGAATTGCGGCAAGGTAGGCGTCTAGGTTGCGTTTGGTCTCTGCGACGGAATCGCCGCCGAACTTCTCGAGTACCGAATTAGCTAGTACGAGAGCCACCATTGCCTCGGCGACAACACCGGCTGCTGGAACTGCGCATACGTCTGAACGCTGATGATGCGCCTTGGCTGCCTCGCCGGTTGCCACGTCGATCGTCTGCAGCGCGCGAGGAACGGTCGAGATTGGCTTCATGGCAGCACGGACGCGGAGAATTTCTCCGTTCGACATGCCACCCTCGATGCCGCCTGCGCGGTCGCTCAGTCGCTCCGAAACGCCGTCGTTGCGGACAATCTCGTCGTGGGCGGCCGAGCCGCGACGGCGTGAAGTCTCGAATCCATCTCCCACTTCGACGCCCTTGATGGCCTGGATGCCCATGAGAGCCGCGGCGAGTTGTGCATCGAGACGGCGGTCCCAGTGCACGAAACTGCCAAGGCCGGGGGGCATGCCGTAAGCAAGGACCTCAACGATGCCACCCAGGGTGTCACCATCCTTGTGGCACTCATCGACCTCTGCAACCATCGCGGCGGAGGTTGCGGCGTCGAAGCATCGAAGAGGATCGGTGTCGAGCGCTGCTACGTCAGATGGCTTAGGGAGCTTCGCGTCGGCAGGGCACATGACCTGACCGATGCCAACCGTGTGGCTAACAAGATGGATGCCCAGCGCCGCCAAGAAGTTTGAGGCGATTTGACCGAGTGCAACACGCGCCGCGGTCTCTCGAGCGCTCGCCCGCTCCAGCACCGGACGCGAGTCGAGGAAACCGTACTTCTGCATGCCAGTGAAATCTGCGTGGCCTGGACGAGGGCGCGTGAGAGCCTCGCCACGAGCTCCGGTGACCGTGCCTTCGGCTAACGGGTCTGCCGACATTACGTCCTGCCACTTTGGCCACTCGGTGTTTGCAACACAAACAGCAACTGGGCCGCCCATGGTCAGACCGTGGCGGACTCCGCCAGAGAACGTGACTTCGTCCTGTTCGAACTTCATGCGGGCACCGCGACCGTAGCCGAGTCGACGACGAGCTAGAGCGTCTTGAACCTCGGCCGTAGTGATCGACACGCCAGCGGGAAGGCCTTCAAGCACTGCGACTAGTTCAGGGCCGTGCGACTCCCCTGCGGTGATCCAACGTAACATGCGTCAATATTGCCACACGCTAAACGGCGTGACGCATTGCTTCGAGAACAGCCACTTCGTTTGGCAGTGATTCATTTGGGTTCCCGCCGGTGAAAATGCGCAGCTGTGCGATCGCTTGCCAGATGAGCATGTCTAGTCCGCTTGCGACAACCGCACCAGATGCGGTCCAGGCAAGAGCGGCGGAGCTTGGCCACGGGTCGTAAGCCACATCGAGCAGCGCTCCGGCAAATCCTTGCGTGGGAACGTTCCGCTTTGATGCCAAGTACTCGGATAGGACTCCGGAAGGAAGCGTCGAGATGGTCAATCTTTCACCGGACAGCGATTTGCGTAACGATCTTGTTACCCGAACCTTAAGTTCGAGGTCCTTGGCGAATGCTGCGAGTTGCTTTGCGGCCTTGGAATTCCTGGCGAAGACGCGGATTTTTGCTTTTGGCGCAAGTATTCTCAGAGCCATCATGGTTGAGTATGCGGTAGCGCCACTACCCAAAACGCTAACGTCAGCCCAGTCTTGGTCGCGGGCCGTGCGCACCGCCTGTACGATACCGAATACGTCGGTGTTGTACGCTGACCAACCATCCTCATTCCGCACCAAGGTGTTGGCCGCGCCACTAGTGCGCGCGAACTCATCGACCGTGCTCGCCAATTTGGCCGCTTCTTCCTTCAGCGGCATCGTCACACTGAATCCGCGCAGGGCCTCAGGAGCATTGTCGACCACCTGGCGAAGGCCACCGCGACCGACCTCCAACTTGCCGTAGTCCCAGTCGAGGCCGAGAACGCGGTACGCGGCGCGATGAATTGCGGGTGACTTTGAATGGTCGATCGGAGAACCGACGACGAGAAATTGGTTACTCATAGCCGGGGTTATCTCGCATCCACTGTCGCCATACTTCGACAGCTTTCTGGTGCTCGGCGTAGGTTGAACTGAACCAGGTCTCACCTGTCTCAAGGTTGACCGCGCAGAAGTACAACCAGTCTCCCTCTGCAGGGTGCAATGCCGCATCGATGGCGACACTACCCGGCGCCGAGATCGGCCCAACCGGCAGGCCGGCATAAAGGTAAGTATTGTAGCCGTTATCGTTAGCGCGATCTGCAGCCGAGGTGCTCACGGTCTTGCCGCCCACGCCATAGCTCACGGTGGCATCGGACTGCAATTTCATGCCCTTGTCGATGCGGTTTAGGAACGTACGCGAAACCTTGTAGAAGTCACCCTCGATGCGCGCCTCGGCCTGGATTAATGCCGCCAGCGACAGGACACGGTGCCAATCGGCCTTGGCCACGCCGTAGCGGCCGAGCTCCTCGACCATGCGGTTGTTCATAATCTGCAGGATTTCTAGAGCCGTTGCCTTCGAATCGAAATCGTAGGTTGCAGGGAACAGATAGCCTTCGATCGATGGCGCGCCCTTGCCGAGTTCGAATTCCCCTAGTTTTGAAGCAGCCTCGCTGAATTGAGCGACGGGGATGCCGGTACCTGCGCTGAGGGCTTTGAATACGCTTCCGACGCGAAGC
>JBEDDI010000024.1:0-15062 GCA_041176265.1 Actinomycetota bacterium
CTACGGCGGCGGCGGCGGAAACGGCTCGGGCGGTGGAGGCGGGTCCTCCTGCGCATCGGTCAGTGGCGCGTGCACCAACCTCACGAATGTTTTGGGAACCTCCAACTCGCCGTTTGGGCACTCGCAGGGCAACGGCGGAAGCACTAGCGACGGAATGGCTGTGATTACGGCTATGCCCGAAGCTACCACCGGAGCAGTCAGCTCGGTGACAGGAACCACAGCAAACGTTGCAGCAACCATCAATGCCAAATACCTCGCCTCGACGCCGAAGCTCTTCATCGGCACGAACCAGTCCACAATCGACAGCTGCTCGGCAGTCAACGCACCATGCACGGCTTCATCCACTGTTCTGCGAACTGCGAGCCTTGCAACCGTCCTGGCTGGCACTACCACTCAGGCCGTTTCCGGTGCGATCACAGGTCTAACCGCAAACACCACCTACTACTACCGTGTGTGCGCACAAAGCGTTGCCGGCTACTCGTGTGGCGCCACATCGACCTTCACCACGGCTCTTTCAATCACCAACTCGGCATTGGCAAGTGCAACCGTTGGCACGGCATACAGCGACCAGCTCGCCGCCAGCGGAGGTTCGGGAACATACTCAACCTGGGCGCTCGCTAACGGCACCACGCTTCCTGCCGGGCTTTCCTTGAACGCCCAGACTGGCTCGATCACGGGAACCCCGACTGCGGCAGGAACCGCTTCGGTCGACGTGACGGTAACCGACTCGCTGTCGGCCACCGTGACGAAGTCACTCGCGATCACCGTCGCGATCGCGCCGCCGGTTCAGAACTCGGTCAGTTCACCGGTGACTCCGAGCGTTCCTCTCGTAACGACGGTTTCGACCAATACCACCACTTCGGCTGGCGGTAACTCCGTTACCGTGACCGGCACCAACATGTCCGGCTCTGTCATCACAATCGGTGGCGTGCCCGCTCAGGTGACCGCCAATACTTCAACCAGCGTCACGTTTACGGTTCCCGCCGGCTTGACCGGCACGCTTGCTCTAACGATCACGAACGCAAACGGGTCGTTGACTCTGGTCAATGCTTTGCGCGTTGCACCTGCCGCGGCAGTGACTCCACCTCAGACGGCAGTGAGCGCGACCACCGTATTCGATAACTTTGCGCCGGGATCGGCGGTCTTGACCAAGGCGCACAGGGCAAAACTGCGCGCGACGATTAAATTGGCGGCCGGAATGAAGACGATGGTGTGCATCGGCTACACGATGGGTCCGAAGGTCTTGAAGGCCGATGCGGCGCTGGCTAAGGCCCGCTCACAAGCCGTCTGCAATGCTCTTCGCGCGCTCGCGCCAAAGCTGAACGTCGTTCAGTCAACCGGCGTAACCGAGACGGGTGTTGGCGGCGCCGTTCGTCGCGCCGAGGTCTACTTCAAGGGCTAGCCGGCCGCTAAAGAACCTTCTTGACGATGCTCGACTTGAGGTACATCTGACCAAAGCCGTCGACCTTGCAGTCGATGTCGTGTCCGTCTGGGCCGTTGACCAGGCGGATGCTGCGCACCTTGGTGCCAACCTTGATCGAGCTCGACGAGCCCTTGACCTTGAGGTCTTTGATGATGGTGACTGCATCGCCATCGGCTAGAACATTGCCAACCGCATCCTTGATCACGCGCTCTGCCTCAACCTCTTCCACCACGTCACCGGCAGGCTCCCACTCGTGGGCGCACTCAGGGCAGACCAACAGCGCGCCCATCTCGTAGGTGTACTCGCAGTTGCAGTGTGGGCAAGGAGGCAGGGATTCACTCATGCCTACAGGGTAGTCTTAACGGGTGTCTAAAGTTCTTGCATCTCTTCCAGTCGGCGAAAAAGTAGGTATTGCGTTCTCGGGCGGTCTCGACACCTCGGTGGCGGTCGCTTGGATGCGCGAGAAGGGCGCTGTTCCCTACACCTACACTGCAAACCTCGGTCAGTACGACGAGGACAACATCGACGAGATCCCAGACCGCGCGCTGGTTTATGGCGCCGAGAAGGCACGCCTGGTTGACTGCCGACAGTCGCTAGCCGAGGAAGGCCTCGCAGCCATCGCGTGTGGCGCGTTCCACATCCGCACCGGCGGCAAGGCATACTTCAACACCACTCCCCTCGGCCGTGTCGTGACCGGCACCCTGCTGGTTCGTGCGATGCACGAGGATGGCGTCGAGATCTGGGGCGATGGCAGCACCTACAAGGGCAACGACATCGAGCGTTTCTACCGCTACGGCCTGCTCGCCAACCCAAACCTTCGCGTTTACAAGCCATGGCTCGACGAGGACTTCGTCAACGAACTCGGCGGCCGCCAGGAGATGTCTGAGTGGCTGCTCGCCCGCGACATGCCATACCGCTCATCGGTTGAAAAGGCTTACTCGACCGACGCCAACATGCTTGGCGCAACTCACGAGGCAAAGACCCTCGAATTCTTGAACGAGTCGATGGAAATCGTGCAGCCGATCATGGGTGTGCGCTTCTGGGACCCAACCGTCAAGATCGACAGTGAAGACGTCACCGTTACCTTCCGTCAGGGGCGCCCTGTTGCGATCAACGGCAAGGACTACACCAACGACGCCGTCGGCCTGGTTATGGCCGCTAACGAAATCGGCGGACGCCACGGCCTCGGCATGAGCGACCAGATCGAGAACCGCATCATCGAAGCCAAGAGCCGCGGCATCTACGAGGCCCCTGCTATGGCGCTGCTGTTCACCGCTTACGAGCGCCTTATCTCGGCGATCCACAATGAAGACACCGTTGCTGCGTACCACAACGAGGGTCGCCGCATGGGCCGTCTGCTCTACGAAGGTCGCTGGCTCGACCCACAGACCCTGATGTTGCGCGAATCGCTCACCAAGTGGGTCGCGTCTGCCGTCAACGGTTCGGTCACCATCCGCCTGCGTCGCGGCGACGACTACACCATCGTCGACACCCGCGGCGAGGGCTTCAGCTACCACCCTGAGAAGCTCTCGATGGAGCGCACCGAGGATGCCGCGTTCGGCCCAGCCGACCGCATCGGTCAGCTCACCATGCGCAACCTCGACATCATGGACACCCGCACCAAGCTGGACCTCTACCGCAAGCAGGGCCAGATCTCGGGTGGACAGTTCGAGCTGACCTAAGCCAACTCTCAACTACAGAGGTAAGCGAGTGACCATGTGGGGATGGCTATCGCGACTGTTCGGCAAACGCGGCAACCCGAACGGCCATGAACTATACGACGCATTGACACCGCGAGAAAAAGCGATTCTTCAGCGTGAACTCCAGGAATCTGGGCGCGCCCCCATGGGCAACCCCGGTGGCGGCGCTCTCGATGGCTCAGAGGGCTTCATGGACAGCATCACCAAAATTGGCTTGAACGCGTCAGCCCGCACATCTACCGGTAGGTTGCCTAATGTCGGTCGCACGACCGTAGAGCCAGGCGAAACTCGCAGAAACTAGCCGAACCAAAATTCAGCAAGCAAACTCGTTTGGATACTAACGAATGACCGGTTAAGGCGTATCCTGAAAGTGAAATCCAAGGCGGATTTTCGAAAGGCAAGCAATGAAGCTCAACGGAAAAGTTGTTGTAATCACAGGCGCCGGCAATGGCATGGGCCGCGAAATGACTCTTGAGGCGCTCCGTCGTGGCGCCTCGGTCTTTGGCCTTGACCTCAAGGCCGAGGCTCTGGCCGAAACCGCCAAGCTCGCAGGCGTTGGTGCGAAGTTCGCATCCAAGGCCATGGACATCACCGATCGCGCTCAGTGCGCTGCCCTCCCAGCCGAGGTAATCAAGGCGCTGGGCCAGGTGGACGTGCTCGTCAACAACGCCGGCATTATTCAGCCATTCGTGTTTGTCGACCAGCTCGACTTCGAGCACATCGATCGCGTCATGAACGTCAACTTCAACGGCCCACTGAACCTAATCAAGGCCTTCATCCCAGAGCTAAGGAAGCGCCCAGAGGCACAGATTGCCAACGTTTCGTCGATGGGTGGCTACGGGCCTGTACCGGGCCAGAGCGTCTATGGCGCCTCGAAGGCTGCCATCAAGCTGCTGACCGAAGCGCTTCGCGCCGAACTAACCGATACCCCGATTCACGTCACCGGAATCTTCCCTGGAGCGATCGGCACCAACATCGCCGCCAACTCGGGCATCAAAATGGATCTGGCTGCTGGCAGCGATGCCCCGAAGATGAAGATGACCGCACCCGCGGATGCCGGTCGCATCATGATCGACGGCATCGAGGCCAACAAGGCACGTGTGTTTGTTGGCAAGGACGCAGCCATCATGGACAAGCTCGTGCGCTTCATGCCGGTCAAGTCGGGCGAGATCATCTACAGCCAGATGAAGTCGATACTGCCTAAATAGTCGATTCTGAGCAGAGCCTAGGCATAGCGAAAGCTTGTGCCTAGGCTTTACTCATGCCCGAAACCGCAGCCGCCAAGACCCTCCTCAACGAAGTACGTGCCGAACTGGCGACTCTCGCGCTAACAAAGTTCGACGAGGCAGATGCCTGGGCGCTGGGCAACTGGATGCGCCACCGGGCACTCGCAGCCGGGCATCCGATCGTTATCGACATTCGTCAAGGCGACGCTCCCCTGTTTTCGTTGATGCTCCCAGGCGCAACCGCCGCGAACTTCGATTGGGCGCGACGCAAGCGCAACCTGAGCCTGCTCATCGGCCAGTCTTCGTGGGAGCTCTCGCTCGAGAAGGCAGCCGGAACCGACTTTGTAGACCTGATGGGCCTTGACCCACGCGATTTCACGCCGCACGGCGGCTGCGTTCCGATTCGCGTCGAAGGCGTAGCGGGAATCGTTGCGACCGTTACCGTTTCGGGGCTCCCCCAGCGGCAAGACCACGACTTCGCCGTGGCAGCACTTAAAGCACTGAAGGCCGGGATCTAAGTCTCCGACCTTCAGCGACAGCTGTTTGCGCTAATCTTGGGTTGCTTCGACATCATTCGAGGGAGTTTTTCAGGGGGAGAAGATTGTTTCAGAGAAAAGCCGCTTGGACAATTGTGGCGCTCGCGCTAGCCGCGACATGTGCAGCACCTGCCCAGGCGGCGGGACCCACACCAAACACTTTGGATTGCACCAGCACGTCCTACGCCTGCACCACCGACGGATACTCCGGCACGGCTATGGGCTATACATCAGGCTACTTGACCAACGACGGCCACAATTGCACGATGTACGCTGCGTACAAGGTCTACCTGTACAAGTCTTACAACACGCGCTACGCCCAGTTAGGCGATGCATCCATGTGGGCGAGTCGCGCTCGAGCAATTCCTGGGGTGCGCGTCTCGACCATTCCACACGTGCTTGACGTCGCCCAGTGGAACTTCGGGCACGTCGCTTGGGTGGAATCGGTTCAGACAAATTCGCTTGGTCAAATTACTGGCATTGTAATCACAGATGACAATTTCAACTTGAAGATAACAACACGAAAGACGCTCCACCCAGGTGCGACTAACTATCTCTCATGGCCTGACAACTTCATCACGTTTCCCGCATATGGTGGCGGCTCGGGCGGGCCAATAGCTCAGCTTGCTCCTCTGAATGCCGTAGATGGCTAACGTTCGTGGCGTAACGATCGTGGCGATAGCGATTTTTGCCACGGCTGCGCTCGCTCTCTGCCAACGGGGAACCCCGGTAATCACAGTCGACTTCGTGGCACCACTCGAAGATGTGTCCGAAGTGTCCATTCAGGTGGAATCGAGTGGGTTGCTCGTGAAACTCGAAGCTCCTTATGACTTTGACAAAGTGCCATCCGACCTACCATGGCAACCTCAGCAGCTCTTAATGGCAGAGGAGGCGATTGAATCGAATACTCTTCGCCTGAACCGAGCATTCGATAGATTGCGGGCATCGGGGGCATCAACTGTCGCTATTTCGGCAACCGGGCCTCTTCAGGCACCGCTGGAACAATTCGCCACATACCCTGCATATCGAGACCTGCCATACCTCCAGACTTTGGTGGGATTCGATCAATCAGGTTTAGAAGTCGCCGAAACAATTGCGTACGATGGCCCTCAATTTGGTCCGTTGGTTTTGTTTCAGTTGCCCGCCGGCGAGTGCAGTTTGGTAGAGCGCGCGCTGCTCAACCCACTTACTTGGCTCCTGCCGGATTACTGCGCCTACGAGAAGCCATCTGCGCGCGATTACTTGCGCGCTTCGCTGATTACAGACTTGTTCGCAAATCAATCGCCGTACTTCAAATTTGCCGATGTTTGGAAGGATTTGCAGGCAGAACTTGCCTCCAAGGCCGACTTTCATGTGACCGATTCGTGCTTAGTGTTTGAACGCTCTGATGCCGGTATTGCCAGCTCAGTGATTCCGCTAACGGGTGTACGTGGCGGAACAAGTTACTCGATTTCGTTGCCGCAACAAAAACAAGCGCCGGTGGTCTTCCACCAATCCGAACCGACCTTGGCTGCTCGGTTGCAAGGAGCGAGCCTCGTGAATTACGAGGGTTTCGATAGAGTTGCCTTTTTCGGCGGATAGTGGAAGCAAGACCACGACTTCGCCGTGGCAGCACTTAAAGCACTGAAGGCCGGGATCTAAGTCTCCGACCTTCAGCGACAGCTGTTTGCGCTAGAGCGCATCCACCATTCTGACTAGAAGTCCCAGTCGTCGTCGGTGGTCGACTCGTGCTTGCCCATGACGTAGCTCGAACCCGAACCCGAGAAGAAGTCGTGGTTCTCGTCTGCGTTTGGCGATAGCGCGGCCAGGATGGCGGCGTTCACGTCGCAGTCATCCTTCGGGAACAGCGCGTCGAAGCCGAGGTTCATCAGGGCCTTGTTCGCGTTGTAGTGCAGGAACTTCTTGACGTCCTCGGTGAGGCCAATCTCGTCGTACAGGTCTGCGGTGTACTTGCACTCATTCTCATAGAGTTCGAGCAGCAGGTCGTAGGTGTAACCGCGGATTTCCTCCTGGCGAGCCTTAGGCGCTGCGTTGAACGACTGCTGGAACTTGTAGCCGATGTAGTAACCGTGGATGGCCTCGTCGCGAATGATGAGGCGGATCAGGTCTGCGGTGTTGGTGAGCTTTGCGCGGCTCGACCAGTACATAGGCAGGTAGAAGCCCGAGTAGAACAGGAACGACTCGAGCAGGGTCGAGGCGACCTTGCGCTTGAGCGGGTCGGTGCCGTTGTAGTAGCTAAGAACGATCTCGGCCTTCTTCTGAAGGTAAGGGTTCTCTTCTGACCAGCGGAAAGCCTGCTCGATCTCGTCGGTCGAGCAAAGGGTCGAGAAAACGCTCGAGTAGCTCTTGGCGTGCACCGACTCCATGAACGCGATGTTCGTGATTACGGCTTCCTCGTGCTGGGTCAGCGCGTCTGGTAGCAGGCTGGCCGCACCGACGGTGCCCTGGATGGTGTCGAGCAGGGTGAGGCCGGTGAACACACGCATGGTCATGGTGCGCTCGTGGTCCTTCAGGGTCGCCCACGAAGGAATGTCGTTCGACAGTGGCACCTTCTCTGGCAGCCAGAAGTTCGAGGTCAGACGGTTCCAAACGTCGAGGTCGATTGGATCCTCGATCTTGTTCCAGTTGACCGGGCGGGTGATGGCCTGAATTTTGGTGGTCATTGCGCTTCTCTCCTAATACTTTGCAGGGCGGCTTAGAGCATGCAGCTGACGCACTCGTCAACCTCGGTGCCGGCAAGCGCCTGCTGGCGAATACGGATGTAGTAGATGGTCTTGATGCCCTTGCGCCATGCGTAGATCTGCGCCTTGTTGACGTCGCGAGTGGTTGCGGTGTCCTTGAAGAACAGGGTCAGCGAGAGGCCCTGGTCGACGTGCTGAGTTGCCTCAGCATAGGTGTCGATGATCGCCTCTGGACCGATCTCGTAGGCATCCTCATAGAACTCGTTGGTCTCGTCGCTCAGGAACGGAGCCGGGTAGTAAACGCGGCCCAGCTTGCCTTCCTTGCGAATTTCGATCTTCGAGGCAACAGGGTGAATCGACGAGGTCGAGTTGTTGATGTAGCTGATCGAACCGGTTGGTGGAACGGCCTGCAGGTTCTGGTTGTAGATACCGTGCTTGGCGACGCTCTCAGCGAGCTCCGACCAGTCGGCCTGGGTTGGCAGCGCGATGCCGGCCTTGGCGAAGAGCTCCTCGACACGGCTGGTCTTTGGCTTCCACTCCTGGTCGATGTACTTGGCAAAGAACTCGCCGGTCGCGTACTTCGAGTTTTCGAAGTTGTCGAACTTCTGCTTCTTTTCGATAGCCAGCTTGTTGCTCGCCTTGATTGCGTGGAATGCAATCGCGTAGAAGTACATGTTGGTGAAGTCGAGTGCCTCAGGCGAGCCGTAGTGCATGTGCTCGCGAGCCAGATAGCCGTGCAGGTTCATCTGGCCGAGGCCGATTGCGTGGCTCTTGGCGTTGCCGTCGGCGATCGAACGCACCGACTCGATGTAGCTCATCTCGCTAACGGCGGTGAGGGCACGAATCGAGATGTCGACGGTCTGACCAAGGTTGCCGCCATCCATCGCCATGGCGATGTTCAGCGAGCCGAGGTTGCAGCTGATGTCCTTGCCGATGTTGTTGTAGCTGAGGTCCTCGTTGTAGGTGGTCGGGGTGTTGACCTGGAGGATCTCTGAGCAGAGGTTCGACATGTTGATGCGACCCTGAACCGGGTTGGCGTTGTTGACGGTGTCCTCGTACATGATGTACGGGTAGCCCGACTCGAACTGCAGTTCGGCGATGCGCTCGAACAGCACACGGGCCTTGATCTTGGTCTTCTTGATGCGTGGGTCGTCGACCATCTCCTGATACTTCTCGGTAACCGAGATGTCGCCGAAAGGAACGCCGTAAACCTTCTCAACGTCGTATGGCGAGAACAGGTACATGTCTTCGTTGGTGCGAGCGAGCTCGAGGGTTACGTCAGGAACAACGACACCGATCGACAGCGACTTGATGCGAATCTTCTCATCTGCGTTCTCGCGCTTCGTGTCGAGGAACTTCATGATGTCTGGGTGGTGTGCGTTCAGGTAGACGGCACCGGCACCCTGACGTGCACCGAGCTGGTTGGCGTAGCTGAAGCTGTCTTCGAGAAGCTTCATAACCGGGATGATGCCCGAGCTCTGGCCCTCGATCTTCTTGATCGGTGCGCCCGACTCGCGAATGTTGCTGAGGCTGAGTGCCACACCACCGCCGCGCTTCGAGAGCTGAAGCGACGAGTTGATGGCGCGCGAGATTGACTCCATGTTGTCTTCGATGCGCAACAAGAAGCACGAGACGAACTCGCCGCGCTGCTTCTTGCCACAGTTCAGGAAGGTTGGGGTAGCCGGCTGGAAGCGGCCCGAGATCATCTCGTCGACCATCTTCATGGCGAATTCCTCGTTGCCGTCGGCAAGAGTGATTGCGACCATGACCACACGGTCTTCGAAGCGCTCGAGGTAGCGGGTGCCGTCGAAGGTCTTCAGAGCGTATGAGGTGTAGAACTTGTAGGCACCGAGGAAGGTCTCGAAACGGAACCTCTTCGAGAATGCGTGCTTCTCGATCTTCTCGAGGAACTCAAAGGTGTACTTCTCGAGAACCTCTGGCTCGTAGTACTCGTGCTCAACTAGGTAGTCGAGACGCTCGCGCAAGCTGTGGAAGAACACGGTGTTCTGGTTGACATGGTCAAGGAAGTACTTGTGTACCGCTTCCTTGTCCTTCTCAATCTGCATCTTGCCTTCGGCGTTCCAAAGGTTGATCATCGCGTTGAGCTCGTGATAGCTCATTGCACTCTCGACCTCAGGTGCGTTGAAGTGTGCCTTCTCCTGGCCGTCTAGCTCAGTTGTGATTGCCATAGCTGCGCGATTCTTTCTCGTGTTTCTTCGATGTCACTAGGGGTGCCCAAAATCTCAACTCGGTTGAGCAGTGGGACTTGAAGCTTGCTAGAGATGATGTCTCCGGCGATGCAATAGGTTTCACCAAAGTTGGTGTTGCCCATTGCAACAACCCCCGCAACCAAGTTGCGGTTGTGAGGGTTATTTAGAAACTTGATGACCTGGATTGGCACGGCTCGGTGGTCGTCACCGCCGCCGTAGGTGGGAACCACCAAAACGCTTCGATCGCTGATCTCAAAGTCGGCTACATCCTTTGTCATCAAAGGGATGCGCTTGGCTTTGATGCCGAGTTTCTCGACAAAGCGCTTGGTGTTTTCGGAAGTGCTCGAGAAGTAGACGATCTCAAACATTTCCGACCCCGAAAGTGCTGTTGGGTGTGGAGTTGTGCTTAGGAAGCGAGCGACATGATCTGGTCGAGCTTGAAGCCTGACCAGTGCTTGTCACCTGCAACTACGACTGGGGCGGCGCTGTAGCCGAGTGACTTGACGAACTCCATGGCCTTCTCATCGGTCGACAGGTCAACGACGTCGTACTCGATGTGCTCACGGGTCATAAGGCGCTTGGTGCTGTCGCACTGAACGCACGATGGCAGGGTGTAGATGGTGGCCTTTGCGGTCATGTCAATCTCTTCTCTGTTGCTCACGAATCTGCTGGCTGGCGATTGGATCCGATGGATGCCGAATCGCCGATTCCCCCGGTGTTCGTGGTGGGTTTTCTGCGGTGAAACCCCATTTCTAGGTGCTTTGGCCTCTGCTTCGAAGCCGCTGCTCGGTCGAATCCGGGGTTTTGCCCCAAATTCCCTAGATGTAGGTCTTTTTGTTTGCTTGACCACTATACCTAGTGGCAAACGGCCGTTTTAGCATTTCGCGAAAGTTCCTCAAAAAAGGTCAAAAAACTTCATTTTGGGGGTGGATATCCGCGTCAGATCAAGCAATTACGAAGTCTGCCAGGCGACACGGACACTGTGTTTTCGGCGTGTCGCTCGAGAAGCGCCGGAGATGTCGAGTGCCTGCCCCGAAGCGCCATGGTATTTCAAGCGCCCCCGGCAGGAATCGAACCTGCGACCAAGAGATTAGAAGGCTCCTGCTCTATCCACTGAGCTACGGAGGCAGCGCTTGTTAGCCCCTCAAGTTTAGCCAAGGGCGGCCAGTCCCCTACTCCTCAGATAGCCAGAGAGGCCGCCCTAGCGGACGACCTCTACTGAACTGGAATCGAAACCCAGGCGCTACTTCTTGGCCTTAAGGCTGGCCTTCACGAGGCTCGCTACAACCGAGGCGGCGATAGACGACGCAATCACGATCAGCGAGGTCGAAGTCTCGATCTCAGGCGCCCATTCGATGTGCTTGCCACCATTGATGAAAGGCAGCTCATTGACGTGCATGGCATGCGCAACCAACTTGAAGCCAATGAAACCAAGGATGAATGCGATGCCGTACTTGAGGTACTCCATGCGATCTAGCAGGCCGCCCAGCAAGAAGTAGAGCTGGCGCAGACCCATGAGGGCAAACACGTTGGCGGTGAACACGATAAAGGCGTCCTCGGTAATGCCGAAGATAGCCGGAATCGAATCGAAGGCGAACATCACATCGGTAACGGCAATCGCGATGAACACAATGAGCATCGGGGTGAAGATCTTCTTGCCGTCGACTACCGTGCGAATCTTGGCACCATCGAAGTCCTTGGAGACCTCAACGTGGCGACGCAGCCAAACGATGAGCTTGCTCTCCGTCTCCTCTTCGTCGTCGTGCGAGCGGAAGGCCTGGTGCCAGGCGGTGTAGAGCAGGAAGGCACCGAAGATGTAGAAAATGCCGCTGAACGATTCGATCAGTGCTGCACCAATGAGGATAAAGATGCCGCGCAGAATCAGAGCCAGGACGATACCGACCATTAGCACCTCTTGCTGGTACTTCTTGGGCACGCTAAATCGGCTCATGATGATCACGAACACGAACAGGTTGTCGAGGCTGAGGCTGTACTCGGTGAGCCAACCGGCATAGAACTCCGTTGCCTTATCTGCACCGAACAGGTTCAGAAGCAACAAGCCAAACACTACGGCCAGAGCCGCGTAGAAAAGCACCCAGAGGGTCGATTCCTTGGCACTTGGAACGTGTGGACGCTTGAAGATAAGCAGTACGTCAGCCAGCAGAATGCCGGTCAAAACAACCATCGAGATGATTTCAAAAGACATGTATGCGGTGTCAGCCATGCGGCAATTCTAAGCGTCGCTTCTCAGAGCGAGAAACGCGGGTGTGCCGTCTGGGAAACTTGACACTATGCGATGGCACAATGGCTGCCATGGAACGCATTCAACTGCCAAAAACTGACCTCAATGTTGCCCGTCTCTGCCTAGGCGGAAACGTATTCGGCTGGAGCGCCGACGAAGCGCAGAGCCACGGCGTGATGAACGCGTACGCCGAGCTCGGTGGCAACTTCATCGACACGGCAGACGCATACA
This sequence comes from Actinomycetota bacterium, assembly GCA_041176265.1. Classification (GTDB taxonomy): domain Bacteria; phylum Actinomycetota; class Actinomycetes; order Actinomycetales; family Microbacteriaceae; genus Rhodoluna. The sequence continues at coordinate 12,250 of JBEDDI010000024.1, forward strand.
GCGAATGGGCCGATGGGCACATTGGCGGCGAGAGCGAATCTGTGATTGGCAACTGGATGCGCGACCGCAAGAACCGCGACCAGGTGGTTGTTGCCACCAAGGTGGCCAAGTTGAGCACCCGCCCTGGCCTGAGCCGCGCCAACATTCTGGCCGCTTGCGATGATTCGCTGCGCCGCCTAAAGACTGATTACATCGACATCTATTACGCTCACCACGACGACCAAGAGGTTGACCTCGGGGAAACCTTGGCTGCGTTTGACGAACTTCAGCGAGCCGGCAAGATTCGCTACGCCGCAGCATCGAACTACACCGGCGCTCGTCTGCGCGAGGCAGCCAAGATCAGCCGCGAGCTTGGCCTCGGTGAATACGTGACCGTTCAGAACCACTACAACCTGCTCGAGCGCGACGAATACGAGACCGATGCCCGCCCGGCCATCGAGGAACTTGGCCTAAGCGGCGTGCCTTACTTCGGCCTTGCGCGTGGCTTCCTGAGCGGCAAGTACCAGCCGGGCGTCGAGATCGACTCGGTGCGCGCCGGCGGAGTTACCAAGTACACCAACCCAACTGGCTGGGCAACGATTGAACGCCTGCAGCGTTTGGCCGACCACCGCTCGACCGACGGGCGCGTCGTGCACATCTCGGCAATCGCCCTCGCCTGGGTTCGTCAGCAGCCGACCATCGCCGCCCCGATTGCCAGCGCCCGCACCGTCGAGCAGCTGCACCAGTTCGCGGTCGACGTACGCCTCAGCGCGGACGAGCTCGCATTCTTGGCGCGTTAGCGCACCCTCGCTGTGTTGACGACGGAATAACCAAACCTAAAAGGCGGTTAGCCTGTAAGTGGGGTTCGCGCGTGCTGATCCCAAGACAGATAACGGCGTCAGGGAGTCAAAATGCACCGTCTAGCCAAGCTCAGCCTTAACAACCGCTCGGTGGTGGCGCTTTCGACCGCGATTATCGCGATCTTCGGCTTCATCTCGCTTGGTTCGCTCAAGCAGGAGCTCATCCCAAGCTTTGAAACCCCACAGGCGGCCGTCGTCACCACCTACATCGGCGCAAGCCCCGAGGTAGTCGACAAGCAGGTTAGCCAGGTCATCGACAACGCGATGCGCCAGCAAGACGGCCTTGTCTCGTCGACCACTACCTCGCAGGCCAACATCTCTATCGTTCGCGTCGAGTTCGAATACGGCACCTCGACCGATCAGGTGAGCGAGAAGGTCGCAGCTGCACTCGCCAGTGTCTCGAGCACTCTGCCAGCCAACGCAACCGCCAAACAGCTGAGCGGCTCCTTCGACTCGGTACCAATCATCGCGCTTGGCGTGAACCCTAAGAACGGCGACCTGGATGCGCTGAGCGTCAAACTCGAGGACATCGCCGTACCGGCCCTGAGCAGCATCTCTGGTGTGCGCGAAGTTAGCCTGACCGGCACCAAGGAAAAGCGCATCAACCTCGAGCTCAAGCAGAGCGTTCTGACCGCTAACGGCCTGAGCCAGCAGAGCATCGTCTCGGCGCTGCAGGCTAACGGATTCGTTGTTCCTGCGGGAACCATCGATGACGCCAAGGGTTCGATCTCGGTCGAGGCCGGAACCCCGGTCAATTCGCTCGAAGACTTCAAGAAACTGCCGCTGATCGGCAGCAAGACCAGCACCACCACCTCTGCCCCACAGATTCCATCGAGCGTCCTGGGTCAGCTGGGCGCCGGTGGTTTCGGCAACCTTGGTTCGCTGGCCGGCCAGCTCGGCGGCGGTACCACCACGACCACGACCACCTCGACCGCCCTGCAGATCCAGGACGTCGCCACCGTCACCTACGAGAACGCGCCTGTGACCAGCATTTCGCGCGTCAACGGCAACGAGGTGCTCACCCTGGCGATCACCAAGACACAGGACGCCAATACAGTTGCCGTGTCGCACGCGGTAGAGGCAGAACTGGCCGACCTGCAGAGCAAACTCGGTGACGTAGAGATCGACGTCGTTTTCGACCAGGCTCCATACGTCGAAAAGTCGCTCGAGAACCTCACCACCGAGGGTCTGCTGGGTCTGGGCTTCGCGATCGCCGTCATCCTGGTCTTCTTGATGTCGATTCGCTCGACCCTAGTAACCGCGATTTCGATCCCGACTTCGGTGCTCATCACGTTCATTGGCCTCGGCTGGTTCGGCTACTCGCTCAACCTGCTAACCCTTAGTGCACTCACCATCGCCATCGGACGCGTCGTCGACGACTCGATTGTGGTTATCGAGAACATCAACCGACACCTGTCTTATGGCGAACCGAAGAAGAAGGCCATCCTTCGCTCGGTGCGCGAGGTTGCCGGCGCCATCACCGCTGCGACCATCACCACCGTCGCAGTGTTCCTCCCTATTGCACTCGTTTCCGGTCTGGTTGGAGAGCTATTCCGTCCATTTAGCTGGACGTTCACGATCGCGCTGGTCGCGTCACTGTTCGTATCGCTGACAATCGTGCCGGTGCTTGCCTACTGGTTCCTGAAGGCTCCGGCTCAGCAGGAGTTCAAGACGGAGGCTGCCGCCGCAAAGCACGCTGAAGAGATTCGCGAGGCCGAGGAAGCCCGTGAGCGCAAGTCACTGCTGCAGCGCGGCTACCTGCCAGTGCTCAGCTGGACGCAGAAGCGCCCTGTCGTCACGATAGTGGCTTCGGTTATGGTGCTTTTCCTCACCTTCGGCCTGTCATCGCAGCTCAAGACCGACTTCATCGGTAACTCGGGCTCGAACTCGTTCGTGCTGAACCAGACCCTGGCCCCTGGAGCCACCCTCGAGCAGAAGGGCGAGGCCGCGGCCAAGCTCGAGCAGATCCTGCTA
>JBEDDI010000025.1:0-14664 GCA_041176265.1 Actinomycetota bacterium
CGCCTGCAGAAGGGCATCGACGATGCAGCCGGCAACGCAATCCTCGTCAAGGTCAACCAGATCGGCACCCTGACCGAGACCCTGGACGCGGTTTCGCTCGCCCAGCGTCATGGCATGAAGGCCATCATCTCGCACCGTTCGGGCGAGACCGAAGACACCTTCATCGCTGACCTGGCTGTGGCTACCAACGCCGGCCAGATCAAGACCGGTGCACCTGCTCGCTCGGAGCGCGTTGCGAAGTACAACCAGCTGCTGCGCATCGAAGAAGAGCTACAGGATGCGGCACTCTACGCAGGCCGCTCGGCATTCCCACGTTTCAAGGCCTAAGTCACTTAGCCTGAAATAGTGCCAAAAGGACCAACCCCTCCCAAGGGGAACGCGACCCGTCGTTCGGCTAAGCCGGCGGCGGGTTCGCGCACGTCTGGAGGCCGCAACAAGCCTGCTCGCGGTGCCACCACCGGACGCAGCATTCCGGGCCTAGACCTGGCTCGTTCGATCCGTTTCAATGTCTACAACCTGGTTGTAGTAGCTCTAATCGGGCTTGGTCTGCTAACCCTCACGCCATACGTGCAGCAGTGGGTCTATCAGCAGCAGCAGGTGCTAGCGGTGGCCGCCGAGGTCGAGCGCGCCAAGCAGAAGCTCGCCGACATGAAGGTCGAGCGTCAGCGCTGGGACGACCCCGTTTACGTGCGTTCGCAGGCTCGCGACCGCCTGTACTACGTGATGCCCGGCGAGGTTTCATACCTCGTCATGGATGCCGACGGAATCGACCCGAATGACACTTCGGGCACGGTTGGCGCACAGATGGCCGCGAAGCGCAACACCACCGAGATCACCAAAGAGATCCGCGTCACCAAAGACAACTGGGTCGACAGCCTGCTCTACACGGTCGTTCACGCCGGCACCGACGAGCCAGCCGAATAGCCCCAAACTAACGAGACTTTTATGCCACTTACCGAAGCCACCGAGTACGACATTGCCGAGGTGTCGCGCCAGCTAGGCCGACCGGCGCGCGACATCGCCGCCATCGCGGCACGATGCGTCTGCGGCAACCCCGTCGTCGTACAGACGGCCCCGCGCCTCAGCAACGGCGAGCCTTTCCCAACCATGTATTACCTCACCCACAAGGGCGCGACCGCGGCGATTTCGACGCTCGAGGCATCGGGCTACATGGCCGAGCTGCAAGCCGAACTCGGCGAGAGCGAAGAGCTGGGCGAGGCATACCGTCGCGCGCACGCGAGCTACCTTGCCGAACGCGACGAGCTCGAGGCGCTGCTTGGCCTCGATGTGCCAGAGATTGATGGCATCAGCGCCGGCGGAATGCCGACGCGCGTCAAGTGCTTGCACGCCCTGATTGGTCACTCGCTCGCAGCTGGCCCGGGCGTCAACCCGATCGGTGACAAGGCCCTCGAGGCCTGCACCTGGCAACCGACTAAGTGCCAGTGCGACCACACCCCAAACAGTGCGCCAAACAACCCCGAAACCCTATAAAACAAAGGTAAATTAGTACCCATGGCTGAAACTCAGAACGGCGCCGCTGCGCCACGCATCCTTATCGTCGGCGGCGGTTACGCCGGCTTCTACACCGCCTTCAAGCTCGAGCAGCTGCTCGGCAAGGGCGAGGCCGAGGTCACCCTGGTTGACCCGCTGCCATACCTGACCTACCAGCCATTCCTGCCTGAGGTTGTCGGCGGTTCGATCGAGGCACGCCACGTCGTGACCTCGCACCGTCGTCACCTAAAGAAGACCAAGCTCGTTTCGGGCAAGGTCACCAACATCGACCACAAGAAGAAGACCGCAACCGTTGAGGTCGCTGGCCTGAAGCCACAGAAGATGACCTACGACCACGTTGTCGTCACCGCTGGTGCCGTCAGCCGCACCTTCCCGATTCCTGGTGTTGCAGACTCGTGCATCGGCATGAAGAACATCGAAGAGGCGATCGAGGTGCGCAACCGCATCACCGAGAACCTCGACAAGGCCGCTCAGCTGCCTGCTGGTGCCGCTCGCGACCGCCTGCTCACCTTCGTTGTCGTTGGTGGTGGCTTTGCCGGCATCGAGACCTTCGCCGAGATGCGTTCGTTCGTTACCTACCTGCTCAAGTTCTACCCAGAGCTATCGTTCGAAGACACCAAGTTCCACCTCATCGAGGCCATGGGCCGCATCATGCCTGAGGTTTCGCTCCCTACCAGCGAGTGGGTTCTTGCCAACCTCGACAAGCGCGGTGCCAAGGTTCACCTGAACACCCAGCTGCAGTCGGCTGTCGGCGGCAAGATCGAGCTTTCGACCGGCGAGACCTTCGAGTCGGACGTCATCGTCTGGACCGCTGGCGTTATGGCTCACCCATTCGTTCGCAACACCGACCTCCCGCTCGACGAGCGCGGCCGCATCACTGCTAAGGCAACCTTGCAGATCATCAACGGCGAGAACGTCGTTGATGGCGCATGGACCGCCGGTGACGTCTCGGCAGTGCCTGACCTCTCGGGTGGTGGCGTTGGTGGTTTCTGCGTGCCAAACGCCCAGCACGCCGTTCGTCAGGCCAAGCTGCTCGCCAAGAACATCGTGGCTCAGCTCCGCGGCGAGAAGATCGTCGACTACGTGCACTACAACAAGGGAGCCGTTGCTGGCCTCGGCGTTGGCGTAGGCGTATTCCAGTACAAGAAGCTGGCTATCAAGGGCTTCATCGCCTGGTGCATGCACCGCGGCTACCACGGCCTGGCAATGCCTATGTGGGAGCGCAAGATCCGCGTATTCGCTGGCTGGGTCTGGAACTTCGTTCTGCGTCGCGACATCGTCGGCATCGGCGCAACCCGTCAGCCTCGCTTACCGTTCGAGACCTTCGCGTCTCGTCCGAAGGCGTAAGGCCTAAAGGCTAAGGAGAGGGATGCGACTGCGGTTGCATCCCTCTCTCTTTAGCCCCCATAGCCCAATGGCAGAGGCAGGCGACTTAAAATCGCTACAGTGTGGGTTCGAGTCCCACTGGGGGTACAAAAGAAAAAGGAGACCTATTGGTCTCCTTTTTCTTTTGCCTCCGTTGGTTCGAGAGAACACACTTGGGCCCCCAGCGTATTCGAGCGGGCGTGCCGCCCGCGAGTGCTGGGGCGGGGTTCGTCGAGTTGCCGCGGGGTTCGTCGAGTTACCGCGGGGTTCGTTGAACTACGGCTTGCAGCTCGTTCCGTCGGCGGGCAGCTTGTCGTTGATCAGGTAGTCGATGAAGATCTGGTTCAAGCACTTGTTGTCGAACTGTGCGACTGGCGCGTGAATCGATCCCTCGAAGGCCACCAACGGGCTCTTCAGCTGCTTTGCAGTGATCTGTGCGAACTTGAACGGCGTCACCGACTCGTTTCGCGACCCAACCACGAGAACACCCTTGCCTGAGGTGTTGGTTCGGGCCGGCGTGCTGGCAGGAGGGTCTGGAATCGAATCGTCTTCTTTGGCCACCGTGGCGAAGTCGACGTAGTCGTTGTCGCCCTCGTAGGTGTAACCGCTCGGGTCTTCACTCAGCTGGCTCCAGAATGGCGATGCTGCGCGAGTGCGCTTCTCGAACTCGGCGTCTTCTTCGTCGCTGAATGCTGGCCAGTCGACGTCGAGCTGATTCACGATCATCATGACCTCGTATGAGTTGTTGCGCACCAGATCACTTGGCGAATACTTGGTGCGTTCCTGCAGCGCAGCCGGGTCGTAGCCGTCGAGCGATAGGGCAAGCCACTCAAACGTGCCATTCCATTTGTACTGGGCCAAGTCGTCGACCGCATCGTTAAAGGTTGTTTGGGCGTCTGCCTCAGGCATGTAGGCCAAAACCTGAATGCCGTGAAGGAAGAGCGCCTCGTTGCTCTGGAAGTGACCTGCCTGTGCGTCTAGCACCTTGGTTCCCGCGAAGCCAACGAGCTGGTCGTCGTCGCCCCACTGGCGGATGTCTAGCAGCAGTTGCTTGACCTCTGCGACTGTCATGTTGGCGTGCTTCGCGTAGCCAGAGATCCATCCCATGAGTTTGTTCTCAAAGGTCTTCGCTTGTTCGACTGCCTTTTCGATCGAGGCCGGCTCGTCGCTGGTCGGGCTGTCGAGCACGATGTGCCCGATGTTGTCTGGGTACTTGGATACGTAAGCGGCGGCGATAGTGGTGCCATAGGACGAACCCAGGAAGTTGAGGCCAGCTTCGCCCGTAAGTACTTGGCGCATGAGCTCGAGGTCTTGCACTACGTTGGCGGTGGTCATCGTGTACCAGTAGGGGTTGTCGGCCACGCACTGGTTGATGTGTTCGTTGCTGAGTTCGAGATTCGCCAAGTACTGCTCGTCGTTTTCTGGGCTCGATTCCTCGGTCCAGTAGGTGGCGAAGTCGGTTGCGTCGCTGCACTTGATCTCGCTGCCATCGGCGAAGTCGGAGTGCTCGACGCCTCGCGGGTCGAATCCGACGATGTCGTACGCATCCATGATTTCGACTGGGAACGCCGTGGTCTGCAGCTCTTCTACACCGGAACCACCAGGGCCGCCCGGGTTGATGAACAGCGTGCCGATCTTGGTGCCAGACGCCTTCATGCGCATCATCGCGATCTTGTAGTCGGGCGCATCCAAGCGGTTTTCATAGCCCGCTGGAGCAAGCATCGTCGTGCAGTCGACTTCGGCGCGTTCGAATTCGACTGTCCTGCTCGTGTCTTCGACAAACCATTCGCTGTCGCACGAGCCCCAATCCAAAGCTTGGCCCTGGTATGAAGCCAGGTCGACTTCGGTCGATTGCGGAGCGCAGGCGCTGAGAGACAGCACCGTTGCGGTTGTGGCTGCCATCGCAGCAACTAGACGTGTAATTCGGTTCATGGTTTCCTAACCCCCAGGTTGAGAATCTCAGGCTAGCGGTGGGTCCCGACATTGTTTTGGCGGGATCGTCACATGCCCCCGAATTTCGCTGTCGGCAAAGCCAATTCCCAGCAAATTGTCAGACCACGCACATAGCATTGAGCCATGGAACTTCCTCTCATCATTGCCGGCGTAATCGTCGTAATCATCGCCATCTACTTCTGGACCACCTACAACAGCCTGGTCGCCCTGAATGTGCGCACCCAAGAGGCGTGGAGCAGCATCACGATCCAGCTCAAGCGCCGTGCAGACCTGATTCCAAACATCATCGAAACCGTGAAGGGCTACGCCACACACGAGCGTGAAGTGTTCGACGCGGTTACCCGCGCACGCGCAGCGACCGTATCGCCACAGGCCCTCGAGCACCCAGCTCAGGCAGCCATCGCCGATGGCGAGTTCGCCGGCGCCATGAAGTCGCTGTTCGCGGTAGCCGAGGCATACCCTCAGCTGCAGGCAAACCAGAACTTCCTTAGCCTTCAGGCCGAACTGACCGACACCGAGGACAAGATCATGGCCGCTCGCCGCTTCTACAACGGCTGCGTGCGCGAGCTCAACACCAAGCTCACCCAGTTCCCTCAGAACGTTCTGTTCAAGAACGGCAAGATCAAGCCTCTCGAGTTCTTCGAGGTTGCCGACTCGGCAGCCATCCAAGAGCCTCCACAGGTCAAGTTCTAGTAGCCAGTCGACTCGGTCTAATACTCACTTCACGGGAGTCATATGTATTCGGCGATTGCAGCCAATAAGCGCAACACCATCATCATCGTCGGCCTCTTCGTCGCACTAATCGGCGGCTTGGCCTACTGGTGGGGTTCGGTTTCGGGTAACGGCTCGAGCGCGTGGTTGATCATCGGCTTTGTGGCCGTGTATGCGTTGATCCAGTACTGGTTCGCCGCCTACTTCGCCGTTGCAATGAGCGGAGCAGTGCCGATTCAGAAGGCCGACAACCCTAGGTTGTGGCGCACTGTCGAGAACATCTCAATCAGCCAGGGCATGCCGATGCCGAAGGTCTACATCATCGAAGACCCGGCACCCAATGCTTTCGCAACCGGACGCGACCCACAGCACGCAGTTGTGGCCGCCACAACGGGTCTGCTGGCGATTATGGACGACCAGGAGCTCGAGGGCGTGATGGCTCACGAGATGGGCCACGTAAAGAACTACGACATCCGTGTTTCGACCATCGTGTTCGGCCTGGTCAGCGCAATCGCCGTTCTGGCCGACTTTGCACTGCGTATGGCGTTCTTCAGCGGCGGTCGCCGAGATGATCGCGACAACGGTGGCCTCGGCGTAGTGCTCATCTTGATCGGCATCGTCGGCTGGATCGTGGCCTCGCTCATCGGCCCAATTGTCACCGCGGCGGTATCGCGTCAGCGCGAGTACCTGGCCGACGCCACCAGCGCCGAGATCACCCGCTACCCAGACGGCCTCGCCTCAGCCCTCAAGAAGCTGGGGGAGTACGGACGCCCGATGCGCCGCGCAAGCAGCTCGATGGCACACATGTACATCAGCGACCCGATCAAGCCAGGCCTGGTCGAGCGAGTCTTCTCAACCCACCCGCCAATCCCGCAGCGAATCTCTCGCCTGCGCGAAATGGGCGGCAAGTACTAAGTCGCTGCGATTTCTTTAGTCAGCGCGTCAGCAAGGTTGCCCCTCGGGGCGACCTTGATTTCGCTTAAGCCCTGCCACTTAGCGGCCTCGCGCAGGGTCTTAGCCAGAGCGGCAGCGCCGGAACGAACCTTCGCATCGGTCAACCATGGCTCGTGCCAGGCAGATTGAACCAGCAGGGCCTTGGCCTTGCGGTCGCTCTTGAGGTCAATGCGGCCGATGAGCTCACCTCGGTGCAGGATCGGCAGGGTGTAGTAGCCGTAGACGCGCTTCGGCTCGGGCGTATAGATCTCGATCTTGTAGTCGAAATCGAAAAGGTCGATGGCTCGCTGTCTGTCGCGGGTCAACGGGTCAAACGGACTCAAAATCGTGCTGTGTGTCGGCTTGGCCCAGTCGCCGGCGGCCAGCTTCGGCATCCAGTCGATGTGAACGTATGCCGGCTTCGTCCAGCCCTCGACCTCAACCTCGACCACGCGCCCCGCGTCGACCAACTGCTGCACGAACGGTTTGATCTGGCTCGGGTACTCGCTGTGTGACGATGCGATTCCAGCCATCGACCCGATTCCCTCGGCGCGAATGGCTCGCTCGATCACCTCGCGCTCGAGCGCCTCGCCATCGAAGTCACGATTTGCGAGCAGCGCAACCATTGCCGGCTCGAACACGTGCTCGGGCACCGCGTATCGCCTGGCGAAGTTCACGCGACCCGCGCTGGCGATGTCGCCGGTGGCAAACAGATACTCCAGCGCCATCTTGGCGGGCGACCAGCCCCACCAGTTGCCGGTGCGCTTGTTCATGTCGTGCTCGAAGTCCTTGAGAGTCAGCGGCCCGCGAGAGCGCATTTCGGCGAGCAACCAGTCGATCAGCTTCTGGTTTTCGGCAGCGAACTCGCGAAAGCGGCGTCCGCGGTAGCTGTTGAGCATGCGAAAGCGCCACAGTGGCAAGTCTTCGGTGCGAAGCCAAGATGCCTGACGCACCCAGAACTCGCTGATCACGGGGCTGGTTGCAACGGCCAGTGGAGTGTCGGGCAAGTATTCGGGTAGAGCAAGCGCATCCAGCTTGGTCTTGTCGAAGGCGCCAATGCGCGAGAAAACCGGCATGTAGTGCGCGCGCTCGAACACATTCACCGAGTCGAGTTGAAGCACGGTAAGCCCGGTCAAAACATCGAGAGCGGATGCGCCTCGCGCGGCCGGAACGTCTAGGCCGAGGGCATGCAGGTTGAGCGCGCGTGCCTCTTTGCGCGAAAGCTGCTCAGCCATGAAACCTCATCTCAAACTAAACTCTTACTCTATGACCAGTAAGAGCGCCGCAGTGCCCACTCTCGCCGACTTCCAAGCCGCGCGCGAAAACGTTCGAGCGGTTGCGATTGAGACCCCAATTCTGCACAGCAACTTTCTGAGTCAGATCACCGGCGGCGAGGTTTTCCTTAAGGCCGAAAACCTTCAGCGCACTGGCGCATACAAGCTTCGCGGCGCCTTCAACCGCATGAGCAAGCTCACCCCGGCAGAGCGCAAGAAGGGCGTCGTCGCCGCAAGCGCCGGCAACCACGCGCAGGGCGTCGCTCTAGCCGCAAAGAAACTCGGCATCAAGGCCACCATCTTCATGCCGGTCGGTGCATCGCTGCCGAAGTTCCAGGCCACGCAGAATTACGGCGCAAAGGTCGTGCTCGAAGGCGCTGTCTTCGCCGAGACCCTAAAGGCTGCACAGGAATACGCGGCCAAGAAGGGCGCAATCTTCATTCCGCCATACAACCACCTCGACGTGATCGAGGGCCAGGGCACCGTCGGTCTCGAGATCCTCGACCAGGTTCCCGACGTTCAGACGATTCTGGTTGGTATCGGTGGCGGTGGCCTCGCAGCCGGTGTTGCCGTCGCGGCCAAGCTCGCGGCCAAGGCTCAGGGCCGCAAGGTCCAGGTAATCGGCGTGCAGAGTGAAAACTCGGCTTCGTACGTTGCATCGCTCAAGGCGGGCAAGCCAACCCAGATTCAGACCAAGCCAACGATCGCTGACGGCATCGCGGTTTCGAAGCCAGGCGAAATCCCGTTCGAACTGATCAAGAAGCACATCGACAAGGTCGTAACCGTTTCTGAGGTTGAGATCGTTCGCGCTATCGTCATGCTGCTCGAGCGCTCGAAGCAGGTTGTTGAGCCTGCCGGCGCTGTTGGTGTGGCCGCGTTGCTAGCCGGAAAGGTCAAGCCAAAGGGCACGACTGTTGCCGTGCTCAGCGGTGGAAACATTGACCCGCTGCTGCTGCAGAAGGTCATCGGCACGGGCCTCGAGGCATCCGATCGCTACACCACCATCAGTGTGATGTTGCCAGACCGTCCGGGCCAGCTGGTCAAGACCGCCGAGGCCATCGCCAAGGCCCACGGAAACGTGGTCGAGGTGCTGCACACCCGCCATGGCAAGGGTCTGGACGTGTCAGAGGTCGAGCTGCGCGTCTCGGTCGAGACGACCGGCCTCGAGCACCGCAAGCGCGTTATCAAGGCGCTTGAGGATGCCGGTCTGCAACCGCGCCTATCCGTCGACTAGGCGAACTCGGCGCCCCAGTGGCTGCCTTGCTCGGGAGCTCGGGGGACAGCAAAGTATGCCGAGCCAGTTGCTACGACGTACTCGTTCATCAGATCGTTAGATGCCAACTTCGTTTGCATCGGTGCAAACTGCTTCTCGATGCTTCGCTGGAACGAAAAGAACAGCAATCCCGCATCCAGGTGACCGACTTCGTCGAGCCCGTTCGCGTAGTTAAACGCACGCCTCAGGATGCGCACGCCGCCATTTGAATCGGGATGCGCCAACGCGACGTGCGAGTTCTTGTCGATGGCTGCGTTATTCAGGTTCATCGACTCAAACTCGTCTGAATCCTTGGGGTTGCTGACGTGCAGAGGGGCACCGGTTAGCTTGCTGCGGCCGAAGATTTGTTCCTGTTCGGCGAGCGAAGATCTGTCCCAGGTCTCAATAGCCATCTTGAATTGGCGGAAAGCAGCGAAGGTTCCGCCGGCCAGCCAGAGAGCCTTGGGCTCATCTTCGGGCTTTACCAGTAGGTGTTCCTCGGCTAGTGCCGAATCCTTGGGCGAATAGTTAGCTGTGCCGTCCTTGAAGCCAAACAGATTGCGTGCAGTGCCGGCAGACTGGCCTTCTGGAGGCAGGAATCCCGCCTGCATGTGACGAACCCTAAACGCACCTTTGGCGATGCGAATTAGGTTGCGTGCTGCGTGAAAAGTCACCTGTTCATCGTCAGACGTGATTAGAAGCAGGATGTCGCCTCCGGTTTGCGATTCCACGAGTTGGTCACGACCGAATCTCTGTGCGGAGGGCAACCCAGCGGGTTTGATTGAATCGAACCCGAATCGAGCATCGAACAGACTCGCGCCATAGCCAATCGCAAAACTAAGATTTGCGGCATCCATTCCGGCGCCCTCGCCGGAATCCTCGGGTGGTGCCTCAGGCGAAGTTTCGGCCTCCTGCAAGTCTGCAACCGCCTTGCCCTCTGCCAGTTTGGCCGCCGCGTCGCTCCATCGCCGCAGGGTGCTGAGTAGCAGGCTCTTCTGAGTTGCCACCACATCAAAGGTCACAACAATGCCTGAGGTTTGCAGCGGTCTCGTTACCGCATCTAGGCCAGCCCCCCAGAAGGCACGCTGGCTTGAGGTTCCCGATAGGTTCAAGGCCTCTTGACCGGTTAGTGTTCCTATAGCACCAAGTCCGACGCCGGCCGCAGTCAAACCAACGCCACCGAACAGCTGTCGGCGCGAAATGCCCGCGGGCTTGTTGGTCATAACCGCGAGTTAGCTTTGGCTCGAAATCTTGGTGGCAAGCAGCGCAATCGGCTCGCTGACACCTTCGACCAAGAAGGCCAGATCAGAAATTTGGTCAGCAGTGAGTTCGTCGTAGCTTACAAAAGCGACGTACGCGCTTTTGTCAGCCGATGCGTCAGCGGAGTGCATGAACAGCGCTGCCTCAAGTTCGTCAAACCGTGCCAGCAGATCACCCAAGTAGGTCTTGTCGTCTTGATTGGTGAAGAGCGGGCTGACGAGGGTCACAATCTTGCGGGCTCCGTGAATGTTTGCGGCAAAGTCAACAAGGTCGGTGCGCGAATAGCGCTCCTCTTCGCCGGTGATTTTTCCGGTGGCCACCTCGTCGAGCAGTGCTTTCGAGCCGTTGGCCATGTCAAGCACGTTGAATCGAACCGTCGGAATGCGCTCGACGAGTTCGGCGGTGTTAGCCACCAGACCATCGGCCAAGGTCGTTGCATCCGCCTGAAGGCCGGTGATCCACAATTGCTTCTCAAGCGCGTGCCAACCGGTCCAAGGAGTGCCAGGCTCGAGGTCGCCCTCGCGGGCATCGAGAATTGGGTCTAGGTCGCCAAAGCTCTCGGCGACGGGCTCGATGGCCTCCCAGTGCCAACGGGTCTTGTCATACAGAGACTTCGCTAGAGCGACATTGCCGGCCTTGACAGCCGCGGCAAAGGCACGCGTACCGTCAAGCAAGCCTTTAGCTTGCTGCGTCACCCAGGCGGCATACGCATCGCTAACTTTGCGTTCGGCCGGGGTTTCCGCCAGTTCAGCAGCTAAGTCGCCGCTAACCGTGAATGGAACATACGCGATTGTCTTGCCCGCGGAGGTTTTGCACCGGCCAAAGTACTCGCCCGCTTCCAGAGTCTTGAGCATAGTCCTAGTCGTTGCGGCGGCAACGGACTCAATCTCGCCGAGCACCGTCGTCTTGTCGGCGGCCAGGAGGTAGAACTCGTTGGTGTTTTCGCTCTCGTTGGTCACCGAGAATTTGATTAATCCCGCCTCGATGGACGTTGCGCCGAAGGTGCACGCATCTGCAGTTTGGGTGACCTGCAGAATCCTCGTTTGGCTCGTCGCCGAGGAACAAGCCGTTAGGGTTGCGGCGGTAATGGTAAGAATGGCAAGCACGGAGGCAGCCTTGAACAGGCGGTGGTTCATAATCGGGAACTCTGCGTGTTTCTAGCGACGCTTGAGGTCGAGCGCGACCTTGGTGTTCGACTTGACCTCGCGAGTGAATGCCAGCAGCATCACGCCCACGTAAATCATCCAAGCAACAAGCTGCAGCCAGGTGGTGTCTGGGTCGAAGTTGAACAGGCCCGCAGCGATAGCGCCCAGCCAGCCTTCCTCGTTGATGACCGAGTTCACGTCGAACGCAAGGCTGGAATCGCCCGGTAGCCAGCCGATCTCTTGGAATTCGTGGATGCCGTACGACAGCACGCCTGCAGCGACCACAATCAGGAAATAGCCGGTGACTGCAAAGAAGCGCTTTAGGTTGATCTTGACCGCGCGGCGGTAGAGCAGGTAGCCGAGCGCGATCGCTAGGGCAATACCCAGTGCGAAGCCGATGATAGGGCCAGTGGTTTGCCCAGCGGCCTGCACGGCTGCATAGAAGAAGAATGTGGTTTCGATTCCCTCGCGGGCGACCGCTGCGAACGCGGTAAAGATTACGGTTCCGGCGCCCGCAACCAGAGCGGTAGCGAGTTTTCCGGTTAGTTCGCTCGACATGCTCGACGACGCCTTGCGCATCCACATGATCATGTAGCTGACCAGGATCACCGCGGCAAACGACATGGTGCCCGCGAAGACCTCTTCGGCGTGAGCCTGCTCGAGCAGTTGCTGCTCGGTGAAGGTAAGGAGCGAACCGACGCCGACGCTAACTGCGAGTGCAGAGGCGACACCGATCCAGATGAATTTGAGCGCCGAACGGTTATCGGTGCGCACGAGGTATGTGGCCAGAATGCTCACGATTAGAGCGGCCTCGAGGCCTTCGCGAAGGCCGATTAGGAAGTTGCTAAGCATCTTTTGGTTTCGAGCGCAGTATCAGCTGCGTCGTCCTTTCGATTTGCGAGGAACTAGTTAGGTTTGCCTAACTAAGGTAAACCTAACTTATTCGCGACGCTGGCGCAAGGGGCTAAATGAAAACTGGGGCCTCTCCTAAGAGAGACCCCAGTCGCTGACTGAAACTGGTGTCGGCTTAGTAGTAGTACGAGCTGCTCATCATGGCGCCCATGGCAACCGCGTAGATGACCCAGAAGATGGCGCCGATGATCAAGAACACGACACTAAGGGTCAGTGCCAGGCGGTTACGCGACGCGGCAAGGCCGCCGATGCGCTCTGCCTCGCTCTTGCCAACGAGGGAAAGAATCATGCCCACGAGTGGTGCAAGGAATGCGAACACGAGTGCGAGAGTGACGATCGTTGGAACTGCGCCGCCAGCAGGAGCTGCGTAGGTTGGTGGAGCCGAGTAGGTTGGAGCCGCGCCGGCGCCGCCAGCAGCGCCACACTTGCCACAGAATCCAGCGCCGTCAGGACGCTCTGAACCACAGTTTGCACAAAATGCCATTTGTTTCCCCCTTAGAGATATAGGTAATTACGAGATTACGGCGCGTACCGGCAAAAATCGGCGATATTTACATAACAAAAACTGGGGCCGCACAGACGGACGACCCCAGTTTTCTACTGCGCCGATAAAGGTTTAGTAGTAGTAGCTGTTGTAGCTCGCCGCGGCGACGATAGCAGCGATGATGAGGATGAACACGTAGAGCACGATGATCGAGCTCGAGATGATGCTCACGATGAAGGCGATGCGGTTCAGTGCGTCGGCGGTTGGGCCTGCTGCACGAGCCTCGCGCTTGCCGCTGATAGCCAGGAACAAGGCAACAACTGGCAGGAAGAAGGCCATCACGAAGGTGGTGATTACCTTGCTAGGCACGAAGCCGCCAGCGTTCTGGGTTGCTGGAGCAGTTGGTGCTGCCGGCGCAGCTGGAGCCTTGGCGCCCGCTGGAGTGCCGCACTTGCCGCAGAAGGCTGCGCTGTCTGGTCGCTCTGCGCCACACTGTGCACAAAAAGTCATTTGAGTTCCCCTAAGAGTCGATTGTTTGGTTTGCGTCTAGCCCGCGAAGTGTCTGACTTCGAGAATTTCGACTTCCTTCTCGCGCCCATTTGGCAAGAAGAAGCTAAGTGAGTCGCCCACCTTGTGGCCGATGATTGCCGAACCCAGCGGGCTGTCTGGCGAGTAAACCTCGATGTCGGTGCCCTCGGCGATTTCGGCCGAACCGAGCAGGAACTCCATCTCGTTGCCACCGAGGGTGATCTTCACGATCAAGCCCTGACCAACGACTCCGTTTGACTCTGGCGCATCGCCAACCTGGGCGGTGGCCAGCAAGGTCTCGAGTCGCGAGATGCGGGCCTCTATCTTGCCCTGCTCTTCCTTGGCGGCGTGGTAGCCACCGTTCTCCTTGAGGTCACCCTCCTCGCGAGCCTCGCCGATCTTGCGGGCGATGTCTTTGCGGGCGACGTCGAGCAGATACACGAGCTCGCTACTGAGGCGGTCGTGCGCTTCCTGGGTTAGCCAAGTGGCTTCGTGTGCTGAGGACATAACTGAAGAATTTTACCAGCAGCGGTCAATCGAGACGCTTACAGGCAGCTCGGTCGTGTTGATGGTCACGGTAAGGCGTCCGGTTGGCACCTTGTCAAAGTGCACCTCTTTGAAGCCAACGACCGAGAAGTTTTCGGCTTGAGCCTGCAGCGCGCAGGTTGCCTCGCCTGCACCGGCAGCGGTTACCTCGAGGGTCGCGGTCGAGTGCTGGGCGTCGATGATTTCAAAGCCGTGCAGCTGCGATTGCGGAGCCATCGAGTTCACATAAGACGTGTAGCCGGCCCAAATGATGAATGAAACCAACAGGATGGCGGCCAGCGCGGTGAACGCGTACCGCTGACGCTTCGAGGTGCCATTGCGCTTGCCGTAGCGCGTGGCGAGAAGGTCTTGCGCGTTGCTCATAACATCAAGGCTACATACTTAAGACATGCACATTTTGCTAAGCGTTCTGGCCGCAACCCCAAGCCCAGAGCCGACGGACCCCGCAAACACTTTCTATAGCCCAGGCACTCTCGGCTTCATCATGACCTTCCTGGTTTCGGCCGGTGCCATCGGTCTAATCTTCGACATGGTTCGTCGCGTTCGCCGCGTTCGCTACCGTGCCGAGATCCAGGCCAAGCTCGACGCCGAAGCCGAGCAGACGGCCACTCCAGCGCCGAAGGCCGCCGCACCTAAGGCCGCTGCAAAGGCCCCTGCCGCGATGGCAGCAGCTCCCGCAGCGAAGAAGCCGGTTGCCAAGAAGCCTGCCGCGCCGGCCAAGCCGAGCCGCCCGGCGGCTCCACCAAAGCCAAAGCGCGACTAGCGCGAACGACAAAAAGGGATGCCCAA
>JBEDDI010000026.1:0-13639 GCA_041176265.1 Actinomycetota bacterium
GCCTGGATCTTCATGTGGTTGGCGACCAGGCCACGGATACCGCGAAGACCCGCCGAGGTGAGCTCGGTGGCGCCGTCCTTTTGTTCGAGTGTCAGGTTGAGAGCCGAACGCTTGGCCGAAAGTGAGTCACGCTCGCGTTCAGCCTCGTGAATCTCATCACGCAACTTCTCGATGCGCGCTCCGGCGTCGGTAACCGCCTTCTGGGCGGCCTCGTAGCGGTTCTCGAGATCAGTCGAGTTGCCACCAGTGGCACTGCTTGACAACGAGGCTTCGAGAGCCTCGAACTCGGCGATGCGGGCACTTTGGCGACCGCGAGCCTCGCTCAGCGCTTCCTCGTGGCGAACTACCTCGTCGCGCAGCGCGAGCAGCGACGCCTCGGCTACGGCCGCTTCATTGGCCAGCCGCGCTAGCTCGAGGTCGTACTTCGAAATGAGTGCGTTCTGCTCGGCGACCTCGCCATCAAATTGTTCGAGGGCATCGCGAGCCTGCGAGCGAGCAGCCTCGGCAGCGTGCAGTGCCTGACGAAGTGCCTCAACCGATGTGGTCAGCTCTACTACCGCGAGCTCCGACGCGATTGCCTCAGCCTCGAGGGCCGTAGGGTCGACCTGTGCGGCATCGGCTTCTGCGCGCGAGCCAAGCAGTGCAACGCGCTGGTTTGCCATCGAAAGCAACGAACGCAGGCGCTCTGAGAGTGTGTCGAACTGATAGCTGAGATTGCGGGTCTGATCGAGCTCGGTCGAAACCTGGGCGGCCTCGAGCTGGGTCAGGCGACCCTGGTTCTCGGTGAGCAGCGCTTCGAGCAGCGAACGCTCGGCGCGACGATCCGATTCGTTCTTCGAGGTCTCCTCGAGCAACTTGTGAATCTGGCTGATCTCGTCGGCGAGCAGACGTGCCTTGGCGTCGCGAACGACCGATGCGATGCCCTGGGCCTCGCGAGCTACGTCGGCCTGCTGGCTGAGTGGCTTGAGCTGGCGGCGAACCTCGCCAGCAAGGTCGTTTAGTCGGGTGAGGTTGGCCTGCATGGCCTCGAGCTTGCGCTCCGTCTTTTCCTTACGGCGACGGTGCTTCAAAATTCCGGCGGCCTCTTCGATGAAGCCGCGACGCTCTTCGGGCGTTGCCTTGAGAATCGAGTCCAGCTGGCCCTGGCCCACGATGACGTGCATTTCGCGGCCCAGGCCGGAGTCCGAAAGTAGCTCCTGAACGTCGAGCAGGCGGCATGGCTCGCCGTTGATCGCGTACTCGCTGCCGCCATTGCGGAATAGAGTGCGCGAGATGGTGACCTCGGAATACTCGATCGGCAATGCGCCGTCGGTGTTGTCGATGGTCAACAAAACTTCGGCGCGACCCAGCGGACCCTTGGTCGAGGTGCCGGCGAAGATGACGTCTTCCATCTTGCCGCCGCGAAGGCTCTTGGCTCCCTGTTCACCCATAACCCAGGCGAGCGCATCGACAACATTCGACTTGCCCGAACCGTTCGGGCCGATTACAGCGGTTACGCCTGGTTCGAACGCGAAGGTGGTTGCCGTAGCGAATGACTTGAAGCCTTTGAGGGTGAGGCTCTTTAGATACAAAGCGGCACTCCCCTTTCGTTGCTCGTGTCAAACCCGCCGGCGACCCAGTCGGGCCAGATGTTCAAAATTACCCTATTTTTAGACGCTGGCAGTGCGGGCAGAAGTGCGAACCGCGGTTCATCCAACTGTCGCGCTTGATGGGCTTTCCGCAGCGATTGCATGCCCGACCAGTCATGCCATAGGCGTTCAGCGAAACGGCGAAGTACCCGCTCTCGCCGTTAACGTTCTTGTACTGCTCATCGAAGGATGTTCCGCCCTCTGCGACGGCTTCGCGCAGAATCACGGTCACGTGCTCGAGCAGCTCTTTGGCTTTCGCTTTGCCGATGCTCGCGGCCGGCTGGTCGTAGTGCAGTCGGGCTCGCCACAGGGCTTCGTCGGCGTAGATGTTTCCGATTCCGCTAAGTAAGTTCTGGTCTAGCAAGACGCGCTTGATGCCCGAGTTCTTCTTTCCAAATGCGCCAATGACCGCAGCTGCATCGAACTGCGGGTCAAGCGGGTCGCGAGCGATGTGAGCCGCCGAGCGAGGGATTAGGTCGCGCAAAGGTGAGTCGGCAAGCACCCCTTCACTGAAGCCACCCGCCAAACCGTCGCGAGTCTCAACCAGGTCGTCGATAGCCAACGAGCCAAAGAGTCGCTGATCAACGAAGCGGAATTCGACGGGATCACCACCGACTTCGGTGGCGTGAACGATTACGCGAGTCAACTTGTCTGGATCGGCCCCGCGATCGCGCAGCAGCATCTGTCCACTCATGCCAAGGTGACCAACCAGGGCAACAGGATGAGCGAAGCGGCCATCCGATGCCGTGAGCGGCAGCCACAGGAACTTGCCGCGGCGAACCACGGCCTCGATACGGGAACCGATAAGCGATGCAACGAAGTCGTCTGGACCGGCGGCGTGACGCTTTAGCGAACGCGCATCCAGTATCTCGACATCGGTGATGACTGCACCGGTCAACGATGGTGCGAGGCCGGATCGAACGGTTTCGACCTCTGGAAGTTCTGGCACGGCTACTTGCCGCCCTGGTAACCGAGCTTTTCGAGTGCCACGAGTGCTGCCTCAGTTTCGGCAGCCTTCTTGCTGCGACCTGCGCCCTCGGCAAATTCCTTGCCGTCGATGATCAGCGTCGCGAAGAATGTGCGTTCGTGATCAGGGCCTTCGTGAGTGACCTCGTAGTGGTGCGGCTTCTTGCCCGTAGCCTGGAGGAACTCCTGCAGGTTGGTCTTCGGGTCGGCGTTGGCGCGAATCGCGTCTGGGTTCTCGAGGAACGGGAAGACGAAGCGCTGGACGATGCCCTCCGCGGCATCCATGCCACGAGAAACGTATGCGGCGCCAATAATCGCCTCGAAGGCGTCGGCAAGCAGATTCATCTTCTGGCGCCCGCCGGTGCCCTCTTCGCCTTTGCCCAGGCGCAGGAACTCCCCGATTCCCAGGCCGGTCGCTGCCTCGGCGAGAACTCGAGCGCTGACCACGGTGTTAGTTACCTTGCTCAGTTCACCCTCACTGAAGTCGGGCAGGGTGTGAAAGACCCGGGCAGCAATGACAAAACCCAACACCGCATCGCCTAGAAACTCTAGGCGTTCGTTGTTGGGTTGATTGCCATGCTCATATGAGTACGAGCGGTGGGTTAGTGCGAGCTCGAGCAGCTGAGGCTCGATTTCGACGCCTAGGCGGGTGCTTAGAACGTCGAGGTTCATCGCGCTAAGAAGACTTAGGCGTCAGCGACCTTGCGGCCCTTGTACTCGAGGAACAGGGCGTTGCCTGCTGAGTCCTCGACTACCTTGGCGCGGTGAGGGAGGCTGTAAACGGTCTTGCCGTTTTCGACGGTCTTGACGAGCGCAACTGGCTCAGCCTTCCACTGCGAACGACGAGCGCGCGAGTTTGCACGCGAGAGGCGGCGCTTTGGTACTGGCATTTCTACTCTTCCTTGAAGTTCTGGAGCGCACTCCACCGCGAATCAATCGCTGCTTCGTGCACGTGGTTTGGGTTCTCGGCAAGCTTCAAGCCGCACTCGACACACAGACCTTGACAGTCTGCATTACAAACGGGCTGAAACGGAAGACTAAGAACTACCGCGTCTCGGATGACCTGCTCTAGATCGATGTGCTCGTCTTGAACGGCGAATTCATCCGGTTCCGTTAAAGAATAGGCGAAAAGTTCCTGAAAATCCACCTCTACGGGCAGAGTCAGCGGTTCCAAACATCGCGAACACTCCGCCTGGGCATCGCCAAAAGCGGCGCCGGTGACCAAAATACCCTCGTGAACCGATTCGATGCGGGCCTCAAGCTCCAGCTCTGAACCCGCCTTGACCTCGACCGCGCCGTTGCCGAGCGACTCGGGTGCGACGATGTCGACATCGAGACGACGCATCGCTCCAGGCTTGTGCATCAGGTCGTGGACGCCGATTACATAGGGGCTATTTAGGCCATCGGCCTTGATTTTTGCTGCCATGGTTTTGATTCTTACTTCGGGTCGTTACTTCTGGTTCTTTGCGGTCGCGGCGAGTGCGCGGACGACCGGACTTGGCACGTACTTTTCGACCGATCCACCGAGGTCAGCAACCTGCTTGACGAGTGAGCTAGAGACAAAGCCCTGAGCCGGATCGGCCGGAATTAGCACGGTCTCGACTCCGGCCAGGTCGCGGTTGACGCGGGCCATCGGCACCTCGTAGTCGATGTCCACGCCATTGCGGACACCCTTGATAAGTACCGTCGCTCCGACGCGGTGGCAGTAGTCGGCGAGCAGACCGCCGTCGAGCGTGTCAACGACAACCTTGCTGTGCGCGCTAGAAGGAAAACTGACGCCGTAACGCGCAGCTTCTGGCATGCTGACACGAATCAGCTCGACGCGCTCCTCGCTCGAGAAACGCGGTGTCTTGCTCGGGTTATGCACTACGAGGATATGCAGTTCGTCAAACAGTCTTGCCGCACGAGCGGCGATGTCGAGGTGACCAAAGGTCAGCGGGTCGAACGAGCCTGGATAAACAGCTATGCGTGTCATGCCTCTAGGTTAGCCCTTCGCGAGGTTTTGACCCGCGGCGTCATCGATTCGTTGAAGGATCTCTGCCAACGCCGGGTGCTTTTCGAGGGTCGGATCGGCAGCCAGAAGGGCCTCGGCGTCAACGCGAGCAGATTGGATGAGCGCCGCATCCTGAATCACACGCAACAGGCGCAGGCTAGAGCGACCACCCGATTGGGTTGCACCGAGCACGTCACCCTCGCGGCGCAGCTCGAGGTCGATCTCGCTGAGCTTGAATCCGTCGAGGGTTGAGGCAACCGCGCGAACGCGCTCGAGCGCAACCGACCCCTCCTCGGCCCCGGTGAGCAGCAAGCAAAGGCCGGCGTTGCCACCGCGACCTACGCGACCGCGAAGCTGGTGCAACTGGCTGACTCCGAACCGGTCGGCATCGAGCACCACCATCACCGTTGCGTTAGGAACATCGACACCAACTTCGATGACGGTGGTCGAGACGAGAACGTCGAGCTCGTGGCGCGAGAATCGGCCCATCACATCCGCTTTTTCCTCGGCCGACATGCGGCCGTGCAACATTTCAATGCGAACCCCTGCGAGAGCCGGCAGGGCACGCAGCGAGTCGGTCATGCCCACAGCACTGGCTAGTGGTCGTCGCGGTTTCTTGGCCATTTCGGCACCGGATTCGGCCGTGCCATCTGAGAACTCGAGCTCTTCCTCGGCTGCACCACCCGATTCGATGAGCTCCTCGCCTGGATCGTCCTCGTCGACTCGCGGGCAGACCACGAATGCCTGATGCCCCTTGCCGACCTCCTCGGCAATGCGTTGCCACGTGCGGGCGACTAGCGTCGGCTGCGCGAGCTGCACGACGTGACTGGTGATCGGTTGGCGGCCCGCCGGAAGTTCGGTGAGCGTAGAGACGTCGAGATCGCCGAAAACGGTGACGGCGAGCGTGCGCGGAATCGGCGTCGCGGTCATGGTCAAGACGTGTGGCGGCAGCTTGCCCTTCTGCCGCAGCGCCTCGCGCTGTTCGACGCCAAAGCGATGCTGCTCGTCGATGACCACGAGGCCAAGGTCGAAGAACTCGATCTTGTCGGCGATGAGCGCGTGCGTGCCAACCACTAGCTGCGCCTTGCCACTGACCAACTGCAGCATCGCGCGCTTGCGATCGGCCTGCGGCATTTGCCCGGTTACCAGCGTCAAGCCGACCTTGGCGGCTAGATCAGGCCCGAGCGAACGCTCGATAGACGCGAAGTGTTGGGCAGCAAGCACTTCCGTAGGAGCAAGCAGTGCGCTCTGGCCGCCGGAGTCCGCGACTCTAAGCATCGCTCGAAGGGCAACCAGAGTCTTACCCGAACCGACTTCTCCCTGTAGCAACCGATTCATCGGGTGCGGCTGGGCCAGGTCTTCGGCGATGGCTTGCCCCACGGCAACCTGACCCGAGGTCAGCTTGAAGGGCAGCGACGCGTCGAACGCATCCGCCAAACCCTTGCTGCCCGAAGATGAGCCGGTGCGCGCTGTCGCCGGCGTCGCTTGAGCCAGGGCGCGACGAGTAATCAGCATCGATTGCAGCTGGAACGCCTCGTGATACTTGAGGGTGTCGCGAGCCTGACGCCACTCCCCCTGCTGCTTGGGCTGGTGCACCTCGCGAATGGCTTGCTCGAGAGGAATCAGTCCGTGCTCGGCGATGATCGCTTGCGGCAGCTCGTCGGCGATCGGCTCGAGGGTGTCGAGTATCACACCCATCGCGCGACCGATGGCCCAAGTGGTCACGGTTGAGCTGGCTGGGTAGATCGGAATGGGCAGATCGGCCCAGGCCTTGGCGTCTTCGTCACTGATGTCTTCGGGGAACAGCTCGTATTCCGGATGGGTGAGCTGCAGCTGACCCTGGTATGAGCTGAACTTGCCGGCGAAGAGGCCGCGGACACCGGGTTTGAGGTCCTTTTGGCGCCAATTCTGATTGAAGAACGTGAGGCTCACCTTGCCGACTCCATCGGTGATACGCACCTCGAGGATGCTGCCTTGCCTGCCCTTCATGCGGCGCTCGCGTGCATCGACCACGTCTGCGACCACGGTCACGGCCTCGCCAAGCGGCACTTCACTGATTGGGGTGAGTTCGCCGCGGCTCGTGTAGCGACGCGGGTAATGCTGCAGCAGGTCGGCCACGGTGCGCAAGCCGAGGTGCTTGGCGAACGACTTGGCAGTGCGATCGCCGAGCACGCGGTCTAGTGGCGTGAGCGGCAGCAGCATGCAACTATCTTCGCCGCTCGATAGGCTTGGGCGCGTCATGACTCGCATCATCGCTGGTATCGCAGGCTCGCGGCAGCTCGCTGCTCCGGCCTCGCCGACCCGTCCGACCAGCGACCGCATTCGCGAGAGCATCTTCAACCGCCTAGACAACTGGGACGCGCTTGCCGAAGCAAACGTGCTCGATCTCTACGCCGGAACCGGCGCTCTGGCCCTCGAGGCAGTGAGTCGCGGTGCCGCTTCGGCCGTTCTGGTCGAGAAGGATGCCAAGGCTGTCGCCGTTTGCACCAAGAACACAGGCTTCGTGCTGGATGCCCTCAAGGCCGCCAAGGCGACCGCCGACGTCAAGGTCGCACAAAAGAGCGTTGATGCATACCTGAGCGCCCTGCTAACCACCGCGAAGTTCGACGTGGTCTTCATCGACCCGCCATACGACATTGACAACGCGATGGTTGAAGCAAATCTGGCGGCACTTCTGCCACATCTGGACGCGCGCGCAATCGTGGTGCTCGAGCGTTCCAGTCGCACCGAGGCCGTCAGTCTGCCCGAGGGGTACGAACTCGAGGACCAAAAGAACTACGGCGACACCATCGTCTACTGGCTCGGGTTAAAGACAGACGACTAGCTTTCGCTAGTCGTCTGTCTTGAACCTTGCCGCGGCGAATCTAGTTGAAGAAACCACGCAGGTCGCGCTGTGGCTCGCCGGTGTAAATCTGTTGTGGGCGACCGATCTTGGTGGCAGGGTCGGTGTTCATCTCGCGCCAGTGCGCAATCCAACCAGGCAGGCGTCCCATTGCGAAGAGCGCGGTGAACATGCGTGGCGGGAAGCCCATGGCCTTGTAGATAACGCCGGTGTAGAAGTCGACGTTCGGGTAAAGCTTGCGTTCGATGAAGTAGCTGTCGGCCAGCGCTGCTGCCTCGAGCTCCTTGGCGATATCGAGCAGTGGGTCGTTCACGCCAAGTTCGGCGAGGACGCGGTCAGCGGTCGCCTTGACGATCTTTGCGCGAGGGTCGAACGACTTGTAAACGCGGTGACCGAAGCCCATCAGGCGAACGCCGTCTTCCTTGTTCTTGACCTTCTCGACGAAGCGGTCGACGCTCTCGCCCGAGTCGCGAATGTGGCTCAGCATCTCGAGTACTGCCTCGTTGGCACCGCCGTGCAGCGGACCAAACAGTGCGTTGATGCCCGATGAGATCGATGCGAACAGGTTGGCCTGCGATGAACCAACTAGACGAACGGTCGAGGTCGAGCAGTTCTGCTCGTGGTCTGCGTGTAGCACCAGCAGGGTGTCGAGCGCCTTGGTGACGACCGGGTTCTGGGTGTACTGCTCGGCAGCGTTGCCGAAGGTGAGGCGCAGGAAGTTCTCGACGTAGTTGAGCGAGTTGTCTGGGTAAAGCAGGGCCTGACCCAGGCTGTTCTTGTGGGCGTATGCGGCCAACACTGGCAGCTTGGCTAGCAGGCGGATGGTCGAAAGCTCAACCTGGTCTGCATCGTGCGGGTTCAGTGAGTCCTGGTAGAAGGTTGAAAGCGCGGTAACGCCCGCGGCCAGAACGGCCATCGGGTGCGCAGTCTGCGGCATCGCGTGGAACAGGTTCTTGAGGTCCTCGTGCACGAGAGTGTGACGTCGGATGCGGTCCTCGAAGTTGCCAAGTTCCTCAGGGGTTGGCAGCTCGCTGTAAATGAGGAGGTATGCCGTCTCGAGGAACGACTTCGAGCCGGCTAGCTGCTCGATCGGGTAGCCGCGGTGGCGCAGCACTCCCTCGTTGCCGTCGATGAAGGTGATGGCCGACTTGGTCGAGGCGGTGTTTACGAAACCCTGGTCGTAAGCGGTGAGGCCGGTCGCTGCGGTCAGCTTCGAGATGTCGACGGCGTCGGCGCCATCGATCGCACGGATAACCGGAAACTCGGCGGTGACGTCGCCATAAGTTAGCTGAACCTTGTCGCTCGAGGTCATCGAAGCTCCTAGTGCACTAGTTTCGTCGCTGTTGACGAGGGTTTGTTGTCTTGATTAGACGCGCTTAACTTTAGCGGCTTCGCGCAGTCGCTTCGCTGCCTCGGCAACCTTTGCATCGGTGGCCGTGATCGAGAAACGAACGTGGTTCTTGCCGGCTTCGCCGTAGAAGATTCCTGGAACAACGACGATGCCGAGCGCGGCCATCGCGTCGACGGTCTGCCAGCAGTCCTGCCCCAGGGTGGCCCACAAGTAGAGGCCTGCCTCCGAGTCGCTAAGTTCGAAGCCGTACTCGCGAACAGCGCCTAGCAAGACCTCGCGACGCTCTCGGTAGAGCTCCTTCTCGACTGCCACGTGTTCCTCGTCGCCAAGCGCCACAACCATGGCCTTCTGCACCGGATTCGGAGTGTTGAGGCCCGAGTGCATGCGCAGGTTTACGAGCCCCTTGATCAGGTTCGCCTCGCCAACCGCGAAGGCGGCTCGGTAGCCGGCCAGGTTGGACTGCTTGCTCAACGAATAGACCGAGAGCACGCCCTCGTGCGAATCGCCGCAGACGCGCGGGTCGAGCACGGTTGGAATGAGTTCGGTCGCCCAGCGGCCCCAGCCCAGCTCGGCATAGCATTCGTCAGAGGCGAGCAGAGCGCCGAGTTCACGTGCGCGGTCTACACAGGCCTTCATCTCGGCCACATCCATAACTCGGCCATCTGGGTTTCCTGGCGAGTTAATCCACACGAGCTTGGTGTTTGCCGGCCACTTGGCTGGGTCATCTTCGCTAACGATGTCAGCGCCGCACAGAGCCGCCCCGACCACATATGCGGTGTATGCGTTGCGCGGCTGCACCACGACGTCACCCGGGCCGAGTCCCATCAGCAACGGAAGCCAGCTGATCAGTTCCTTCGAACCGATGGTCGGCATGACCTGCTCCGGCTTGAGGCCTGGCACGCCGCGACGACGGGCGTACCACTCGACCACGGCGGCCTTGAACTCAGGCGAACCACCCGTCGATGGGTAGCCGGGCGCGTTGGATGCCGCGTTCAGTGCATCCTGAATGATGCTCGGGGTTGGGTCGATCGGCGAACCGACCGAAAGATCGACGGCACCATTGGCGTGCAGGGCGGCTTTAGCCGAATACGGCTTGAGTTGCTCCCACGGGTATTCGGGCAGTCGATCGAACAAGGCGCTACTCGCCCTGTGGCGCGAGGGCCTTGATCAGCTCGTGATCGTGGTCGAGCTTTCCGACCTTAGCCGCACCGCCAGGCGAACCGATCTCGCTGAAGAACTCGACGTTCGCCTTGTAGTAGTCCGACCACTGCGAAGGCAGGTCGTCCTCGTAATAGATAGCCTCGACAGGGCAGACCGGCTCGCAGGCGCCGCAGTCGACGCACTCATCCGGGTGGATGTAGAGCATGCGGTCACCCTCGTAGATGCAATCGACCGGGCATTCTTCAATGCAGGCGCGGTCTTTGACGTCGACGCAAGGGAGAGCGATTACGTAAGTCATGCGACCAGTTTAACCTTGCTCGGCGGCAAATTTGGCGCGTTGAGGCTAGCGGTGCCCCGAGGCGCTGCGACGCCAGGCGGCAGGACGAATCTGTGGGAACAAAATGATTACCGCGCACAGGATTATCGAACCGTATGCCCAAATCGTGCCAACGTCGTTTGCCGGTATCAGCACCTCGCCACCACCCTGGCGCTGAGCGAGTTGAAACACGGTCAAGCCGAAGGTCAGCGAGGTCAAATACAAGGCTCCGCGGCTCGAACGCAGCAGGCGAAGGGCCAGAGCTACTGCGCCAACCGATATCAGCGCAACGATGAGGCCGATAGGAGTGTGCTCGGTGGACGAGGTCTTAACCTGGTGCATCAGCGTGCCGGCGAGGCCGAGCAGCACACCGAGCGGAATCGCCCAGAGCACCGTCATGATCGGGCTGAGCATTACGAGCGGGCTCGGGTTGGCCTTGCGGAAGCGCTCAGGCGCATCGAAGCGGGTTTCTTTGCCAGCGACGAGCGAGTAGGTCTCGCCCGAGATCGAAACCTGGCTTGCGTGAGCTTCGAGGGCCGTGCGCTTGATCGCGGCGGTCTGTTCATTTCCAACCGAAATGTCGGCACGCTCACCCGGTTCGGCGATCACCCAGAACTGCGGTGCACGACCGCGACGCGAACGCGCGTACTGGCGCAGCGCCGATGCTGTTGCTCGGTGGGCAAGAACGTGGTCTGGGTGGCCGAAGCCGCCCTTCGCGTTGTAGGTGACCACTGCGTCCGGCTTGAAGGCCTTCAATTCGTTCAGGATGTCATCTGCGATAACCTGCGAACCTGCCGCAACCAACGACATCTCATCGAGGTCGCGAGCCTTGGCCGGCTTGCCAAGCAGATTGATGCGCATGCCCGAATCCAGGTACGCGCGCGTGCCCGCAAACTTGTGCTTGAGGTTCGGTCCGTAAGCCTGCAGCGCGTTGAGAAGCTCGTTGGTCCTGAAGTAGCCCATCGAATCGAGCTTGCCCTCGATCGACTTGATCTCCTCGAGCTTTACCCGGCCGCGTTCGCCGCGCGTAAGCGTGAGCAGCATGACCTCAGCACCGGCGGCAAGTCGCTCGGCGATCAGGTGCCCGGTGAACAGGCTCTCGTCGTCTGGGTGCGCGTGCACCAGCAGGATGCGCTTTGCGTTGAGTGTTGCCTTGGCCATGCCTTCCAGAATACCTGCGCGATGTGTCTCAACCTTGATGACAGCGGAGCAAAACAAAAGATAGAGAAAACAAACGACCCGGGTGACGAATCACACCGGGCCTTTTGCTTTGTCGATTGAGTGTTAGTTCTCATTCGCGCGCTTGCGAGCCGAGGCCGCACGTGCACGTAGGTTCGGGTCGAGCTCGACCTTGCGAATGCGGATTGCCTCTGGGGTAACCTCAACGCACTCATCTTCGCGAGCGAACTCTAGGCACTCCTCGAGCGAAAGCTTGCGAGGTGGAGTCAACGCCTGGAACTCGTCTGACGACGAGGCACGCATGTTGGTGAGCTTCTTTTCCTTGGTGATGTTCACTTCCATGTCGTCAGCGCGCGAGTTCTCGCCAACAACCATGCCCGCGTAAACCTCCGAGGTCGGCTCGACGAAGAACGAACCGCGCTCCTGAAGCGCGATCATCGCGTACGCGGTTGCTGCGCCAGCGCGGTCGGCAACCATCGAACCGTTGTTGCGGGTGATGATCTCGCCTGCCCATGGCTCGTAGCCTGCCGAAATCGCGTTAGCGATACCGGTGCCCTTGGTGGTGGTGAGGAACTCGGTGCGGAAGCCAATGAGGCCGCGGCTCGGAACCATGAACTGCATGCGAACCCAGCCGGTGCCGTGGTTCGACATGTTGGTCATGCGACCCTTGCGGGCGGCCATGAGCTGGGTCACAGCGCCGAGGAACTCCTCAGGTACATCGATGGTCAGGTCTTCGACAGGCTCATTGAGCTTGCCGTCGATCTTCTTGGTAACCACCTGTGGCTTGCCCACGGTGAGCTCGTAGCCCTCGCGGCGCATCTGCTCGACCAGAATCGCGAGAGCGAGTTCGCCACGACCCTGAACTTCCCAAGCGTCTGGACGGTCGGTTGGCAGAACGCGGAGCGATACGTTACCGATCAGCTCGCGGTCGAGGCGATCCTTGACCAGACGAGCGGTGACCTTGGCGCCCTTGACGCGTCCGGCCATGGGCGAGGTGTTGATACCGATGGTCATCGAAATCGCAGGGTCGTCGACGGTGATCATCGGCAGTGGGCGAACGTCGTTCGGGTCTGCCAGAGTCTCACCGATGGTGATGTCTTCGATGCCGGCAACAGCGACGATGTCGCCAGGGTTTGCCTCTTCGGTCGGGAAGCGCTCGAGAGCCTTGGTCTTGAGCAGCTCGGTGATCTTAACGGTCTGGGTGGTGCCGTCGTGGCGAACCCAAGCGACCTGCTGACCCTTGCGCAGGGTGCCGTTGAAGATGCGAAGCAGTGCGAGACGACCTAGGAACGGCGAGGCGTCGAGGTTGGTGACGTGAGCCTGCAGAGGGTGCTCGTCGTCGTAATGCGGAGCCGGGATGTGCTTGAGGATCGCGCCGAACAGCGGCTCGAGGTCCTCGGCATCTGGCAGGGTGCCATCGGCAGGCTTGTTGAGGCTTGCGCGTCCTGCGCGGCCCGAAGCGTAGATAACCGGCAAGTCGAGGATGCCGTCGATGTCGAGATCTGGCACGTCGTCGGCAAGGTCGCTTGCGAGACCGAGCAGAAGGTCGTGGGCCTCTTCGACTACCTCGTCGATGCGAGCGTCAGGGCGGTCGGTCTTGTTGACCAGAAGGATTACCGGCAGCTTCGCCTCGAGCGACTTGCGCAGCACAAAGCGAGTCTGAGGCAGTGGGCCTTCCGATGCGTCGACGAGCAGAACAACGCCGTCAACCATCGAGAGACCGCGCTCGACCTCGCCACCGAAGTCGGCGTGTCCAGGGGTGTCGATAACGTTGATGGTGATTTCCTTGCCGCCAGCCGAAGCACCCTTGTAGGCGATTGCGGTGTTCTTGGCGAGGATGGTGATGCCCTTCTCGCGCTCGAGGTCACCCGAGTCCATGACTCGCTCGCCAACGTCGCCGTGGTCGCTGAACGAACCGGTCTGACGGAGCATGGCGTCGACCAGCGTGGTCTTGCCGTGGTCAACGTGGGCAACGATTGCGACGTTGCGTAGGTCTTCTCTCGAGACGAGAGCCATAAAACACCTCTTAGCGCGCCAGCATAAAACCCAAGCAGGGCCAAACTGACGTTGATTGATTGGAAATCGGCGATTCGCATCGATCGCGAATCTGATTGCTTAAAGTCTAACGGCAGGAGCCCCAAAACGGGGACCCTGCCGTTAGTCCATGGAATGGATGTTGCAGATGAGAAGTTTTACTGCATCG
>JBEDDI010000027.1:0-12463 GCA_041176265.1 Actinomycetota bacterium
TCGCCGTGCTCATGGTTGGCCTGTTTATCTATGGTCTCGGGATCGCTCTAATGGTTCGTGCGTCCATCGGAATCGCCCCCTGGGACGTTCTCGCGCAGGGAATCAGCAAGCAACTGGGAATCACCTACGGCGTTGCTTCGATCATCGTCAGCGCGACAGTGATGCTGGCCTGGATTCCACTCAAGGTGAGGGTAGGCGTGGGCAGCGTGCTCAACGCCATCTGCATCGGCCTGTTCACCGACTTATGGTTGCCCTTCACCACCACACCACAGCCGTTCGCGTTGGCCCTGCTGCAATACGTCGCGGGCATGCTCGTCGTCGCGTTTGCCACCGGCATGTACATCAGCGGAAACCTCGGCATGGGGCCCCGAGACGGCCTGGTCATGGGAACGAAGCGCCGCTTCAACAAGCCCGTTTGGCTGATAAGAACCGTGTACGAATCGCTCGTTCTGCTAGTCGGCTGGCTGCTGGGCGGCCAGGTGGGCTTAGGTACGGTGCTGTTCGCGTTTGGCATCGGCTACCTGATGCAGCTTTCATTGCGCATCTTCAAGGTCGAAAAGAAGAACTAGGGATGCGCCCCGGTCAGCACAGACAAACCGCGCGAGTACTGCTGCACGAACGGCGCGAGCGCTTCCTCTTCCTGAAAACGGAGTTCGATCCCGAGGTTGGACTTCCGCCACGCTGGATTACGCCTGGAGGTGGCGTCGACCTAGGGGAGACCACGTTGCAGGCAGCGATTCGCGAACTCCGCGAGGAAACCGGGCTCGTCGTCGAGCCGGGTCTACTCGGAGAACCGATCTGGGTTTCGACGGGCACCTGGAATTGGGGCGACGGCATCCACCACCACACGCACGAGGATGTCTTCTACCAACTTGACATAACATCAGTCACGGCAGATCGGCAGGTTGCACACGGGGGTCAGGGTTACCTGGGCGCGCAAGCCGCTTCGCAGCATCTAGACGAAACCACTTCACAAGGGTTTCAATCGACAAACTTGACGGCCGAATCCTTTGTGTTGGATAAAACTCTCTGGACCGAAGACGAACATCGCGACGTGCTGGAATTTCGTTGGTGGAGCGCTCAGGAGATCCTAGAGACGAATGAGTTGGTCGGACCACAGGACTTGCCGGAACGCCTTCGGGCCTGGCTGGAATCCTGATTACCTAACACCGATAATGTACATTATGTCAAGTAATGTTTTATTGGCAAGCAACGGCCCTTTGTTTCACTTTCGATAATCACTACCCCTTTCGCCCTACCGGCCCCGGGGCTGCATCCTAGAGCTGGCTGGCTGCGATCCAGGCGCTCAGCTTCTTAGCGGCGGCACCGGTGTCGATGGCGTCGAAGGCCCGCTGCAGCTGCTCGGCGAATCGCTCGTTGAGTGAACGCATCGCTTGGGAGACATCCTTGGCCAGTTCGTAAGCCACTGCCCCGGCTGCAGCATTCAGCGCAACGATCTCGCGCACGGCATCGAGTTGCGAGCCACGTTCGCCGTTGAACAAGCTGCGAGCCACCTCGGCGTTCTCGTGAGCGTCGCCGCCAACAAGCACCTGCAGGTTGACCTGGGTCAACCCAAGTTCGCTTGGCTCAAGGCGAAGTTGTTCGACCTTGCCAGGCGTGACCTGCCAGATGGTGCTGCCAGCGGTGGTAGTCAGCTCATCCAGCCCGTCATCTCCGCGGAAAACAAGCGCGGTACGCCCACGGGCGGCCACTTCGGCAGCCATCAGGGGCGCCACCGAGGCGTTTGCTACGCCCAGCGAGGTAGCGATCGGCTGCGCGGGGTTGGCCAGCGGACCAAGGAAGTTAAACGTGGTCGGAACACCCAATTGGCGACGAATCGGTGCTACCTGTCGCATCGCCGGGTGGAATACGGGAGCGAAGAAGAAGGTAATCCCCTGTTCGCGGAAGATGTCGGCCACACGCTCCGGCGAAAGGTCGAGTCGCACTCCCAGAACCTCGAGCATCTCAGACGAGCCCGTCTTGCCCGATGCCGACCGGCTGCCGTGCTTCATGACCGGGTATCCCATCGCGGAGGCAACAATAGAGGCCATGGTCGACACATTCACGGTGCCAACCATGTCGCCGCCGGTGCCTACGATGTCAATGGCGTCCGATCCCGTGTCGAGAATTACCGCGTGATCGAGCATCACGTCGACGAGACCGGCTAATTCGTCGACCGACTCCCCCTTGGAACGCAACGCCATCATGAAAGCGCCGACCTGAGATTCACTCGCCTCGCCAGACATAATTTCGCGCATCGCCCAGCTGGCCTGCTCTCGATTTAGGTCGCTCTTTTCGAGCAAAATCGTCAGAATTTGCGGCCAGTTGAAGGTTGCGTCCATGTTAGGAATTTTATTGCCCAAAATGCCACGCCCACTCCCCTGTTTTTGCCGAATTTCCTAATGTTTCAGCGATAGGATTGCAAGTATGACGACCATCAGTGCACCTGTCATCAATCGACCAAGCGCCACCTCGGTTGGCACCATCGTATGGCTCGGCAGCGAGGTGATGTTCTTTGCCGCCCTCTTTGCCATGTACTTCAGCCTCAAGGCCAATTCACCGCAGATCTGGGAGCACGGCACCGGCATCCTCAATGTGCCATTCGCGCTAACCAACACCATCATCCTGGTGCTGTCGTCGTTCACCGCTCAGTTCGGTGTCTTCGCGGCAGAGCGCATGCAGCCACGCGCAACCGGCCTCTCCCCTGTCAAGTGGGGCATGGTCGAGTGGTTCCTGCTCAGCTACGTTCTCGGTGCAATCTTCGTGTCGGGTCAGGTTTGGGAATACGCAAACCTCATTGCTGAGGGCGTTCGTCTCGACAGCGACTCATACGGCTCTGCCTTCTACCTCACCACCGGCTTCCACGCACTTCACGTGACCGGTGGTCTGGTCGCGTTCTTGCTCGTTATCGGCAAGACCTTCGCGGCTAAGAAGTTTGGTCACTACGAGGCCACCAGCGCCATCGTTGTTTCGTACTACTGGCACTTCGTCGATGTTGTTTGGATCGGCCTGTTCCTCATCATCTACGTCCTGAAATAAGAAATAGCTAAGGAATTACTGAAATGGCATTCATGAAGCGCACCGGAGGCCGCAACAAGTTGGCCGCTGTAATGGTGATTGCTGCCGGTTTGATGGTTAGCGGTGGTGGCTACGCCGTTGCGACCACCGTCGCTCAGCCTGCAACCTCAGCTGCTTACACCCAGGCGCAGGTTGAAGAGGGCGAAAAGCTCTTCCTAGCAAACTGCGCAAGCTGCCACGGCAAGAACGCCGAGGGCGGCGAGGCCGCTCCATCGCTGATCGGCGTTGGTGCCGCATCTGTCGACTTCCAGGTTGGCACCGGACGCATGCCAGGCCAGGCCTCGGGCCCACAGATGTTCAAGAAGGCAGTTCAGTTCACCGATGAGCAGATCGATGCGCTTGCCGCATACGTCGCTTCACTAGCCCCTGGACCAGCCGTGCCAACCGACGCAATGGTTGCTACCAACGGCGACACCACCCGCGGTGGCGAGCTATTCCGCATCAACTGCGCGATGTGCCACAACGCCGTCGGTGCCGGTGGCGCTCTGACTCAGGGCAAGTTCGCTCCTTCGCTGACCGGCGTGTCAGAGAAGCACATCTACGAGGCAATGGTTACCGGCCCACAGAACATGCCTGTGTTCAACGACGCCAACCTAACCCCGCAGGACAAGAAAGACATCATCAGCTACCTCAAGTTCGTTCAGAACAACCCATCGGTCGGTGGCTACGAGCTCGCCAACCTTGGTCCGGTAGTCGAAGGTCTATTCGCTTGGATTTTCGCACTGGGCGGAATTGTTGCCATCACCATCTGGTTGGGCGCTAAGTCCAACTAACTTTCAGACCAACAAAGTTTCAAAGAAACAAGGAGTTTCAGTTGAGCAATCAGGGCAAGGCAGTAGCCAAGGCTGGCGCTGAGCACGTCTATGACGCAGGTCTGGCGGTGATTCCGGCCGACGCCATCAAGGACCCAGGCATGGAGCCGCACCGCGTGCGTATGACCGACAAGAGCCAGAAGCACGAAAAGGCCGCGGTCCGCCAGGTGGCGGCTCTGTTCCTACTCTCGTTCCTCGGTTCAGCATTCTCGATCTACGCGTACTTCGCATTCCCGATCACCGACGACCTGGGCAGCGTACGCGCCAACACCCTTTTCCTAGGCCTGGGTATCACCTTGGGTCTCATGGGAATCGGTATCGGCGCAGTGCACTGGGCGAAGACCCTCATGCCAGACGCTGAGGTTAGCGAAGAGCGCCACCAGGCTCGCAGCTCGGAGGCAGCCCGTGCGGCAGCAATCGAGATCATCAAGACTGCAGACCAGGAGTCGGGCTTTACCCGTCGCAAGCTAATTCGTCGCTCGCTCTACACCGCGCTGGCAGCTTTCCCAATCCCTGCAGTGTTCTTCTTCGCCGACCTCGGCAAGGACCAGACCGACAACCTCCGCCACACCATGTGGAAGAAGGGCACACGCCTGGTCAAAGACCCAACCGGCACTCCGATAAAGGCTTCGGACGTCACCATCGGTTCGGTGTTCCACGTAATCCCTGAGGGCCTCACCGAACTCGAGCACCACAAGCTCGAAGAGAAGGCGAAGGCTGCCGTTCTGTTGGTTCGACTCGACCCATCAGAGCTAAAGGAAGACGCCGACAAGAAGAGCTGGTCGTACGACGGAATCGTCGCATACTCCAAGATCTGCACCCACGTTGGTTGCCCAGTTGCTCTGTACGAGCAGCACACTCACCACCTGCTCTGCCCATGCCACCAGTCGACCTTCGACGTGACTGAGCACTGCAAGGTCGTATTCGGTCCAGCCTCGCGCCCACTGCCTCAGCTGCCAATCGCGGTTGACGCCGAGGGATACCTGGTTGCTCAGAGCGACTTCAATGAACCTGTTGGCCCTAGCTTCTGGGAGCGCAAGAACTAATGAGCACTACAGCAAAGAAGCCAGGCTTCCTGGCAGAGCGCGCTAACTACCTCGACGAGCGAGTTGGCGTAGCCGGCATCCTGAAGGAATTCGGCCGCAAGGTCTTCCCTGACCACTGGTCATTCATGCTCGGTGAGGTTGCTCTCTACAGCTTCGTGGTTCTGCTCCTTTCGGGAACCTTCCTCACCTTCTTCTTCCAGCCAGCACAGACCTTCGTGCACTATGACGGCGTCTTCGGCCCTCTCAAGGGCGCCGAGATGTCGGTTGCATACGCCTCGACTCTCGACATCTCGTTCGAGGTCCGTGGTGGTCTGCTCATGCGCCAGGTCCACCACTGGTCGGCACTGCTATTCGTAGCTGCTGCTGGGCTTCACATGCTCCGCGTGTTCTTCACCGGCGCATTCCGCAAGCCTCGCGAGATCAACTGGGTTGTCGGCGTAATGCTGTTCGTGCTCGGTATGGCCGGTGGCTTCACTGGCTACTCGCTTCCTGACGACCTGCTCTCGGGCAACGGTCTTCGCATCATCGACGGCATGATCAAGGGTGTACCAATCGCTGGTTCGTACATCTCGTCGCTGCTGTTCGGCGGCGAGTTCCCTGGCGAGGCAATCGTCGCTCGCCTCTATGGCCTGCACATCCTGTTGATTCCTGCGCTGATCCTCGTGTTCATCGTGATTCACCTGTTCATGGTCGTCATCCACAAGCACACCCACTACTCGGGCCCAGGCCGCAAGGACACCAACGTTGTTGGCTACCCACTGATGCCTGTTTACGTTGCCAAGGCTGGTGGCTTCTTCTTCATCGTGTTCGGCGTGATCATGCTGATTGCTGCAACCATCACCATCAACCCGGTATGGAACTACGGCAGCTACGACCCGTCGCCTGTCTCGGCTGGAACCCAGCCTGACTGGTACATCGGTTGGGCCGACGGTGCGCTGCGCCTGGCTCCTACCGGCATCGAGACCGAGTGGTTCGGCTACACCTGGTCGTGGAACATCCTGCTGCCAATCATCGTGCTGCTGGTCTTCCTGGTGCTGGTTGCTGTCTACCCATTCGTTGAGAAGTGGGTAACCGGCGACGAGCGCGAACACCACGTTCTCGACCGCCCACGCAACGCACCTACCCGCACCGCAATCGGCGCAGCTGGCACCGTGTTCTACGCAGTGCTATGGGCTGGTGCAGGCACCGACCTCATCGCAACCAACTTCTACCTATCGCTCAACCAGGTTCTGACCACCATGCAGATTCTGTTGATCGTTGGCCCGATTATCGCGTTCATCGTCACCAAGCGCGTCTGCCTGTCGCTGCAGCGCAAGGACCAGGCGATTGTTCTGCACGGTCGCGAGACCGGTCGCGTCATTCGCCTGCCACATGGCGAGTACGTCGAGGTTCACGAGCCGCTGGACAAGTTCGAGATGTACAAGCTCGTAGACTTCGTTGACTACAAGCCGACCCTTGCTCGTCCAAACGCTGAGGGCAAGATCACCGTTGGTGCTCGCGTTCGTGCCGCATTCAGCCGCTTCTACTTCGAGGACCGCGTCGCACCGGTCACCGCAGGCGAACTCGCTGCTGCACACGCTCACGGTCACCACGACGAGATCGAGGCCCCAAAGGCCGCTAAGAAGGCCCCTGCAGCCGCTAAGAAGGCCCCTGCAGCCGCTAAGAAGGCCCCTGCTAAGAAGCCTGCGGCCAAGAAGGCAGCCCCTAAGAAGAAGTAATCCCCTCATAGGGAAAGCGAGGGTTGGGACGAAAATCCCGGCCCTTTCTTCTTGCCCGATGTATTTGCGTGGCAAGCGCCAAGCTCCTGCGAGAATGGAGTCATGCGCGAACTCGACCCGGCCAACAGCTACGCAGACCTCTACGTCAATAACTACTCCAAGGTTGAAAACGCCGAGTTCACGGCAGCCTTTGGCGCTATCACCGAAGCCTTCAGGGACGCGATGCTGTCTGGCACGGAGGTCGGCGATCCACACGTACAGGAATTGGTCAAGCGCCACTATGAGTTCTGCAGCCAGTTCTGGACGCCGTCGCGCGACGCATACAAGTCCTTGGCCATGAGCTACCTACTCCCCTCCCCCTATCGCGACGCTTACGAGTCCGTGGCGAAGGGCTTGGGCAAGTATCACTACGACGCCATCGTGATTTGGGCGGACGCCAACCTCGAGTAACTTGGGCGGACGCCAACCTCGAGTGACCTGTTTCTTGTCGAGTGAGGGTGGTCGAATGTCGAAACTTGCGTCAACGCCGGCGAGCCCTACAGGGCCACAGCTCTAGTCAAATCCTCGGCCCTCGGGACAAAGAGAAACCCCCGGCATGACTGCCGGGGGTTTCTAAGTGCTTGCGACGCTTGCCTTAGTGGGCGAAGCGTCCACGGCTGTGCTCGAAGACGAAGCCGATTAGGGCAACGAGAGCGAGCGGGAATGCGATGAACATCATCCACCAGCCGACAGCCAGCGATGCAAAGGCCAACGCGGCAAACATACCGAGGAAGAATGGCCACCAACTCCATGGAGCGAAGAAGCCGATTTCGGTGTCGCCATCCTCGATGTTTGCGTCGAGGCGGTCTTCAGGTACTTGACCCTGGTTCTTCGCGGTCTTTTGTACGTAGAAGCCGATAAACGCCGACATGATCGACAGCATCAAGATAGCCGCTGTTCCGATTGGCTCGAATGGGAAGCCGAACCACGACTCTGCTGCCTTGTCGTTGGTCTCTCCTAGTGCAAACCAGACGGCGTAGCCGACAGCGTCAACGAAGTAGAAAGCCGTGAGGAACCACAGCATGTTTGCATTGAACTTCATGTTGCTTAGCCCTTCTTTGCTGCGGCCTGGGCCTCAGGAGCTGCGAACTCCGGGTGATGCAGGTCGAATGCTGGCGATTCCGAGCGAACTCGTGGAATCGAGGTGAAGTTGTGACGAGGGAATGGCGATGCGGTTGCCCACTCGAGCGAGCGGCCGTAACCCCATGGGTCGTCCAGGTTGGTGCGCTGGCCCTTGCGGTGGGTGATCCAAACGTTCCACAGGAACGGAAGGAATGAGATCGCCAGGACGATCGAACCGTAGGTTGAGAGCTGGTTCATCCAGGTGACGTTGTCACCCTCGAGGTAGGTTGCGTAGCGACGCGGCATGCCGGCGATACCAATCCAGTGCTGAACCAAGAAGGTTGCGTGGAAACCGATGAACAGAAGCCAGAACTGAATCTTGCCCAGGCGCTCGTTGAGCATCTTGCCAGTCATCTTTGGGTACCAGAAGAAGATTCCCGCGAACATGGCGAACACGACGGTTCCGAAGATTACGTAGTGGAAGTGAGCGACCACGAAGTAGCCGTCTGAAAGGTTGAAGTCGAGAGTTGGCGAGGCAAGGATCACACCGGTCAGACCACCGAAGATGAAGGTGGTCAAGAAGCCGAGGGCCCAAAGCATCGGGGTCTCAAAGCTAATCGAACCCTTCCACAGCGTTCCCAGCCAGTTGAAGACCTTCACGCCCGTTGGCACCGCGATGAGCATCGTTGTAAACGCGAAGAACGGCAGGAGAACCGAACCGGTCACGTACATGTGGTGAGCCCAAACGGTCATCGAAAGCGCAGCGATTGCAATGGTTGCGTAGACAAGAGTCTTGTAGCCGAAGATCGGCTTGCGGCTGAAGACCGGGAAGATCTCCGAGATGATGCCGAAGAACGGCAGAGCAAGGATGTAGACCTCAGGGTGGCCGAAGAACCAGAACAGGTGCTGCCAAAGCATTGGGCCACCGTTGGCTGGGTCGAAGATGTGCGCGCCGAAGCGGCGGTCTGCGCCGAGTGCGAACAGAGCAGCAGCCAGTGGAGGGAAGCACATGATGATCAGAATCGAGGTCACCAACGTGTTCCAAGTGAAGACCGGAAGACGGAACATGGTCATACCAGGTGCACGCATGGTCAGGATGGTGGTCACGAAGTTGACACCGCCCATGATGGTGCCGAAGCCACCAAGCGCGAGACCGAAGACCCAAAGGTCTCCGCCGATGCCCGGCGAGAAGGTGCTGCTCGACAGTGGCACGTAGGCAAACCAACCGAAGCTAGCGGCACCCTGTGGGGTGAAGTAGCTCGAGACTGCGACTAGCGAACCGAAGAAGTAGAACCAGTATGCGATTGCGTTCAGACGCGGGAATGCCACATCCGGTGCACCGATCTGAACTGGCATAAGGATGTTGGCGAAGGCTGCGAACAGCGGGGTCGCGAACATGAGCAGCATGATCGTGCCGTGCATGGTGAACAGCTGGTTGTACTGCTCCTTGTTCTGAATCATCTGCATGCCAGGCTCGAAGAGCTGGCCGCGAATCATCAGCGCCATCACACCACCGATAAGGAAGTAGATGAACGAGGTAATGAGGTACAGGTAGCCAATCTTCTTGTGGTCGGTGGTGGTTATCCAATCGACGACAATCTGGCCCTTCGACTTCTTCTTGGTCGAGAGTGAGTTAGCGGTAGCGGTTGCCATTTTCCTTAGCCCTCGTTCGATACGTTGTCACCAGGAAGGTTCTGGTTGCGGTTGTAAGAGTCGTCGAGCTGACCGACATTGCCTGAGGCCTTGAGCGACTCGATGTGAGTCTGGTACTCGGCTGGCGAAACGATCTTGACGTTGAAGAGCATCATTGAGTGGTATTCGCCACAGAGCTCTGCGCACTTGCCACGGAAGGTTCCGGTCTGAGTGGTCGTCTCGAAGTACATGTGGTTGGTCTTACCAGGCAGCATGTCCTTCTTGTAAAGGAAGTCGATTACCCAGAAGCTGTGATCGACGTCGCGCGACGAAAGTGCGATCTCGATCTTCGAGTTGCTTGGTAGCCACAGGGTTGGCAGGTTGCTCTCGTCGGTGATGGTCTCGCTGTTGCCCTGGATGCCCGGCTCGAAGGTATTTTCCTTCACGTAGTTGAAGTCCCAGCTCCACTGCTTACCGATTGCCTGGATCTTGACGTCAGGGTTCGTGATTGGGGTTTCGATTGAGGTCATGCTCTTAGCGGTGAACGCGAAGAAGCCGACCACGAGAATCATCGGAACCACGGTGAACAGGGTCTCGATTGGGTTGTTGTAACGCAGCTGCGGTGGCGGGGTGTTGTCGCCCTTACGGCGACGGTACGCGATGAGCGCGTAAACCATGATCGCCCAAGCGATGATGCCGACGCCCCAGAGGACCGCCCACGAATCGGTCCAAAGTTTGACGATGGTGGCGGTGTGGTTAGTCACACCGTTGCCCTGTGCGTCGACTTCGCCCGGCAGAAGGCCGCGATTCCAAGCGGTTTGATCCGCAGCGGAACAGGCTGTTAGCAGGAATGGTAGGGATGTTGCGAGTGCGGCTGCTGCCCACTTCGCTCCACGCTTTGAAAGCACTTTCGACCCTTCGGATTTCGAATCGTTACGTTTCTTAGTCTATTCCCCGCTGCAGCGGCGAGGTGGCAAAAAACGCCTGAAAATCGCACAAAAATCACGAAATCCCGGCGTCCTGCTACGGGCATCCGGGATTGCGTTTTGGAAAAGTGTTCTAGTGCTTAGTTGAACGAATCGCCACAAGCGCAGGTGCCCTGCGCGTTTGGGTTGTCGATCGTGAAGCCCGACTTCTGGATCGTGTCCTCAAAGTCGATGGTTGCGCCATCGAGCATCGGAACGCTCATGCGGTCTACGACTACGCCGACACCGTCAAAATCGCGCACTACGTCGCTCTCGGCGAGCTGCTCGTCGAAGAACAGCTGGTAGCGCAGTCCTGAGCAGCCGCCAGGTTCGACGGCGATACGCAGACGCAGCTCGAGCGGGTTGCCATCAGCGTCAACAGGGCTCTCGGCCGAGATTAGGGCCTTAACCTTTTCGCGAGCGGTATCGGTGAGGTTCACGCCGTGCGAGAGAGTGCTGGTCATGATGACTCCTTGTGTCAATGAATCTTGCGGTTAAGGATAAGCAGAACGAGTCGCAAATTGCTCCCGCGATTCGCAGTATTTCGCTCTAGGCGTTCAGGATCTGATTCGCCTCTAGAAGCACCAGGGCCTCGGCGAGGATTGCTCGCCTTAGCGTGTCGACGTGCAGCGACTCATTCGGACTGTGAGCTCGGGAATCCGGGTCCTCCACTCCCGTCACCAGGATCTGAGCCTTAGGGAAGACTTCCGTAAGGTCGGCGATGAACGGAATCGAACCACCGATACCGATATTGACCGACTCGCGGTTCCAAGCTGCAGTCAGCGCTTGCGACGCGAGTCGCTGCGACCAGGTTTCGCCGTCAGCGGCGAATGGCTTGCCAAGCTCGGTTTCACCCAACGTGAGACGAGCACCAAAGGGCGTGTTCGCGCGCAGGTGCGCTTGCAACGCTGCCAGGGCAGAATCGGGTGAATCGCCGGGCGCGATTCGCATCGAGATTTTGGCGCGAACCGATGGAAGCATCGTGTTCGAAGAAAGCGCTACGGTCTGAGCGTCGATGCCGATTACGGTAATCGCCGGCTTGTTCCAGATGCGGTCAGCCACGGAGCCCGTGCCCAGCTGAGAGACTTCGGGCAGAAGCCCAGAGTCTGCACGCAGAGCCTCGTCTGTGTACTCGAGGGCCGAAGGAGCGGCGGTAACCAAGCCCTCGACAGCAACGTTTCCGTCGGCGTCGTGCAAAGTGCCAAGGAGCTTGATCATCGCGGTCATCGCGTCTGGAATTGCTCCTCCAAACATGCCCGAGTGCACGGCATGGTCGAGCGTCTGGATCTCGACCACCTGCGAGACGAGTCCACGCAACGACGTGGTGAGCGCAGGGATCTCGGTGGTCCAGTTGGCCGAGTCGGCAACCACGATCAGATCTGCTGCCAGATCGGCGCGGTTCTCTTCGAGGAACTTGCGGAAAGACGGCGAGCCGGCTTCCTCTTCGCCCTCGATGAAGATCGAGATGCCTAAGTCGATATCGCCCTCTAGCGCGATGGCTAGCGACTTGATTGCCGTCAGGTGGGCGACGATGCCCGCCTTATCGTCTGCGGCTCCGCGGCCAAATAGGCGACCCTCTACCAGCGTTGGTTGGAAGGGCGGAGTCTGCCATTGCTCGTCGTCACCCGGTGGCTGCACGTCGTGGTGCGCATAAAGCAGGACGGTTGGGCGACCGTTTCGGGCCGCGCGAGTCGCGATGACGGCGGGAGCGCCGAGTTTTCCGGTCTCGATCTCTGCTCGTCGAACCTCTACGAGCTCAAACACCTGCAGGTCGGTGAGCAGCTTTGCCACGGCGGCAGCGCTCAACTCGAGGTTGTTCGCGTCGAAGGCATCCCAGGCAATGCCGGGAATCCGGACAAGCCGGCCGAGTTCGGCGATGGCGCTCGGGAAGAGCTGGTCGACGATGTCGCGCATGAGCGGCACGTTCTCGGGAGTTAGCGACACTGCTTCTGGGGTGGTAGTCATACGGGTAATCTTAAGTCGTTTGCGCTAGCCGAACGGCGATGCGCAGCCAAACCAAGAGGAATCGCATGCCAGATAAAGCCAGCCCAACCAACGAGCAGAACGCCGCCGGCAAGGGTAAGCCAACGCCGCCGCGCACGGTTCAAGAG
>JBEDDI010000028.1:0-11225 GCA_041176265.1 Actinomycetota bacterium
GTTGGTTCAAGCGCGCGCAGGCTGGCGGCAAGGTCTTCTGCCTCGCGTCCCGTTGCCGTGATCACGAGGTTCACTGGGGTGAGGCCGTGCCCGAACCGAAGGTCGCTGATCGCGCTGGCAATGGTGGGATGCGCTCCGGCTGGGGCGATGAGGTCTAGGCGCTTTGCAGTGACTTTGGCCTGCAGCTTGGCGAAGCTGTAGCCCTCGATGGTCAGGTCGACCAGGCCGTGAAGCGGATTTGGATGAGCGGGAGCGATTGATTTTGCGGCGCTTTCGCCCTCGTTCTTCGACTTTTCGGGCGCGTCAAGGCGCGAAAGGGCCTCAGAGTTTTTCGCGCTCATGCCCTCAAGTCTAAACGGCCACGGTTGGTGACGCTTCGTTGTGGTTTGACCTGGAGTTGCTAGGGGAAGCACTCGATTTGCGGCGAATACTTGCCTGATTTGCGGCCTGCTATCGAAATTAAGTACTTATTTTGAACCCAAATCCATCCTCTGGAAATGCCTTACTTGAGTTGGGTCTGGAATTTTGAATTGGGGTGATTTAAAGGCTTATTTTCGGGAAGTCCATAGAAAATGCGGCGGGATATCGCCTTAAATCGCGGTGATTCCCTAGCATCGCTGGGCTAGTGCCGTTTCCGAAGCGATGTGAGGCTAAGCAGGCGAATTGAACTTTTGCTGAGCGGCAAGAGCCCCGCCCTGCACGATCGCCTCAACCGCATCCGCCGCGATTTCTAGCGTTACCGGCAGCGACTTGCGCTCGGTCGACGAGAAGTCCTTGAGCACGAAGTCGGCGACCTCCATGCGGCCTGGTGGGCGGCCGATGCCGACCCGCACGCGCACGAACTCCTGAGTGCCAATAGCGGCGATGATGTCGCGAAGACCGTTGTGTCCGGCGTGACCGCCACCAACCTTGACCCGCACTTCATCAGCGGGAATGTCGAGCTCGTCGTGCAGCACGATGATGTGCGACGCATCCACGTCGAAGAATTTTGCGACTCCCGAAACCGGCCCGCCTGAAGTGTTCATGTATGAGCCCGGCTTAGCCAGGACTACCTTTGGCCCGCCGAAACCGAGCCGAGCCTCGGCTACCGAGGCGTTTGCTTTGTGGGCCTTAAAACCCACCCCCAGACGGTCTGCCAGCACAGCCAGCACCATCTGCCCTACGTTGTGACGATTGCCTGAGTAGCCGGGCCCGGGGTTACCGAGCCCGACTACCAGCCAAACGTCATTGCTCATTTGAGCGGAAGAACCTAGTGAAGACTAGGCGTTAGCCTCTG
Organism: Actinomycetota bacterium; assembly: GCA_041176265.1. Lineage (GTDB taxonomy): Bacteria > Actinomycetota > Actinomycetes > Actinomycetales > Microbacteriaceae > Rhodoluna. The sequence continues at coordinate 1,277 of JBEDDI010000028.1, forward strand.
CGAGCTCCTCCGAGTGAGCTGCCTTCGACTCGAGGATCGAGACGACGAGCTCGTCTGCTGCGAGGTCCATCTTGACACCAGCAGGCAGAACGACGTCTGCAGCGGTGAAGTGGGTGCCAGCAGCTGGCTTGTTGATGTTGACAACAACAAACTCAGGGATTGCGTGCGAAGGAGCCTCAAGCTTGACGGTCTTGTGCTCGAGGTCAACGATGGTGCCCGAAAGGACCTCGCCGTTGACGTGAACAGGAACCTCGATGTGAACCTTTTCACCCATGACAACGACGATGAGGTCGATGTGCTCGATGACCTGGGTCACTGGGTCCTTGGTTGCGCTCTTGACGAGAACGAGGTTCGACTTGCCTGCGATGTCGAGGTCAAGGAACGCGTTCTTGTGGCGCAGAACGAGAGCGATCTCGTGCGCTGGAAGAGTGATGTGCTGTGGGTCGTTGCCGTGACCGTAGATCACAGCTGGGGTGCGGCCTGCAGCGCGGGCCTTGCGGGCAGCGCCCTTGCCGAACGAGGTACGAACCTCGGCCTGCATCTTGATTGCGTCGCTCATAGCGATGCTCCTTATCTGTCAGATTTCTAATCAACTCAAGCGTTTTACGCGAGGATTACTGGCAAAGAGCTTCGCCGAATCACCCCGTCGATCACGGCTTCAACTCGCTTTCGCGAACATCAGCCCTCGCCGTTGTTACTCGAAAGAGTTTACAGGCGGGATGCGCTTGCGGGCAAGCCGCGCTGTGGGTGCATGGCTCAGCCCCGCCGCACAACCTTGCGCGCGAGGACGGCAACCACGAGCACCGCGCTGCTGACCGCAAAAGCCGGACCGGGCACACACAGAGCGAGCAACAGGCACAGCGCAATGCCGGTCACGGGTGCAAAACGAGCAATCGGGTTGGTCGTGACCTCGACACCGGCGCCGCGCAGGTAGCAGATGCTTAGGTGCGCCACCGCGTAATAAAACAGCACGCTGAACGAGCTGAACCCGATTGCCCACGCGAGGTTATCGGCTGCCAAAACCAGAACGGATGCCCCGATCGCAATCGCAACCTCGGCCACCCAGGGTGAACCAAAACGGTTGCGAGCCTGGAACAAAGCCGGCAGCTCGCGGTCGCTGGCCATCTCGGCAGCGGTGCGCGAAACTCCGGCAAGAAGCGCCAGGATCGACCCGAGAGTCGCCATCACCACAACAGGAAGAACGAGCCAGCCGAGACCAGGCATAGCGCGATCAAAGAAGGCAACGAATGGGGCATCCACAATCGCGAGGTTGGTGCGCAGCCAGGTCTGAAGCACGTAAAGCACGCCAAAGTACAACGCGGTCACCACAGACATGACGATGACTATCGCGCGCGGGATGTTGCGCTTGGCCTCGCGAACCTCGCTGCCCAGAGTCGCGACGCGAGCATAGCCCGCGAAGGCGAAGAAGAAGATCGATGCGGCGGTCACAATGGCCCAACTCGGTTCCTGTGGCAACAGCATGCGCACCTCAGGTCCTGGCACCACCGGCAACAGCACGCCAACCGCGACCGTAACCAAGACGAAAGTTGTGGTCACGGCCGCCAACACCCCGGCAACGCCAGCCGTGCGCTGAATGCCCAGCACGTTGATGATGGTCATGATGGCGATGGCGGCGATGCCGACCGCCTTGCGCGCTGGCGAATACATGTATTCACCCAACGCGAGTGCGATGGCCGCAATCGAACCGATCTTGCCCGCGACGAACGCAAAGCCGGCCGCAAACGACCAGCCCTCACCGATGAAAACGCGGGCATACGCATACGTTCCGCCCGGGCGATCGACGATGCGAGCGAGGCGAAACACCGAGGAAGCGTTCAGCGTTGCAACAAGTGCCGCCAGTCCCAGCGCCGCCCACACCCAAGCGCCGGCAAGCGCATACCCCTCGCGGAATACGACGAAGACGCCAGCACCGAGCATCGAGGCCAGGCCGATTGCAACAGCGCCCGCCAGACCTACGGTTTGACGGGCAGCCATTGAATTGCGTTCGCGGTGTTCGGGCCGAAGACAGGCGCGCTGTTTAGGCGTGGCCAGGGAACAGCTTGTTCACCGAGTCGTCGCCGAAGACGGCCTTGATTGCCGAAGCGATCAGCGGAGCCACCGAGATGACGGTCAGGTTGTCGAACATCTGGTCTGGACGAAGCGGCAGGGTGTTGGTGACGAGGACCTCGTCGACCACGCCCGATGACAGGCGCTCGGCTGCCGGGTGCGAGAACACCGCGTGGGTGGCTGCGACGATCACCTTGGCGGCGCCGTTGGCCTTGAGGGCCTTTGCAGCGGCCACGATGGTGCCGGCGGTGTCGATCATGTCGTCAACCAGCAGACAGGTGCGGCCGGCAACATCACCGACGAGCTCGTGTGCCTCGACCTGGTTTGGGCGGTCTGGGTCGCGACGCTTGTGGATGATCGCGAGCGGAGTGCCGAGGCGTTCTGCCCAGATGTCGGCGACGCGCACGCGACCCGAGTCAGGCGAAACGACCGTGAGGTTCTCGCTTGGGTACTTCGACGCGACGTAGTCGGCCAGCATCGGCAGAGCCCAAAGGTGGTCCACCGGACCATCGAAGAAGCCCTGGATCTGCGGGGTGTGGAGGTCGATCGACATGAGTCGGTTAGCACCCGAGGCCTTGAACAGGTCGGTCATCAGGCGGGCCGAGATTGGCTCGCGTCCCTTGTGCTTTTTGTCCTGGCGGGCGTAAGGGAAGAACGGAGCCACGACGGTGATGCGCTTGGCCGATGCGCGCTTGAGGGCGTCCACCATCAGCAGCTGCTCCATGACCCAGTTGTTGATGCCGTTGGCGTGCGACTGAATTACAAAGGCGTCGACACCTCGCACCGACTCTTCGTAGCGAACGAAGGTCTCGCCGTTTGCAAAGTCGTATGCGGTGGTCGGCAGCAGGCTGGTGCCTAGCAGCTCGGCGACCTCTTCGGCCAGGGCCGTGTGGGCACGACCGCTAACGATTACCAACTTCTTCTGGTTCTGAAGCGTGATTTCACTCATGGTTTGCGGGTGCCCTTTGCCTTGTTTTTTAGTTTTCGGAGGAATTCTTGCCGGATGCCTTGGCCGCCTCGGCGGCGTTTGCGGCTGCCGAGCCAGGACGCTTCTGGATTACCCAGTCGGCGAGGTTGCGCTGAGGTGCCACGTTCATCGCCAGCTCGCCCGGAGCCACATCGCGTCGAACGATAGTTCCGGCCGCGGTGTATGCGCCATCGCCAATCTCGATCGGCGCAACAAAGACGTTGTCGCTGCCGGTGCGCACGTGCGAGCCGATCTTGCTGCGGTGCTTGTTGACGCCGTCATAGTTGGCGAAAATCGTGCCGGCACCGATGTTGCTGCCCTCACCGATCTCGGCATCGCCGACATAGCTGAGGTGCGGCACCTTCGAACCCGCGCCAATCTTGGCGTTCTTGGTCTCGACGAACGTGCCGATCTTGCCGTCGGCACCAAGGTCGGTGCCAGGGCGAAGGAAGCTGAATGGGCCAACCGATGCGCCTGCGCCGATGCGCGAGCCAGTGGCGTGGGCCTTGATGACGGTTGCGCCAGCGCCAACCTCGGTGTCGACCAGAACGACCTCTGGGCCGACGGTGGCGCCAGGGCCGATCTTGGTCATGCCGCGAAGGAATGTTCCCGGCAGGAGCGTGACGTCTTGGCCGAGTTCGGCGGTGACATCGATCCAGGTGCTGCTCGGATCGAGAATCGTGACGCCGGCCAACTGCCAGGCCTCGCAGATGCGACGGTTGAGCTCGGCGGTGACCTCGGCCAACTGAACGCGATCGTTGATGCCCGCGACCAGCCAGTTATCAGTCACCGGAATGCCCTGAACCTCGAAGCCCTCGGCGAGCAGTTCGGCAGCGACGTCGGTGAGGTACTTCTCGCCCTGAGCGTTGTGCGAGCCAACGCGTCCGAGTGCAGTGCGCAGGTGCTCCGCATCGAACACGTAAACGCCGGCGTTAACCTCGCGGATCTCGAGCTGCTTCTTGCTTGCGTCGCGGTCTTCGACGATCTTGAGGAAGCTGCCGTCGCTGGTGCGAACCACGCGTCCGTAGCCCGATGGGTCATCAAGAATCGCGGTCAAGACGGTTGCGGCAACGCCCTGGCTCAGGTGGGCGTCGATCAAACCCTCGAGGGTTGGCACGTCTAGCAACGGAACATCGCCCGAGGTGACGACAACGGCACCTTTGAAGTCAGCCGGGATAGCGTCAAGCGCGCATTCGACGGCGCGACCCGTGCCAGGAATTTCGTCCTGGTCGGCGATGACTGCATTCGGGTAGAAGGCCTCGATGTATGGCGCGATGACTTCGCGCTGGTGACGAATCACAGGAACCACAAAGCTGGCGCCGAGCGAAGAAGCGGTAGCGAGAGCGTGGCCGAGAAGGGGAAGACCGGCGATCTCGTGCATGACCTTGGGCTTGTTCGACTTCATGCGGGTGCCGGCGCCTGCGGCCAGCACGACAACGGCAAGATGCTGTTCGCCCATAAGGTTCATCCTCGCTCCGTTGTTTCGGTTACTTTCCGGGCGGGGCTTGTGACCTCACCAAGACTTGCTGCTCCACCAGGATTCGAACCTGGACAAACGCCTCCAAAGGGCGCGGTGCTGCCGTTACACCATGGAGCAACGCAATGATTTGGCGGCCAAGCGACCACCGACTCGCTGCCCCTCTAGTCTGCCAGAAAAACGGTATGCGCCGAGGCGAGAACCGCCAAAGAAACCGCTGCGTTCGAGCGGTTTGCTAGCCGAGTTGGTCCGATAGCTCGAGCCACTCGAGTTCGAGCTCCTCGCGCTTGCCGTTTAGCTCGTTTTGTTTGGTCGCGAACTTGGCCAGGCCCTCGTAATCGCTCTGATCGTGGGCGGCCATCTGCTGGTGGAGTGTGGCCTCGTCGCCAGCGAGCTTCTCAAGTGCACGCTCGATGCGCGCGAGGTTCTTTTCGGCGTCGCGAAGGGCGGCTCCGCTGAGCTTGGGCTGAACCGGTGAGGCAGTCGTGCTGGAGGACGCGGATGCCGGTTGCGCGGTTCCGGCGGCAGGCTTGGCGGCTTGAGCCTTGCCCGCGGTGAGGCTGTGCTTGCGCAGGCGCAGGTACTCGTCGACACCACCGGGCAGGTGGCGCAGGCGTCCGTCGCCCATCAGCGCGTACTGCTGGTCTGTCACACGCTCGAGCAGGTAACGGTCGTGGCTGACCACGATCAGCGTGCCCGGCCAGGTGTCGAGCAGGTCCTCCATGGCAGCGAGGATGTCGGTGTCGAGGTCGTTGGTCGGCTCGTCGAGGATCAGCACGTTTGGCTCGCCGAATAGCAGCCTCAGGAACTGCAGGCGGCGGCGCTGGCCACCCGATAAGTCTTCGATCGGGGTCTGCAGCTGAGCCTGCGTGAAGCCGAGCTGTTCGACCAGCTGACCGACGCTGACTTCCTTCTTATCGACGATGAAGAAGGCCTTTTCGCGCGCAATCAGGCTGAAGATGCGTTCGCCGTGGAACTCGTCCAGCTCGCGCACCTCCTGGCTGAGAGTCGCGATGTTGACGGTCTTACCAAGCTTGATGCGGCCGGCGTCTGGCAGCAACCCGCCCTGGATCAGGCGCAGAAGCGTTGTCTTGCCGGCGCCGTTGACGCCAACCAGACCGATGCGATCGCCCGGACCTAGGCGCCAGGTTACATCTTTGAGCAGGCTCCGACCCTCGATCGAATAGTCGAGGTTTTCGATGTCGATGACGTCTTTTCCGAGACGCTGAGTGGCCATCTTCGAGAGCCCAACGGCATCGCGCACCGGCGGCTCGTTGGCGATGAGTTCGGCGGCGGCGTCCATTCGGAATTTCGGCTTTGAGGTGCGGGCAGGGGCTCCCCTGCGCAACCAGGCGAGTTCCTTGCGCATCAGGTTCTGACGGCGGGCCTCTGAGGCCGCGGCCGAGCGATCGCGCTCGTTGCGCTGAAGGATGTAGGCGGCATAACCGCCCTCGAACGGCTCGATGATGCCGTCGTGCAGCTCCCACGTGAGGTTGCAGACCTCGTCGAGGAACCAACGGTCGTGAGTGACCACGATGAGGCCACCGGCGTTCTTAGCCCATCGGGTCTTGAGGTGCTCCGCAAGCCAAGCCACGCCCTCGATGTCGAGGTGGTTTGTCGGCTCGTCCAGCATGAGCAGGTCGAGGTCTTGCACGAGCAGCTTGGCTAGGGCCACGCGACGGCGCTGACCACCGCTCAACTGACCGACCGGCGATGCCCAGTCGAGGTCGTTCAGCAGGCCGGCGATAACCTCGCGGATGCGCGGATTGCCCGCCCACTCGTGCTCGGGCGTATCCCCGACGACGACCTGCCCGATCGTGAGCGCCTGGTCGAGAGTGTCGGCCTGATCCAGCAGGCCAACGGTGAGGCCGTTACGTACGGTCACGCGGCCGTCATCCGGTTCAATTCGTCGCGCGAGCAGTTTGAGCATCGTCGACTTGCCGTCGCCATTGCGACCAACGATTCCGATGCGATCGCCCTCATTGACGCCGATCGTGATGGCGTCGAAGACCTTCTTGGTCGGGAACTCGAGAGTGACCTGCTCGGCGCCGAGTAGATGCGCCATTAGTTGCCGCCGTTTTCGAGCGATGCACCGGCGGCCGGACCACTGGCCACGACGGCGTAACGGCCAATCTCGGCAAGTTGCGACCGGAAGAGTTCGGCACCTTGGCGGTCGACACAAGCGAAGGCGATGGTCGGGCCACTGCCCGAAACGAAGGATGCGTATGCGGTGGCGCGCGGCGCCTCGAAGCGTGCTGGCAGGTCGAGGTCGGCATCGAGTTCGGGCAACTGGTCGAGTGCCGGCAGCTCAAGATCGTTGAAGATGATGGCCTCGAGCGGGGCATCCGTATCTGCGTTGAGCTCGGCCAGGGCCTCGGATTCGGGGGTTGGTGTGGCAATGGTCGCGGGGTCAAACCCCTGCTCTGCGACAAGCTCGTCGAAGCGACGGTATGCGCCAGGCGTGCTGATCGGCTTGTCGTTGGCTAGCAACACGAAGGCGTGCTCGCGTGAAACCTCGATGCCCTCGAGCAGCTCTCCCGCTCCCCTGCCAATCGCGCAGCCGCCGAGCAGGGCGAAAGGCACGTCGGCACCGAGTTGGATGGCCTCGGCAATCAGCTGCTGTGGGCTCAGCCCGGCGCAGTAGAACTCGTTGACGGCAACCAGCGCTGCGGCCGCATCGGCCGAACCTCCGCCCATTCCACCGGCAACCGGAATGATCTTTTCGATCGCGAAGTGCAGCGGCTGTGGGTTGGTGATGCCAGCCAGTCGGGCGACCAACTTGGCAGCGGCAATCACGATGTTCGATTCGTCGCGCGGCACGCGATCGAGATGCGCCTGCGGAAGAGAACCCGAAACCGATACACCCCACTGGTCGGCTGCGGTCACGGTTACGCGGTCGCGAAGATCGAGCGCCAGATAGACGCTGCAGACGTCGTGGTACCCGTCGGCTCGCAACCCTCCGACACCGAGGAACAGGTTTACCTTGCCCGGCGCAGACGCCGTAACGCTATTTGTTGGTGAGACTCCAGCCATCAGGCACCTAGCCTTGCGGCAACAGATTCGAGCAGGCGCGTCCAGTACGCCTCGACCATCTGGGCATCTCGTTCGGCCTCAAGAAGTTCGTGTGCCACGACCACTGTGACGTATGACGGCTCGTGCTCTACGAAGGTGATCATCGCGCGCGAGGCATCCTCGAATACCACCTGAAAGCGCTCATTCTCTTTGCGCAACAACATGCGCGGAGCTGGGGCCGCCGGCCAGTTCTGCAGGTCCACAAGCACGGTGAACAAGCGAGCCAGTTCGACCTTGAAGTCGCGCGAAACCGACGTGGCGAAGAGTCCATTCGGCAGCTCTCGAACGTCGCCGATGCCGCGTGCCGCGATGTAGCTCTCGGCAATGTGTCGACTCCACCAGTCGTCGAGTTTGGTGTTCGCCTCGAGCCAGCGAGCAATCTCTTCGAAGTCCCAGGCCTGAGCGTGACGCGCATCGAGCAGGCGATACCAGTCCTCGCGCTGAAAGCCCGTTGCCCGCACGACGAGGTGCGCCTCGACCTGCTGCATTACTTGGCCTGCGCGATCTTTACGAAATCGTGCACCGTCAGCTGTTCGCCGCGCTTCTGCGGTTCGATTCCGGCAGTAATCAGGATGCGCTCCGCCTCGGCCGGGCTGCCCGCCCAACCGGCCAGAGCCTGACGCAGGGTCTTGCGCCGCTGCGAGAATGCGGCGTCGACAACCTCAAAGACGGCGAGACGAAGCGCCTCGTCGCCCAGCGGCTGCTCGCGCTTGGCGAAGTAGACCAGCGCGGAATCGACGTTCGGAACCGGCCAGAAGATCGTGCGGCCCACGTTGCCGGCCAGCGCGCGCTCCGCGTACCAGGCCAGCTTCACGCTCGGAACGCCGTAGACCTTCGAGCCGGGGTTGGCGGCCAAGCGATGCGCTACCTCGGCCTGAACCAGCACGAGGCCGGTCCGCAGGCTCGGAAATGCCTCGAGGAAGTGCAGCAGCACGGGGACCGAGATGTTGTAAGGAAGGTTGGCTACGAGTGCGTGCGGAGCCAGCAGTTCACCACTCGCTGATGGCAGTTCAGTCACCTGAAGCGCATCGCCGCGCACGAGAGTGAAGTCGCGACCGATGGCGCGCTTGGCGACCGTCGATTCGAGTTCGCCGGCGAGTTTCGGATCAATCTCGACCGCGACCACGCGTTTGGCAACCTCTAGCAGACCCAGGGTGAGCGAACCGAGGCCGGGCCCGATCTCTACGACGGTCTCGCTGCCAGTCAGCTTTGCCGCCGCGACGATTCGGCGAATCGTGTTCGGGTCGGTGACGAAGTTTTGGCCGAGCTTCTTGGTCGGCATCACGTCGAGCTTCGCGGCGAGTTCACGGATGTCGACTGCGCCTAGCAGCTGCACCTCTGGGGTCGCACTCATGCGGTCATCCCCTCTGCCCACGAGCCATAGACGCGCTCGGTGTTGGCGTTCAGAATGCGAGCCATTTCGTTGACTTCGAGACCCAACTCGGATGCCATGAAGCGCAGAGTGACCGGCACGAGGTATGGCGCGTTTGAGCGACCGCGGAACGGCTCAGGGCTCAAGAATGGCGCGTCGGTCTCGATGAGGATCAGCTCGCGACGGGCTAGCTTGAGCGAGTCGCGCAGGTGCTGATTGCGCTTGATGGTGATGTTGCCCGCGAACGACATGTACCAACCGTGCTCGTTGCAGATCTCGGCCAGGTCGGTCTCGCCCGAATAGCAGTGGAAGACGACCTTTTCGGGTGCGCCGACTCGCAACAGAGTCTCGACCACGTCGGCGTGCGCATCGCGGTCGTGAATCATCAGAGCGATGTTGTTGTCTTTAGCAATCTGGATGTGGCGCTCGAAGCTGTGGCGCTGTGCCGCGATCGATTTTTCGCCCTCGGTTCGAAAGAAGTCGAGACCCGTCTCACCGATGGCACGCACGCGCGGCTGGGTCGCGAGCTGTCCGATCACGTCGATGGCGGCATCGAGTTCGGCGCGGGTTTCATAAAGCGGCGCCTCGTTCGGGTGGAGAGCAACGGCAGCAAGCACGCGCGGTTCGCGAGCCGCGAAGCCCGCCGACCAGATGGAACTCTCGAGTGTCACGCCCACCTGAACGACACCCTTCATGCCGACGCCGCTCGCCAAATCAAGGTTTGCGATCGGATCCATCGGCGTCTCGGCATCGTCAAAAGCGAATTCGAGGTGACAGTGGTTGTCATACACGCCGATTTCGAGCGGTTCGGGCACCGGGGCGTAGTTCATCGGGCGCTTTTCGAGGTCTTCGCCACCGGCCGACTTGTTGCGCACGAAGGCTTCAGCACCGGCAGCGGCAAGCTGCTCGCTAGCGCACATCGAGGGCTATTCCTGCTCGACGCGAGGGAAGAGGATCTCGAGCGCGTGAATCTGAACTCCAGGCTTGAGAGCGC
>JBEDDI010000029.1:0-10658 GCA_041176265.1 Actinomycetota bacterium
CAGCATCACTGTCGCGCTGACGATGATCGAAGCAACGCCGTAGGTGATTCCCAGTTGCTTGCTGATTCCCTGCGCGAGAACGTCCCAGGGGGCGATTCCGATGGACGCACGAACCATTAGAGCGATTCCGAGACCATAGATAAACAGGCCAACCATGAGCACGGCGAGGCGAATCAGGATGTGTCGTTCGCGGCTCGATGGAGGCATGCAGCCAGCCTATGCGACCACTCGAGGCCACAGGCCGCACAATGGATACGTGCCTACGCCCTATTTTGATGCTCCCCTGCCCCACCGGCTGGCGCATCGTGGTGCGACCGATGGCGGGCGTCTAGACGAGAACACGCTTGCCGCCTTCGAATTAGCCCTAGCGCAAGGCGCGACCCACATCGAGACCGATGTGCGCGCTACCAGCGACGGCGTTGCGCTGGTGTTTCACGATGCTGATTTCGCTCGCGTCGCGCCCGATTCGGAGTATCGCGATGGCCCAATCGCGGAGCTGAGTTCAAGCGAGGTGGCTGGCATCAGACTGCGGGCCGGTGGTGGCGTGCCCAAGCTGGCCGAGGCACTGGCTGCTTTTCCATCGGCGAGGTTCAACATCGACATCAAGTCGATGGCGGCAGCAACGGCAACGGCCGAGGCCGTGATCGCCGCTGGTGCGGTCAATCGTGTGCTTATCTCGAGTTTCTCTGACAAGCGCCGTAGATCAACGTTGGCGGCCTTTGAGGCGCGTGGCGCAGAGCTCCCCGCGACGGGTTGTGGCGCGCGCGTGACAGCTTGGGCTCTGTTCGTCTACTTGTTCTCCCGAGTTCTTGGGCAGCGTACTGCGCGGAAAGCGGTCGCCAGAGCATTGCGCGGGGTGGATGCGATGCAGGTACCTCAGCGTTTCGGCGCCATCCGGGTTGCGCGCCCCGGTTTCGTAGCCGCGGTCCGCGCTGCCGGCGTGCATGTTCACTTCTGGGTCATAAACGATGGTCCTACAGCCCAAACGCTCATGTCGATGGGCGCATCCGGCATCGTCTCAGACGATCTGCCTTCCGTAAACTTCGGCAATCCTGCGCAATTCCTGTGAATGCGTGTCTCGATCGTTTGGAGCGGAACAAAACGTACCTCCCCTGTGTTTGACTACTAGACCCCACAAGGGCTACCAGTCGCCGGCCACCCATTCGGTGCAAACAGGAGGTTCACATGTCACAGCAGACCATGCGCGGAATGCGCCTTGGCTCGCAGAGTCTCGAGAACGAGACCGGCGTTACCTATTCGGCCCGCGCTAACCACGCTTACCAGTGCCCCCGCGGTCACCAGACCGACGTAGTGTTTGCCGCCGATGCCGAACTTCCTGAGACCTGGCAGTGCAAGACCTGTGGCGATCAGGGCGTTCTCGTCGAAGACGGCAAGATCATCGAAGTGACTCACGAGGATAAGACTCCACGCAGCCACTGGGAGATGCTCCTAGAGCGCCGGTCGCGCGAAGAGCTCGAAGAAATTCTGGCTGAGCGCCTCGAGTACATCCGTGAGCGTCGCTCGGCTGGCAAAGCCGATCTCTAGTCGCTAACGCCTAAATAGGCGCGACAAACCCCACTGAGTCACCAGAAGAAGTGCCTCTAGCACGATGCTCGAGGTCATCTTCGAGCGCCCGTGCTCGCGTTCGATAAATGTGATTGGCACCTCGAGTGTTCTCGCACCAGCGAGCAGCGACTTCCAGGCCATTTCGACCTGGAACGAGTATCCGGCTGCGCTCACTGCCCCGAGATCCAGTCCCATTAAAAAGCCGGTGCGGTAAACCCGGAAGCCAGCAGTCATGTCGCGAACCTTGGTTCCGAGCATTATGCGAACGTAAAGATTGCCGATTCGTGAGATTGCCTTGCGGTGCAGCGGCCAGTTGACCACACGCCCGCCCGCAATCCACCTTGAGCCGATGACCAGGTCGTTCTCGGGTGCCGCGGCGAGTAGTTTCGGCAGGTCTTGCGCGCGATGCGAGCCATCGGCATCCATCTCGACCATGAACTCGTAGCCGAGCTGTGCGCCGAGTTTGAAGCCCGCAATGTAGGCCGGGCCCAACCCCTGCTTAGCCTCGCGGTGCATAACCCTAACCCGCGAGTCAGCGGCAGCCAGCTGGTCGGCGAGTTCTCCCGTGCCATCTGGTGAATTGTCGTCGACGATTAGCAACTCGACTCCCGAGTTGTGTTTGAACAACGACTCGACAGCCGATTGCAGAGTTTCGACCTCGCGGTAGGTCGGCATGATCACGAGGGTCTTCATTGCTCTCCCCCACTTTCAGTTCGGCGAACAGTTCTCGCTAACCGCAGCCGCATTGCTCGAATCGCATAGCCGCAGATGGCTGCAAAGCTAATGATTGCGCTAAACAACTCGACGTATGGAGCCGTGAAAAAAGCCGGCGTGAGTGATGTGCGCAAGGGAACGGTTGTCTGCAGGTAGCCAGGCTCGAACGGCTCGATTTGCGCGAGAGTCTCGCCATTGGGCAGAAATACCGCTGTTACTCCCACTGTGGAGTCGTTGACAACTGCCCTACCGGTCTCGATCGCGCGAAGTCGCGCCAGTTCAGCCTGTTGGAATGTCTCGGCGGAGCGACCGAAGTCGGCATTGTTGGTCTGCGAAACTATCAGCGTGGCACCTTGGGCGACCAGATCGCGGTTTAGCTCATCGACTGCGATCTCGAAACAGATGTTGACCCCAAGCTTCGTGCCCGCTACCTCAAAGATGCCGTCGCGCGTACCGAACGCGTAGTCATGCCAGATCAGGCCAATTAGGTCAGGCGCAAGCCTGGCCCAGAAATCACGATTAGGAACGTATTCGGCGAATGGAACCGGGCGCTTCTTGTCGTATTGGTCTACGAGCCCAACGCTTGGCTGCCATAGCAGCGATGAATTGAAGAGCTGGTCACCCGTTTGGGTGATGGTGCCGAGGATGAGCGGGCGATCGAGCCTCGAAACGAAGTCGTTTAACTCGATGGCCGCGTTGGCGTTGCCAAGCGGGTTGGCGTCGACTGCGTTCTCAGGCCAAATAACGACGTCTGGCCGCTGGCCCGCTGGCTTCTCGGTTAGCAGACTGGAGGCAGCCAGGTGCTTTTTGAATATCGAACCCGGTATCGAGTTAGCAAACAAACCAGCGTTGGCGTTGCCTTGGACCGCAGCAATCGTCAGCGTTCCTTGCTCGGCGTTGATAGGCGGGGTGAACGACAACGGCACTGCGAACGCAACCGCAATCGCTGCTAGCTGAGGCAGGGCGAAGCGCAGGTTCTTGGCTCGAATGGTCTGAGCGGCGAGCAGGCCAGATACCGAAATGAATGCGACGGCGAAGCTGATCGCCGAGATGCCACCCAAGAAGGCGTAGTCGGCCAGAGGTGATTGGCCCTGGCTCATTGCTAGCCGCGACCATGGGAATCCGCCGTAGGGCCAGTGCGTTGACAGCCATTCCCGGGCAACCCAGATGCTCGCGATCACCGCGGCGAAGCCGAGGCGCTTGGCGATGGCTCTCATGCCCGTTGCCGTTTCGTCTAGGACTGCTGGGAACATGCGCCAGGCAACGGTGGTAGCCACGAAGCCGAGGCAGAAGATGATGGCCTGGAGCAGGCTGAGTGCGATTAGCGGGACTGGTCCGAGGTACTGGCTGATCCAGTAGATCTGGGCGGTGTAGAAACCCGCGCCCGCAATCAACCCGAGTATGGCACTCGCGCGCAGTCCCCTGCCCTGCGCCAACCAGGTTAGGCCTGCGACCGAGACGAAGATCGCGGGCCAGAGGTTGAACTGCGGGTATGCGAGACCTGAGAGAGCACCGAAGCCGAGCGCGTAAAGCGCCGGACTGAGTCGGGTGCGGAAGGTCATGAGTCGAGTCTAAAGAGCCGAAGGCAGTAGAAACCTCAGGCTAGGCATAGAAAGAGTATGCAACGATGCCGCGTTTGACCTGATCGATAGCGGAACGCGAGGTTTCGGCGAGCTTGCCGTCTGCCACCTGGGAAAGCTGGTCGAGAACATCGATGATTTGCTTGCACCAACGAATGAAGTCTCCGGCCAGCAAGCCCGACAGGTCGAGAACGTTGTCGAGGCGCGCGCCGCTAGCCCAGCGGTGGATGGCATACGCGATTGAGGGGTCGAGTGGCGATGACGTCGGCAGTCGGTGTTCGCGGGTGAGGCCATCGAGGTCGCGCCACAGGTCGACGGTCTCGTCGAGTACTGCGGCGAAGTTACCCTTGGGCATGCGTGGTTCGAAGTCTTCGTCTCGACGAGCTTCGTAAACCAATACCGCCGCCATAGCGGCCAGGTTGGCAGGATCAAGCGAATCCCAGAGCCCCTCGCGAATCGCTTCCGAGACGAGCAGATCGCGCTCGCCGTAGATTCGCGCGAGGCGACGACCTGGTTCGAGCACCTCCAGGTCACCATCGGCCATCTCGGCGATGTATCCCATGGTCTGCAGCACATCGCAGATGCGGTCAAAAGTCTTAGCGACCTGATTAGTGCGACCCTCGATTTGATTGAGGGTCGACTGCAATTCGCGGTTGAGCTTGTGCCAGCGCTCACCCCAGCGCGCATGAGCCTCGCGGTCGGTGCATGAGTGGCAGGAGTGCTGCTTGAGTCGACGCTTGAGTGCGGCGATCCGTTGTTCCTGCTGAGCACGCCCCTTCGACTGCCGGATGTCCTTGCCGCGCTCCGCCCGCACGCGAGAGTTCGCTAAGACCTTCTCTAGGTCGGTGATCTCGCGACGCATGGCGGCGTACTCGGTGAAGTCGCCTAGGTGGCAACGCATGGCATTGGCGTAGCCGTCGAGCGAAACCTGCTTCTCGCGAATTCCCTTGGCGAGGCCTACGACCGAACGGTCGGCCTGGAACTGCGCGAACGAGGTTTCGAGCACCTCGCGTGCTCGTTGGCGCCCAAAGGCTTCGAGGAGGTTCACCGACATGTTGAATGTAGGTTTGAACGGGCTGATTAGCGGGTACGTGCGCTTGCTGGCCAGACCTCCTACGACAGCCGGGTCCATATTGCCCGCCCACTGAATAACGGAGTGCCCGATGGTGTCGATTCCGCGTCGCCCGGCTCGTCCGGTCAACTGAGTGTATTCGCCCGGGGTGATTTGCACGCGGCCCTCGCCGTTGTACTTGTCCAGGCGTTCGAGAACCACGGTACGTGCGGGCATGTTTATACCAAGTGCCAGGGTCTCGGTCGCAAAGACCACCTTGACCAACTTGCGCAGGAACAGCTCCTCGACCACTTCCTTGAATGCCGGGAGCATGCCAGCGTGGTGGGCGGCGACGCCACGCTCGAGAGCTGTCAACCATTCGAAGTAGCCGAGCGTGTTGAGGTCTTCCTCGGCGATCTCGTAAGTCTTCTCTTCGACGATACGGCGAATCTCTTGCTTCTCTTCGGTCGTCGTGAGGCGCACTCCCCCTTGCACGCATGCACGAACCGAGGCTTCGCAGCCTGCGCGAGAGAAGACGAAGAAGATTGCCGGCAGCAGGTTCTCATCGTCAAGTATGTCGACCATGTCTGGTTTGCCGAGTCGTTCGATTCTTGCTAGTTCCGGGCGTCCGCCGAAGCCGCGTCGGCCTCGCGTTGGCTTGTTGATCGGGGCTCTCAACTTGGTGGCGTGCTTGTGAATCAGCTCTGGATTCACGCGCTGGTTCTTGCCGTCGCCCTCGAACAGGGGCAGCAGTTCGTCGCCGAAAAGTACGTGTTGCACGAGCGGCACGGGGCGAATTTCACTGACCACGATGGCGGTATCGCCGCGCACCTCGTCGAGCCAGGCCCCGAACTCCTCTGCGTTAGAGACGGTGGCACTCAGACCAACGATCTTCACGTCCTTGGGCAGGTGCAGGATGACTTCTTCCCATACCGCTCCCCTGAACCGATCGGCCAGGTAGTGAACCTCGTCCATGACGACATACCCGAGGCTGATTAGCGCGTCGCTGTTGGCATAGATCATGTTGCGCAAAACCTCGGTGGTCATCACCACGATTTGAGCATCACCATTTTGATTGCTGTCACCCGTGAGCAACCCAACGCGATCCGCTCCGTAACGGGCAACCAACTCGGCGTACTTCTGGTTGCTCAGGGCCTTGATCGGAGTCGTATAGAAGACCTTCAGGTCGCGCGAGATAGCCAGATGTATGGCGAACTCACCGATTACGGTCTTTCCCGCTCCCGTAGGGGCTGCTACCAGAACACCCTTGTCGCGCGCCAGCTCGCGACAGGCATCCATCTGGAAGTCGTCGAGGGGGTATTTCAGCAGTGCAACAAAGTCGTCAAGCTCCGGCGCATTGCGTCGCACCTTGGCGGCCGCGAAGCGCTCCGCCGGCGAGAGTTCCTTTTCGCTCAAGGGTTACTCGATTGGGCTTGCATCAGGGTTGGCGAGATCGGCATCGATGTCAGCCTGTTGCTTGGCCATCTTGCGGGCACGACGCTTGTCGTTAACCGCTGCGATGCCAGCGCTGAGGTAATAAAGCGCGATGAGCGGGAGCATCAATAGGAACATCGACATCGGGTCAGACACCGGGGTTGCCAAGGCTGCGATAACCGCAATCACCATTACCGCAATGCGCCAACCCTTGAGGATTCCCTTTGCCGAAAGCACGCCAGCAAAGTTCAACATCACCAGGACAACCGGCAACACGAAAGCAAGCCCGAACACAACCAGAATGCGAAGGATGAACAACATGTATTCGTTGGCGTTGATAACGTTCGCAGCGCCCTCGGGCGTGAATCCAAGCAGAGCTATCACGAAAGCTGGAACGGAGACCCAGGCCACATAGACGCCCGCAGCGAATAGCGGAATTGCTGCCCCGAGAAACCCGAAGGTGTACTTGCGTTCGCGCTTCTTGAGCCCGGGTGTGATGAATGCCCAAAGCTGGTAAAGCCAGAACGGGCTGGCCAACAGGATGCCGAGGAAGATCGATACCTGCACTCGGGTGTCGAAAGCGCCCACCACGGTGCCAAAGTTGATAGTCGCATCGATGTTCTTGGCTGCCGAAATTTCCTTCACCGGGGCTTGGAGAACCTGGAAAACCTGGTCGAATACCATCCAACCTGCTACCGTTCCGGCGGCCACAAAGAGCGCCGACCAAAACAGGCGGTTGCGCAACTCCACCAGGTGTGCGCCTAGCGACATGGCGCGTTCGGGGTTGCGTGGTTTAGCCATCTGAGGCTGGGGTTACTTGGTGTCGGCCGAGTCCTCGGCCGACTTCTTGGCGTCTTCAGCCTTCTCGGCTGCCTTGTCGTCGTTGAGGTTCTTCATCTCTTTGCGAAACACGCGCATCGACTGACCGACGTTCTTGGCAATGGTTGGGAGCTTGGCTCCACCGAAAATAAGTAATGCAATGACAACGAGAATGATGATTGCTGTTGGGTTATCAAACAATTTAGCCATTGGTGAATCTACTTTCGTCGACCTTTATGGCGCTAAGCGCCTTTACTAGCCTACGCGCTCTGGCCTCTCGACGCTTTTCTTTGTTACGCACTACTTCTGCGCGTTCGGCGAACACTTGTTCCGGATCTTGCTCCATGGCTGGCGCTGGTTTCTCGTAGGTAGTTTCGGCCCCAACGGCAGCTCCCAGCTGTTCCAGGTTTGAGGTCAACTGTTCGAGTTCGGCGAGAACGGGCTTTGCCTTGCCCCAAAGCTCACGTGCAATGAGTGCGTAGAAGGCCAAGCTCGCGACAATCAAGCCGACCCAGATCCATAGCCACGCCCAGAAACCCATGCTCGCCCGCTACTCGACGTTCTTGTTGCCGTCGGATGATTCACCAAGGGCGTTGCGTGCGAAGGCGGCAGCGTGCTCTACGGCCTCCTGAGGCGCGATAACGCGGGCCGCGCCACCGTAACGAGCGATCAGATGACCGATGTTCGGCAGGTAGCCGACGCGAATGGTGGCTCGTACGGTGCCCTGGTTGCCTTCCTTGGCAACGATGGCAGAAACGTCGTTCGATTCGGCGATGAGGCGGTATGCCTCGGGGTCCACCTCGACGAGGACCTCGGTGTCGGTCTCGTTTGCGATGTAAAGCGCATCCTCGTCCGTCAGGGCCTTGCGGGCTTCTTCGGCGATGTCTGTCGCGGTCAAAACGGCGTTCTTCATGCGGTCAAGACGGAAGTTCTTCACCATCTGGCTGTCGACGCACCAGGCGCGCAGGTACCAGTGGTCGGGGCGAGGGTCGATGCGCAGCGGGTCAAGTTCGCGAGTGCGAAGTTCGCCGGTCTGGTTGATGTATTCGCAACGGATGCGCTTGCCCGTCATGAGCGCCTCGCGCAGCACTGCCACGTCTGGGTCGACCGGTTGCTGCACCAGTTCGACCAGGTTTTGCCCACTCTCGAGGCCGCCACCGAGCAATTTCAGAAGCTGCTGAAGGTCGGCATCGTTGTCGAACTCGGGAAGAGTGGCCAGGTAGGTCAGGCCGGTCATCAAAGCTGAACCCTGTCGATTTGAAAGTCGAGGTACATCGCTCAGGTGACGTGCCTCAAGGAGGGTCAGCACGCCGTCGTCGAGGTCGTCGAGGTCGACGATCGCCATGCCGTATTCCATGTCGAGAACATCTGGTGTCACCTGGTTGATGTCGGTGACCGATTTGAGGATGTCCTTCTCGGTGGCGCCGAAGTGCTCCGCAGCCTCGGCGACGGTCGGTGAACCATCCTGCCGCGACAGCCAAGCAATCAGTGCCATGGTCAGGTTGAAGCGGTCGTTGTTATCAAACCCCAGGAGCTTAGGCATGTGCGGCGACCACCTTTGCGAATCCCTCGGCCACGGCCTCGGCGAGACTAGCCGGCGAAACAACCTGCACGTCGCGGCCGTAAGAGCGTAGGTCTTCGGCAAGCAGATGTTCGTCCATGAAGTTCAGTTTGTGCTCGATCCACTCTTCGCTCGAAGTGGAACCCTCGATGAAGTGGAACCAGGCCTCGCTGCGGTTGCTCAACTTGAGCACCGCGACGTTGCGTTCGATGTGGCTCTGCAGATCGGTCTTTGCGGCATCGAGCTGGGCTGCACTTGGTGCACTGAAAGTTGACAGGTTCTTATCAACCTTGACGAGGTCCACCTTCGACACAATGCGCTTGAGCAAGAAGTTGCGGACTTCATCTTGGTCTTCATCCCAGCACTGCAGTAGCCACTGGCTCGAGATGTTGCGAAGTGCCCACGGTTGAACGTGGCGACGTTCAATGCTCTTGCTGCCAGGCTTCCGATAGTCAAACTCGACTCGTATGTGGCTACCAACCGCCTCGCTCAGAGCCAGAAACGCCGGCTCGTGCGTCTGAATACGCGGTGCAATCGTGAGGGCATCGGCTCCGGCAGCCGCGATTCCGAGGCCACGCAAACGGATGGCCGCACGACCGACCTCGGCCGAAATGGCCCCCTGGTTCCAGACCTCGGTCGCGATGTTGAGCAACTGTAGTTGGCGTGAATTCAGCTCTTCGCCGCTTGGCATGATCAGGTCACGTTCAACAAGCGAGTACTTGTCGCCCTCATCCGTGCGCTCGGGTTCGAGAACAAAGCCGTTGTTGCGCAACAGGTTCTTGTCGCGCGTGAACTGCTGTTCGAGCGCGTCCTCGCTCTTGCCTGCCTTGATGTCGAGCGCGTACGGCTCGACGACACGAAATAGCTGCTCTTTTGTCAGACCGCGCTTGTCCGCCAAAATCAGGGCCGCAACGATCGCGAAGAGGCGTCCCGCCTGATCGTACTTTCTAGGCTCCATCGGCTAATCCCCCGGCAGTCAGTTGGTTGAAGCGTTTGCTTACTTTGATACGCCCAGAATGTCGATAACGAACACAAGCGTCGAGTTAGCAGGGATTTCGCCCTGGACCTGGTCGCCGTAGCCCTTTTCCGGTGGGATAACAGCGATGATTTGGCTTCCAATCTTCTGACCGATGAGTGCCTCGAGGAAGCCGTCAATCAGTGCATCGTCCTTGAGTTCGAACTGGGCAGGCTCGCCCTTGTCCCATGACGAGTCGAAAGCGACCTTCGAGTTCCAAACTGCACCGGTGTAGTGCACGGTGACGGACTCGCCCTTCTTTAGCTCCTCTCCGTGGCCCTGGATCAGGACCGCGGTCTTGAGCTCGGTCGGAGCATCGGTATTCAGCATCGTGATGCCAGGCTCGCCATTGGTGGCAAGAACTACTGAAGGGAAGCCTGATTGAGCAGGGACCGAGGCGCCGACCGCCCGCGGCAGGAAGACCTTGGCAAGCTTGAACACGAATACGACCGGGTCGGTCGGACCGATCTTGAGCTCTGCGATGCCCTGACCGCCGTGCGCCGTAACTGCAGGCACAACAATCGCCACGGTGGACCCTTCGGCAACGCCAGACAGAGCGTGGCAGAAGTCGAGACCCTCACCCGGCTTCAGGTACTGTCCGGCCATGTCGGTGCCGTCCCACTTGGACGACTGGAAGATTGCCGAGTTTCCGCCGTTAAGGCCGATGTACTCCATGTGCACCATCTGGTCGCCGGTTGCGACGACGCCCTTACCCTCGGTGATTACGTGAGTAGTGATGGTCGAGCCACTTAGCTTGCCATTGATCTTTACGGTCGGTGCGCCGGCCTTGTTCGTGGTGAGCGAAACCTTCGATGCGTCGCTATCTGCCGAGCTTTCGTACTTCTCGCAGGCCGGCTTGAGTGCCGCAGCATCCGCAATAAGGGAGTTCGAGCCGATGCTCGAGCAACCGGTAGCCGA
>JBEDDI010000030.1:0-10204 GCA_041176265.1 Actinomycetota bacterium
TCTTGCGAGCGATGTTGAGCGAGGTGATCACGACGGCGATCATCAGCGCCAGCGAGATGGTTGCAAAAAGCAAGTCCTGGATGGTCAGCATGGAAAGGAATTCGCTGATGACGTCTTTGCCGTCAAGCAATCGCGAACTGCCAAACCGAAGCCAGGAAGTGCGCCACGACTAAATAGAGGACAGGCTTGCCCAGCTTCTTGTGGGCGAGCGTAGCGCGGTCGTGACCATAGAACTTGTCGATCCATGGCACACGAGCGACGAGCAGCATGTGAATCAGCAGCAGGTCGGTTGCGACCAGAGCCGTGAGTCGGTCAACTGCCCCGAGCCAACCGGCAAGATCCGTGATGCCGGCCAAACCTCCGTCGAGCAAGAACATGACAGCAACGAGCACGACGGTCGACCAGGCGATTGCCTCGATCACGTCTTGTGCGCGCTTCAGGCGAAGGAACTTGGCGTAGCCCAACTTGATCCGTTGAGTGGGCTGCGCAAGAACCTGCCTTGGCGGCTGGCTGGTTGTTGCGTAACTGTTCATGATTCTTACTCTGTCGAGACTACTTGGGAGTTTCCTGAGAGGCGGCTCCAAGCGCGGTGGGAATCGCGCGACCGCGTGTGCGCTGACCGTGGGCGGTTGGGTCGCTGTGGCACGGCCCATGTTGTCGCAACCGAGGCATAGTCTTGGCGCATGACCGAAATTCCCCTGGTTCGCCAATTCGAGGATGCCCAAGGCATCGACATCACCTTCTATGAGTGGCCGATTGCTCGACCGCGAGCAGTCGTGCAACTGGTACACGGTCTGGGTGAGCACGCTAGACGCTACGACGAGCTAGCCGCCGTTCTGAACCGAGCCGGCTATTCGGTTTACGCCACCGACCACCGTGGGCATGGCGAGACCGGCCTCAACATGATCGAGGCTGGCCACAGCGTGCGCTCTGGCAATTTGGGCCGCGGTGGAATGAAGTCGGTCTTTGCCGACGAACTTCAGTTGCGCGAGCTAATTGCCGACGAAAACGAGGACGCCCCGGTCGTGCTGCTGGGCCACAGCTGGGGATCGATGATCTCGCAACGCTTGCTCGACCGCGAGTCTGGTCGGTATGCGCTCGCCGTGCTCACAGGTTCCACTGTCCTGCTGCCCGGCATCCTGCCGAGTGCCGGTTTCAATAAGCGTTGGGATTCCACGCCGAACAAGACGGGGTTTGAGTGGCTGAGCCGCGACCGTTCGGTTGGTGAGGCTTTTGTCGAGGACCCAAAGACCTTCCCCGAGAGCGCGACACAGGTTTTCGGCCTGGTCAATGCCAGTGCGCTGCTGGGTTTGCCTAAGTCGAGTACTCGAAGCGATCTGCCTTTGCTGCTTATGGCGGGCTCGGATGACCCGATCGGTGGCGAACGCGGCAATCGCTGGTTGGCCAAGGCCTACCTGCGAGCTGGGCTGAGTGACGTGCGGCTGATCAGCTATCACGGGGCGCGTCACGAGGTCTTCAACGAGACCAACCGTCTCGAGGTTTTCGCCGACCTGCTTTCCTGGCTCGACGAGCAGCTGCCCACCCGCTAAGCGAGAGGAAAAGCCATGAACTTCATCCGTTCCATCATTGCTGCCTGGTTCGGTCGCGCCGCCGAGCAGAACCGCAAACACGCCGAACGTCAGGCAAACAAGGCGAAATCAAGGGCAGTCGACGACGTGACACCTCTCATCGCGACCGCCGCGATTCTCGGCGCGACCTCGTCAACGCCGGGAGGCAAAAACGGCGAGATGAACGAGGGTGACGTGCATTCGGGTCCGGATGGCTATTCGCCGAACACGGGGTACCCCGACACTTTCTATGGCGGTGGGGACTTCGCGGGTGGCGATTTCGGCGGCGGAGGCGACGCAGGCGGGAGCTTCTAGCCCCCAACCGTGGCTACCTCTTTAGGCCTGCTTACCGTGCTCGGCGTTGAACTTGGCGACGTTAGGCACGCGGCATGCGGCGACCGCATCCTCTAGGTTTCCCGAGATCAGGTCGTGCGAGTCGGGGTGGCGCTGCATGTACATAACCGTGTAGCTGCAAACCGGCCAGACCTTGGCGTTGCCGAATTCGCCGGCTCGGACCATCGCGAAGGCCTCGCGGGTCAGGATCGCTGCGAGGTTCTTGCCCTGATGTGCTGGGTCGACCTCGGTGTGCACGAAGTTGAGCACGGTGCCGCCATCCGCGGCTAGCCGACGCTCGTAGTCGGCCAGTCCGACGCGCTCCTCGCCAATGAAGATCTCAAAGCGGTGCGCCTCGCTGTTGTGAACGACGTGTGGGGTTGGTTCGGTCATTTGCGGCCGCCTTTGCTGTTAATCTCTTGGATGTGTCGGGCATCCAGAATCAGGTCATCCAAGCAGACAATCTGTCTGCTCTCAAGACTATTCCCGACGCCAGCGTGCAGCTGATTTACATCGATCCGCCGTTCAATACAGGCCGCAAGCAGACCCGCGGGGCATCGACAACCAAACGCACCGAGAGCGGTCGACTTGGCTTCAAGGGGTACCGCTACGAGGTAATCCGCGAGACCGTCCTGAGTTACGACGACGAGTTCTCCGACTATTGGTCGTTCCTCGAGCCGCGCCTCGAGGAGGCCTGGCGAGTGCTGAACGAGTCGGGCACCCTCTATCTTCACCTCGACTACCGCGAGGCGCACTACGCCAAGGTGCTGCTCGATGCGCTATTCGGCCGCGAGTGCTTCTTGAACGAGATCATCTGGGCCTACGACTACGGCGGCAAGAGCAAGTCTCGTTGGCCTGCCAAGCACGACACCATCCTCGTCTATGTCAAAAACCCGGACGAGTACTACTTCGATTCGGCGACAGTCGATCGCGAGCCTTACATGGCGCCCGGTCTGGTCACGCCTGAAAAGGTCGCGCTTGGCAAGTTGCCGACCGACGTTTGGTGGCACACCATCGTCTCGACCACCGGTCGCGAGAAGACGGGCTACCCAACGCAAAAGCCGCTCGGAATCCTGCGCCGAGTCATTCAGGCTTCATCGCGCGAGGGCGATGTTGTGCTCGACTTCTTTGCTGGTTCGGGAACCACGGGTGCCGCTGCCGCCGAGCTCGGCCGCAAGTTCATCCTGATCGATCAGAATCCCGAGTCAATCGCCGTCATTACTGAGCGGATGCAGTCAGCGGGCGTCGCCTTCGAACTGCAACCAGCGCAATAACCGCGTAGGTCAAAACCACGAGAATTGCGGCGATCGCCATCGCCATGCCGAAGTTGGTTGCACCCGGGCGACTGATCAGCTGGAATAGCACGGTTGGTAACGTGGCCTGATCGCCGAACGCAAGCATCGAGGCAGCGCCGTATTCTCCGATAGAGGCGATTGCCGCGTACCCGATGGCCGTGACGACGACGTGCCGGATGATGCCGAGTTCAATCAGCCACCAGGTTTGCCCCGCGGTTGCACCTGCAGTCGCCGCGGCCTCGCGCTGTTCCGGGCTGATCGACTGTAGTGCCGGGTAAAGCAGGCGGATTACGAGCGGCGTCGCCATGAGGGCTTGGATCAGCGGCACCGAGAGCCAAGACGCGCGCAGGGCGAACGGCTCGGCGTTGAACGTAATCAGGTAACCAAAGGCGAGCACAACCGATGAGACGCCAAGCGGCAACAAGAAAGCCAGGTCGAGCAACCAAGTCGCGATTACGTGGCCACGATTTCGGATGTCGCGCGAGAGCAGGAAGCTGACGGCTCCGCCGACGAGCAGCGCGAGAGAAGTTGAAATTGCCACGTTGCGCAGCGAGTTGCCGGCCGCCTCGAGAACAGTGAGGTTGAGCAGGTCGCGTTCACCCCTGGTCAGCAGCAGAGAGAAGTTGTCTAGCCCGAAGCCAGTCGGCGTCTCGAAAGCGCGGAGCATCAGGGTGACCAGCGGAGTGGCAATCAGAATGAGCACGACCGGGGCTGTTATGGCGATGGAAGCCCAGTCGCGCTTTCCAAGCGCGGGCATTCGGTGGCTTTCGTCTATCTGTTCGAGGCCCACGGCGCTTCGGCCAATGCGGGTGCTCAGCGCCAGGGCCACGACGGTAAGCGCGGTCTGCATGAAGGCGAGCATCGCCGCCTTGCCTAGGTCTAGATACTGCAGCGCAGATGACGCGATCTCGGTCTCGAGCGAGTGCACCATGCCGCCACCCAGAACCAGGACCACCCCGAAGCTGGTCGCGCAGAACAGGAAGGTCAATGCGGCAGCCGAGGCAATGGCCGGCCGCAACTGCGGAATCGTTATCGAAATAAGGGTGCGAAGTCGACCGGCTCCTGCCAGCTCGGCCGCTTCCTCCAGCTCAGGATCGAGGCTTGCCCAAACGCCACCGATGCTGCGCACCGCGAGTGAGTAGTTGATGAAGACGTGGGCCACGATAATCCAGAAGACCGGTGAACCGGCCAGGTGTTCCATGCCGATTGCGGAATACAGTTCATTCCAATTTCGGAATGCAACAAAAGCGATAGCGGTCACTATGGTTGGCAAAACCAGCGGAAGAGTGATCAAAACACGCAGTGCGTTGCGACCACGGAATCGGCGGCGATAAAGAACGTAGGCACCTGGGATGCCAAGCAAAATGCAAACAAAGGTCGAGATTGCTGCCTGCCAAACCGTGAACCACAGCGAATCGATTGTGTTGCCATCGAGCACGGTCCCAGAGACGCCGGCAGATAGACCGAGGCCAAGAATCTTGGTGAGCGGCCAATAGAACAGCACCCCCACGAACAGCAGGGGTGCCGCCCAAAGGGCAATTAGCCGAAGATAGCGCGCCATGCACTCAGCCAACCCTTGCGATTGGCGTTCACGTCGAGGTCGGAACCGTATGGCTCGGTGGCCACGGTGGCCCACTTGCTCCAGTCAGCCGGCAGAACGATCGACTTGTCGATTGGGTAGACGTACATGCTCTCCGGAATCGAACGCTGGAACGATTCCGACTTCAGGTAGTCGATGAACGCGAGCGCACCGGCAGGGTTCTTGGCCTTCGCAAGCACACCCGCGTATTCGGTTTGACGGAAACAGCCATCAAGAATCGATGCCGTGCCGGATTGGCCGTCCTCGCGCACCTCATAGGCAGGCGAGCTGGAATAACTCAACACGATCGGGTAGGCACCCTTGCCGCTCGAGCCCGAGAAGTCGATGTAGTAGGCCTCTTCCCAGCCGGCTGCAACCTTGACGCCGTTCGCCTTCAGCAGGGTCCAGTAGTTCCGCCAGCCATCCTCGCCATACTTTCCGACGGTCGCCGCGAGGAACGCTAGGCCAGGCGACGAGGTGCTCGGGTTTTCTAGCACGGTGAGGTTTTTGTATGCCGGCTCGGTTAGCTGGTCGATCGAGGTTGGGGCGACCAGGCCCTTTGCGGCGAACCATGCCTTGTCGTAGTTCATGCAGACGTCGCCGAAGTCTATGGCAACGGCTTCGCCATCAACGACTCCGTTACTCTCAGCGAGGCCCAGGAACGTGTTGTCGAGCCCGAAGAAGACATCGCCCAGTGGCGAGTCCTTGGTCAGCACTAGCTTGTTCGTCAGCGCGCCAGCATCTCCTGCCTTAACCAGGGTGACAGTGATACCTGTCTGCTCCTTGAACTCGGCCAACTGGGAGTCTGAAATCACAAATGAATCGTGGCTGACCACCGTCAATTCTTGCAGCGGAGTTGTGGTCTCAGCAGGCGACGACGAGCTGCATCCCGTTGCGCCGATCAGCGTCGCCGACGCCATCGCGATGGCTGCCAATCTCGTGTATGCCTTTTTTGGAATATATAGCTTGCGCACTTTCGTGCCCTCCTATCGAGCCGCGAACGAATCGTTCGCTTGATGAGCGGGCACGGGTTAGAGGTCCTCCCTGCGCTGGCATTACCCAGATCAGGTTGACGGTCGAAGGCTACGGAGCCTTCCTCTCAGACTGGTGTTACCAGACTCCCGTGTTCTTCAATCGTATGCGCCTTCGCCTCATCGGCAAAGCGAAAACCCCGCCGAAGTTCGACGGGGTTCGCATGCGCTTTGCGACCCGAGTTCCGAGTCGCGAGCGCGCGGGTTAGTGCATCGACGCCTCGGCGGCCTCCTGGGCAGCCGACTTGTCGCGCAGTGGGTGAGCCTTGATGAAGAACGAGATCACGAACGCGATTGCGATGATGACCGAGGCCCACAGGAATACGCTCACCGAGCTGTCGGCGAATCCCATCAGGAATGGACGAGCTAGGCGTGGATCGATCTGCGATAGGAACGACGAGTCGGTGCTGATTGCATCGCCAAGTGCTCCCATGTCGCCGCCGCCGCTGGCCTGAGCCTGCATGTTCTTGAGCGTGTTCAGGGTCTCTGGATACTTGACCAGGTCGAGCTTGCCGGCCTGTGCATCCTGTGCCAGGCTCGCGAGACCAGCCTTGACGTCGTCGTTCTCGAACGCCTTACCGATGCTGTCTTTCAACCCGTTGAACAAGATCGAGATGAAGATTGCGACACCTAGGGTGCCACCCATCTGACGGAAGAAGGTCGACGATGCGGTGGCCACGCCAATCTCGCTTGGTGGAACCGAGGTCTGTGCCGCAAGGGTAAGGGTTTGCATGAGCTGACCGAGTCCGAGACCGATCATGACCATGCCGCCAGCCATCCACCAGTATTCACTGTCGGCGTTGAAGCTGATCATGTAGACGTAGCCAAGGGTCAGGAATGCCGTACCGGTGGTCAAGAAGATCTTGTACTTGCCGGTCTTCGAGGTGACCTGACCCGAGATGGTCGTACCCATCATCATTCCGAAGACCATCGGCAGCATCATGAAGCCAGATTCGGTTGGGCTGGCCCCCATAACGATCTGTAGGAGCAGCGGGATGGTCATCATGCCGCCGAACATGCCGACACCGACGATGACGCCCATGATGGTCGAGCCGGTGAAGGTGCGCGACTTGAACAGGGCCAGAGGCAGGATTGCCTCTTCGCCAGCCTTGCGCTCGGCAACGATGAAAGCGACGATACCGAAGGCACCGATGGCATACATCAAGATGCTGTTGGTGCTGCCCCAGCCCCAGTCGCGACCGTTCTCGGCAACCAGCAGCAGAGGCACGACTGCGACGATGATGGTCAGCGCACCGAGCCAGTCGATGCGGTGCTTCTTAGGGGTGTGCGGAACGTGCAGGAACGAGACAACCATGAACAGCGCGAGTGCACCGATTGGCAGGTTGATGAGGAACACCCAGCGCCAGCCAGAGATCCAGAGGATCTCGTCGACGCCGGCAAACATACCGCCGACCAGTGGGCCAAGCACCGACGACGAACCGAAGACCGCGAGGAACATGCCCTGGTAGCGAGCGCGTTCGCGAGGCGGAACGATGTCGGCAAGCACGGTGATCGCCAGCGAGAACAGACCACCGGCGCCGATGCCCTGAACTGCGCGGAAGGCCGCCAGCTGCGGCATGGTGGTCGCGAAACCTGCGATTACCGATCCAAAGATGAAGATCGAGATCGCGATGATGAACAGGCGACGGCGACCGAAGATGTCGCTGAGCTTGCCATAGATAGGAGTCGCGATGGTCGAGGTGATCAGGTAGGCGGTGGTCACCCAGGCCTGAAGTTCTTGTCCCTTTAGGTCGTCGCCGATGGTTCGCATCGCGGTGCCCACGACGCTCTGGTCGAGCGCCGACAGGAACATGCCCGACATCAGGCCGATGAGTACTAGAAAGATTTGACGCTGGGTCATTACGCCGGTTTTGGCCGATTCGGCCGCTGCGGCTTTACGTGCTGCACGTGACAAAGGGGGATCCCGTTTCTGAAAGTTAGGCTTGAAACGTGGTTAAGCCTAAACGCGAAAAAAGTTCTAGTTTCAAGAACACCGTTAGGTCGCTAACTATTTCCGCAACCTTGGTTGGAATTGCGGCAACTGGCTCGCTTGCCGGACAGCAGAACACCGCAATCGCAGCTACGCCGGAACCGACGGCCACAACGCTCGACGTGACACAGACGCCGACACCGAGTCCCACGCCCGGCGCATCCGAGTCGCCAACCGCGACGGTGACCCCAACGCCTACGGCCACCGAGCCGACACCAACCGTCATTCCGCGTCCGAATATTCAGTCGGCATCATCGCTGTTGGTCGTGGTCAACAAGCAACGTCCGCTAAACCCGAAGACCTACGTGCCAAGCCCAAGATCCAGCGTCAACGGAGTCAGCCTGCAGAAAGACGCCGCGATTGCACTCAAGCAGATGGCCGCAGCGATGAAGAAGGCCGGGGCGGGAACGCTTTGGTTGAACTCGGGCTATCGCAGCTATTCGACA
The DNA here is from genome assembly GCA_041176265.1 of Actinomycetota bacterium. Lineage (GTDB taxonomy): Bacteria > Actinomycetota > Actinomycetes > Actinomycetales > Microbacteriaceae > Rhodoluna. The sequence continues at coordinate 8,243 of JBEDDI010000030.1, forward strand.
CAGGTCGATGTGCACGCACGCCAGGTTAAGGCGCTCGGACTAGCGGCAGGTGAGCGGTTGGCCGCGCGCCCGGGCTACAGCGAACACCAGACCGGGCTGGCCGCCGACGTTTCGGCGATTGGCCAGGGCTGTTCGATTCAGGTTTGCTTTGCCAAGACCAAGGCGGGCAAATGGCTCGCGGCGAATGCCTGGCAGTATGGCTGGATCCTGCGTTACGAGAACGGGCAGACGGCAGTGACCGGCTATCAGTTCGAGCCGTGGCACTTCAGGTATGTCGGCGTTGAAATGGCCACCGATTACAAGGCCAAGCGCGCCAAGTCACTCGAGGCGTTCTGGGGTTTGCCGGCCGCACCTAAGTACTAGGGCCTTGCCGCAAGCGTGCGTCGCGGGCGACTTCCAGCTAGAAACTACTGAGCGCGCTTGCCGAGTTCGGCCGCGATGCCGACGTAGGTGTGCGGACGCAGAACCAGCAGGCGGTCCTTGGCGTCCTGGCCAATCTCCAGCTCGCTCACGAACGCAACCAGTTCATCGTGGCCCACGCGCTTGCCGCGAGTCAGATCCTTGAGCAGCGCGTAAGGGTCGCTGATGGTCGAACGACCGGCAGCCACCTCGGCGCGAATCACCGTCTGAATCGCCTCGCCGAGCACCTCCCAGTTGTCGCTCAGGTCGGCGTCGAGCACGGCAGGCGAGAGGTCGATCTCGTTCAGGCCACGAGTGACGTTGTCGATCGCGAGCAGTGAGTGACCGAAGCCGAGGCCGATGTTGCGCTGGCTCGACGAGTCGGTCAGGTCGCGCTGCAGACGCGAGGTCACGAGGGTTGCGGCCAGGCTGTCGAGAATGGCGCAGCTCAGTTCGAGGTTCGACTCGGCGTTCTCAAAACGGATCGGGTTGATCTTGTGCGGCATCGTCGACGAGCCGGTAGCGCCGGCAACCGGAATCTGCTTGAAGTACGCAAGCGAGATGTAGGTCCAGATGTCGGTGCACAGGTTGTGCAGGATGCGGTTGAACAGGCCGACGGCCGCATACAGCTCGGCTTGCCAGTCGTGCGACTCGATCTGGGTGGTCAGCGGGTTCCAGGTCAGACCGAGCGAACTGACGAACGCCTCTGACTCAGCGGCCCAGTCGACGCTCGGGGCGGCAACGACGTGAGCCGAGAAGGTTCCGGTCGCACCCGAAAACTTGCCAAGGTATTCCTGCTTGCGAATGCGCTCGAGCTGGCGGTTGAGGCGGTGGATGAACACCGCGATCTCCTTACCCATGGTGGTCGGGGTCGCTGGCTGACCGTGCGTGCGGCTCATCATCGCCGAGTCGGCGTAGCGCTTGCTCAGCTCGCGCAGCTTCTCGATCAGCTTCTCGGCGCGCGGCAGCCAGACGTGGTTGACGGCATCGCGAACGATGATTGCGTAAGACAGGTTGTTGATGTCTTCGCTGGTGCAGGCGAAGTGGGTGAGCTCGAGCAGGTCTTCGCGCCCCAGTTCGGTGAGCTTGCCGCGAATGAAGTACTCGACTGCCTTGACGTCGTGCTTGGTCGTCGCCTCGGTGTGCGCGAGGGTGGCTACGTCGTCGTCGCCGAAGTTTTCGACGATCGCACGCAGGTTCGCTGCCTCGGTGAGGTCGATCGGCGAGTTCGTGCCAAGCAGGTCGCGGTTGGCCAGGTGGATCAGCCACTCGATCTCGACGGCGATGCGGGCACGGTTGAGGCCGGCCTCGCTCAGGTAGTTGCCGAGATCGGCTACGGCGGCGCGGTAACGGCCGTCTAATGGGCTTAGCGGTTGCACAGAAAGATTGCTCACCGTTCTATATTGCCCGACTTATCAACAGATTTCGGGGTCGGCCGCCAAACCGGCCGCTCATTCCCGACCATCTAGGCATGCACAAAACGAGCTATGCCTTCGACCTCGCAGTCGCGAACCTGCTGCAGGCGGTTCCCAATCCGCTGTGGTGGTCGGGGTCTGCCGCCAA
>JBEDDI010000031.1:0-9896 GCA_041176265.1 Actinomycetota bacterium
GCTGCGCACGAAGGCTTCAGCACCGGCAGCGGCAAGCTGCTCGCTAGCGCACATCGAGGGCTATTCCTGCTCGACGCGAGGGAAGAGGATCTCGAGCGCGTGAATCTGAACTCCAGGCTTGAGAGCGCCAAAAACACCGGCGGATGCGATGCTCTGCTCGCTCAGGTCGCCCAGCGAGTCCTGACCGACCGCCGCCCAAAGCTTGGCGGTGGCTTTTGGAATAACCGGCGCCAGCAGGATTGCGAGCGAACGCAGGCCGTCGGCGATCACGTACATGACGGTGCCGAGTCGCTCACGGTTGGCGTCATCCTTGGCCAGAGCCCATGGCTCCTGCACGGTGATGTAGTTGTTGAGCTCGTCGACCAGGGTCCAGATCGAGGCGATGGCGTCGTGGATTGCGATCTCCTCGATTGCGGCGTCCGCATCCGCTGCCGCCTTGGCAGCCACGGCAAGCACGCCACGGTCGACGTCGGTCAGTTCGCCGGCAGCAGGCAATACGCCGTCGAAGTATTTGTTGATCATCGCGATGGTACGCGAGGCAAGGTTGCCGAAGCCGTTGGCTAGTTCGGCGTGGTAGCGGGCCGAGAGGTCCTCCCACGAGAACGAGCCGTCCTGGCCAAAGCTGATGGCCTTCATGAAGTAATAGCGGAAGGCGTCTGAGCCCCAGGTGTCGGTGATCTGGCTCGGTGCGATACCCGTGAGCTTTGACTTCGACATCTTCTCGCCGCCGACCAGCAGCCAGCCGTGACCGAAGACACGCTTCGCAGGCTCGAGACCCGCGGCCAAAAGCATCGCCGGCCAAATTACGGCGTGGAAACGCAGGATGTCTTTGCCGACGACCTGGACCGATGCCGGCCAGAGTGCCTTGAAGCGCTCCTGAAGTTCGGCGTCATCCGAGCCATAGCCAATCGCGGTGATGTAGTTGAGCAGCGCGTCGAACCACACATAAGTGATGTGGCTGTCGTCCCAAGGAATGTCGATTCCCCAGTCGAACTTTTCCTTCGAGCGCGAGATCGAGAGGTCTTCGAGACCGCGACGAACGAACGAGATGACCTCGTTGCGGGCTGACTCTGGCTGAATGAACGTTGGGTTTGCCTCGTAGTAGTCGAGCAGCACCTGCTCGAACTCGCTCAGCTTGAAGAAGTAGTTGGTTTCGGCAAGTTTTTCGACCGGCTTCGAGTGGATCGCGCAGACGTCTTGCCCCTCGAAGGAACCTTCGCCAGGCAGGATGTCGCCCTCGGTCTTGTATTCCTCGCAGCCGACGCAGTAGTTGCCCTCGTACTCACCGCGGTAGATGAAGCCGGTGTCGTAGAGGTGCTGCAGGAACTTCTGAACGTTGGCCTCGTGACGAGGTTCGGTGGTGCGAATGAAGTCCTGGTTGTCAATGTCGATGGTGTCGAGCAGTGGCAGCCAAGCATCGGCAACAAGCTTGTCGGCCCAGGCCTTAGGGCTGGTGTCGTTTGCGGCTGCGGTGCGCAGAATCTTTTCGCCGTGCTCATCGGTGCCGGTCAGCATGAAGGCGTTCTCGCCGCGCTGACGGTGCCAACGGGTCAGAACGTCGGTAGCGACCTCGGTGTAGGCGTGACCAATGTGCGGGGCGTCGTTGACGTAGAAGATAGGCGTCGTGGCATAGAAGGACGCACCGCTGTTTTTTGGCATGTGACTAGTTTAACGAGCGTCGCGCGTGCGCGCCTCGAGCGTGAGCGAATACAGCTCGCTCTTGCTGACGCCATTTGCCGCAGCGATCTCGGCAACGGCCTGCTTCAACCCGGTTCCGAGTGCAGCCAGCGCGATCACCTGGTCGACTAGAGAGCCGGCCTCAACCGTGCGCTGCTCACCACCCGCGATCACCAAAACCATCTCGCCCTTCGGCTCGGTCTTGGCCCATTCGATCAAATGCGCGAGTGTTCCGCGTTCGGTGTGCTCGAACTTCTTGGTGAGCTCGCGACTGACGGTGGCACGCCGATCAGCGCCGAGCTGCGAAGCGGCGTCCTCAAGCGATTCGAGGATGCGGTGCGGCGATTCGAAGAACACCATCGTGCGAGTCTCGGTTGCCAGTGCGGCGAAGGCCTTTCGTCGATCGCCGCCCTTGCGCGGCAGGAAGCCCTCGAAGGTGAATCGGTCGGTCGGTAGCCCGCTCACGGCGAGCGCGCTCAAGACCGCCGATGGACCGGGGATGATGGTGACCTCGACGCCAGCCTCGACGGCGGCGCGAACGAGCTGAAAGCCCGGGTCGCTAACGGTCGGCATTCCCGCATCGCTGACCACCAGCACGTCGTTCTCGGCCGCGATCTCGACCAATTGACCTATGCGTTCGGATTCGTTGTGCTCGTGCAGGCTGAAGAGCTTGGCGTTGTGGCGAATACCGAGGGCGTGCACGAGGTTTAGCAGCGAACGGGTGTCCTCGGCTGCGATGAACTCGCAGCGCTGCAGGTGCTCAATCAGGCGCGGCGATGCATCGGAAAGGTTTCCGATCGGGGTGGCAGCCAAAATAAGCACGCTCCATTGTCGCAGGCGACACCGAGACCCGCTCGCTGAGGCGAGAAAACTAGACTGAACCCGTGATTGCTTGGCTCGACAGACTGCGCGCAACCGATTCCGGTCGCCTGCTGTTCGAGCGCGTCTCGCCCTGGTTCGTCATCGCCCTCGCTGCCTTCTTGCGACTGGTCAATCTGGGTAACCCGCAGCGCCTAGTTTTCGACGAGACCTACTACGTCAAGGACGCCTGGTCACTCTGGAACACCGGCGCCGAGCGTTCGTGGCCCGGCGACTACAACGGCAGCTTCGAGGCCGGCGACATCAACGGCTTCAACGCCGACCCAAGCTTCGTGGTGCACCCGCCGCTGGGAAAGTGGCTGATCGGCCTGGGCATGTGGCTCGGCGGCGGCGAATCGGCAGCCAGTTGGCGCATAGCCGTCGCGATCCTCGGCACGGCCACCGTTGGTCTGGTCTTCGTGGTCGGCAAGCGCGTGCTTCGTTCGCACACCTGGGCTTTGCTAGCCGCGTTCTTCATGGCCATCGAGGGACAGGCCATCGTGATGTCGCGCGTCGCTCTGCTCGACGGAATCCTCGCCTTCTTCGTGCTGCTTGCCTTCTGGTTCCTGCTCATCGATCGAGATCGAGCTGCCGAACGAATCGCGGCGAGCGCTGCGGCCGGCTTCGAGGCCGGCGTCACCTGGGCTCGCCCCTGGCTGCTGGCAACCGGCCTGGCCCTGGGCTGCGCCACCGCGGTCAAGTGGTCTGGCGCTTACTTCATCGCCGTCTTCGGCCTCTACGCCTTCGGCGCTGAACTCTTTGATCGCCTGCGCGCGAGCCGCGATGCCGAACCGAAGCATGACTGGACTTTCAAGAGCATCGCTCAGGGTGCCATCGACTTTTTGTTGCTAGTGCCCGTAGCGCTGGGCGCATACCTGTTCTCTTGGCTCGGCTGGTTTATCTCGAAGACGGGCTACGACTACACCTCACACGAAAACCCCCTACTGGCCCTCTGGCAGTACCACAAGGATGCCTACGGCTTTCACATCGGCCTTCGCGTACCGCACAACTATCAGGCCAACCCGCTGACCTGGCTGTTCATGCAGCGGCCCACCTCGATGTTCTACGAGGGCAACGGCGAGGGCGAAAACGGCTGCGGCCTGCCTAGCGGTTGCGCGAGCGCTATCGACCCCGTTCCGAATCCGCTGATTTGGTATGCCGCCGTGGCAGCCCTGCTGTGGATCGCCTACCGTTGGGTGCTCGACCGCGATCGCACCAAGGGACTGATCCTCTTGGGTGTTGCGGCGGGCTACCTACCGTGGATGTTCTACCTCAATCGCACGGTCTTCGAGTTCTACACGATCGCGTTCGAACCCTGGCTGATGCTGGCCCTCGCATACGCACTCAAGCACTGGGTGGGCTCTCGCCTGCCCGAGCGACGCGCTTCGGCACGAATCGCGGTCGGCTACTTTGCGGCGGCGGGTTTGGCTCTGGCCGTGTTCTTCCTGCCGGTCTGGATCGGCACCACGATTCCGCACTGGTACTGGCAAGTTCACATGTGGCTACCGAGCTGGATTTAGCCGTCTAGGCTGGACTGACAATGGCAAGTTACTCCGCAGTGTTGCGCGCGCCGGGCATGACCCGCGTGATTTTGTCGCAGCTGATTGCCCGCTTCCCATTCGGCATGATGACCCTCGGTTTCGTCATGCACATCGAGCAAATGCACGAGTCGTATGCCATCGCCGGCATCGCGCTCGGCGCCGAAACCATTGGTGCCGCGATCTCAGGCCCGCTGCTCGGTCGCTGGCTAGGCAAGTACGGACCAAAGCGCCTACTCATCTCGAGTGCAGCCTTCGGTGCTATTTGCATGGCCGTGATGGCGCTGTTCTGGCTGCCGCCCATCGTTATCGTGATTCTTGCCACGCTCGTTGGCCTCTCCAGCCCGCCGATTCAGTCGGCCACGCGAACTGTCTACCCAACGCTGGTCAAAAAGAAAGACCTTGAAACCGTGTACGCGCTCGACGCGACCGCGCAAGAGATCATCTGGGTTGTTGGGCCCGTGCTAGCCGCGTTCATCGCTTCGACCGCTGGCACAGCCGTCGTGGTGATCATCATGGCTATCGTGCAGATCCTCGGCACCACCTGGTTCTCGCTGAACAAGGAAATCGCTGGCCTCAAGATGCCTCGCGCAGAGGGCAAGGTCGGAAACGTCCTGAAGGTGGAGCGCGTCTACGTCAACGCCATCATCGGCTTGCTCATGGTTGGTTCGTTCAGCGGCATCGAGGTCGGCGCAGTTGCGATCCTTCCGAAGGCCGATGCCGGGTTAGCCCTGGCGGCGCTCTCGGTCGGCTCGATCCTGGGTGGCCTCGTGATCGCGAACCGCTTCAAGGGTGAAGGCGCACTCGTTTACTTCTTGACACTGATCGTCGTCGGCTACGCGGCAGCTTTCATCAACCCGACCAACGCATACTGGCTCGGCGCATCGTTCTTCATCGCCGGCCTTGGCATCGCTCCAGCGTTCGGGCGACTGGCCTCGATGGTCGCAAACCACATTCCAATCAACCAGGCCGCCGAGGCTTATGGCTGGATCAACACCGGCCAGCTGGTGGGCTATTCGGCCGCGGCAGCAATCGCCGGCATTGCCATCGACACGGTCAGCGCTGTTTCTGCGCTGCTGGTTGCGCTTATCTTTGGAATCGGTGCCGCTTTCGTGGCGCTGATCACGCAACGTAACTCGAAAGGCTAGGCCATGGGCGTCTACGCGGTCACCTACAGCTACCCCGCCGACAGCGAAGACCTCGCTCTGATTCGCCCAGCCCACCGCGCTTGGCTCGCGGAACAGCTCGAGGCCGGTCGCCTGCTTGCCAGCGGCCCGATGGTCGACACACCGAGCGCACTGTTGATCTGGCGCGCGGATTCGGTCGATGCCCTGTCGAACCTGCTGAACGACGACCCATTCGACATCGCGGGAGTTATTCTCGAGCGAACCATCGCCGAGTGGAACCCAGTATTCGGACCATGGAACTAGGAGAAAACATGTCATTCACCCCAGACCAGAACCCAGGCATCCCGCTGAACAACGGACAGGTCATGCCGCAACTCGGACTCGGCGTTTACAAGGTGCAGCAGGACATCGCCGTCGACCTGGTACGCACCGCACTCGACGCGGGCTACCGCCGAATCGACACCGCAGCTCTATACGACAACGAGGCCGAGGTCGGTGCCGGCATTCGTCGAAGCGGCTACAACCGCGAAGACATCTTCGTCACCACGAAGATCTGGAACGACCGACAGGGCTACGACAACGCGATTGAGGCGATCGACGAGAGCCTGCAGCGCCTGAACATCGACTACGTAGACATGCTGCTGATCCACTGGCCTTGCCCACAAAAGGACCTCTTCGTCGAGACCTGGCAGGCATTCCAGGACGCACAGGCGAATGGCAAGATTCGCGGCATCGGCGTCTCAAACTTCAAGCCGGCACACCTAGACAAGCTCCTCGCCGCCGGCGGAACCGTTCCCGCGATAAACCAGGTCGAGATGCACCCGTGGCTCCAGCAGGCCGAACTGCGCGCCTACGACGATGCCAAGGGCATCAAGACCGAAGCCTGGTCGCCGCTCGCACGCGGACGCTTTGAATCGGACGCGCTTTCCGCCATCGCAGCCAAGCACGGCAAGTCGGTTGCTCAGGTCGTCATCCGCTGGCACATCGAGGTTGGCAATCTTGTCATTCCAAAGTCTTCGAACCCTGACCGCTTGGCCGAGAACATCGACGTATTCGACTTTGCGTTAGATGCAGGTGACATGCAGGCGATGACTGCGCTCGACGGCGGTGGCCGCGTCGGCCCAGACCCAGACGACCTCAACTAGGCGGAAGTTTCTGCCCACTAGTCGCGGTTAGAAATGGCGCGGCGCGGCACAAAACCCGCGTGAAAGGTGGTCGGCAATGCGAATTCTCGTTTCGGGTGCCTCCGGTTTGATTGGATCGGCTTTCGCCGAGCACATGCGCACCAAGGGGCATACGGTTGTGGCCCTAGTGCGTCGAGAAGCTAAGAACTCCGACGAGATCAGCTGGGCGCCTGGTCGCGAACCACTGCAGGCCGGCGTGGTCGACACATTCGATGCGGTCGTAAACCTAGCGGGCGCTACCACAGGCAAACTTCCTTGGACCAAGAAGTACATGCGCGAGCTCATCGATTCACGCATCGACAGCACTCGAACCTTGGTCGAGGCGATGCGGTCGGCGAACCAAAGGCCCAAGGTTTTCGTTAGCGGAAGCGCATCTGGCTTCTATGGCGACACGGGAACCGCCAACGCTAAAGAGACCGACCCAAAGGGCACCGGTTTTCTCAGCGATCTAGCTGCCCAGTGGGAACAGATGGCCTACACCGCGCCTAGCGATGTACGCGTAGTCACGATTCGCACGACCATGGTCATGTCTCGCAAGAAGGGCGCACTAGGTCGCATGCTGCCGCTGTTGCGGATGGGTGTAGGCGGTCGACTTGGCTCGGGCAAGCAGTGGTGGGCGTTCATCAGCCTCGTCGATGAGGTGCGAGCCATCGAACACCTAATCGAGACGCCATCGGCGAGCGGGGCTTTCAACCTGACCGCACCCGAAGCGGCAACCTGCGAAGAGTTGGTGAGCAGTCTGGGCAAGGCCCTGGGTCGCCCAACGATCCTGCCTGTGCCGGCATTTGCGCTTCGCCTGGCTTTTGGCTTGGGGGCTGACGAACTGCTGCTGTGCAACCAAAAACTGGACGCCGGCAAGCTCGTCGCCAGCGGCTTCGAGTTCACACATCCAACTCTTGACGCCGCTTCGCGCTGGTCGGTCGGTCGCGACTAGGGCCTGTCGGTTAAAAGTAAATCCCGCTCGGGGTGAGCGGGATTTACTTTTGTGAAACCGATTACTTCTTTGGTGCTGCCTTCTTGGCAGCTGGCTTCTTAGCCGCAGGCTTTGCAGCAGCCTTAGGGGCAGCCTTAGGGGCAGCCTTAGGGGCAGCCTTCTTAGCAGCTGGCTTTGCAGCTGGCTTTGCAGCTGGCTTTGCAGCTGGCTTTGCAGCTGCCTTTGGAGCGGCCTTCTTGGCGGCAGGCTTAGCGGCAGCCTTAGGGGCAGCCTTCTTGGCAGCAGCCTTAGGGGCAGCCGTCTTAGCAGCTGGCTTCTTAGCCGCTGGCTTTGCAGCAGCCTTAATTACGACCTTCTCGGCAGCGTCAGCGGCCTTGGTGATGGTCTTGGTTGCAGCCTTGACCGACTTGGTTGCGCCCTTGCTTACGCCGGCAACGCTCTTCTCTGCCTTGGCGGCAGCGGTCTTGGTTGCGGCAACAGCCTTCTTGACGGCTGGCTTTGCGGCCTTAGCAGCCTGCTTTACAGCTGGCTCAATTACTTCTTCTTTAACGTCTTCGGCGAGGTCCTCTACGGCCTTCGCGAGTGGCTTCGCGTTCTTCTTTGCGATGCGCTTGATGTTGTCCAGAATGCCCACGGTGAATTTTCTCCTGATTGTTTTTGGCTTGGGAACTACCTGCGTTAAGCCTAACGGCAGGCTTTCGTAATTAGCAGGAAATGTGCTCTGTTGCGAATGCTTACGCAGACCGATTGGAGGCCGGTATTAGCCAACTTGGCGACGGCGCTCGAGAATCGAGTCGATGTCGAGCTCGGGAGCGGCAACCGCTGATGCGGTCTCGATCGAGACGACCTCGGCGAACGAGGTCTCGACGATGGTTCCGATGTTGCTCTTCGGAGCCGGCAACTCAGTCGCAGTCCATGCCCGAGGATTGATTGGCTCAGCACCCAGCTCAGCCTCCGAAGCGGCGACGCGCGTCGAGTAGTGCAGCGCGTTGAGCGCGTTTCCGCGTTGGGCCAACGACGAGTCGAGTGCGGCCGCCAGGCGATCGCCAACGGCACGAAGCCCCCAAGTGCTCAGCACCATTGCGGCGACAGCGCCAACGATGCCAAACCAGTACGTCGCCGAGGTTGCAAGAAGTGAAATCGATGCCACAGCACCCAGCATCGCGGCAACGAGGACCGTAACGAGTGCGCGGCGAAGAGCACGAAGTCTGAAGATTTGCGCGGCAACAGTGTGTGCACGACCAGAAACGCGGATGCGCGGTGCGGCCGAAGCCGTCTCTTGAACGACGAGGTGCTCGCGCTTCTCGCGGTGGAGGTTGGCACGAACTTCGGATCGCAACTGACGAGAAACCTGACGCATCTCGCCACGCTCAGCCGAGGATTCCGAGCTGCGCTGGAACCAGGCCGGCACGAAAACGAGCAACCAGAGCGCAACAATGATTGCGAGCATTAGTCCCGATCCGGCGAAGTTCATATATCAAAGATATGAGACGCGTTTAATTGCGGTCGGGATTTAATTCGGCGTGTTTAATATCTTCGCGATATCGAACATATATCGATTAGATATCGGTGGCCTCAAACGGGTAAGCAATTTCGGCTATCTGCCCCGCGGAATACTTGCGCATCAGCCCCGCATCAGCCTCGTCAGACAAGATCGCAAACGAGTAGTGATCGCGCCAATCACCGTTGATGTGAATGTAGCCGCGCTTGGTTCCCTCATACCTAAACCCAAGCTTCTTCACGACGCGAAGCGAGGCAGCATTCTCGGGACGAACATCGATTTGCACTCGGTGCAGACCAACTACTGCAAACAGGTAATCGGTTGTCAGGGCCACCGCGGTCGGCGTCACTCCCCTGCCCGCAAACTCCGGCGCAATCCAGTAGCCGAGCATCGCACCCGAAACCGAGCCATACAAAATGTTCGCGACATTCAGCTGACCCGCCATCTGACCATCAACCTCGATGATGAGCGGAAGCCCTTGCCCCGAAGCGGCTTGGCGAAGCAAACCCTTGACCATCGCCTTGATGTCGAAGCTAATCGGCCCATTGGGATTGGTGGCCTCCCATGGTCGCAACCAGGCGCGATTGCCCAGGATGAGACGAGCAAGTTCGCGGTGATCGCCGCGGCGCAGCGGCCGCACCCGGACATCGCCGTGAACAAGTTCGAAGCTCGACATGCTGGCAAGATTAGTCGCATGTTGGATTCGGAGTTGGCAAACGCCAAGCAGTCGCTGCGCAAGGAGCTTCAGGCCCGGCGTGCGAATCTAGGTTTCGCCCCGGAGCCTGCCGAGGGAATCATGCGCAATCTTGCCGAACTCTGCAGCGCACGCGGTTCGCGTCGAGTGGCCTGCTACCTGTCGTTTGGCAGCGAGCCCGACACCGAGCTCTTCATCGATTGGGCAATGGATGCGGGACTCGAGGTTCTGCTACCCGTCGCAAACACCGATGGCACCCTGCACTGGGTGGTCTTCGAAGGCGAAACCCAGACCGGAATATTTGGCTTCGCCGAACCGGTAGGTGCTGTCACAGATTTGTCTGGCGTCGACCTAGTCATTGCGCCCGCCCTCGCGGTTGACCA
>JBEDDI010000032.1:0-9181 GCA_041176265.1 Actinomycetota bacterium
GATATGACGCTCGATCGCGCGCACGCGCCGAAGGCCGTCGCCGAGTTCACCAAGTTGATCAACAAGGGCTTCTATTCCGGCGTGAGCTGCCACCGATTGACCACGAGTGGCATCTTCGTGCTGCAGTGTGGCGACCCGAATGGTGATGGCACAGGCGGACCAGGCTACTCCTGGGGCCCAATCGAGAACGCTCCAGCGGATAACGTTTACAAGTCTGGAGTTCTCGCAATGGCGCGCCAGGGCAATAACGGTGCCAGCATGGGCAGCCAATTCTTTATCGTCTACCAGGACTCGACTATTCCGGCCGACAGCGCTGGCGGTTACACAGTCTTCGGTACCGTTTCGAACATCGCCGGGCTACAGAACATCATCGAGGCCGGCACAGTTGACGGTTCGGGCGACGGTAAGCCGAAGCTCGCGACCACCATCAACGCCATCAGCGTAAACTAGGCGTAGTTCGAAGGTCTCGAACCCAGCCATTCACAGGAGCAGATTGTGACTACCCCAACCCCGTTCGGACGCGTTGACGCCGAGAATAACGTCTTTGTAATCGAAGGCGGTGTCGAACGTCGCGTTGGGCAGTATCCAAACGTTTCTCCGGCCGAAGCTCTTGCCTACTTTGAGCGCAAATTCGTAGCCATCCTCGACAAGGTACGAATTCTCGAGCAGCGAGTCGCAAACAAGGTGGACAGTCACAACCTCAAGAAGACTCTGGCCGCTTTGCAGGCCGAGCTCGCCGAACCTGCGGCCGTGGGCGACCTGGCCGACCTCCGCCGCCGACTATCCGCTCTCGAGCCAAAGGTGATCGCCGTAGAGGCGAGTCGCGATGAGGCTTCAAAAGAGCAGGTGGCGGAGGCTCTTGCAAAGCGCGAGGCAATCGCAGCTGCGGCTGAGGCACTGGCGGCAACCGACCCTAGCAAAATCAACTGGAAGAATACCTCCGGTGAGTTTGCTGCGCTGTTCGCACAGTGGCAGGCCGTCCAAAAGGACGGCGTAAAGGTTTCGAAGGCCGTGGCCGACCCGATCTGGAAGCGATTCTCGGCAGCACGCACCAAGTTCGAAGCTGGCAAGCGACAGTATTTTGCGGGCCTAGACGCGGCTAACAAGGCAGCTCGCGGCAAGAAACTGAGCATCGTCGAAGCCGCTGAGGCACTTGTGGCAAAGGGCGGCGAGGGCGTGGTTGAGTATCGCAAACTCCTGGATGACTGGAAGGCAAGCGGTCGCTCAAACGGAAAGAGCGATGATGCACTCTGGGCGCGTTTCAAGGCCGCTGGTGATGCCATCTACGCGGCAAAGGGCGAGCAGGTCGCTGCCGAAAACGTGGAGTACAGCGCCAATCTGACGAAGAAGCTTGAGATCTTGAAGGATGCCGCAGGTATCGACCCGGCCAAGGGACTAGACGCGGCAAAGACGGCACTGCGCGAGATTCAGTCGCGTTGGGAGAAAGCTGGCAAGGTTCCGCGCGACAAGGTACGTGAAGTTGAAGACAAACTTCGTGCCATCGAAAACAAGGTTCGCGATGCCGAGGCAGAACAGTGGCGCAAGTCGGATCCAGCAGTCCAGGCTCGCAACAACTCGATGCTCAGCCAGCTAGAGGCGACTATCTCGAAGCTTGAAGCAGATCTAGCCGCTGCCACCGCTAAGAAGGATGCCAAGGCAATTGCCGCTGCAACCGACGCCCTTGCAGCCCGCAAGGCCTGGCTCAAAGTCGTTCAAGACAACGCTTAGTCTGTACAAGCGAAAAGACGGTGGTCTAGGCCACCGTCTTTTTCATTAACAAGCCGAACCGGTGGTTACGTGTTTGAAACGCGATAGACGTCGTAGACCGCCTCGATGCGACGCACTGCATACAGCAGGTGATCCAGAGTGGCCGCGTCACCCATCTCGAATACGAAGCGAGAAAGAGCTACGCGATCCGAACGCGTCGAAACACTGGCACTGAGAATGTTTACGTGATGTTCGCTGAGGACCCGTGTTACGTCAGAAAGCAGACCGCTTCGGTCTAGCGCTTCGATCTGGATCTGGACTAGGAAGATCGACTTGCTGCTCGCAGCCCACGACACCTCCATGATGCGCTCTGGCTCGAGCTTCAGCTGCGCCACGTTCTTGCAGTCTTCGCGATGCACGGATACCCCGCTACCGCGCGTGACAAAACCGATGATTCGATCCCCGGGTACTGGTGTGCAGCAGCGAGCGAGCTTAACCATAACGTCGGCGTCGCCCTTTACTAGAACACCCGAATCGTTATTGCGAGACCGTTGCGACACTCGCGGTTTTGGCAGCTCGAAGACGGCGTCATCGAGTTCGTCGTCGGTTGAGACAGCCCCGGTCAACTTTTCGAGCACCGACTGTGCTGAGACATGCCCCTCGCCCACGGCCGCATACAAGGATCCAACGTCTGGATAACGCAACTCCCCCGCTAGCTTGGTGATTGCGTCGCTAGTCATCAGTTTCTGAAGCGGGAGGTTCTGCTTTCGCATCGCCTTGGTGATCAGTTCCTTGCCGTGCTCGATTGCATCTTCGCGACGCTCGGCGCTGAACCACTGCTTAATCTTGGCTCGGGCTCGCGGTGAGACCGTAAAGTTCAGCCAATCCTGGCTCGGGCCGGCCTCGGGAGACTTGGAGGTGAATACCTCGACCACGTCGCCGGACTGCAGCTGCGTTTCGAGGGGCACGAGTCGGCCGTTTACCTTTGCACCCATTGTGCGGTGGCCAACTTCGGTGTGAACCGCATACGCGAAGTCAACCGGGGTGGCGCCGCTGGCCAGGCCAATGACCTTGCCCTTGGGGGTGAATACGTAGACTTCTTTGGCGCCGATCTCAAAGCGCAACGAGTCGAGGAACTCCGATGGGTCTTGGGTTTCGGCCTGCCAGTCGGAAAGGTGCTTTAGCCACGCCAAATCATCTTCCGACTGCTCCTGGGTCTTGCCGGCCTGTTCCTTGTACTTCCAGTGCGCTGCAACACCGAACTCGGCGCGCTGGTGCATGTCGTGCGTGCGAATCTGAATCTCGACCGCGCGACCCTGGGGCCCGATAACCGTCGTATGGAGCGACTGGTACAGGTTGAACTTAGGCATCGCGATGTAGTCCTTGAAACGCCCAGGCACCGGATTCCAGCGCGCGTGAACGGCGCCGAGCACGGCATAGCAGTCACGAACCGAATTCACCAGAACGCGTATGCCGACTAGGTCGTAAATGTCGTCAAACTCGCGACCGCGAACGACCATCTTCTGATAGATGGAGTAGTACTGCTTTGGTCGCCCAGCAACCTTGCCTTTGATCTTGTTGTCGCGCAGGTCGTCCTCGATTGAATCGATAACCGATTCGATGTACTCGGCGCGCTTTGGAGTGCGCTGGCGAACCAGGTTGACGATCTCTTCATAGACCTTGGGATACAGGACTCCGAAGCTCAGGTCTTCGAGTTCCCACTTGAGCGTGTTGATACCAAGGCGATGTGCGAGTGGGGCGTAGATCTCGAGAGTCTCTTGCGCCTTCTTGCGTGCCTTTTCCGCGTCGACAAACTGCCAGGTCCTGGCATTGTGAAGTCGATCCGCGAGTTTGATGACCAAAACGCGGATGTCCTTGGACATCGCGACAACCATCTTGCGCACGGTTTCGGCTTGGGCGTCTGCGCCGAACTTGACCTTGTCGAGTTTGGTTACCCCGTCAACCAGCATTGCAACTTCGTCGCCAAAATCGCGCCTAACCATGCTGAGGTCGTAATCGGTGTCTTCAACGGTGTCGTGCAGCAGCGAGGCGGCAAGCGTAACTGGGCCGATACCAAGCTCGGCGAGAATCTGAGTAACGGCCAATGGGTGTGTGATGTAAGGCTCGCCGCTCTTGCGCAGCTGGCCGCGGTGAGCCGCTTCCGCGGCTTCAAAGGCGCGATCGAGGATGGTCAGATCGGCCCTCGGATGATTCAGTTTGCAGAGGCGAACGATCTCGTTCATTTCGCTGGCGTACGGCCCTGTGCGCATTACGCGCTGCAGCAGACGCGTGCGAAGCGACGCGATGCTACCGGTTGGTGTTGGGTCCGTCACTTCTGTCTCTCTCTTTGCTTTCTACCCTACTAATCGCCTCTGCGGGTAATCGAAAACCCGACCGGCAGTCCGGTCGGGTTTTCGAGGTTTGCTACTTAGCCTGAATCTTGGCAGCCGCCTTGGCGTACTTGCTCTCGCCCTCGCGCAGGTGCGAGTAGAGCGGAGCAGCGATGAAGATGGTTGAGTACGTACCAATGACGATACCGATGAACAGTGCTAGCGAGATGTCGCGCAGCGTTCCGGCACCGAGCAGGCTGGCACCGATGAAGAGAATTGCTGCCACGGGCAGAACTGCAACGACCGACGTGTTGACGGAACGCACGAGAGTCTGGTTGATAGCCAGGTTAACTTGGCTTGCAAACGTCGACTTCTCGCTGAACTCAACCTCGAAGGTGTTCTCACGAATCTTGTCGAAAACAACGACGGTGTCGTAGAGCGAGTAACCGAGGATGGTCAGGAATCCGATAACTGCAGCAGGAGTTACCTCAAAACCGAGGGTGCCGTAGACGCCCGCAGTAATTAGCAGGTCGTGCAAGAGCGCGGCAACTGCGGCGATCGACATCTTTGCGGTTCGGAAGTACAGAGCCATGAGGATGGCTGCCAGAACGACGAAGGTCACAAGGCCGCTTAGGGCCTTACCGGTTACGTCTGCACCCCAGTTAGGGCCCACGAACGAACTAGCAACCGAAGCGGCAGGAATGTCGTAGGCCTCGGCTAGCGCCTGGCGAACTTCTTCAGAAACCTCATCCTCGAGCTGACGAGTCTGCACGCGAATCGAGTCGGTTCCAACCTTGGTTACCGTGGCTTCCGCCTCAGGAACTACCGCGTGAACCGCATCGGTCGCAATGGACTGTGATTGAGCAGCAACCCCAGCGACGCGGAACTCTGAACCGCCCTTGAACTCGATACCGAAGTTAAAGCCCGAGTGCAGCAGGAACGGAAGGATGAACGAAAGGACGACCATCGCACCGGCAACACCATAGAAATACTTACGCTTTCCAATGAAGTCGAAAGAACGCTCGCCAGAGTAGAGGGCGTTTCCTAGATCGCTGAACTTAGACATTAGTTGCCTTCCTCTGCCTGTGCAGCCTTGCGCTCGGCAAGAGTCTGGCGCTTGGTTGCTTCTTTCGATGCCTTCGCCTTCTTGGTGCCGCTAACGCGCTCAGCAGTCTTGAATTCGAGACGGCCACGGTAACTGGCGCCAAGGCTACGTGCATCGAATCCGGACCACGGGTGGCCCGAGGCGAAGAACTTGGTCTGCGAGAGCAATTGCAGCATGGGGTGCGTGAACAACATCACGACGGCCACGTCAACGAGAGTGGTCAAGCCGATGGTGTACGCGAAGCCCTGCACGCTACCCACGGTAAGCAGGAACAGAACGACGGCCGCCAGAATGTTGACACCGTCAGACACCAAGATGGTGCGGAAGGCGCGCTTCCAGCCTGATTCCACTGCTGCGTTGAGCGGACGGCCATCACGAAGTTCGTCGCGCACGCGTTCAAAGTAAACGATGAACGAGTCTGCCGTGATACCGATGGCCACGATCAGACCGGCTACTCCCGATAGGGAAAGGCGGAAGCCCTGGCGCCATGACAGGAACGTAATGACCACGTAAGTAATGACAGCGGCGATCAACAGCGAACCAATGGTCACGATCGCTAGTGCGCGGTACTGGAAGAGCGAGTAGATCACGACAAGGATTAGACCGATCAAACCAGCTAACAGACCCGAAGAGAGCTGTTCGCTGCCGAGGGTTGCCGAGATGTTCTCTTGGCTCTGAACCTTGAAGCTGATAGGCAAAGCACCGTACTTGAGCGAGTCGGCGAGTGACTTTGAGCTGACCTGGTCGAACGAACCGGTGATCTGAGCGTCGCCAGTGGTGATGACGGCCTGGGTCGTTGGTGCGGTGATGACGTAGCCATCCAATGTGACGGCAAAGCGGTTGCGTGGATCAGTCAAACCGTAAAGGCGCTGAGTCACTCCTGCAAACGCCTTCGTGCCCTCGTCGTTGAAAGACAGGTTAACCGCCCAAGTGTTGGTCGATGCGCCGGTCGAGGTGGTTGTGGTTCCGTTCGAAGCGTTTGAAATGTCCTCGCCCGAAATCTCTACCGGACCAAGAATGTACTTTGCCGAGCTGTTCGCCTCACAGGTAACCAGCGGCTGGTCAGCTGGGTCCACCTGGCCGGGCTCGCGGAACTGCTTGGTGCAGTCCAGAGCGTCAAACTGAGCTTGGAGTGCTGGGGTGATCCAGTTAAGGTCCGATGGGTCGGTGGGAGCCACGTTTGGCTTTGCGGCTGCGCTTGGCGAGGCACTCGCGCCATCGCCACCGACAGTGCTGACGGCCGAGGTGTTAGTGGCTAGCACGGCTCGGAATTCGAGCTTTGCGCTGCTCTTGATCAGCTTCAAGGTGTTGTCATCAGGCGTACCAGGGATTGAGACGACGATGTTGTTGTCACCTGAGGTGGTGATCTGAGATTCGCTAACACCGGTCGAGTCGACGCGCTGACGAATAATGCCAACGGCCTGCTCAAGCTCCTGCTTGCTGATGGTTTGTCCGTCGGCAACGACCGGCGAAAGAATGATCGACGTGCCACCCTGAAGGTCTAGAGCCAACTTTGGAGTAAAGCTGGCGCCTGGGGCGCCAGTGGCGACACCCATACCAACCAGACCGGCGATGCCCAAGATAAGGACCGCCAGCCAGGTAAGACGACGCGTGGCCGACTTAGTTACACCTGAACGAGCCATGAATGAGAACCTTTTCCGTTACTTCTTTGCTGCCGGAGCAGCAGGCTTCTTTGCAGCAGGCTTCTTTGCAGCAGGCTTGACGGCAGCCTTAGGCGCTGCAGTCTTGTTAGCTGTCTTTGCTGCGAGAGCGACCGGAGCGTCCACGATGCGTGCGACGGCGCCACGAATAACGATGAACGAGGTGCCAGGGGTCGATTCGATAAGGACCTTGTCCTCTTCGATTGCCTTGACTTCACCGAACACACCGGCAGTGGTCATGATCCAAGCACCAGGCTTCAAGGCAGCGGCCATGTCACTCTGTTGCTTCTTGCGCTTGCGCGAGTTGAGGAACATCATCACCACTAGGAATGCAATAGCGGCGAACATGAAGAGGTTGCTTAGAACGTTTGCGTCCTGAGTTGCAGCGAGCATGTGAAGTCCTTTGAGTGAAGGGCCCGATTCGGGCATCCTTCCGATTATAGACGGCGGATTAGGCACATTCCCCGATTGAAACTAGCCCAGATGAGCCATCCCCGCAGGGGTAATTTGCCGTCCACGTGGAGTGCGCGCAATCAGACCCTCACGAATGAGGAAAGGCTCTACAACGGTCTCGATTGTTTCTGGCTCCTCGCCAACTGCAATCGCTAGTGTCGATAGACCCACCGGCTTAGCGTCAAACTTGTGTGCGAGGGCGACGAGTACGGCCCTATCAAGACGGTCCAACCCCTGTGCGTCTACCTCATATAGCTCGAGCGCTTGCGCCACGGTATCTTGCTGCGACGCTCCCCCGCCTTTTACGAGCGAGAAATCGCGGACTCGGCGAAGCAATCGGTTAGCGATTCGAGGCGTACCTCGAGAACGGGAGGCAATGAGGGATAGTGCTGGCTCGTCAAGGTCGATTGACATTATGCGTGCCGCTCGCTCAAGAACGCGAGTGAGCTCCGGCGCGCTGTAAAACTCGAGGTGCGCCGTGAACCCGAACCGGTCGCGAAGCGGATTCGGCAGCATGCCACTTCTGGTGGTTGCGCCGACCAACGTGAATTTCGCAAGGTCGAGCGGAATGCTCGTCGCCCCAGGGCCCTTGCCAACCATCACGTCGATGCGGTAATCCTCCATAGCGAGGTAGAGCAGCTCCTCGGCTGATTTGCTCATGCGGTGAATCTCGTCAATAAACAAGACTTCACCTTCGAGAAGCGACGAAAGGATTGCAGCCAGATCTCCAGCGTTTTGTATTGCAGGGCCGCTCGTTACGCGGAGCGGTGCCCCGGACTCGTGCGCGATGATCATCGCGAGTGTCGTCTTGCCTAGGCCTGGTGGGCCGGCCAATAGTATGTGCTCTGCACTCTCGCCACGAGCTTTGGCCGAGTTAATAAGCAGGGTAATCTGTTCGCGAACCTTGTGCTGGCCCACGAACTCCTTGAGAGATTTTGGCCGTAATGACGATTCGAAACCGTCCTCGCCGCCCTCCGCCTCGGCCATGAGGATATCGCTCACGAACGAGCCGCCTTTGCCGAACCCAATGCTGCAAGCGCCTCACGGAGCAATTGGTCGCGCGTCACGCTAGGTGACCCTGAAAGAACTGAATCCAGAGCCTCAGAGGCTACGCGTTCCGCGATGCCGAGTCCCATGAGTGCCTGCAGCACAGATTCGCGCGACGCGTTTGAAGCCTGATTGACCGACGAAACGCCGATTTGCGCCTTAAGTCGACCAGCCAAGGTCACAATGAGAAGCTTTGCTGTCTTCGGGCCAATGCCAGAGATAGCCGAGAAGGCCTTATCGTCCTCGTTCGCAACGGCTACCGCTATTCGTTCTGGACTAAGTGCCGACAGAACTGCAAGTGCCAGCTTGGGCCCCACCCCCGACACACCCCTGAGTGAATCGAAGAAATCCCGTTCCTCAGCGCTAGCGAATCCGTACAGAAGCATCGCGTCTTCTCGCACAATCATGCTGATAAGCAGCGCTGCGCTATCGCCTAGGCGGAGCCCCTGGGCAGTGGCGGGTGTAACGGCGACGAGATACCCAACTCCGGATACGTCAATGACGACCTGACCGCCTGAGGCGGCCTGGACTGTTCCGGTAAGCGAGGCAATCACCCACCAAGACTAACCGCAGCTAACGCCGGTTCTTGGAAGCGCTGATAGCAGCGCGCCACTGCTCCTGCGCCTTTGTGGCGCTTGTTGCCCTTGAGCCAGAGTCGCCTCCGGCTGCTATACCAAGGCGCCAGGCATGGGTGATGGCTATCGCTAGTGCGTCAGCAGCGTCGGCAGGTTTGGGAACCTCGGCAAGCCCGAGGATGGTCGCAACCATGCGCCCTACCTGGTCTTTGCTCGCGCGACCGTTGCCAGTAACGGCCGCTTTGACCTCACTCGGCGTGTGTAGGGCGATGGGGATCTGATACTTGTCGGCCAGAGCCAAGA
>JBEDDI010000033.1:0-8555 GCA_041176265.1 Actinomycetota bacterium
GTTCACCCTCACTTAGACGATTCGGCCCGCACACGCTTCGTGGCCGAGGCAAAGATCGCCGCTCGACTGACCCACGCGAACCTGGTCAACGTTTTCGACCAGGGGCAGGATGGCGAGCACGCCTGGCTTGCCATGGAATACGTGCCGGGCATCACCCTGCGCGATGTCATCGACAAATTCGGTGCCCTTAGCGCCGAACGCGCTCTCGAATTGTTCGAGCCGGTTCTTGCCGGGCTCTCATCGGCGCATTCGGCCGGCATTCTGCACCGCGACCTCAAGCCAGAAAACGTTCTGCTATCCAACGACGGTCGAATCAAGCTCAGCGACTGGGGGCTGGCGCGCGAGGTCGATCAGCGCACGGCAACCGAGTCGCTAATCGGTACGGTCGCCTACGTCTCCCCAGAGCTAGTTCTGCGCGGTTCGGCCGACGCTCGCAGCGACGTCTACGCCGCCGGAGTCCTGCTGTTCGAGTTGGTCACCGGCAAGCAACCTTTCACAGGTGAGGCGGCCATGCAGGTTGCTTACCAGCATGCCAATTCGGCAGTTCCCGCGCCTTCGACGGTGAATCCATCGGTTCCGCCACTCATTGACGAGCTCGTCCTCTGGGCGACGGCTCGCGAGGCTGCCCATCGCCCGGTCGATGCCGGCGAACTCCTCCAGGTCGTTTCGCGCGCCCGCAACGAGCTACACAATTCTGGACAGCTCACCAAGTCCACCGACCTCGCGGCAACTGCCCGAATCGCGGCGACTGAACGCGTGGCCGCGACGGACCTCAACTCGTTCGAGCCTGCGCCAACCTACGCGAATGCTACGACTCGCCTCGACGGTGAGCTGCCGTCATTTATCGCGCCTGCAGGCGCAACCGAACGCATCAGCGGATCGGCCACTGAGCGCATCGATTTCGACCCCGAAAACCCAGAGGAACTGCACCCGCTCGAGCGCCTCGAGAAACGCGGAATCGCCGCGAAACTGCTCGCACTCAGCGCGGTCCTGGTGTTGCTTGGCAGCGGCGTGGGCTGGTTCTTCTCTTCAGGGCCGGGCGCGCTCAAGACGGTACCCGTTCTAGCTGGCCAGCAGCAGGCCTCGGCCGAGTCCACCCTTCAGGCGATTCACCTCGAGTATCAGGTGAGCACTGTTAATGACCGTGATGTTGCGGCGGGTGCCGTCATCCGCACCGAACCAGCGGCGGGGCAGCTTGCCTTTGGCGCGGTCAAATTGTTCGTATCGCTTGGGCCAAAGCAGCTGCGTGTCCCAGAGCTAACAGGGCAGAACCTGGTCGATGCGACGGCAACTCTTGTGAAAAGCGGCATGGAGCGCGGTGCAATCTCGAGCTGGTTCGATGCGGCTCCACTGGGCACGGTTTATGACTACACCGGCAAAGACGGCTCGGTAATCCTCGATGGCACCAAGATCGACCTGAAAATCTCGCTTGGTCCGATTCCGATTGTCTCGGGTATGGACGCCGCTTTGGCCAAGACGGCTCTCGAAGCGGCCGGGCTAGTCGTCACCGAAACCAGCGAGCAGTACAGCGAGAACGTAGCC
The DNA here is from genome assembly GCA_041176265.1 of Actinomycetota bacterium. Lineage (GTDB taxonomy): Bacteria > Actinomycetota > Actinomycetes > Actinomycetales > Microbacteriaceae > Rhodoluna. Next base: position 1,543 of record JBEDDI010000033.1, read on the forward strand.
AAGGGCAAGGTAATCACCATCCAGACTGCCCAGGGTCAGCCGATCGGCAAGGGCTCGAGCGCAACTCTTGTCGTATCCAAGGGATCAAGCATGGTCACTATGCCAAAGGTTGTCGGAGAAACGATTCTTGCCGCGAAGACGTTGCTTGAATCGCTCGGCATTCGCGTCACCGTGAACACCTCGGCCCTGCAGGCAAACTGGGGCATCGTCAAGGTGAAGTTCTCGTCCGCTAGCGCAGGAACGCGCATCGACGTTACGACAACCACGGTAACCATCACGGCCAAGTAAGGCCGCAGAACGAGTCCTAGCGCTGGTTACGAGCCGCGAGCGACTCAGCTACCAAGAAGGCGAGCTCAAGCGACTGCATGTGGTTCAGACGTGGGTCGCACAGGGTCTCGTAGCGTTCCTCGAGCGAAGCCTCGTCGATGTTCTCTGAACCGCCCAGGCACTCGGCAACGTCGTCACCAGTAAGTTCGACGTGTACGCCGCCGGGGAAGGTACCGGCTGCCTGGTGCACTTCAAAGAAGCCGCGAACTTCGTCCATGACATCGTCAAAGCGACGTGACTTGTAGCCGTTCTTGGTCGTGATGCCGTTGCCGTGCATCGGGTCGGTGATCCACAGCGGCTTTGCCTCGGCGTCGCGAACGGCCTCAACCAGCTTCGGCAGTTCCTCGCGGATCTTGCCGGCACCCATGCGGGTGATGAAGGTCAGGCGACCAGGCTCACGGTTCGGGTCGAGGCGCTCGATGAGCTCGAGGGTGTCTTCGACGCTCGTGGTCGGGCCAAGCTTGACGCCGATTGGGTTACGAACGCGCGACAGGTAGTCGACGTGCGCGTGGTCCATCTGACGCGTGCGCTCACCGATCCAGATGAAGTGACCCGAGGTGATGTATGGGGTGCCGGTGCGCGAATCGATTCGGGTCATAGGGCGCTCGTAGTCGAGCAGCAGACCCTCGTGACTCACGTAGAACTCAGTGGTGCGTAGCGCGTCGAAGTCGGCGCCACAGGCATCCATGAAGCGCACTGCGCGGTCGATCTCGTCTGCGAGTGCCTTGTAGCGGTTGTTGGCTGGGTTGTCGGCGAATCCGCGGTTCCACTCGTGCACCGAACGCAAATCGGCAAAGCCACCCTGGGTAAAGGCGCGGATCAGGTTGAGCGTAGACGCCGAGGTGTTGTATGCCTGCAGCATGCGCTGAGGGTTCGTCGCTCGAGACTCTGGAGTGAAGTCGTAGCCGTTGACGATGTCGCCGCGGTACGCCGGCAGAGTCACGTCGCCACGGGTCTCGGTGTCAGAAGAGCGAGGCTTGGCGAACTGGCCCGCCATGCGACCCATCTTGATAACCGGCAGCGACGCGCCGTAGGTCAGCACGACGGCCATCTGCAGCAGCGTCTTTACGCGGTTGCGGATGCGGTCGGCAGTTGCATCAGCGAAGGTTTCGGCGCAGTCGCCGCCCTGAAGCAGGAAAGCATTGCCGCTCGCGGCCTGAGCCAGGCGGTCGCGCAGGATGTCAACCTCACCCGCGAATACCAGCGGAGGCAGCGCGGCCAGCTGCTGGCGCACCGAGGCGACCTCTGCGGCATCGGTCCAGGTTGGCTGCTGCTTAATCGGCAGGGTCAGATAGTGATCGAGACCAGCCAACACAGCCGGATCCGCCGCAACGAAAGGTTCGTTTCTACTTGCCATTTGTTCCCTCTGCCCCTAGGCGCGTGCCAGCTTGGCGCGCTTTTCCTTGACCGATGAAGCGTATAGGTCAACGTATTCCTGACCACTGAGCTGCTTCAGTTCGTACATGATCTCGTCGGTGACTGCACGCAGTACGACGCGGTCGCCCTCCATGCCCTCGAAGCGCGAGAAGTCCAACGGTTCACCAATCACGATGCCAACGCGACGAATGCGCGGAAGGCGCTTGCCAATTGGCTGCACCTTTTCGGTGTCGATCATTGCCACAGGAATCACTGGCACGCGAGCCTCTAGAACCATGCGTGCGATGCCGGTACGGCCTCGGTAAAGTCTTCCATCCGGCGAGCGCGTGCCCTCAGGGTAGATACCGAGCAGGAGTCCCTGCGACAGCACGCCAAGACCGGTGTTTAGCGAAGCCTCGGAGGCCTTGCCACCCGAACGGTCGATTGGCAACTGGCCGGTCGACTTGAAGAACCATCGCACCAGAGCACCCTTGATGCCTTTGCCGGTGAAGTACTCGCTCTTGGCAAGGAACACGACCGGGCGTCGAACCTGGAGCGGCAGAAAAATCGAGTCCGAGAACGAAAGGTGGTTTGAGGCCAGGATGGCGGCACCCGATGAAGGGATGTTCTCCATGCCGCGAACCCAAGGACGGAACAGTAGCTTCAGCAATGGGCCAAGCACGAAGGTCTTCAGGATGAAATAAGCCATTTCACTCCCTACCTTCTCTGTTCCATGTGCCTCCCGCGAGGCAATTGAACGACCAGTTTAGCGCTTGGCGTTGCGCACTAGGTCGGCGGCCCCGACTACGCCAGCGTCGTTGACGAACTCGGCTGCAACGATCTTGAGCTCCGGGCGGAAACCACGGGCTGGCAGGTGGGCTAAATAAGCTTCGCGGATTGGGTCGAGAAGCAGGTCCCCTGCAGCACTCACTCCCCCACCGATCACGACAATCTCTGGGTCTAGGACAGCAACAAGCGAACCGATGGCCTGACCAATCCACGTTCCAAGCTCGCGCAGAATTTGTAGCGCACCCGGGTCGCGCTCGACGATCGCCGCATAGACCTCCGTGCCAGTTAGCTGGCCGTTCTCGACTTCGAGTTCACGAAGTCGCGCGCCAAGCGGGTCGCCAGAAGCGGCCAGCTCGCGGGCCGAGCGCAGCAGCGCCGAGCCAGAGCCGTACGATTCGAGGCAGCCGTGCTGCCCGCAGCCGCAGAGAACGCCGTCGGGAACCATACGGATGTGTCCGAGTTCGCCTGCGATACCGAAGCCGCCGCGCAGCATGTGCGAATCGACGATGACGGCACCGCCCACGCCAGTACCGATGGTCAGCATGACCATGTGTTTGTAGCCCTTGCCGGCGCCAAAGCGATATTCGGCCCAGCCGGCTGCGTTTGCGTCGTTTTCTAGGATGACCGGCAAGTCGATCAGTGCCTCGACGTTGGCTTTGAATGGCTCGTTGCGCCAACTCAAATTCGGTGCGTAGACGATGTTTGCTTGGTCGGCGTCGATAAAGCCGGCCGCGGCAATGCCTACGCCCGAGACTTCTTCGCCCTCGGCAAGTTGATTGATCAGATCGGCGACCGCGCGGGTCAATGCCTGAGTGTCTTGCGCTGGGGTCGGGACACGAAGCTCGCGCACGATCGAGCCGTCTTCGTCAACCAGAGCACCGGCGATTTTGGTGCCGCCAATGTCGATTCCAATCGCGTGCATAGTGCCCCTAATCGCTGGTAAAAAAACGTCGAGATAACGCTTGACGCCCAAGGCTTCAAGTTTACCCATTTGCCGCGGCCCGCCCAGTAAAGTAAACGCAGGGCGCTCCAGCGCCCAAACCCGGATGAGAACGGAAATCGAGTCAATGCAGGCATACGACATCCCAAAGCACGTCGAATCGGACGCATCCGAAAACATCACAGACCTATTGCTGCACCGCATCAACGAGACGCCAGAGCAGGCCCTGTACTCAATCGATCAGGGCGACGGCACCTGGAAAGACGTTAAGGCTGCTGAATTCCACGATCAGGTAGTCAAACTGGCCAAGGGTTTCATCGCAGCCGGCGTGCAGCCTGGGCAGGCCGTTGCGATTATGAGCCGCACTCGCTATGAATGGGCCCTGATCGACTTTGCTCTCTGGTGGGTAGGCGCAATCAGCGTGCCAATCTACGAGACCAGCGCACCCGCCCAGATGGAATGGATTCTTTCCGACAGCGATGCGGTTGCCCTATTCGTCGAAAACGCCGAGCACCAAGCCCGCTTCGAAGAGATTCAGACTGCCACCCCGATGGTACGCACCGTCTGGCAGATCGAAGGCGGTTCGATCGACGCACTGAGCAAGCTTGGCCGCGAAGTCGATTCCGAGCTACTCGAGCAGCGCCGCAAGTCGGCCAAGATCGACGACCTGGCAACTATCATCTACACCTCTGGCACCACCGGTCGCCCAAAGGGTTGCGAGTTACTTCACCGCGGATTCATTGACCTCACCAAGAACGCGTGCATCGAACTGCCAGACGTCATTCGCCTTGGTTCGAGCACTCTGCTCTTCCTTCCGATGGCCCACGTCTTCGCTCGATTCATCTCGGTTCTCGCGGCGTACGCGGGTGTTCGCATCGGCCATCAGCCAGACAGCAAGAACGTCGGACCGGCCATGCAGAGCTTCAAGCCAACCTTCCTGTTGGCCGTTCCTCGCGTTTTCGAGAAGGTCTACAACTCGGCCGAGCAAAAGGCCGAGGGCGAAGGCAAGGGCAAGATCTTCCGCAAGGCGGCGTACACCGCCATCGCACACTCAAAGGCGCTAGACGCGGGTCGCGTGCCACTTGGCCTCGAGATCCAGTACCGCCTCTTTGACGCCCTCGTCTACAAGAAGCTGCGCGCAGCTATGGGTGGCCAGGTCAAGTACGCGATTTCGGGGGGTGGCCCGCTCGGCGCTCGCCTAGGACACTTCTACCGCTCGATTGGTCTAATCGTGCTCGAGGGCTACGGCCTAACCGAGACCACCGCTCCGGCAATGATCGGTCGCCCGAACGGCCTCAAAATTGGCAAGGTCGGTCGCTTGCTGCCTGGCTGCGGCGTCAAGATCGCCGAAGACGGCGAGATCTGGCTGCGCGGTAGCAACGTGATGCGCGGCTACTGGCGCAACCCAACCGCGACCGCAGAGGCTTTCTCGGGCGAATGGTTCAAGACCGGCGACATCGGCGAGCTTGACGACGAGGGCTTCCTGAGCATCACGGGCCGCAAGAAGGAAATCCTGGTCACCGCTGCTGGAAAGAACGTTGCTCCGGCCCCGATGGAAGACCCGCTTCGCGCAAACCCACTCATCGGCCAAGCAGTCCTGATCGGCGACAACCGCCCATTTATCGCGGCCATAATCAGCCTCGACGGCGAAATGCTTCCGCTCTGGCTTGCCAACAAGGGCCTCGACAAGACCATGTCGATGGCACAGGCCGCAAAGCAGCCAGAGGTGCTCGCCGAGATCCAGGTAGCCATCGATCGAGTCAACAAGAACGTCTCGAAGGCCGAATCCATTCGCAAGTTCATCGTTATCGACCGCGAACTTACCGAAGACAGCGGCCACTTGACGCCATCGCTCAAGATCAAGCGTGAAGCCGTGATGCGCGACTACCTGCCGCTCGTTGATGACCTATACGCTTCGGTTCCGATGACTGGCGGAGAGCGCGACTAGGCGCTCAGAGCGCCATTGCGCCGAAGCATTTCGGCTAACTAGCGCATAAACCAATCGGTCGCGCGCAGAATCTTCATTGCCGCACGCCGCTCATCGCCCTCGAGGCGATCGATGTAGACATAGCCGTCCAGATGATCGCACTCGTGCTGGAGCATCTGGGCCATCAGCCCGCTACCGCTGAGTTCAATCTCATCCCCCGCTAGGTTCTGGCCGCGCACACGCGCAAATTCGTAGCGGGGCGTCTTGTGCCAGAGTCCAGGCACCGAGAGGCAGCCCTCGCCCACAAGCTGGCGCTCGCCCGACGCTTCGATCAGCACCGGATTAATGATGTAGCCGACCTCACCGTGCACGTTATAGCTAAATGCACGCAGGTTTACGCCGATCTGCGGCGCAGCAACGCCCGCACGGCCAGGCAGCTTGGTGGTGTCGAGCAGGTCGTCGATAAGGGCCTTGAGTTTGCCGTCAAATTGGCGAACCGGGTCGCTAACCGTTTTCAGAACTGGGTCGCCGAACAGGCGAATCTCGCGCACTGCCATTCGATGTCTACCTAAGACCAGCCTTGACGGTCTAAAGCGGAGCGTTGAGCGAGTCGACAACCAGTGCGGCGAGCTCGCGCGCGGCGTTCTGGGTGTCCTGCTTGAGTTCCTTGAACTTGATGACCGAACCGGCCGACAGGGCTGGGTCGTAAGGGATGCGCACGACGTGGCGAACGCGAGTCTTGAAGTGCTGCTCGATCTCGTCTAACTTGACGATGTTGGTCGCAGGCGTAGCCGTGTTGAGTGCGACGATTGAGTTTCTAACCAAGTCGCCGTAGCCATTGGCCTCGAGCCAGGTCAGGGTCTCCGATGCGAGGCGGGCCTCATCGACCGAACCGCCAGAGACGATTACGAGGCCGTTTGCGCGCTGCAGAGTTGGACGCATGACCGAGTGGACGATGCCGGTGCCGCAGTCGGTGAGGATGATCGAGTAGTAGCGAGCTGCCATGTCGGCGACGACGTTGTAGTCACCCTCGTCGAAGGCTTCCGAAAGCATCGGGTCGCTGTCCGAAGCCAGCACATCGAGGCGGGTTACGTCACGCGAAACCATCGAAGAGAAGTCGGTGAAGCCATCGATCGCGGCGGCACGGTTAACCACGTCGCGAACGGTAAAACGGGTTGACTTGCTGACGCGCTCGGCCAGGGTGCCGCGGTCTGGGTTAGCGTCGATCGCGATGATGCGGTCTTCGCGCGCGAGTGCGAGCGCCATGCCGAGCAGGGTGCTGATCGTGGTCTTGCCAACGCCTCCCTTGCGGGTTAGCACTGGCACGAACTTGGCTCCGCCATCGAGGTTTGCGCCGATGCGAGCGTCAATCGCCTTGCGCTCGCGAACCTTCAGCGGGTCGCCGAGGTTGATGGTCTTGAGGCTCAAGAAGTAGATGAATCGACGGAAGCCGCGCTCCGGAGCAGGGCGGTTTTTTGCCGATGAGTCGAGCAGGCGGTCCGCTGTGAGCATAGCCGCCGGCTCTGGCTGATCGAATGCCTCGCCACGCAGACTGTCGCGACGGCTGTAGTTGCTGCGGCGCAAGGTCGCGATCGAACCGGTGTCGGTCGATTGCAGGTCTCGGTTGAGGATTTGCTCCTCGGTGACGACCTGAATCGACGATGTCGATGGGGT
>JBEDDI010000034.1:0-8548 GCA_041176265.1 Actinomycetota bacterium
GCCCGAGCCCGGGTGTTCGATCTCGAAGATTGGGCCGGTGTAGTAGCCCATGCCGCGCACGAGCGTTGGGTCAAAGCGCAGCTTGCCCTTGCCGTGGCGAGCCTCGACGGCGGCGAAGATGTTGGCGAGTTCGGCAGGCGCATCCAACTGGCCTTGCAGAGTCGACAGCCAACCGGCTGCAGCCTCAGCAACCAGAGCGCCAAACTTCTCGCCCAGCTCGGCGACGACTCCCTCGCCAAAGATCTTGTCGAGCTTGTCGATGATGATCATGGCCTGGCCACGGTCGGCCTCGGCGACACCCAATCCATCGAGCAGGTTGGCCAGCAACACGCGGTGGTTGACGCGAATGGTGGCGTCGCTCAGGCCGATTGCGGCGAGAGCATCCAGCGATGCGTTGAGCAGCTCGATCTCGGCTAGCTCGCTGGCATCGCCGATGATGTCGATGTCGCACTGCACAAACTGGCGGTAACGGCCCTTCTGTGGACGCTCGGCACGCCAAACTGGCCCGGTCTGTAGCGCCTTGAACACGGTCGGCAGCTTCGCGCGGTTGGTCGCGTAATAGCGAGTCAGAGGCACTGTCAGGTCATAGCGCAGGCCAAGGTCGGCCAGGCCATCGGTCGAATTATCCGATGCGCCCAGCGCACGCTCGAGCTCCTCGCCGCGCTTCATCACGCGGAATGCAAGTTTCTCGTTGTCGCCACCCTGACCCGAGGTCAGACGATCGAGGTCCTCCATCGCAGGAGTCTCGATCTCTTGGAAGCCGTGCGACAGGTAGGTCTCGCGGATGCGGGTGAGGATGTTGTCTCGGCGCGACTTTTCTGCGGGGAGGAAGTCGCGCATGCCGCGAGGCGGGTGCACGTCTTTAGCCATGACTCAAGTTTGGCAGATGGCGGCGACCTTCCTCGAAAATGTTGGATCAGCCGTTAAGCTTTTAACATGCCTTCGACCAAACCTGCATTCACATTCATCGACCTATTTGCCGGCATAGGCGGATTTGCTGCCGCCTTGTCGGGGTTTGGCGGTAAGGGCGTTTATTCAGTCGAGATCGACAAGGCTGCGTCGAAGGTATACGAAACGAACTGGGGGCACAGCCCGCTGGGAGACATCACCCACGATGCCAACGAGACAGCGATGAACGTGCCAGCACACGATGTCCTTGCCGCCGGGTTCCCTTGCCAGCCTTTCTCTAAGTCAGGAGCGCAGAAGGGCATGGAGGAGACCCGAGGCACTCTTTACTGGAACATTCTCCGCATCATTCAAGCGCACCACCCGAAGGTTGTGCTCCTCGAAAATGTGCGAAACCTTGCAGGACCGAGACATAGCCACGAGTGGGAAGTGATCATTCGCACCCTGCGCGAAGAGGGGTACCATGTGTCCGCAGCCCCCGCAGTCTTCTCACCACACCTTCTGCCCCGATCGCTCGGCGGTCGCCCTCAGGTGCGTGAGCGAGTCTTCATAACAGCCACTTATGATCCAGAATCCGCTCATCTCGAACCACTCCCGCCGTTTCAATTGAAACCTGTACTTGGATGGAACCCCCAGAAGTGGAATCTTGAAAGTGATTTGCCACTCGACGTCGATGAGACACCTAAAGGCACTGAGTTGACCACGTCAGAAAAATTGTGGATCGACGCTTGGGATGAATGGGTCCGCAAGTACTACGAAAAGAGCGACGGTAAACAACCACCCGGCTTCCCGATTTGGGCCGACGCGTGGGTGACCATCGATGACCTTTTCATCCCCGACGACACTCCAAAGTGGAAGCGCAACTACCTAGAGAAAAATGCTGAACTCTATTCAACCCACAAAGAATGGATAGACCAATGGACTGCAAAGTGGGATGTCTTTTCGGACAAGTTTCCTCCAAGCCGGAGGAAACTTGAGTGGCAAGCCCAGAACACACCTCGGCTATGGGACACAGTCATGCACTTCAGACCGTCGGGCATTCGCGCGAAGAAGCCGACCTATCTTCCAGCTCTAGTCGCCATCACTCAAACGTCGATCATCGGCTCTCTTGGACGCCGACTATCCGTTCGCGAAGCAGCAAGACTCCAAGGATTGCCAGACAAATTCACATTCGGGGACCAAAGAGATTCGGCTAGTTACAAACAACTCGGAAACGGCGTCAACGTCGGGGCTGTGTGGTTCATTTTGCGGCAGCATGTCGCTCGTGACAAGGCGCTACTGGAAAAAAATGACCAAGGCAAACGCATCCTGGAAGCGATTTCTAAAGCGCCAGAAAACCCGGATCTAGCCTTATAGCGTTTCGTAAACGAGCACGTATTTGCTGGGCACCTTGGCCAAATCCAGCATGAATTTTGCTCGCCTAGCAGTTCCATTGGAGTTGATCATTCCTTCTTGGAACGCCGAGATCCATCCATCCCGCTTTCCCATTTCCAGATCTTCCAATGCTGGAATCCAGATGATGCGGATGCCATCCGGGCGAAAAACGCTTTTGCGTCGCCGGCTAGGTCGACCGGCAGCCTCGTTCTTCTTTTGGTACGCAGTCTTCTTGCCCTTTAGCGCATCGTGCCAGTGCTTGAATTCTTGCTCAATGGATTCGTAGTCTGCTGAGCCTTCGATGAGGATGTAGCCAAGCCCACCATGGTCTTGAATGCAGGCGATAACCGCTTCTTGGTCATTAAGAGGAACTTTGCTTCCCGCCTCATCAGGGTGGGCTTTTAGATCCCACACCCATTCGCCTGCGAGGTCAAATTCGACATTCCCATACTTGGGTCCTCTGGTGAAGCCGGGCGAGGAGGCAAGGGTCTTTTCTGTGAAGAACTCAAACCACCACCCGATCCACTCCATCTGACGCCAATTACGGCCACCACCATCGCGCATTTCTAAGATGGCTTGTTTGCCGTCTAGCCGGCTAGGCAGTTTTGCCCTAAGCAGTTTGGCTAATGCTTGACCTTCAGTTTTGTAATCCAATTTCCATCCCCCGGATATCGACTCATGTCATCCTAAGCATGCCATGTCACAGCCGAGCAATCGACTTGGGTATTGGCCAGGAGCCGCTAGTCGTCAGCTGGAATGGCGATCACGCCCGCGTCAACCGCATCCTCGAGCTCGAATTCGCGGATCTCGGTCGATAGCGAGCGGACTGCACCGCGAAGGGCGCGCTCCGAGTCGAGTCCAGCAGCACGAGCCGACTGAACGACGGCGAGCAGGATTGCGCCGAGCTCGTCCTCACTGGTGATGCTGAATGCTCCCGGTGCCTCGGGGTCGAGCATGCCGAGCTTCTCGGCCTTGCCGAGCACCTTGTTAGCGCGGGCCAGGGCAGGCAGGTCTTCGGGGATTCCATCGAGCACGCTCATGCGCTCTGGCTTCTCGCGCTTCTTGTGGGCATCCCAGTTGAGCATCACGTCGTCGCCGGTCTTGGCGGCATACTTCTCGAGCTCTTCCTCGTTGCCGAACACGTGCGGGTGACGGTTGCGCATCTTGGCGGTGCTGACGCGAGCGACGTCTTCGAGGTCGAACGGTTGGCCGAGGCTGCCTGTTGCGGCCAGGTCACTGTGAAAGACGACCTGATAGAGCACGTCGCCGAGCTCTTCGATGATCTCGTCGCGGTTGCCAGATTCGATGGCCTCGATCAGCTCGAAGGTCTCTTCGAGTAGGTATTGCACGAGCGATTCGTGAGTCTGCTCGGCATCCCAAGGGCATCCGCCAGGTGCACGTAGGGTGTGCGCAGTGGCGATGAGGGTTTCGAGCTCTGGGTGGTTTGCGTTGCTAGACGAGGTCATGCAACAAGTGTTCCACTAGTCGTCGTGGTCCTCGTGCTCGCCACGGTCGCCGTGGTGTTCGCGACCCTCGTGCTCGTCATCGTCGTCATCATCGTCATCTTCGTCGTCATCGCCCGACCAGGTGCTGCCACCGGGGGTTGCGCTCGAGACGTTGCCGAAGTCAACCGCGCTTGGGTTCTGCGGCAGCACGACGTGGCCGCCCGGGTTCTGAGGCAGGATCGAGGTTGGCGGCACGGTTTGGATGTTTGGCGCGAGTTCGGCAATGCCGAAGCTGCCCTCGGGGCCACCGTTTGGCAGTGGGTCTGCGTCCGCAACCGGGAGGCCGTCGACGGGAGCACCGAAAATGCCGGCTGGGTTGCCAGCTGGACCTCGCTCGGTTGCAGGGTCAACGATTCCGACCATCTGTGCGATGACCGGCATCGCTGGGCCGGCTAGGGCAAAAGCGCCAACGGCCAGGGCGCCGGCCGAGATGCCAACGCGCTTGCCGAGCGACAGCGATCGCCACGTAAAGGTCTTGTCTTCGACGTATGGCGACGGTTCGTTCTGCTGGTCGGTCATGTTCCGGCCCCCTTTCGCAACTTCGTTGCAAAGTCAGACTGACATGCTTGGCTGGCAAAACCCTGAGAAAACACCATACTTTTGCACACAGAGAGTTATCCACAGCTTTGGCTGAGATGAAGTTTTGTCAGGCGCGCATTCCATAATCTGAAGCATGATTCGACCCAGAGCCAATGTCTATATCGACGGCTTCAACCTCTACAAACGCAGCCTGTCTGGCCGCACTGGGGTCAAGTGGCTTGATCTGGCAGCGCTCGCAGAGTTGGCTTTGCCCGAGTTTAAAATTCAAAAAATTTACTACTTCACCGCCCGATTGAAGCCCGGCGCGACTTTTGACGCCAGAGCTCCTCAACGTCAACAGGTGTACTTGAGAGCGCTAGCGACACGCACCTCCAAGATTGAAGTCGTTTATGGCAACTTCCGTTCAGATCCTCGCTATTTAGTCGCATTGCCGAAAATCGAGGACGAAACCGGTAAGGCATGGGCCACCACAAAGGTGCTAAAAACCGAAGAAAAAGGCACTGATGTGAACTTAGCGGGGCGGCTCGTGGCAGACCTGCTAACCAGCGCCTGCGATATCGGAGTAGTCGTCACGAATGACTCTGACCAAGTAGGCCCTATCAAGATGCTCACAGATGAATTCAAATGCCGAGTTGGCCTGCTATTCCCATTTCAAGAGGGAGCAAAGGCAAACCGAGAATTGCGATCCACCACTGTTGAGTTTGCCCAATCAATAACTCTCCAACAGCTGCAAAGGAGCCAATTTGCTCATGTGCTCACTGATGCACATGGAGAGATCCACATACCACCTGAGTGGATCTGAAGTTAAATACCGAAGGCCCCGCGAGCGGGGCCTTCTAACTGGTAGCCGAAGCATCCAGGGGTGTAACTAGATAGTAGGGCGCAACATTGGCAAAATCAATCACATTTTCACTGCTGTGGAAAAACCCTGGCCAGCACCGCCCAGGTCCAGTCAATGACGGCCTGATCGCGCAACGGTTCGCCCGTGGCAGGGTCGCGCGGTGCCGGCAACATGAGCGTGCTGGCCGACGCGAGGTACTTGAGGCCGGGAAACAGGTGCGAGAGACGCACCTGGTCGCTTTCGACCAGGGTCACCGGCTGGAACTTAGCCTGCAGGCCGAGGATGTTCACGTCTTTTAGCCCCAAGCGATTGGCCTGCTGGCGCAGTTCGGTAACCGCCACGAGGTTCTTGACGGCCTCGGGAGGTTCGCCATAGCGATCGTTGAGCTCAGCGAGAATCGCATCCAGCTGGGCCTTCGTGCCAAGCTCGCCAGACGCCGCCGATAGCTTGTGATACGCCTCGAGACGCAGGCGTTCACTGTCGACGTACGTTCCAGGAATGTGCGCGTCCACCGGCAGTTCAAGCTTGAGTTCGGCGGGGCTCTCGACCTTTTCACCTTTGAAGTCGGCCACGGCCTCACCAATCATGCGCAGATACAGGTCGAAACCGACACCCGCGATGTGGCCCGACTGCTCGCCGCCGAGCAGGTTACCGGCACCGCGGATCTCGAGATCCTTCATCGCCACCTGCATGCCCGAACCCAGCTCGTTGTTCTGCGCGATGGTAGCCAGGCGATCGTGAGCGGTCTCGGTCAGCGGCTTGTCGGGCGAATAGAAGAAGTAAGCGTATGCACGCTCGCGGCTGCGCCCGACGCGTCCGCGAATCTGGTGCAGCTGGCTCAGGCCAAAGTTCTCGGCCCGATCGATAATCAGCGTGTTGGCGTTCGGAATGTCGATGCCCGTCTCGATGATGGTGGTACTCACCAGCACGTCGAACTTCTTCTGCCAGAAGTCGACGACCACCTGCTCGAGCTCGTGCTCCCCCATCTGGCCGTGAGCCACTGCGATGCGGGCCTCCGGCACCAGTTCGGCCAGATCCTTGGCGACCTTGTCGATGCTCTGCACTCGATTGTGAACGAAGAACACCTGGCCCTCGCGAATCAGCTCGCGACGAATCGCCGCCGCAACCTGCTTTTCGCTATAGCCGCCGATGTAAGTCAGGATCGGGTGGCGCTCCTCGGGCGGAGTGGCCAGGGTCGACATTTCACGGATGCCGGTGATCGCCATCTCGAGCGTTCGCGGAATCGGGGTCGCCGACATCGCCAGCACGTCGACGTTGTGTTTGAGGTCCTTGAGCTTCTCTTTGTGCTCGACACCGAAGCGCTGCTCCTCGTCGATAATGATCAGGCCCAGATTGCGGAACTTCACGCTGTTCGCGATGATTCGGTGCGTGCCGATGACCAAGTCGACGGTTCCGTCGGCCATACCGGCGAGGGTCTCCTTGGCTTCTTTATCGCTCTGGAAGCGACTGAGCTGCCGAACGTTCACCGGGAAGCCCGCGTATCGCGCCGTGAAGGTCTCAAAGTGCTGACGCGCAAGCAGCGTGGTTGGTACGAGCATGGCAACCTGCTTGCCATCCTGAATCGCCTTGAAGGCAGCGCGAACGGCGACCTCAGTCTTGCCGTAACCAACGTCACCGGCTAGCAATCGGTCCATAGGAATCTCGCGCTCCATGTCGCGCTTGACCTCGTCGATGGTGGTCAGCTGATCAGGCGTCTCGACGTGCGCGAATGCCTCTTCGAGTTCGCGCTGCCAAGCGGTGTCTGGGCCAAAGGCGTGCCCCTTCGACTTGACTCGAGTGCTGTAGAGCTTTACCAGGTCGATAGCGATCTTGCGGATGGCCTTGCGGGCATTGCCCTTGACCTTGGCCCACTCGGTGCCGCCCATCTTGTTGAGCACCGGAGCCTCGCCGCCGACGTAGCGGGTGAGCATGTCGAGCTGGTCGGTTGGCACATACAAAGTGTCGCCCGGGTAGCCGCGCTTGCTCGGCGCGTATTCGATGAGCAGGTATTCGCGCTCGTGCTTCTGAGTGCCGACGCCGGCCTGGCGTGTGACGAGCTCTTTGAAGCGGCCGATGCCGTGGATCTCGTGCACCACGTAATCGCCGGAGCGCAGGTTGAGCGGGTCGACCGCTTGACCCCGTTTGGTGGCGAGCTTGCGGCGTTCAGGGTTCAGGTATGCCGCATTGCGACCGAAGAACTCTTGCTCGGTCAGCACGATCAGGTTGGCCTCGGGAGCGGCGAATCCGCGACGAAGCGTGGCCTGAATCGTCACGACTGCCGCTGCTGGCCACTTGCGCTTGTTGTGATCACCGGGCAACTGGTCTTGCAGCTCGGCCTTGAGCCCCTGCGCCTTCAGCATCTCGGTGATGCGCTCGATCGTGCCGTGTCCCTCGGCGGTGATCAGCACGCGCTGGCTGTTGGCAACCTGGTCACGAATCCAGTCGATGATGCTGGTCTCGCGCTGGCCGTCAGCTCCCACAAAGGTTGGAATCTCGAGCAGGCCTAGGTCGATCAGGCTTGCGTCGTCGGCGCCAAACTGGCTGATGGTGACGAGTTGGCGGCCATCCAGTGCATCTTTGAATTGACTCAGGTCAATGAAGCCGCCAGCGCTCAGGTCGATCGGAGCTTGGGCTCCCTCGGTCGCTGCGTCCCACGCTGCGTGCAGGAACTCCTCATTGGTCTCGACCAGGCTCGCGGCACGTGCTGCTGCCTTCTCTGGCGCGATCAAAACGACGGATGCGTCCGCCGGCAGCGCGTCAGTAAGCGGGCTGAGTTTCTCGGCCAGCGCTGGTGCGAGCGATTCCATGCCCTCGACCGGAATGCCCTCGGCAATCTTGGCGAGCATCGTGCTGATGTTCGGAAACTCGTGCAGCATCTGGCGCGCGCGATTGGCAACGTCTGGGGTGATTAGGAGCTCGCGGGCCGGGTAGATCTGCAGCGCCTTGACGCGTCCTTGTTCGTCGGCCCCGGCGACGTGCGCTGTCTCGCCATGCAGCGTGCGCTGGTCGGCCACGGCGAAGAGGCGGATTTCTTCGATTTCGTCGCCAAAGAACTCGAGGCGGTAGGCGTGTTCGGCGGTGGTCGGAAAAACGTCGAGGATTCCACCGCGAACGGCGAACTCGCCGCGCTTGGTGACCATGTCGACTCGCTCGTAGGCGAAGTCGATGAGCTTGAGCGGGAGCTCGAAGAGTGAGTACTCGCGCCCCTGTTCTAGGGTGACCGGCTCGCGTTCCCCCAGCCCGGCGACGATCGGCTGCAAGGCCGCACGAATGGATGCGAGCACAAAGATCGGGTGATCGAGAGTCTCTTGCGATGTAGCGACCTCGTGCAGGCGTCGCAGCGCTCGCACTCGCCTACCGACGGTTTCGGCACTCGGGCTAA
>JBEDDI010000035.1:0-7420 GCA_041176265.1 Actinomycetota bacterium
ACTGCAGCACGAAGATGCCACTCGTGGTCAATCGGTGGCAGCTCACGCCGGAATAGAAGCCCTTGTTGATCAACTTGGTGAACTCGGCGACGGCCTTCGGCGCGTGCGCGCGATCGAGCGTCATATCCAGCTTCGCACCGTTGATGTTCATTAGGCCAGTAATTGGAGTCGTCGTCGAGGCAGGGCCGAACGAGAAATATGTCCACTGGGCCGTCAACGCCAAAGCGATCGAGGCCAGCACGGCTACAGAAGCCTTAATCAGGTCGCTGTGCTTTCGCGACACGTTGCTTTTGGCTGCGTTTTGGGCGGCCTGAAATTCTGCCATGCGGTCGGCGGCATCCTTGTAGATGTTTTGCTGCTTTTTCTTGGCTGACACGATGCTCCTTTAGGACGAACATTCCGATTTTAGTGCGGCTACAGCGGCCTACTGCCATTAGCCTTTTGCTGTGTCAAACTTCGCTTCTATCACCGCGGCAACTGCACCTTTAGCCGTCCGGATGCGTCCTGCGAAGCTTGACGACGTTGTCGGTCAGCAGCGAGTGCTGGCCAAGGGTTCGCCACTGCAGAACTTGGCGAACAGAGACAACTCGGCGGCCATCTCGATTGTGCTCTATGGACCTCCGGGTGTGGGTAAGACCACGATCGCACAGATGCTGGCCCGCACCGGGGAGCGCCGCTACCTGGAACTAAGTGCCATCTCGGCCGGTGTCAAAGAGGTTCGCGACGCGATCGAGTCGGCTCGCCGTGAACTCGAATCCTTTGGCGTGCGCACACTTCTGTTCCTAGATGAGATCCATCGGTTTTCTAAGGCGCAACAGGACGCGTTGCTTCCGGCCGTCGAGAATGGTTGGCTCATCCTGGTAGCCGCGACGACCGAGAACCCGTCGTTCAGCATCATCGCACCCTTACTTAGTCGCTCACTGATCGTTCGACTCGAAGCGCTGTCGGATGACGACCTGCTCGCACTCGTGCGCCGCGCTGTCGAGGCTACCGCCGGCTTAGGTGGATTGGTCGCAATTGATGATGACGCGGAAGCCGCAATCATCCGCCTTGCGCAGGGAGACGCACGTCGCGCGCTCACCCTGCTAGAGGCGTGTGCCTTGGCGGCCATTTCCGAGGCCAAGAAGGCCAAGCCGCGTATCGCCCTTCATCACGTATCCGAGGCTCAAGATCGCGCGATCGTGCACTATGACAAGGCCGGTGATCAGCATTACGACGTCATCAGTGCGTTTATCAAATCGGTTCGCGGCAGCGATGCCGATGCGGCCATTCACTATCTGGCGCGCATGATCGAAGCGGGGGAGGACCCGCGTTTCATAGCCCGCAGGTTGATGATCCTCGCTGCCGAGGACATCGGTCTGGCTGATCCGCAGGCGCTGAGCCTAGCCTCGGCCACGGCGGCTACGGTTTCCTTGATTGGCATGCCGGAAGGGCGCATCCCGCTTGCAGAGTGCACCATCTACCTAGCCCTGGCTCCGAAGTCGAATACGGCCTACAACGCCATCAACGAGGCTCTTGCAGATGTCCGCGCCGGTGTAATCCCAGAGATCCCTGGCCACCTGCGGTCGTCTAACTACGCGGGAGCTGCGCAGCTCGGCAACGGTAAGGGTTATCGCTACCCGCACGACGATGCTCGCATGGTTGTAGAACAGCGCTACATCGGCGATGAACTTCTCGATCGAGAATACGTGCGACCAAAAGAGATTGCGGCCGAAGCCGCACTCAAGGACCGCTTGACTCGATTGCGAGCAATCGTGCGCGCCTTTAAGCGCAAATAGCCCGCTGTTGCGTTGGATAGCGCCTGACCAGCTAGAAGGCGGTCCTTTTGTTTCGGGCCTGTCACTGGTAGACTGGCGAGGTTGCCGACTGGAGCTTTCGATCGCGGCTGAGAGATTGCTCAACGGTGCGACCGCCTAATAGCCAGGTGGTCCGTGGCGAAAGACCCTGCCTCTCAGGGTCGATCTGTGAACAAAACGCTATGCGGCAAAACTGCCGCCATGAAAGGAAAACGTGTCAAAAACCACACGTACTCGCAGCAAGACTCGTCTGTCGCGTTCGCTCGGACTTGCTCTTACTCCAAAGGCCGCTAAGTACCTCGAGAAGCGTCCATACGCTCCAGGTCAGCACGGTCGCACCAAGAAGAAGGCTGACAGCGACTTCGCCGTTCGTCTGCGCGAGAAGCAGCGTCTTCGCGCCCAGTACGGCATTCGCGAGGCTCAGCTCCGCAAGACTTTCCAGGAAGCCAAGCGCGCCGAAGGCCTGACCGGTGAGAACCTGGTCGAGCTTCTCGAGATGCGCCTCGACGCTCTTGTTCTGCGTGCAGGCATCGCCCGCACCATCGCTCAGGCTCGTCAGATGGTTGTCCACCGTCACATCCTCGTAAACGGCGAGCGTGTCGACCGCCCTTCGTTCCGTGTCAAGCCTGGTCAGGTTATCCAGGTTCACGAGAAGAGTGAGAAGACCGAGCCGTTCCAGGTTGCAGCCGCCGGCGGTCACGTTGACGTTCTTCCTCCAGTCCCTGGCTACCTCGACGTTCAGCTTGACAAGCTCCAGGCCACTCTCGTACGCCGTCCAAAGCGCGTCGAGGTTCCTGTGACCTGTGAAGTTCAGCTCGTAGTCGAGTACTACGCAGCTCGCTAACAAGCGAATAGGAATATTCAGATGAGCGGCGGCGACGTAGCGGCAATCATTGCAGCGGCAGGCTTTGTCCTGTTGGTGCTCTTTCTTGCCGTGCCGATCTTGAAGCTCGGCAACGTCCTGGACGAAGCGCGCAACTCGTTGCGCGACATCAACCAGGCCGTTCCGCCGCTGCTCTCTGAGTTGACTGACACGGTCACCGAAACCAACAAGCAGTTGGCAAAGGTCGACGTCATCACTGAAAACGTGGCTGAAGTGACCACGAACATCAGCTCTTTGGTCGCCGTATTCTCGGCAACCGTTGGCTCGCCGCTCGTGAAGATCGCGGGCCTCACTCAGGGTCTCCTGAACACCATCGGCGGAAAGTCGAAGAAGTAGGTTTCTATGAAGAAGGCATTCTGGCTACTTACCGGCATCGCTGCCGGTCTAGTCATCGCAAAGCGACTCGACGAGAACCCTAAGGCGCAGGCCGTAGTCGACGACGCAGCAAAGCGCGCCAAGGACTTTGGTGCAGCAATCGCTGAGGGTTTCCGCGAGCGCGAAACCGAACTAACCGCGGCGGCCAAGCCTGCAGCGAAAAAGGCGCCAGTGAACAAGCCTGCCGCCAAGGTAGCCACCAAGCCGGTCGTCAAGAAGGCCGCTGCAAAGAAGACAACCCCGGCAAAGAAGCCTGTGGCGAAGAAGGCTGCGCCTAAGCAGCCGGCAGCCAAGTCAACCGCAACCGCGTAATGCGCACCGCTGAAATCCGTCGACGCTGGCTCGACTTCTTTGAGGGCAAGGGCCACACCGTCGTTCCTTCGGCTTCGCTGATCAGCCAGGACCCATCACTGCTTTTCACCGTCGCGGGCATGGTCCCTTTCATTCCCTACATGTCAGGCGCGGTCCCTGCTCCTTTTGCGCGCGCGACGAGCGTGCAAAAGTGTGTGCGAACCCTAGACATCGAAGAGGTAGGTAAGACCACGCGTCACGGCACCTTCTTCCAGATGAACGGCAATTTCAGCTTCGGTGACTACTTCAAGAAGGAAGCAATCGGCTTTGCTTGGGAGTTTTTGACCAAGCCACAGGATGAAGGCGGCCTCGGCTTCGACCCAGAATTGCTTTGGGTAACGGTTTACCAGGACGACGACGAGTCGATCGCGTACTGGCGCGAGCTTGCCGATATTCCGATGGAGCGTATCCAGCGCCGCGGAATGAAGGACAACTACTGGTCAACCGGACAACCAGGCCCTGCAGGCCCTTGTTCCGAGATTTACTACGACCGCGGTCCTGCTTACGGTCGTGAGGGTGGCCCTGAGGCCGACGAGGACCGCTACATCGAAATCTGGAACCTCGTGTTTATGCAGTACGAGCGTGGTCAGGGAACCGGCAAGGACAACTTCGAGATCCTCGGCGAGCTTCCAAAGAAGAACATCGATACCGGCATGGGTCTCGAGCGCGTGGCATTTCTCATGCAGGGGGTCGAAAATCTGTATGAGATCGACCAGGTTCGTCCGGTTCTCGATCTCGCGGCAAAACTTGCGGGCAAGCGCTACGGCGCGACCGTCGAGGACGACGTGCGCATGCGCGTCGTTGCCGACCACGTGCGCAGCGCATTGATGCTCATTGGCGACGGCGTGACCCCTGCCAACGATGGCCGCGGTTATGTGCTGCGACGACTGCTACGCCGTACGGTACGCGCGATGCGTCTAATGGGTGTCGAGCGTCCGGTAATGGCCGAGCTTTTTGCCGTTTCAAAGGATGCGATGAAAGAGTCGTACCCGGAACTCGAGTCCGACTTCGAGCGCATCCTGCGAGCAGCGGTTGCAGAGGAAGAGACCTTCCTGCGCACGCTTACCGCAGGTACCCTCGTGCTCAATGAGGCGCTCGAGGCTGTTAAGGGCACCGAATCGAAGCGACTCTCGGGCGAGGCTGCATTCCTTCTGCATGACACCTATGGTTTCCCAATCGATCTGACGCTCGAAGTAGCTGAAGAGGCCGGACTATCTGTGGACCGCGACGGGTTCGTAGCACTTATGGCCGAGCAGAAGTCACGTGCCAAGGCAGATGCTCGCGAGAAGAAGCTCGGTGGTGTAGACCTAGGCGTTTACTCAGCTATTCGTGCCCTCGGTGAGACGAAGTTTGTCGGCTATGACTCATTGGAGACCCAGTCGCAGGTAATCGG
This sequence comes from Actinomycetota bacterium, assembly GCA_041176265.1. Lineage (GTDB taxonomy): Bacteria > Actinomycetota > Actinomycetes > Actinomycetales > Microbacteriaceae > Rhodoluna. The sequence continues at coordinate 4,799 of JBEDDI010000035.1, forward strand.
GCTGATTCGTGATGGTGAAGTTGCTAAGACAGCAGCTAAGGGCGATGTTGCCGAGGTATTCCTTAGCGAGACTAGTTTCTACGCCGAATCTGGTGGACAGGACTCAGATTCGGGACGCATTCTCGGCGATGGCTTCGAGCTCGAGATTCTCGACGTTCAAAAGCCTGTGAAGGGCCTTGTATCGCACAAGGTCTTGGTTCGCAGCGGTGAATTCGGAGTCGGTTCCGCGGCGTCCACGCACGTGGACCGCGAATGGAGACTCGGTGCAGCTCAGGCTCACTCTGGCACACACATTGTGCATGCAGCGCTCCGCGAGGTCCTCGGCCCCACCGCGCTCCAGAGTGGCTCTTACAACAAGCCCGGTTACCTTCGTCTCGACTATGCCTGGACTCAAGCGCTATCCGAGACAACCAAGAGCGAAATTGAAGAGGTTTCCAACCTCGCGATTCGAAACGACCTAGCGGTGTCGGCTCAATTCATGTCTCTGCCAGATGCCAAGTCATGGGGAGCCGTCGCACTGTTCGGCGAGACCTACGACGAGGACGTGCGCGTTGTGCAGATCGGTGGCCCTTGGTCGCGCGAACTATGCGGTGGTACACACGTCAGTCGTTCGAGTCAGATCGGCATGGTTTCGTTGATCGGCGACAGCTCTGTCGGTTCGGGATCACGCCGAATCGAGGCGCTAGTGGGCATCGAGGCCTTCCGCGCGCTTGCTGCCGAGCGAGCCCTTGTCGCACGCCTCGGTGAACTTTTCAAGGCACCGCGCGACATGGTTGAAGAGCGAATTGCTGCGACCATCGACGAATTGAAGACGGCGCAGAAGAAGCTCGCTTCACTACAAGCAGCTGCGCTTGCCATGCGCATCCCTGATCTCGTTGCTTCAGCGAGGGCCATCGGTGGCGTTTCCGTGGTAGCAACGAACCTCGGCGCACTCGACTCGGTCGAGGATGCGCGAGGCATCGCACTGCAACTGCGCGAGCGCTTGGGTGTGACGGGTGTTGCAGCGGCATTTGCCGAGGTTGGCGGCAAGCCTGCTCTGGTGGTAGCTGTCGGAGTTGATGCTCAGAACGCTGGCGTGAAGGCCGGCGCACTAGTTAAGACCGCAAGCGCAATCCTCGGCGGTGGAGGCGGCGGCAAGGATGACATCGCCCAGGGTGGCGGTCAATTCGTTGCAAAGATTGACGAGGCCATCGCCGCCCTCTGCGCAGCCATCGGCTAAACATGCGAACTGGCAAGCGTTTGGCGCTAGACGTTGGCAAGGCGCGTATTGGAGTCGCAGTTAGCGACTTCCACGGCATCCTCGCTTCGCCGATCGGTAATCTTGCGCGACTCGAAACCATCTCGGAAACACTCGAGGCTTGGACTGGTCTAACCGAATCGGTAGACGGTCTCGTCGGCGAGGAATTCCTTGAGTGCTATGTCGGCCTACCTATTTCACTTTCGGGCGCCGAAACTGCATCGACCCGAGACGCGGTCGAATTCGGGACGGCATTCGCGGCTCATACGGGCATCGCGGTGCGATACGTCGACGAACGCTTGACAACCAGCACGGCAGCGGCGCAACTGCGCGCTAATGGGATCTCCAGCAAGCAGGGGCGAGGCAGCATCGACGCGGCAGCAGCCACGATTATCTTGGAACAGGCATTGCAGACAGAACGCAACACCGGCAAGACGCCGGGCCTAACGGGCGATGAGGTGAACGAGAACATTGGATAAGCGCATCCGTCTGCGTCGTCGGTTGGCCGCCCTCGGAATCGCAGTAGTGATTGTAGGCCTGGTTTCGTTCGCCTTTAGGTCTCAGATTCGATCCGGTTTCGAGGCCGCGCTCGGTAACGACTACCCCGGACCGGGGCACGGGTCTGTCACCGTAGAGGTTGCCGCAGGTGAGTCGGGAGCGTCCGTCATAGCCGATTTGGTGGCTAAGAACGTGGTCAAGAACGAGCGTCTCACGCTCAAGCTCGCGGCCGAGCAGGGAACCGTTTTCTATCCGGGCACATTCGCATTGAAACTTGAAATGCGCGCACTTGATGCGCTAGCTGTGCTGGGCAATTCGGCCAATGCGGCCATGAACCGGGTGACAATCAAGGAAGGGCTTCGCCTCGGAAGCGTATTCAAAGCACTCAGCGCAGGTACGGGCATCCCCGTCGCTCAATTCAGCGAGGCTGCTTCAAAACTAGGGGAATTCGAACTCGCCAAGGGCGCGCCATCGATCGAAGGCTATCTGTTCCCTGCAACCTACGATTTCGATTCGAAGGCAACGGCTCTAGAAATCCTGCAGATTATGAACAACCGCATGGTCGAGGAGCTCGGCCGCTACGGCGTGGCCAAGGCCGATTGGCACCGCGTCCTGTCGCTGGCGGCATTAATCCAGGCCGAGGCTCGCATCGAGGGTGACTTCTACAAGGTTTCGCGTACTTTCCTAAATCGCATCGACAAGGGCATGAAATTGCAGTCCGATGCCACCGTCAGCTATGGCGTGGGCGGCAAGACCGTGAGCACCTCGGCTGCAGATCGCGCTAACGATAACGGCTACAACACTTACCTTTACGCCGGCCTGCCGGTTGGACCGATCTCAGCGCCGGGTAGTGTCGCCATCGATGCGGCATTGCACCCTGCAGAGGG
>JBEDDI010000036.1:0-6414 GCA_041176265.1 Actinomycetota bacterium
ACGCCGAGCTCTTGGCTCAGCTTCGCGCGGCGAACCTGGTGCCAGGTGCAACTCTTCGAATCGAATACGCCGACTCGGCTGTGATGCTGGTGGGTTCGAGTGGCGAGGTTCGCATCACGCGCGATGAAGCGGCTCAGCTGTTCGTCGCGGCCGATTAGCCCCTGAAAATTCGCTGAAGATTACGCCCAAAAAGTCGTCGAACCGACCCCAAATTTGCTCATTTGGTAGACTTGCGGGGTCGCGCAGGTAAACCTTGGACCGCGCGATCGAGCTCAGCAGAGTTCGCTACTGGAGGTTTCTATTGGCCCAAAAAGGCAACGGACGACACCGCGCCGACGTTGAACTCAACCTGTTGGAAGAGTTCGAGGTGCGCAGTCGCCGATCGGTTCGTGAAGCGGAACGCGCTCGTCAAGCGCGCGCCTCGCGCCGCCTTGCCCGAAAGCAGGCCAAGCTCGATCGTGCCGAACGCCTGCGTCTGGCTCATGAACAGGCCAAACAGGGCAAGACTTCGGGTCGCTTCATTGTTCGCCAGAAGGTCGGCGCTTCACCCGGCCGTCGTAAGATTCTGACCGGCTTCGGCTTCCTGGCTTCGCTCGGAGTCGTCGCATCGTTCGCGCTGCCGGCATACGCATACAACCCTTCGGTCTCATCGATGGTCGGTTTCACCACTACCAACCCGGCTCTGTACGCGAAGAGCGAGCAGTACCAGCAGCTGGTCGTCTCGGCAGTGAACACCTTCAAGGTTTCGCGAGGCACTTACTCGTCGACCGATGCCGCCGAGATCCAGCGTCAGGAAATCCTGAACGGCGTGCGCAGCTATACCGGTTTGACCGCCGAGGACTACCTCGCCAACCCGATTTACAAGAACATCAGCGCATCGAAGGTGCTCGAGGTCGCCGCCAAGTATGTCGGCACGCCTTACGTGTTCGGCGGCATGACCCCAGCTGGCTTCGACTGCTCGGGTTACGTGGCGTACATCTTCTCGCAGTTCGGTGTGGCCCTGCCGCACTCGGTGCACGGACAGAACCGTCTGGGCAAGCTCATCGCCGAGAAGGACGCCCTGCCTGGCGACTTGGTCGTGTTCGACGACCTGAGTCACGACGGCATCTACGCCGGCAACGGCAATTTCTATCACTCGCCTCGTCCTGGTGACACAGTGAAGCTCGCTCCGATCTTCACCACGCGCGTGCACTACGTGCGTCTGTTTCAGCAGTAATTCGTAATCCAAACTTCACCAACACGCCCGAACGCTTGTCGCTTGTAGCGTTCCAGGCGCACATAACCTGAACTCGGGTACAACCGATTCGAATCCGGAGGGTGCGATGTCTCGCAAGAACATGCCTGCCAAGCATGTGTTTGCGCTGCAACATTGCCCCCAACAATCCTGCCTAGGGCCAGCATTCTGACGCGTCACCATTGCGGTGGCGCGTTTTTTGCATCTGGCTCAACCGATTCGCGAGTGCCTACGAAATGCCCGAAAGCCGTTCGGGCCTATCGAGAGGAATGATATGCGCACACTGGTATTGAACGCCGGGTACGAGCCACTCGCGGTCGTTTCATTCAAGCGAGCCCTGATGCTCGTGCTGAATCACAAGGCCACGGTCTTGGCGGCTACCGGAGAACAGCTGGTGCACAGCGCCAGCTCTGAGTTCGCACTGCCATCGGTGATCTTGTTGCAACGCTACGTGCGTATCCCGTCGAGTCGCATGATTCCGGTGTCGCGCAGGGGAGTGCTTCGTCGCGACGGCCACCGTTGCGCATACTGCCAGCGTTCGGCCACCACCATCGATCACGTTCAGCCACGCTCGCGCGGTGGCCGTGACACCTGGGAAAACCTCGTCGCATGCTGCCTCAAGTGCAATAACAAGAAGAGCGATAAGACCCTCGATGAGATTGGCTGGCAGTTGCCGTTTTCGCCGCGTATGCCGCAAGGCTTGGCATGGAGCATCCGTGGCGCCGAACGCCTCGAACCAGAGTGGGATGAGTTTTTGGCCTACGACGCTGCCGCTTAGGCGGCTTGTGGCCCCGATAGGAATCGAACCTACGACACAAGGTTTAGGAAACCTCTGCTCTATCCACTGAGCTACGGAGCCGAATTTTTAGTTGCTCGAGCAAGTCTAAACGGCTCTGCGACCGCCCAAAGTTAGGGTTATTTCATGGTTGAGCAACACGATTCTGCGGCGAAGATTTCGGCCGAGCAATGGCAGGACTGGCTCAACCAGATTGCTGCGATTGGTGGCCACAATCCGGTCCTAAACTTCGAGCGCAACGAGCTGGTGCAACTCGACCTTGAGCGAGTGCACCCGACGGGTCAGACCCAGTTTCTTTCCGGCCGACCAACTCCTCTTTCGAACCTGGTGCGCGACCCCGCCGCCTTCGCTTCGGCCCTTTCAGCGGTGCGAGTAATCAAGAACAAGGGTGAGCGCCTGGGCGAGCACTTCGGTCTCGAGACGATCCACGCTGCCGGTGGCCTGCTAGACCTGACCGCATCCGGCTTCGACCTGCAGCTGCCGATCATGCTTTGGCCAGTGCGCGTCATTGCCCGCGGAGTGGATGACTTCGAGTTGACGTTGATTCGCGAACCCGAGGTAAACCCAGCCTTGATCGACGCGTTGCAGAAGCACGCCGGCATCCAGTTGAACCCTGCCGAGCTGCTGCACCGCCAGAGTCTTGTGACCGACCTGATGCCGGCCGACCTGATCGGCTACCTCAACACGGTTGCCTCGGGGCGTCTGAACGCCCGCGTCGAGTCGATGCTAGTGCTGGGTAACTTCAGTACAGCAGTGAGTGCTTTGGTGCTGGCAAACAAGCCGAACGAAACAGAGCCGCTTAGGGTGCTGGCCGGTGTCGCCGAGATTGCGAGCAGCAGCCTGCCGCTCCCAGACGCCGTCCTTGTCGCGGATGCCGATTCAACGCAGCGCCGCATAGTCGCGCGCGCGGTCGCCGGCGAGAGCTTTGCCGTCGAGACCCTCCCGGGCTCGGGTTACACCCAGACCGTCGTAAACTCACTGGCTGCGATGACCAATGCCGGCAAGCGAGTTCTGCTCGTCGCCCCGCGCCGTCAGACCCTGCACGAGCTGGCCGATCGCCTCGCAGCGGTTGGGCTAAACGGGCTCGCCGTGCGCTCGACCAGCGCCTGGATCGACTCGATCGCCGCCATCTCGCGCAACGAGAAGGCCGGTGCGCGCGAGGCAGAGGTTGGCGCGGCACGAGGCGAGCAGCTCGAGCAGCTAGCGGCGGCAACCGCATCCATCGACTCTTACTTTGAGACGCTCAACCAGCCAAACGACAAACTGCAGGTTTCGGTTGCCGAGGCACTGGCAAAGCTCAGCGAACTCAGCCTCATGCCAAACGCGCCGACTAACAGTGCCCGACTCGATCGCGATCAACTGGTCGCGCTGCTCGACCGCAGCGAAGCGCTCGAACTGCTGCAGAAGGCATACGAACTCGGCGAATTCGCTTACGGCCCTGCGGATACAGCTTGGTTCCAGGCTCAGTTCTCGAACGCCGAACAGGTAACTCAGGCCCTTTCGGTCGCGCGTCGCCTGCGCGACGAGTCATTCCCGAAGCTCAGCCAGCAGCTGGCCGCATTCACCAAAGGCGTCAACTTTGCGCCGGCGGCCAGCGTCGAAGACTGGGGGCGTTACCTGCGTCTGTTCGTGGGTCTGCGTGAGACGCTCGACCGCTTCCAGCCAGTGGTGTTCGATCGCCCGCTGACCGAACTCATCATCGCGACCGGTTCGCGCAAGCCGGAGCAAAGCGAGTTCGAGGCCTATGAACCTCAGGGTCGGATGTCGGGCGGCAACCGACGACGCCTGAAGAAGCTCGCGAAGGAATATCTTCGCCCTGGCATGAGCGTGCCAGACATGAACGCGGCCTTGCGTGCCATCTCAATTCAACGCGAAGACTGGCAGCGCTTCTGCACCGTCCCGACACCGCCGCAGGTTCCACTGGGCATTGCGGATGCGCAGGTTGCCTACCAATCGTTCGTGTCCGACCTCGAGCACATTCAGCAGCACCTCGACCCGGAGTCGACCGAACCGCCGCTCACCAAGCTGCCGCTCGAGATTCTGGAGCGAAAGCTCGAATCGCTTGCCGGCGACTCGGACGCGTTGGCCAACCTGGGCGACCGGCTTCAGGTCACCGACCGCCTTCGCTCACTTGGTCTAGGCCGCCTGCTGCGCGACCTCGCTCGCATCAAGGTTGCGCGTGAGCACCTGGCTCAGGAACTCGAACAGGCCTGGTGGTCGAGCGCGCTCGAATACCTGGTGTCGAAGAACCCTCAGTTGCTCAGCTACAGCTCTTCGGAACTTGCTCGACTCGAGTCGGAATTCAGAACCATGGATGCGTCACTCACCGCCTCGGGCTCCTCGATCGTCGCGGGCCAACTAGCCAAGCGCTGGCAGGCAGCCATTGCCGAGAACGCGCTCGAAGCCGAGGATCTGAAGGCGGTGCTTCGTTCGGGGCACGCGACCATGCACGAGCTCGCTGCCGCCGCCCCTTCGGTTTGGCCACACCTCGCCACCGCGGTTCTGGCTTCCCCCTTTGAGCTGGCTCAGGTTCTGCCGGCAACCGATAATTTCGACTGCCTCTTCGTCCTCGACGCCGCCGGAACAACGGTCGCCGAAAACCTCGCTGCTCTGACGCGCGTGCGCCAGGTGGTTGCCTGGGGCGACGAGGCTATCGCGGGTCCGGATGGCTTCGAGTTCATCCCTTCGCTCGTTGCAGCAGGTCTGCCGGCCGAGCGCGAACTCGGCGCACCATCGATTTTCCGTCAGGTTGGCGACTCGTTTGGAGTCGAAACAATGCGTCACTCGTGGCGAACCACGGGGCAGGCGTTGGGTGGCCTGATCAACCGCGAGTTCTATCAAAACCGCATCGTGTTCGAACCGACTGCCACCGAGTTCTTGGGCGAGCAGCCGATAATCCTCGACCTGGTTCACCAGGGCAATCGCGCCAACTCGCAGGTCGAAGGTGCGACCGAGAGTCTCGATGCCGAGGTCGCGCGCTGTGTCGAGCTCGTGATTCACCACGCCAAGTGGCACCCGCAAGACTCGCTGCTGGTTTCAACGGCAAGCGCAAAGCACGCAGAGCGAGTGCGCGAGGCCGTGCAGTCGGCAATCGCTCGTTCGGCTGAACTCGCGATGTTCTTTGAAGGTCACGGTCGCGAGCGCTTTGAGGTTATGGCCATGGCCGAGCTGACCCACCGCATAGCTGATCGCGTGGTGTTCTCGGTAGGTTTCGGTCTCACCGAGCACGGCGCGTTGCTCTCGAACCTCGGCCAGCTGCAGCTGCCTGAATCGCGTCGCTACCTCGCGAACGTTCTGGTCAGCAGTCGCCGCGAGATCACGATCGTCTCGTGTTTCGATGCCAACACGATGGATGCCGACAAGCTCAAGAACGGTGCACTGTTGCTTCGCGACCTGCTAGCCGCGGCTACCGGCTCGGCAGCGCCAACAAGCGAGTTCGACCGCGATCCGATGCTCGTTGACCTAGCGCTTCGCCTGCAAAAACTGGGTGTACGCGTCAACGGCGCATACGCCGAACGCTTACCTCTGGTTTGCAGTTATGCGAAGACCGCTGTCGTGATTGAGCCAGACTGGGCGCTTCGCGGCGACTCGTATTCAGAGCGACTTCGTCTTCGCCCAGCTCTGTTGACAGCGCTCGGATGGCGCTACGTTCGCGTGCACAGCTTTGAGCTATTTGCCGACCCGCAGGCCGTTGCTAATCGCATAGCCGAGTCGATGGGCATTCAGGTTAATCGCGCGGCAATTGTGGATCGCCGCGACGAAACCGCGTTCGAGGACACCGACTTGGCCTGGGGTGATCACCGTTCGGGGCGACCAGATTCGGGCAACGACCAGCGCCTAATCGGCGATAAGCCGCCGCACTGGGGTTAGTCGAGCTTCTTGCTCGATGCGCCCGGCCCAGCCGAATCGGTGCGATAAAAGCCACTGCCCTTAAAGGTCACGCCAACCTGACCGAAAACCTTGCGCAATTCGCCGCCACACTTTGGGCACTCCTTGAGCGACTCTTCGCTGAACGACTGCTGGATGTCAAAGGCGTGGTCGCACTTCTTGCAGGCGTATGAGTATGTAGGCATGTCTCTATTTTAGAAAATCACGAGCTGACTCGGCGTCACTACGGCGTGCACGGGTCGATCGTGGGCCTCGACGGGGATCGACTCGAGCAATTCGTCGTCATAGACAACCGCGACAACCGGAATGTCATCGTCGGCCAGAGCTCGGTCGTAGTAACCCTTGCCCTTGCCAAGACGGTTGCCTAGTTGGTCAACCGCGAGGGCGGGCGCAATGACTAGGTCGACGCCAGACAAATCTGTGACAGCACCTACCGGTTCGGCGAAGCCAAATATTCCGGTCTGGGTTTCGCCTTCGAAGACCACCCAGTGCAGGG
>JBEDDI010000037.1:0-5251 GCA_041176265.1 Actinomycetota bacterium
CGTGGCCTACTTCATCTATCGACACCTGCACCGCGGCCCGCACTTTCTGGCCAAGGAAGGCCTGTTTCGCACCCCGGTGATCGGTCCGGTCTTGCGAGCTGCCGGCCAGATTCCGGTGTATCGCGGTGGCCAGCGCAACGACGAACCGCTTCGTGCGGCATTCGACTTTCTCAAGGCGGGCCACAGCATCGCAATCTTCCCCGAGGGCACTCTGACTCGCGACCCAGAGCTGTGGCCAATGCGCGGAAAGCCGGGTGCCGTGCGCTTGGCGCTGCAGGCTGGCGTGCCGGTGTATCCGATTGGTCAGTGGGGCAGCGAACAGGTTCTGCCGCAGTACGGCCGCAAGTTCCGTCCGGGCTTCTGGAAGACCGTGAACATTGTGGTCGGTGACGAGATCGACCTCGAGCGCTTCCGCAAGGATCAGTTGACCCCAACCGAACTGAACGAGGCCACCAAGGTCGTCATGCACGAAATCACCGAACTGGTCGCCGAGCTTCGCGGTGTGCCTGCTCCGGCAACGGTCTGGGATCCGACCGAACACGGGCAGAGTGTGACCGGAAACTTCAAGAAAGAGAGCAACTGACATGGCAAAAATTGCGGTGATGGGTGCTGGTTCTTGGGGAACCACCTTTGCGAAGATTCTTGCCGACGCGGGCAACGAGGTGACCATTTGGGCTCGTCGTGCCGACCTCGTTGAAGAGATCAACGAAGACCACCGCAACGGTGACTACCTACCAGGCATCCGTCTGCCGGAGTCGCTCAAGGCTTCCACCGATGTGGCCGAGGTTTTGGACGGTGTCGAACAGGTATACCTGGCAGTGCCATCGCAGACCCTTCGCGGCAACCTGCAGACGTGGGGTGCCGAGATTCCAAAGGACGCGATTCTCGTCAGCCTCATGAAAGGCGTCGAGAAGGAAACCGGCCTTCGCATGAGCGAGGTAATCGCCGATGTGCTCGGTTTCCCGCAGTCGCAGGTGGTCGTGGTTTCGGGCCCTAACCTCGCGCTCGAGATCGCTAATGAAGAACCGGCCGCATCGGTTGCCGCGTCGACCTCCAAGGCATCGGCGGGCGAGGTGGCTCGCTCGGCGAGCAACGCATACTTCACCACTTTCACCAACCACGACGTGATCGGCACCGAGTTTGGCGGAATCCTCAAGAACCTGATTGCTGTCGCGATCGGTATCGTCAACGGCGTGGGCTATGGCCAGAACACCAAGGCTTCGATCATGACTCGCGGCTTGGCCGAGATCTCGCGCTTCGCTGTGGCCTACGGCGCCAAGCAGTCGACCATGGTGGGTCTAGCAGGCCTCGGTGACCTCATCGCCACCGCGGAATCACCGCTATCGCGCAACCACCGCGCGGGCGAAATGCTGGGCAAGGGCTACACCAAAAAAGAGGTGCTCAAGCGCATGTCGCAGACTGCAGAGGGTCTTGCCTCGGTCGCTCCGGTGCTTCAGCTGGCCGCCGAAAAGGGCGTCGCCATGCCGATCGTCGAGCAGGTCAACCTCGTGATCGAGGGCAAGATGAACCCGCGCGACATCGCCCCGCACCTGACACACGACACCGACCAGCCGCAGGGCGAATAACAGGAATCTCGAGGCAACCGTGGGCAAACTTCGCGTAGCAGTCGTATTCGGCGGCAAGTCGAGCGAACACTCGATCTCGTGCGCCACCGCAGCCGGTGTCTTGGGCGCCATCGACCGCGACAAGTACGAGGTTGTGCCGATTGGTATCACGCAGTCTGGCAAGTGGACCCTCGCCGCAGACGACACCGAAAAGTGGAAGCTTCGCAAGGGTGAACTGGCGGTCGTGCGCGACGAGGGCAACCAGGTTGACTTCGCCATGGATGGCTCGCGCGAACTGATCTACAGCGATGCATCGGGCGAACATCGCTCGCTCGGCACTATCGATGTCATCTTCCCGGTGCTGCATGGTCCATTCGGCGAAGACGGCACCGCCCAGGGCTACTTTGAACTACTCGGCATTCCATACGTCGGCAACGGCGTGCTCGCCTCGGCAGCCGGAATGGACAAGGAGTTCACGAAGGCGCTGTTCGTTGCCGCTGGCGTGCCTTGCACCCCGCACGTGGTCGTGCGCGCCAACGACATGCTCGACGACCCGGAGTCGGTACTCGAGGCCGTACGCGACCTCGGTGGCCTTCCGGTGTTCGTCAAGCCTGCCCGCGCCGGTTCGTCGGTCGGTGTTTCAAAGGTCAAGGACTGGGATGCGTTCGGCGCTGCAGCCGAACTTGCCCTGCAGCACGACGACAAATTCGTGGTCGAGCACGGCCTGATTGGTCGCGAGGTTGAGTGCGCGGTGCTTTCGTCGTTCGGCGGCAAGCCGGCTCGCGTCTCGGTGGCCGGCGAGATCATCGTGACCGGTCGCGATTTCTACGACTTCGAGGCTAAATACCAGGACGAAGACTCGGTTCAGCTGGTGATTCCGGCGGCGCTGAGCGCGGATGAGTTGGCCGAGATGCAGCGCATCGCCCGCAAGGCATATGACTCGCTTGGTTGCTACGGCTTGGCCCGCGTGGACTTCTTTTTGACCGCAGACGGTTTCTTCGTGAACGAGATCAACACGCTGCCGGGCTTCACCCCGCTGTCGATGTTCCCATCGCTCTGGCAGGCATCGGGCATCGAATACCCAGACCTGATCGACGAGCTGATTCGCCTTGCTCTCGCGCGCTAGTTAAGGCTCGCGCCCCTAAACATTCTTGGCTTAAGCGACGCATTCCAAGCTAACTGAGTTAGCCGGCACAGTTTGCGGTTGCCGGAATCGACTTGATCGCCGGCGCAAGCGCGTCCAGAGTGCTCACGCCAACGGCCTTCTCTGAATCGACGATTACCTCGGTCGCTGGGGTACGCCCGAACGAGATGAAGCGGTAACTCGGGGCCTCGGCTTCGTCGACCAACCAGTCAACTCCACTAGTGCTGACGCAGCGCAGGTTGCTGACCGTCACACCGGGCAGGCCGCAGCGAACGATGACCGCAACCGGTTCGCCGTATGCACCCGTGGCCTGCGCATCGGTCACTCGCTTGTCGTGTTCGGCGATGCTCTCGGGAAGTCGCACCGAGACTTCGGCGCAGGCTGGATCGTTCGCCAACTCGGCTGGTTCTAGCGAGACGTTGGACGCACAGCCGCTGGTCGCGAGTGTCGCGGCGGCTGCGAATCCGATTGCCCAAAGGCGCATTTTGTTCATCGCTAACAGGCTACCTTTGACTCTATGACTGCTGGAAATCCGTCGTCGAAAGCCGCCCAAGAGACTATCGCGGACTTGGGTGAAAACGAGGCACTGCGCCGCACGGTTTCGCGCCTGAACTCGGGCGATTACGCCATCGTCGGCTCGGGCGATGACGCCGCCGTTGTGGCCACCAGCGACGACCGATTCGTAGTCACCACAGACACCATGATCGAGGGCCACGATTTTCGCTTGGATTGGTCAACCGGGTACGACCTGGGCTGGAAGGCCGTAGCCAGCAACGTCGCCGATGTGGCAGCGATGGGTGCTCGCCCGACCGCTCTCGTCGTTGCTGTAGCCGTTCCCGCAACCACTCAGATTTCCTGGCTAGAGGCCTTCGCCGATGGCCTGCGCGAGGCATGCCAGTCGCTAGCCCCAGGAGCTTCGGTTGTGGGTGGCGACCTAGCGGCCTCGAACCAGGTGATGATCGCCGTGACCGCCCACGGTTCACTCGAGGGTCGCGCACCGGTGTTGCGCTCGGGTGCCCAGCCGGGCGACATCCTTGCGGTTGCCGGCACTCTTGGTCGTGCCGCGTGCGGCCTTTCTCTGCTGCAAAGCGGCGAAGCCACAGCGATCAGCGCATACGACGACTGGGTGAACGTGCAACGCCGCCCTCAGCCGCCAATTCAGGCCGGAATCGATGCGGCTACCAGTGGGGCCACTTCGATGCTCGACCTGAGCGACGGCCTGGCCAAGGATGCACACCGCATCGCGCGTGCCTCGAACGTCACTCTCGTCATCGATCGTGCGCAGCTTTCTGGGTTCGAGGCAATGCTCGAGGAGCCTGCCATGCGGATCGGTGCATCCGCTATCGACTGGGTTATCGGCGGGGGAGAAGACCACTCACTGCTGGCCACGTTCGCGCCGAATGTGGTCATCCCGCGTGCATTCAAGCCGATCGGACGCGTCATTTCACGCGGCCCAGCAAACGTGCTGCTAGATGCGCAGCCATTGGCCGAGCGCGGTTGGGATTCGTTCGCCAGCTAGTGCGACGGGCTGCTAGCCGTGCAACTGGCTGTTGAGAACGATGCCCGCACCAACGCGAGGCAGAACCTCGACGGCACCGGTCGCCGAGTTGCGGCGGAACAGCAGGTTTGGCAGTCCGCTTAGTTCGACGGCCTTGACCGAACGAGCGTCGCCGCCGTCGATGATGGAAACCTTGGTGCCAGCTGTCACGTAGAGACCAGCCTCAACGACCGAGTCTTCGCCAATTGAGATGCCCACACCAGCGTTAGCGCCGAGCAATGCACGGGCACCGATCGAAACCTTCTCTTTGCCGCCACCCGAGAGAGTGCCCATGATCGAGGCGCCACCACCGATGTCGGCTCCGTCGCCGACGATGACGCCCTGCGAGATACGACCCTCCACCATCGATGCGCCAAGCGTGCCGGCGTTGAAGTTGACGAAACCCTCGTGCATGATCGTGGTGCCGGGGGCCAGGTGTGCTCCGAGGCGAACTCGGTTGGCGTCGGCGATGCGAACCTTGCGGGGTACAACGTAGTCAACCAGGCGTGGGAACTTGTCGATCGAGTGCACGATGACGCCCTGGCGCTGAAGTGCGCCACGGTTGCGCTCGAGTTCATCTAGCGCGATTGCGCCGATGTTGGTGAAGGCAACGATTGGCAGGTTTGGAATCAGGCCCTCGAGGTTGATGCTGTTTGGGCGAACCAACAAGTGCGAGAGCAGGTGCAGACGAAGGTAAGCATCAGCGGTCGAAACCACCGGCAGTTGTAGGTCGATCTCGGTGCGAACGATTTGAACGGTCACGTTGCGACGCGGGTCGTCGCCAACCTGCGCATCGAGCTCGCGCGGAACAACCCAGGCCGAGTCGCCCTTTGGCGCTGAACCTAGTTGAGGGTTCGGGTAGTAGACATCTAGAACGAGGCCTTCGCTCGATACGGTCGCGAGGCCGTGGCCCCAGGCAGTGGTTGCAGTCGCTTCAGTCACGACAACTAGGTTAACAGTTAGCCTAGAAGCGTGTCTGGCTCTGTTTTGAATCTCTCTGGCGAC
>JBEDDI010000038.1:0-4633 GCA_041176265.1 Actinomycetota bacterium
CTACGAGGCTGCAGCCAAGATCGCCAAGCACGCCGTGCACGAGGGCATCACCGTTCGCCAGGCCACTATCGACCTCGGTTATGTCGACGGCGAGAAGCTCACCATGGAGCAGCTCGACAAGGCCCTTGACGTGCTGTCGATGACCAGCCCTGGTCTATAAACCAAACAACGGATGCGCCGGCCTTCGGGTCGGCGTTTTCGTTTAACCCCCGCTGCCCGCAATCGCCATCCATGCGGCCAAGCATGCGGCGAGCACGAATCCAGCAAGCAGATGTGGCCCGAGGGCGATGGTTCCCCGCAGGCGCAGCGTTCGGGCTCGCAGAACGCTTACCCCGACCTGCAAAACTCCCGTCATGCTGGCGAACACCCAGACAGCAGCCACCAGCCACGGGCTGAACCAGCCCAGCGACAACGCAATCAGCACAAATAGCTTGACGTCGCCCATGCCCAGCCCAAAACGGATGTTGGCAATCAGTGTCAGGCCAAAGGCTACCAAGCCCGCCATTATGGCGTTGAGCAGCTGCTGGGCTGTCGCTGGGTTTATTGCCACGGCCACGAGTTGCCCAAGCAGGGCAACAGGAAACCCAGGCAGCACCAATCGATTTGGTAGTCGCCGCTCACGCAGGTCTATAACCGCCAGCCGCGGCGCAACGGCAAAGAGGTACGCGATGCCCGCGAGTGCGGGCAACTGGGAAAGCCACTGGGTCTGGTTAATCACGAAGGCAGGCTAGCGATTCGCTAGCCTGCCCACTCGAGTTATTCACAGAACCTGCGCTAGGCGATCGGCTCAACCTTCGAACCGCAGTGCTTGCACAGCTTTGCGGCAGCCTTGATGTCTTCGGCGCACTGCGGGCAAGGGCGCGTGTCGGTCGCCGGCGCGACAGGAGCCTGCGGTGCCGCTGGCGCGTATTGAACAGGTTGTTGCGCATACTGCGCTGGCGCCATGCCTCTCGTGTCCGCCGAGGCTTCCGCAATGATCCACATGATCAGTGGCGAAACCAGTGCCGATAGCCAGAAGAAGGCATCCCAGCTCTTGCCCTTCTGCATCGCGCGGTATGCGATAAGCGAAGGAATCCACACGTTTAGCAACCCGATGACGCTGAAAATAACGCCAGGTATCAGAAGATACTGCGCAGGATCCGACATCCAGGAGTCCAAAGCTCCGGCCAGCATCGAGAGCCCAAAAGACTTGACGAACACGACCAGAGATGCACCAAATGCAACTACTACCGCAGCCAGAATTCTCGCACTGAGAAATGCCTTAACTTGAATTTCCATTGGAAGCGCACGTTGAGAAAGCTTTCGGCTACTTCTAGCCAAGAGACGTTCACGCACTTTACTCATAAGGCCGACTAGGCCCATGATTAGCATCAAAGCAACCAACTGAGAAGGAAGTCGAACAGCTTTTTCAAGCTCGTCCCACGCCAAATAGTAGGCATCGTAGTCGAAGTCATAGCCAGAATCCCACTCGGGAGTTTTTGCGATCAGAAGTACAAGAACGTGTGCAACGACTGAAGCCGCAAGTAACCCGAGGTGTGCAAATACGGCTCTTGAGCCCATTCGGAAAATTGCCCTCATTGCAATGCCGGCGAGAGCAGCTAGCGAAGTATTTGCCAAAACCACGGTCATCGGATGCCATGCAGTAGAGAGGTCCCAGAAGAGGAACGACAGAATTTCAAAAAGTGCAGCGGCAATTCCGAAAACGATGAGGTCTAGATAGCCCTTCAAAATTTCGTAACGACTTAAGGTCCAAGCCGCTACAAACATGCTCCAGGCATAAGCGGCGCCCACGAATGGTCCGGAAAACCGAAAACCGGAAACATCAAAGGAACTAGCAAGTAGCGCCAGCAGTAGCGATCCGGCCGCGAGAATCAGAGCATTTCTTTTTCCCGTGTTAGTCAAAGTGACTCCCCAAACAAGTAGAGCGGCAAGCGCGCCGCGACTTCTCAAATACTAGCGCTGGCTAGTACTCGCCGACCTTCTCCCACATCTTCGCCATGATCCACCACTGGCCGTCGAGGTAAACGAGGTTGAGGTAGTCCTGCATGATGCCGCCGAACATCTGAAGCTGCGGCTTGACCCAAGCAAGGGTGTCGCTGACCTGGTCGAAGTCGAGAATCATGTCCTTCCGCGGGTTACCCAGCGATGCTGGCGATTGACGCGCAGCAACGGCCTCGCGATAGATCGCATACGGGCGCAGCGAAAGCTGACCGTCTGGCACACCATAGAGGCAGCATTCTTTGTGGAAGACCTTGTCGAAGAGGTCCATGTCTTGGTGATGCATGACTTCGAAATAGTCTTGCATCAGCTTTTCGATTCCGGCTGGCAGAACGATTCCGTTGGTTTCCATTGCGACTCCCCTAACTCTTTGCTGCTACATGTCTAGCAGGTCGGTCACCAAGGCGGCGATCTGCGAACGCTCGCTGCGAGTCAGCGTGACGTGTGCGAACAGGTCGTGGTTCTTGAGCGACTCGATAACGGCGGCGATGCCGTCGTGACGGCCAACACGCAGGTTGTCGCGCTGGGCAACATCGTGGGTTAGCACGACTCGAGCGTTTTGGCCGATGCGTGAGAGCACGGTCAGCAGCACGTTGCGCTCGAGCGACTGGGCTTCATCGACGATGACGAAGGCATCGTGCAGCGAACGACCACGGATGTGCGTGAGCGGCAGGATCTCGATCAGGCCGCGATCGACGACGTGATCGACGACCTCCTTCGAGACCAGCGCACCCAGGGTGTCGAAGATCGCCTGACCCCAGGGGTTCATCTTGTCGTTCTCGCTGCCGGGCAGGTAGCCGAGCTCCTGGCCGCCAACCGCGTAAATCGGGCGGAACACGATGATTTTCTTGTGCTGACGCTTCTCGAGCACGGCTTCGAGGCCGGCACACAGCGCCAGCGCAGACTTGCCGGTGCCGGCGCGACCACCGAGCGAAACGATGCCCACCTCGGGGTCCAGGAGCAAGTCGATGGCCAGGCGCTGTTCGGCCGAACGGCCGTGAACGCCAAACACGTCGCGGTCACCGCGTACTAGGCGAATCTTGCCGCCAGACATCACGCGACCCAGCGCTCCCCCGCGGTCGGAATTCATCACCAAGCCGGTGTTGATTGGCATGCCGGCGACGCCCTTGTGTTTGATCACCTCGGTGTCGTAGAGGTCGGCCATCTCATCGGCGGTCAGCTCGAGCTCGGCGATGCCGTTCCAGCCCGAGTCAACCGCGTTGTCGTTGCGGTATTCCTCGGCGCTCATGCCCAGCGCGGCGGCCTTTACGCGCATCGGCAGGTCTTTCGACACCACCGTCACGTCGTTGCCCTCGCTGGCCAGGTTGAATGCCACAGCGAGGATGCGGCTGTCGTTGTCGCCGAGCTGAAAACCGACCGGCAACGTCGACTGGTCGATGTGGTTTAGCTCAACGCGCAAGATGCCGCCATCGCCAACCTGAATCGGAAAGTCGAGGCGCTCGTGCTCTTCGCGCAGGTCGTCGAGGTGGCGAAGCGCCTGGCGTGCGAAGTAGCCGATCTCGGGGTCGTGACGCTTCTTCTCGAGCTCGTTGATCACGACGATCGGAATCACAACTTCCTGCTCCTTGAAGCGGAAGAGGGCTCGCGGATCGCTAAGCAGCACCGAGGTATCGAGCACATACGTGCGCGTGGTCTGTTTTGGTTTCTTAGCCGCGGCGGCTGCACCCTTCGCGTTCGACTTTGACGATTCTGGGGCGGCAGCTTTGCTCACGGATGCTCCTGTCGGGTGCTCTTGCAGTCAAGTTATGACGGCACCGGGGCTAATTACGACTTCGACACGCCCGATTGCGTGTTTGTTCACACAGCGTTACCTGTGAAGGCTCTCGAATAGGCGGACGCGATTACTTGCCGAAGCGGCGGTGACGCGATTCGAAGTCGCGGATGGCACGCAGGAAGTCCACACGACGGAAGTCTGGCCACAGCGCCTCGGCCACATAGAACTCGCTGTTCGCGCTCTGCCAAAGCAAGAATCCGCTGAGGCGCTGCTCGCCCGAGGTGCGAATCAACAGGTCTGGGTCGGGCTGACCCGAGGTGTAGAGGTGCTCGGCGATCAGCTCGGGCGTGAGGATTTCGGCGAGCGCATCCAGCGTCTTGCCGCCCTTGGCATGGGCCTTAACGATAGAGCGCATCGCGTCGGCGATCTCTTTGCGGCCACCGTAGGCAACCGCGAGGTTGACGTGCAGGCCCTTGTTGTTGCGGGTGCGCGACTCGGCCTTGACCAGAGCACCCAGAAGGCCATCAGGAAGCGCCTCTCGGTCGCCAACCAGCTGCAGGCGGTAATCGTTAGTCTCGCTCAGCTTGGTGGCCAGGCTGCCGATGATGTCTTGCAGCGCATCCAGTTCTGCACCCGATCGGCCGGTCAGGTTGTCGGTCGACAGCAGGTACAGGGTGACGTGCTTAACGCCCAACTCGGAACACCAGGTTAGGAACTCGGGAATCTTCTGTGCGCCAGCCATGTGACCGTGCTTGGCTTTGCCACCGGTTTTAACTGCCCAACGGCGGTTGCCGTCGACGATGACGCCGATGTGCTTGGGCAGGTCGGCAGCCTTCAGGCCGCGCTCTAGCCGAGCCTCATACAAGCGGTAGATCAGGTTAGCCACCACTACAGGCTACT
>JBEDDI010000039.1:0-4603 GCA_041176265.1 Actinomycetota bacterium
GGTTCGGGTAGTAGACATCTAGAACGATGCCTTCGCTCGATACGGTCGCGAGGCCGTGGCCCCAGGCAGTGGTTGCAGTCGCTTCAGTCACGACAACTAGGTTAACAGTTAGCCTAGAAGCGTGTCTGGCTCTGTTTTGAATCTCTCTGGCGACGTGGTTTCCCTCACCGAGGCAATCTGCAACATCGAATCGGTCTCTGGCAACGAGCAGGCGCTCGCCGATGCCATCGAGGCGGCGCTGCTCAGCCACCCTCACCTCGAAGTAATCCGCCACCAGGACGCGATTGTCGCGCGTACCAACCTCGGGCGTGCACAGCGCGTCGTGATCGCCGGCCACATCGACACCGTTCCAGTGGCGGGCAACCTGCCGATCCAGCGCCGCGTCATCGATGGCAAGGATGTGCTCTGGGGCCGCGGCACCGTCGACATGAAGGCCGGAGCCGCCGTGCAGCTCAAGCTGGCCGCCGAGCTCTCATCGCCAAACGTCGACGTCACCTGGATCTTCTACGACCACGAAGAAGTGGATGCCTCGCTCAACGGTCTGGGTCGCATCTCGCGCGAGTTGCCCGACCTGATCGCCGCCGACTTCGCCGTGCTGTGCGAACCGACCGCGGCGATGGTCGAGGGAGGCTGCAACGGCACCATGCGCGCCGAGATCACCACGCGGGGAGTCAAGGCGCACAGCGCTCGCGCCTGGATGGGCAAGAACGCGGTGCACGCGGCCGCTGACGTGCTCGAAGCGCTGAACTCGTATGAGACGCAAGAGGTCGAGGTCGACGGTCTGGTCTATCGCGAGAGCCTGAACGCGGTTCTGATCAGCGGCGGAATCGCCACCAACGTCATTCCGGACGAGTGCGTGATCACCATCAACTACCGCTTCGCACCGAGCAAATCGGGTGCTGACGCCGAGACGCACCTGCGCGAGGTCTTCGGCGGTCACGAGCTCAAGGTCGTCGACGTGGCCGAGGGCGCGCGCCCAGGCCTAGATCGTCCAGCGGCGCAGGCCTTCCTGGCCGCCAGCGGCGTAGAGGCGCGACCAAAGTATGGCTGGACAGACGTGGCTCGATTCAGCGCCTTGGGCGTCCCAGCGGTCAACTATGGCCCCGGCGACCCGAACAAGGCCCACGCCGACGACGAGAACTGCCCGATTGACCAGATCTACGCGTGTGAAGAGGGCTTGCGCGCATGGCTAACCGCTTAGCAACCGCACCCTGGTGGCTTCAGGTCGGCCTCATCTGGCTGGCCACGCGCATCGCATCCACCATGCTTTTTCTGCTCGTAGCGGGCACGCAGGGTGATAACTACTGGACGACCGCCGCACCCGGCTACTTCGAATACCTGAACATCTGGGATTCCGAGTGGTACCAGCGCATCTTCGATCACGGCTATCCGACGATCTTGCCGATTGGCGAAGACGGGTTCGTCAAGGAGAACGAGTGGGCCTTCATGGCCGGCTATCCGATGCTGGTCAAACTCGTTTCCTCACTCACGGGTCTGGGCTGGCCGATAGCGTCGAGCCTGGTGTCCACGGCCGCCAGCTTCGGTTTCGCGCTAGTCGCGTACCGCCTAATTCGCCTTCGCTTCGACGCCGGAATCGCTAGCTGGTCGCTCGTGCTAATTGGCCTCTCACCCGCCGCGATCATCTTTCAAGCCGGGTACGCCGAATCGCTCGGCCTGGTCCTGCTGGCTCTCGCCCTGTACTGGTGGTCGACCAAGCGGTTGTTGCTCGCCGGTGTCGCGATCGTTGCGATGTCGGTGACGCGCCCGGGCGCCGTCGCTTTCTCGCTTGCGGTCGGCATCGTCGTCGCGCTCGAGTGGTGGCGCAATCGAGCAGTGGTCGACCCTGCGCTTTGGCCGGCTCGAATCAAGCAATTGACGTTGGCTGCGGTCTCGGGAGTCGCGGGGTTCGCCTGGTTCGGCATCGCCTGGCTGGCAACCGGTCGTTTCGATGCCTACCTCGCGACCGAGTTGGCCTGGCGCCGCGGCTACACCGGCACCGACTCCCTGCGCCTATTCGAATCCTGGTTTGTCTCGGCAGACTTTTGGCTCGGGCAGGGGACCGGCGCACTCGTCGTCTGGTTGCTGTTTGCGTTCGCTGTCTGGATGATGTTTACGCCCGCGGTCCGTTCGCTCTCGATCGAACTGCGCGCATTCAGCGGCGCATACCTGCTCTATCTGGCCCTGGTGTTCTTTCCACAGTCGAGCACAATTCGAATCCTGCTGCCAGCCTTTGGTCTGTTGGTCGCGCTCGGCGCAAAGACCGCTAACGCGCGGCCGGCGGCAAGGTACGCGCTGATCGCGATCGCAATGATTCTGCAGCTCGGGTGGCTGCTTACGTGCTGGCGCTACTCGCCACCCGATTACTCGCCACCCTAGACCAGCAGCAACAGTTCGACGGGCCGTTACCCAGTCGTTACCTGCTGTTGCGAAATCTGGTTTTTTAGAACGTTTTTCTCGTGTTTTAATTAACCTTTGTTTGGCGATGGCGCCAACGCAGTAGGAGTAACAATGGCAGCAATGAAGCCTCGCACCGGTGACGGACCAATGGAAGCCGAACGCGAGCCTCGTGGCCTTATCGTCCTGCGTGTTCCTCTTGAGGGTGGGGGTCGTCTTGTCGTGTCAGTTAACGACGACGAAGCCAAGAACCTTTACGAGGTGCTCGAGGGCGTCGTAAAGAAGTAAGGCGTTAAAAACTTGGGGCCGGTCAGTGATGACCGGCCTTTTGTTTTGCCCGAAAATACCGAGCGGCGGTTCGAGTCGCTTGGCTAGACGAGCTTGCTTGCCATCAGCAGGCCATCGCCGGCTGGCGACAGTGCGGTGACGAAGTCGGCGTTGTTGTCGAAGAAGCGAAGCACGTCGCGGTAAATCGCGGTGGCGTCGTCGCGCATCGCTGGGTCAGGAACACGGTCGCGCCAAAGCGCGTGAGCAATCGCGATTACGCCGCCCGGGCGAACCAGACGCGATGCCTCGTGCAGCTGCTCCTCGAGCGTCTCGCGGTCGGCATCCAGAAAAACCATGTCGTATGCGGCGTCGGCCATGTTCGACATCACGTCGGCTGCGCGGCCGCTGATTACGCGGGTGCGGTTGGCGGGGATGCCCGCCTCGGCGAATGCAAACTTTGCTGCTGCCTGGTATTCGCTCTCGCTGTCGATTGTCGCTAGCACCGCGTTTGGCGCTGCCGAGAGCAGCCACAGACCAGATACGCCGGTGCCGGTGCCGGCTTCGACGATTGCCTTGGCGTTGATCGCCGAAGCAACTAGGGCTAGGTGTGCGCCAACGGCTGGCGTGATGCACTCAACGCCGAATTCCTCGGCACGACCACGCGCGTCGCGCATAACCTGTGGTTCTGCGATGAAGTCCTCTGCGAACTTCCAGCTGCTGATCTTGTCTACCATCGTCGCCTCCTGCCCAAAAGCATAAATCGGGTGCCCCCGTTTGCCCCGCAGACAAGCGGTAACCTTGAAGCATGTTTGGCATTAGCGGCGAAAAATTGTTGATCCTCGGGGTCCTCGCCGCGCTCGTGCTTGGCCCGGAACGCTTGCCCTATTACGCGCAGCAGCTGGCCAAAATGATCAAGAGCCTCAAGCGATTCGCTGATGGAGCCAAGGACCAGTTGAGCGCCGAGGTCGGCGAGGAACTCGATTGGAAGAAGCTCGACCCGCGCCAGTACGACCCGCGTCGAATCATTCGCGAGGCCCTAGTCGAGGAAGACCCGTACGACGCCGTAATCGCGGCAAACTCGGGTGCCGCCAGTGGGCGTCCTGTTCGCAAGGTCGAGGCCCTCGCAAAGGGCGAGACCGCTCCGTTCGATAACGAAGCCACTTAAAGCCTTCGTCGAGGCGCCACTGCTAGAAGCGGCGCATCCACCTCAGGATCACGCCGAACAGCGGAGCCATGCGCTTCCACTCGGAAGCCCGGTTCGGCAAGCGCAAGAACTTGGCCAGCATTCCATCGCGAGCTACGCCGATGCTCTTGGCGTTCGTGTACTTCAACAGACCCGCTGGGCCATTTCGGCGACCCAGGCCGCTCAGCTTCATGCCGCCCATCGGCGATTCCATCGAGGCAAAGGAAGCACGATAGCCCTCGTTCACGTTGACGTTGCCGGCGTTCAGGCGCTTGGCAACCTCGATCGCGGCCGCCTGTGGTCCGACCACCGAGGCGTTGAGTCCGTACTCGGTGTCGTTGGCCTGGTCGATTGCCCAGTCCAGTTCGCCGAACGAACTCACGGCCAAAACCGGCCCGAAGACCTCACCGCGGAACAATTTGGCATCGCTCGGCACGTCGGTAAGCACGGTTGGGGCATAGCAGTTTGGTCCGGCCTCGGGCAGGGCGCGGCCACCGGCGGCGATCGATGCCCCCTTGGTCACCGCGTCTTCGATCAGCCCTCTTACGCGCTCGAGCTGGTTTGGGCCGGTCAGGCTGCCCAGGTCGTAATCGAACTCGCCGCTGCGCCCGATGCTCAGTCCCTCGGTTCGTTCCGCAAGTTCGCTCACGAAGGCGTCGTAGATCGAATCGTGAACGTATACCCGCTCAATCGAAACGCAGAGCTGGCCGGCCGAACCGAACGCGCCACCAATCGCCATCTCGGCAGCTCGCTTGGGGT